>CAIMFY010000074.1 GCA_903840415.1 uncultured Opitutia bacterium | reverse complement strand
ATTATATCGAGACGTTTTACAACCCGACGAGACGCCACAGCTCGCTCGGTCAGATCTCACCTGTGGCCTACGAAATACAACAACAACCGAAAGACATCAAAGCCGCCTGAATTGGTGTCCATTCTTTCGAGGCAAGCCCACTCGGAACTTTTGCCGCTAGTGTCGGGGCATGCAGCGTCTGGAAGATTTCCCACCAATTCAGAAAGGCCGCCGTGAGGATGCCGGTGAAATAAAGGTCTGCCGAAATGTAGGTCACAATAAACGTCCATCTCAAAGGCGGGCGTTCGAGGAACCATCTCGCGACGTTTTTGGTCGCAAGTATGCGAACCAGAAGAAACGCTTGGATTGCTAGAATATAGTCGAAAATCAGTATTTTTAGGACCAGTGCGAAAATTAGCGGCCCTGACGATTTCGCAGCTACGAGCGCAGATGTCCGGGCGAGATTCGTTTCGCCTAGTCCCGCAATTGAGATGATTGCGACGGTTAGAAAGATACTGGCGATGGTGACAAAACCATAATATGCGAACGAAAAGGGTTTGGTGGCGATCTGTGCCGCTGAGGCGATCCCACAAAAAATCCGCCCCTTGCCGGAATCGGGGACGACAAAATCCATACACGCCAATAAGGCGGCAAAAATACCAAAAATCGTAAGATAAGGGGTAATCTGGCGAAGGTCATTGAGCGACATATGTCGTGCTTGCTATGTATAAGTCGCGTCTTTCGGCCAATCTGGCGGACGTTTTTGTGCGAACGTTACCGGAACTGCAGCAAAGGAACCCGACGCCGCGATTGCAGACGGAATTGAATCAGCCTCAAAAATCGCGACGTTTGCCCGGATGTTCCTTTCGACAAGCAATGCTTTTAGCCCCGAAAGAAGAGACGCCTCCTGTGATTGGCTAGTTTCGCGTATCTGCTGTAAAAACACGTCCAACTTTTGGTTGATCGCACTCACGTCCGGCCCCATTCGCTTTTTTTCGTTTTCGGCCCACTGGTGATCCCGCATCTCGCGTAATTGCCTTCGTTTTTCTGGATTTCCTCCAACAAGATCGTGGCACCGGGCACAAAGTGGGCATGCATTTTCGAGAGTATCCGGTCCTCCATCAGCTTGGGGGGTGATGTGATGAACCTCAACAAAAGGTTGCCGACATGCAGCACATTCAAAATCTGAACGCCGCTTAGCTTCTAATCTTACAGTTTCGCTAAAGGGCATTTTATTTCAGGCGTTTGAGACCTTCTCCAGACTCTCACTCTTCTGTTGCAATTCAACTTTTTTTTCGACCGGCTGACGCCCCCCCCCGGAAGCCCAGTGGATTCGAGGCCCCGGGCTGCGGGTGGCACCGTCAACGCCGGCGGATTCGCGACGGCCAAAGAGCAGCGGCAATTGCCAATAGTGGATGATGGACCCGCCATCCTTGATTCCCGTTTTCCTGACCCCTTGGATAGAGAATACACCCAGCGCATCATGAAACTCGTTCTGTTTATTTTCCTGAGCCTCGTGGCATTGAATACGGTAGCCGCCCAGTCGTCCGCGCCTACCCCGACCACCCTCACCGGTGTGCTCCACACCGGCATTCTCGCAATCGGCGGTGACACCACCGGCCGGGTCCTGGACTACAATAATCCGCAGGGGCAGAAGAAACCAATCGAGGTGGAAATCACGACCCAGACCGTCGGCGCGGTTCTCGCCACGGATGGCGCTCACGTCTCCGTCACCGGCTTGATCATGGTGCACCATTATATTGAGCGCGGCGATATGCCCCGGATTGTCGCCAGCGGAATCAAGGCGGATACGAGCGTGAAGCGATAGCCAGTCAGATCCGGTGTCTGGGGCGGTGGATTCGAATCTCACCCGCCCAACCATCTAACCCCAACGCAGGACTATGACTTACTGCGTCAGTGTGCGGCTAATTGCGATACGCCTAGGCATTTGCAAGAATATTCCGTTGCGGACGGTTGCGACCCGCTGCGACTAACTCAGACCCGCTGCGCCCCCCATTTGAGTGCCCAAATGAGTGCCGTGAGTGCGCCGCGAATGTAGGTCGACAGATGACTCACTGTAGTCCTTAATTTGAGCAACGTGGGTAATGCCTTACTGACTTTCGAGTTCTGGCTGATGAAACACGACACGTTTGCCGGAGTCGCTCTGCTCGTCTATTTCGTCCTTTGGCTTTTCCTTGTTTACTCTTGCCTCACCTCAGAGGAGGGGATCGACCGGCTAACATGGCTCTCTGTCCTTGTGTGGATTCCCGTTTTTGGGCCAGTGTTTTATCTCTGCCATGCCTTTCGTAAGCTCAACAAGGAAGGCTGAGTCTTCAATCGCCGCGGCCAAAGTAGTTCGATGTCCCTTGTCATTCGAATCCTCGCGGCTTTAACCGTTTTGGCCGGGATCATTTGCGCCGTATTTGGTAATATCCATCTCGGACTGAGCGGGTTTTTCTTTGGTGCATTGACCGCAGTTCTTGCGGAGCCGATTCGTCGCTGGCTCTTTCGAGCTGAGCTGCACCTTAGCTTTGGACAAACCTCCGACTACATTGCGCCGACCGGCATGTTCAACAACGGCAAGAAAGTTGGAGAAGCCGTTTATCTTCGCGCGAAAGTCATCAATAAGACTGGCACGACCGCTAAACGCTGCCGCGCGTATCTAGTTAACATTGAAGAACGGAGCGCTCGCACAGGAAACTTCGAGCAGACGATTCATAGCGATACGCTCGCCTTGTTTTGGGCATGCAAACGGTCGCGCGACGAAAACTTAGCGCCACTCGACATCCCGCAGGGTGTAAACCAATATTTCGATATCCTTTATGCAGCGAGTATCGGCCCCGCGCAGTTCGTGCCTTGTATCGAGTTTGTTCCAGCTCGATTTGAGGAGTTTATGAGCAAGCCCGGGACTTACCGTTTTACGGTGATGGTGACCGGAGATGAAGTTGCGCCCGTCTATTTGAAAATCATTTTTACGTGGACTGGTGTGTGGGACAAATTCACAGCCACGCTTGAGTGACGCCGAAGCCTTAACTTGCTGCTGCCACAAGGCTCGACGCAGTCGGCACTGAAAACGCGGGCAGACTCGCCACCGCCGCCGCGAGCGGAAGGTGCCTCGCGTCGATGTAATATTTTTCCGACTGCTTCACCGTGCTGTGTCGCATGAGTTCTTTGAGGGCGAACGGCGGCAATCTCACTGAGGACCCTCGGCACTGCCAACACCGGCGAATTCGTGACCGTACGCCGCACCGCGCCTGATGTCAGCCGGAATTTGTTCAGCCCCTGCCGCCGAAGCTCACGTAGTCATCGAGATCGAGCCGCTCAAAAAAAGTGGCGATGTCCGTCCGTTCGGGCGCGAGCTTCGCCAGCACGTCCTGAAACCGGCCGTGGGCCGCAGCGCTTCCCGGGCACCGGCTCTCCATCCAGGTGGACCAGGCCACGACGTCCAGTGGCATGCGCTTCGAGTGAGCGTTGACCCGGGCCAGCATCTCGGTGTCGGACTTGCCGGTCTTCACCGCGGCGAGAAACGCCTTGCTGGTGATGCCCGTGAATTCAAAGAACTCCTCGTCGAGCGGGCAGTTGTAGTTGTATTCGCCGTGCTTGCCGGTGGCAAAGGCCCGCGCCTTGTCGAGCAGGCGGGGTAGGTGCGCGTAGCCGCCCAAGCGAACCCGGGGGCTGCGCGGTGCATGTTGTGTAAGATCGGGTGCGAACATTTTGGACATAGTGGTGTGGCGGTAGTTTGTTCAGGTACCATCGCACTGGCCCGGAGATTGGCAACTTGTCGTGCATTGCGTTCCCAAAACGTTGAGCCTCCTCGAACTGGATCTGAGAGGGTCATCATAACGCGGAACGAACCCGCGAGTGCGGCTAAGCCGCATATCAGCCCGCGCCGCACGACGCCTTGGAATGAGGTTGCGAGCTGATTCAATAGCAGCGCGAAAGATTATAGGCTCCGAGGTTCAAGACCCGAGCCTGGAAGCTTGCGGCGATTGCGTTAAATCATGAAGATAGATCCATGGATGCGCAAACGGTCTCATTTTACGAGGCCCGCGCCCGTGATTGGACTGCGCAACACGGCGGCATCTCATCCCCGGCTTTGGTAATCTGCCAAAAATGGCTGCGGCCTGGCTGCACGATTCTGGACGTCGGACCGGGCGGAGGTCGCGACATGGCCGCACTCCTGCAGGCAGGATTCGAGGTTTACGGACTGGAGCCGGCTGCCGCGCTGGCCGCCGAGGCCGAGGCCATATTTCCACAGCTGCAAGGCCGGATCGTCCGCGGTTCATTGCCCGGTGACCTGCCTGTTGATCGCGTCTTTTCTGCCGTGCTTTGTTCCGCCGTGCTCATGCACGTCCCGGCTGAAGAATGGTTCGAAGCCGTGTATGCACTGCGACGGCTGCTGGCACCGTCAGGCCGAGCGATTATTTTTGTCTCAACAGGGAGACAAGTCGATCCGGTCACCAGTCGCGACGCGGAAGGTCGCCTGTTCCACGAGCCCTCGCCGGAGGCGGCGCAACTGCTGTTCGAGCGCGTGGGATTCAAGTTGCTGAGCCTGCAGACAACTCCGGACCGAATGGGACGGGCCGAACTCAGATGGCATGTCTTCGTGTTTGAATGGCCCTCGCAAGTGACGCTGCCGCCGCTCGACATCATCCAGCGGATCATCGGCGCCGAGAGCAAGTCCGCCACCTACAAACTCGCACTGCTTCGCGCGCTCAGCGAGGCCGCTGCGCGGAATATGCACAGCGCGGTGCCACTAGCCGACGGCCGGGTTGGACTGCCGCTCGATCTCCTCGCGGAAAAGTGGCTCCGCTACTACTGGCCGCTCTTCGAATCCGGTCGGTTCATCCCCGGGGCCAATGGGGAACGGCCCGGCGCGGCCAAGCCCCTCGCCTTTCGCCGCGCCCTCACCGTGCTCGTCGAGCGCTATCGCAACGTCGGTGGGTATCCCGCCTTTAATATCGAATGGAGCGGCGCTGCTTTGATAGGTGCCGCCCGCACCGAACTTGGCGAGGCGCTCAAACGGATTCGCCGCGCCATCCTTGACGGCCCGGTATTCTTCGCCGCCAAGGGAACCTTCACTTACGACAGCCAGCGGCGGTTGGTGACCTTGCCCTTTGAATTGTGGCGTGAATTTGTTCAGCTCGGATTTTGGATCGAGCCAGCGGTGGTGCTGGAATGGGCGGTCGAAACCCGCCGGATGTCGAAACAGGAATTGACCGTCGGCGAGGTCCTCACGCTTCTCACCGCGGAACTCGAGGAAGATCGATCAGTGGCGGACGCGCGCCGGACGTTTGAGACCGCTCCCGCTCTGGCCTGCGTATGGAGCGGCGCACGGCTCCCACGCGTCTTTGATGTCGACCACGCGATCCCATTCTCGCTATGGCGGTGCAACGATCTCTGGAATCTGCTCCCCGCCTCTCCAGCCGTAAACAACTTGAAGCGCGATCGCCTGCCCACTCTCGAACTGGTGAAGAGATCAGAAGAAAGAATCATCGGCAACTGGCGCTTGCATGAGGCGCGTTTCCCGTTGCGGTTTGGCGCGGAACTAAGCCGGTTCCTGGGAGCCGGTTTCGAGCGCGCCAACTGGGAGTTGACCGCCATGCGGCGTTTCCGTGAAGCCATCGAGGCGACCGCGGTGCAGCGACGCGTGGATCCATCCAGTCGATTCGATCTCACAGCCGCATAGCAGAAGCGCGTGTGGACCGACCATTTCTTTGTCGACGCTGGGCTCGCGGTGCCGTCGGCGCGGCGGGGCAAAGCCGGCGAAGGTGGAATAAACGCCTGATCATTTGTTCACTCCGCCAGTCCACTATGTTCGCCTTCCTGACAGCCGGGAGAACCCCTGCCGCAGCTGGACGCCGGTTAAGCAAACCCATCGCTCGGCTTCGATTGAATGACATGCACCGGAGTTTGATCTTTTCTTGGGTATCCGCCGGGACTGAGTAGGGGCTCTTGTGCACTCCACCGGTGCAGCCGTTGTTCCATACCGCTCTCAAGTAGCCAAACCTGATCCTCCCCGTCCACTAACTCTAATACGGCTTTCACGAATAGCTCATGGAAGCACCACCGCGTTCGTGTCGCCACTTTCTCCGATGCTCTTCTATTATCGCCTTCGCAAGGGAGGATAAAGCGAACTACAGCCGTCGTTTCATCAACGAGGTATCGATCTGCGACTTTGCCGACCTTCTGCGTCATTAAGTCGTCTACGCGAAAGCGACCATTTACGTGATAGATGGAGTAACCATAAATTTGATTCGCGACAAAACTGCAGAAACGATCTAGCTGTCCTTTATTGTCTTTCTCATTCCTGTTTTTCGGGAAGTGTTTGCTCAAAGAACGAGGCTCGATGAATCCTGCCCTGAATTTTATCGTGTCTTCGTAGAAGAGAGCATCGAGTGTGTGCCGGAGACACTCTTCGTTCGAAAGCGGCATATAAAAATCGAAAATCACTACTTGGTCTGTGGAATATGTGTATTTCCGAATCAGGTTTCCGGATGGGTATGCCACTCTATCGCGGAACTTGGGCCATGTGTTGAATTTTCCGAACACAAAGCTGACACTGTAGCTGCCCTCCGGCCCTTTGATCAGGAACTTTCGATTCTGCGCCCTCATGTGGGCCTCAGCGGACCTTTCACTGATGCCGGCTACCTCAGCGTATTCCTTGAACGTGAATGGAGCTTGGCTGTAGAATTTGTCTCTTAAAAACTTGAACATTATTTCTTGATAGTGAGTTCCTTTTTTCGGAGGAGCTCCATCGGTTGCTCGGTCATTATCAAGGAGTCTGGCGTCGGATTGGGGCATGACAGTTATGGGTCGAGATTTGCCGGCCTGCATGAACCCCGCGACCCTAGCCGGGGTTCGTGGCTATGGTCAATTCCGCGGATTTTGCGACTTGCTCTGAATGTCATGGTGAATCCGCCATTCGCGCAGTTGCCTCACAAAGCCGAGAATGGCCGGTCCGGCACGTACCGCCGAACAGGGCTACCCGTCCCGCGCGATAGGAATTCCGCAGGTTACACTGTGCTCGGTGGCACCCGAAAGACGTAGTCCTTTTTACGCTACGGCCCGCCGGCGCTCGGTTGGCGCCCCCAACCCTCGCCGAATTCGAAGTAGCCGTGTACGGGATCACGACCGGCTCCCGGTGGACGGTGCCGACGTTGAGTCGCTCTTGCGAAGAGGCGCCGGCTAGGTTGCGCGATTCTGAAATTTGCGAGCCCGGTGATTTTCCGCAGGATCCTACGCGGTCCTGTCGTTCTACACTGGTCATACGCGGTCCTGCATCACGCACTACGCAGCGAGTGCCGCCTTAATTGAGAGGATTCCAGCGGTTTCGTCGATATTTCCGGCGTGAATCAGCTGCTCCCGCATCGTTTCCCAAAAGCCGGGATAGCGTTTGGGCAGCCGCTGCCGAAACCGTCGCCAGCCCGTGGGCTGCAACCGCGCCAGGTTCGACAGGAAGTAAACCGGATCCCTCGCGGTGCTGGGCGGATACTTTCGTGGCGGCACACCACCGCTCGGCGCGATGAGTTCACCGTGACGTTCGGGCACCGTGCTATTCACGAAGGCGTGCTGCTCCGCCAACAGCCACGATGTGATCCGGCCCGCGCGTCCCCAACTCGTCTCGGTGATCGCCTTCTTCCCCTCCTCGTTGCCGTCCATCAGGTCCAGGATACCGGCGAGCCGCACTAGGACGCCGACGAAATGACTATACGCTTCCGGCAGGTCGATTTCACCGCCCAGCCCTGCGACTTCGGCGGTAAACGCATTGATGGCCGGCAACGCGGCTTCGCCGAGTGCCATACCGATGGGCTTGCAGGTGACCCGAAGGTCGAGCTGCCGGTCCAGCGCGGCTTTCACGAACTTCATGGCGGCGGCACAACCCGCCGCGTTCAGCGATGCGCGACCCGCTCCCGTGTTGTTGGCGAAGAGCATCGGCCAGGACGGCGCGCCCGCCCGCCACGCTGACACCGTTCCCGCTGCCAACGCCGGGGTCGCCTGAATCAACACGGCGAGCCGGGTATGCTTGGGGTCGAAGAATCCTTTTCTCAGAAGTGTGGCGATCCGCGATCGGTCGGCCTTCCCGCCGGCGAGATACTCGGAGTGAATCCGCTTGGAGCGACCGTAGAGAAGCTGGTGGCCATCGAAGATCTCCTCCGGCTCCCCGGGTTGATCGACGGCGAGAAACCGGTGCGCGCGCAGCGCCTCGAGTTCCATGAGCCGAGCTTGAGCAGTCGTCGCCTCGTTTGCGGTGAGCGGCACGGCCGGCGGCTGTTGGTTGAGCATGTTGCGGAGCCGACGTTCCTCCTGCAGGAGCTCAGGGTGACCCTCACACATTCTGTCGAGGAATCCTGCTTCCCGCTGAAAGACCGAAGCGAGTTCATCGAAGAACGCCGTGGTTTCGTCCAGCGGCGAGGTCAGCAGCGTCACCGGCAGATTGAGGCTGTGGTCGCGGGTGCCGAACGCCATCCCCACCCGGCCGCCAACCGCGGCGCCGAAGAACGTGAGCACCGTCATCGCCACGCCCCCTGAGGGCAGGCCGTAGTTGCCGGCGATCCCGGTCACCGCGGCTTCATACGCCGGCGGCAAGGCGACGAGCGGGAACGGATGGTTTCCAAACGAGTGTGTTATCATAAAGTTTCCTTCCCTTGCGCGGTGATCCCGGAGCCGGCATGCTCGACGGTATGAGCACAGAGATTCAGACGCCGCCGATCACCGTCACGTTTCCGGGCCGCTTCATGGAGCCCGGGGACCTGCGCGTAACGCACTGCATCCGGCTGACCGATGACAACGGCACCGTGGTTGGCGAAATGCTGGAGGACAGCCGCCTCCCGAATCAATTGCTGCAGGGCGATGAAGCCGGTATTCGCGAGACGCTCGACAACTATTTCGCGACGCAGATCGAGTGCCCGTGGAAACGCGTGGCTCGCAAATACGCGGCGCAACGCGCGGATCAAAACAACGTGGAGCGCCCGGTGGATCCCGACTTCTTTGATGCGCCGCAGCCCGAGGTGAAGCCCGTGGACTGGAACCAAAGAATTTATCCGAGCGGGTTTCATCCGGGGTGCGATGGTTTCACGCAGCTGCTTGATGTGCATGCTGAGGTGCCATGGAAACCGTGGACGTTGAATCTAGCTCCAGAGGATCGACTGCTTCCAGCGGAGCTGCCGGCGCCGGCAATGGCGCGCGGTTGACCGACCGTAGTGCGGCGACGTATACGCTGTGCTCCGCAGGCGAAAGCTCGGACTCGCAGGCGTCGCCAAGATCCAGCAGGTCCTGAACGCGTGCCGCGAAGAGGGTTTTCTTGCACGTCACGACCTGGGGATGACAGCGCTGGTGCAAGGCGAGCGCGTTGCGAGCCACGTGACGGGTGAGGTGGACCGCCAGCCGAGCAAATCCCGCCGAACTGTCGTCGCCGTAAATGGCGGTGACTCGCAGCGGCACGAACAGCCGATACGGGAGGTCCGGCACCCATGACAAAAACGCGCGCTCCGCAGGAGACAGACGGTCCCGCCACTCCCGGGCTTCCTGTTCCCACGCCATGAAGACCGAGGCGCTGGCCGGCGTGATATAGACGGTGCCGCTAGCGTTCAACCGGGCCTGTGTCGTCATCTCCTGCACCAACGCCCATTCGTCGTGCCAAAGGCTACGAGGTGACTCCGGGATCCGCCCGGTGGCGAGGTCAACCTCAGGGGCCCAGGCCACGCAGCGCTGCAACCAACTCGAGATCGATGGGTCCTGGCTTTTGACCAGACGCTCACCGAGGCCGCGGTCCACGTGCGCGATAAGACTGAACTTGATCGGGGCGGGCAGCGGGGTTTCCAGCAGCTCTTCGGCCTGGTGCTGTGCGCGGGTGGGAAACACGTGGCCGCCGACCATCGCCTGCTGGATGGTCTCGAACAACTGGCGGGTGGCGTCAGGGGCAACGGGTGCCAGCAAACCCTCGAAGAGCGAGGCGTCGTCCAGAAGCGTGGTGAGAGCGCCGCGGTAGGCGTTTTGGGTGGCGGTGCGCAGGCTCGCTTGATCCGGATTCCGCACCCATGTCATCCAGCCCTGCGTCATGGCGTCCAGCCGCCGGCGCACTTTGCCCGACGGGTCCAGCCTCGCCACCATTCGGCGCTCATCCCTCTGCTTCTCCGTCCATGTGGAGGTAATCAACGGGCGGAGCTGTGTTTCGAAGCGGTCGAATTCGTCGGTCAACAGGGACTGCGCCCGTGCCATCACCGTCGTGTCCGGGAAGCAGTGCAGCTGGTTGCACGCCGCAGGCACCCACCGCTCGTCCAAAGCGTACACGCCGCTGCGTTCCCCGCACCAGGTCGCGAGATGCATGACAGTCAGCGCAGCCGCGGTCTCCACGGTGCTGCCCGTGGCGTTGGCGACACCGATGATCGGGGCGGCGAGGCGACGCGGGAGATCGGTGGCGATGAGCGAGGGCGTGACAACGGCGGCCACGTCTTCCGGAAGGCACAGGGTCGGCTCCGCCGGGAAGGGTTTGGTCTTCATCGGGTGCTCTCCGCTGTCCTGCGACCACCCTGCCGGCGCTTGGAACCGGGCCAGCCACGTTGTTTCACTTCGCCAGCGTATTCCCGACTACTCGGATCGCATGGTCCCATAATCCGGTACAACTGCTCCTTGGTCACACCGCACTCGTCAACAACCGCGTCCACTACCGATGCCGCGGCCGGGGTGGTGGTGACGCCGAACAGATACGCGATCACCACCTTGGAGGCATCCGCCCCGATACGCGCCGTCAACTGCTGGAGCTCCGGCCAGCGCCTCCGCGGGACGTCTCGATCACTATTGGAGAACAGCATCCATCGTTGGCGGGCGATCAGGAATGCCTGATCTGCAGTGGTGAGCGGAATGTGGTAATTCATCCCGTCCCAATAGCCCACCCAGCTGGCGATGTCGTTCGCGAGCCCGTATTCTTGAAACGTCCGGGCCACGTTGTTCGCCTCCAGCGCGAAGTCGTGCGGTTTGCGTTCCACGGCAGGCGCCACGGACTCAAGGGTGATGCCCCCACAGCGCAGGACGCGGCAGAGGCCGTGAAACGAGAGAGAGTCGCTGAGGTGGCGGAGACGAACAGCGTGGTTGGTTCGCTGACGTTCTGAATCAGTAGGGCCGGTCATAAAATTTGGAGTGAGTGATGGCAATGTGGGTTGATACGTCGCGAATCAGAGCTGGGTGGCGGGTTTATCGCCGTGCCTCTGACGGCAGAAGCAATGGCCGCGACAAGAGCAAAGATCCGGCAAGCGCCGAGTCGGAGTCCAACGGCCATCGCGCCACTCCCCGCGCTCGACGGAATCCCCGATAATCAGCGTGGTGCTGACCGGTTCGGTCTTATTCTTTATCGGGGCTGAGGTCGTCGTCGGGGCGGCCATCAAGACGCTGTGCCGTCGAATCCAAGGCCCGTCCGGATCCGCGACGTAAAGATCAAGCCGGGTGCGGAACTCGGTTCCTTCAGCCAATCGGTAGCGCTGGCCGTCGACAAACGGCGCGTCGCGCGGGACCAGCACGGGCGCTGACACTGCGGCCAACGGTGGTTCAGGCTTCGCAGGAGGCGATGATGTCGGGTTTCGGGTCGGAGGAGTCTCGGACCTTTCGGACGGGTGAAACACTACACTCTCCGCATAAGGATACTTCACCAATACCCTAAAAGGGTTGAAAGTGCCGTCCGAAGCGTCCGGGGATCTACGCCGAGCGGGTCTCTCCCTGGATCGGAGCGATGAAACCCTGTCCGCGACGCCCGAGACCTGCCAACCTCGCCGAATCACCACGGGGCGCACCGCGATAGCAAAAGGCGGTATTCTCGCCCGGCCTCCTGCCAGCGTCCAGATACGACGGCGGTGCTCCGGATCGCTAGCATGAACCGCACAGCCGAAGCGGCCCTCGGCGTCGATCATAAGGTGCTGCCCTTTTTTATCGCCCCCGCATTCGGCGCAGGCTGGGCAACGGGCGTGCGTTCGATCTCCGAGGACCCGAACACATTCCAGCTTTGAAAGATCAAGAGGCATCGTTCTTCGCCTCCGTTTTCGGCCCAACGCCGGAGTAACCTTTACGCGACTTACCGTCTCGGCGAATATCGTTACGCTTCGACACGTTAAATAATTCGAGCATCAGATCAGGCAACATCCGCTCAACTTCCCGGCGCGATAACGGACGCCAGTCCAAGTTTTCGCAATACCGGGAATACTCCTCACAGAGTTCATCCGTGGTTACATCCGCACCATCATCCGACGCCACGTTCGCTCGCAGAAAAGCGCGCACGCTATCGGACTCAGCGAGAAGGGCGTCAATTCTGCGCTCCTGTTCCGCGGTGAGCTGGAATCGTCCGCACTCCTCCAAGTCTTTTAGCAACGCGGCGGCGCCGGCTAACGCCCAATTCAGTATCCCCGCACCCTCCTTACGAAACAGCTGCGCCGCAAAGTCTGGCACCGGCTTCGGCGGCTGGGCCCGCCGGTAGCTGAGGATAAGAAGGCGGCGGTGCCAGGCTCCGGCATCCTCCTCCAACCGGACGCGCAAACGACTATTCGCGGTAACGATGACATCGAAGCAGCCCAGCGACGGCGCGGTCATACTCCCCTTGATTTCGGCGTCCAATCGGTCGCCCCCGGTTAACACCTTTAACGTCGAAGCACCTCGCCGGCTCAGAAAATCGCCCGGCACGTCTCGCCCCGCCAACAATCTTTTTCCGACATACCGCGCGGTTTCAAAACGCTCGTGCAATAGTTCGGTCCGGAGCTGGGTTACGCTTTCGGATCCAACCAGCATTTCCACGACGGCGGCGACGGTGCTTTTCCCGGTCCCTGCCAGGCCCTCCTGAATCAGCATCTTCTGGGCGGGGTTACCACCGAGCAACACACCTCCAACCCATTTCTGAAGAAGGCGAATATCATCGGCAGCGAGCGCAGGCTTTAGCAGTTCATCGATGAATCGCGGGCAGTCCGCTTTCGAATCGAACGCAACCGGGACCTGGTTACGGCTGAAGTCCTCGGGGGAGAAGGGACGCACGCACATCTCGGTTTCACCAATCTCGATCATACCGTTCAACACGTGCACCCGCCTGCGCGGAATCTCGAACACACCACGCCGCTCAACCTGTCCTCGCAAAACCCGCGCGATACTGGCGGCGTTCTGGTCGGTTCGTGCGAGCTCCAGCCGCGGTCGGAATTTTTCGTCCTGAGCCCGGGAAAAGATCATCAGCTCTTCCAGCACCAGCGTCTTGATTTTCGCTTCGGTAACATGCTCCCAGAGTCCGCGCTCAAGCGAGTAGAGGTAGAACCGCGCCTCGTCGGCTTCGAACAGAACGCAATTCTCGAAGGCGAACTTTCCCGCGAAGAACGGCTGACAGAGAGTTACGGTGGAGCGCCCGGCGGAAAACGGGATTCCCCATTTATCAACGAGTCGGTCGAAGTCCGATTTAATACAGGCGCCGGTCCAGCCAGCCGGCCAAATTATTTCCTGAAACGCGATCTCGAGCAGCGGAGCGCGAACGAGCCACTGATACCGCTCGCCCGTATCGGGATGGGTCCCGGCAATCTTCGTCGCGTTTCCATCGGCTCGCCATTCTCCGACCTGCTTCTCATCAGAGAATAACGGGCAGCCTTTCGGGATCTCACCGACGACGCGGACCCAAAAATTACAGCCACGTGCGCCACGGGTCCGAAAGGTTCCAGCAAGCACCGGGTTCGCAGCAAGCAGCGCCTCCGCGGCTTCGTCGCTATCGCAATCGATCGTGCAAATCCGGTCGCCACCGCTGCCCAGCAGGACGGCCACGTCGCCGGCCGCCAACGCTGCCTGATAGTTAGGCGAGCTGGTTTCGCGGAGCGTCGTTTTCGGCCATCCCGGAACAAAGCAGCCCTTGTTTCCCCGGGAAAGCGGCAGCAATACGGCGTCGCGACCCAGAAGGGTATATATCTCTTCAACGCCGTGGGCACCGGCGGCACTGGGCTTCTCGGGAGGCACATCGCAAAGCACCTCTGAATTAGGGTTAGCGCTTATCATCGGTCACCTTTCGCGGGCGCGCAGTCGCCACCAGCCTCGGGGCCCGGGGTCACCTGGACCTGCTGCGAGTCGATAAATTCCCGTAGTTCCCTCAGCGGAATTAGCACGATGCCACGAGTCGCGCCCCTGCTCTTTACGCGTCGGCACGGCACCGGCGGACAATAGTCATTAGCGAGACAGGGCACCGAAATCTCCACGAGAGTCGTGCGAGAGAGGTTACAGAAACGGCATCTTGTTCCCGCTTTCGGAAGGCGAATAAAAAGCGGAACCTCTGTCGAACAGGAGGTGGAAACCGAAGCTCGAGGCTCGAGACCACCTGCAGCGCGAATATCGACGCTGCCCGATTTGGACGAATAAGTCATTGTCCCAGCAGAGTCGAAATCCTCGCGAGTCGCGATTTTCTCACCAAGGCGATCCTCGTCGTTTCGCCTAGCCCACTAGATTTTGTACTATCCGCCGCAATCTAGCTTGTCCGCGTCTTGCCTCGAACAATTTCCCTCAATGCTCGCTTCACGTCCTTCCAGAGTTGTTCGTAGCGAGAGTTGGGATCCGCGATCAAAGTCTTTCGGATCTCGAACATGGCAGCCACCTCAGGCGAACTAAGCACACACGGTGCGGCAGCCTCGATTTCTAGAATATTTCGCGCTACCTGCTTTCTAGTTCTCAAGGGACGCGTGTGCGTCTCGTAAAATGTTCGGTCGTCATCAGACAGTCCCAAGCTTTCCAAATAATAACGCACCCAATCGCCAGCATAGCTTTTCTTTGCGTGTAATCGATTTAGTGAGGCAATGCTCTTGCCGGCAACCCCAGCACCCTTGCCAACCTTCATCGGGTTACGTTTTAGCATCGCAGCCTGTCGGCGCACGACAGCAATCCGCTTGGACAAGGTCCCCATCGTCAGGTCCATATGTTCCTTCACAAGCTGTTGCCAAATATTCAAATTGCTTTCCAGAAAAGGCGGAAGCTTTTCCGCTATGTAGTGATATTCCCAATATTCTCGCGTGCCGTTGGCCTGTGAGATGGCTCGCTTCTCCTTGCGCCTGAGATCCTCGACGAGTCCAAGACTCAGCGCTTTCGGAATTCCTATCGGCTTGCGGATCGAACTCAGATCAAAATGCACGCCGAGCCCAACTTTGAGCAATGTTTGCTGGGCATTTTTTTCCAGCGCAGGTGAAAGCGAACGCATTTCCGGCCAAGTTAAGCGCGAACCCGCAATCTCGCGCAGAATTTCTACCGCTTGTTGGTCGAGAGACGCATCGCGCAGGGCCATGACGCAAACCTCTGCGAGAGCATGCAAGTTAACGAGGAACTGCTTTCGGTCACCTGGGCTATGCAACAAGCCCGAAATCACGTTCCAATTTTCCTGAACGAAAGCAGGAGAACCCAAGAATAGCTCCGTGATGGAAGGGTCGAAACCTACGCCGGAGAAAGTCGATGAAAGCTTCCTCGGTAGTCCCTCCGCACCCAGCTGCTTAAACGACGCAAGAGTCGACGACATTGACCTAGAGTAGGTGCAGCTTGCCCCACGTCGATGCCCGTCAGTCGGCGACATCTTATGACTTTCGGGGAGGTTTGGTTATGACTGGAGCAAAAGAAAGCCTGCATCTCATTGAGATGCAGGCAAATGGAGCGGGCGAAGAGACTCGAACTCTCGACGTCCACCTTGGCAAGGTGGTGCTCTACCAACTGAGCTACACCCGCAGAGCAGGGTGCTAGGAGTAGGCCCGAAGCTGCTTCCGTCAACTGCTATTTTCGTTTCCTAAAATTCCTCCGCCTCACCTCATAATCAGGGCTTTTCGAACGCCGATCTCTGCTGCCGACGGGCCGCCGGTGCGAGTGGGATAAGCTGCGCTTGTTCGAGGATGAGGACTAATTCATCGCTGAACAAAAATCGGAGCAATGGTCGCAGCGTCTGCGTCATGTCGCGCCGAAAAACGATCCGCAGCGGTAACGCCAGTGGATAGTCGCCGGAATGCAGGTTCTCGGGCGTCGGCGAAAAAGCTGGTTCCTTCGCGCTCGCAGCCACGGGCACAATTTTCAAGTCGACCCCATTCGGCGGTCGCACTGGCGCGAGCGCCATAGCCCGGTGATCGCCGGCGAAACGGAGAACCAACTCTGCGGGGGTCGCGTAGCGTGCGACCGTGGTCTGAAACGGTCGATTCCCGAGGACGATCTGGCGAAAGAATTCGACGCCGATGCCCAGCCCCACGGCCGGCACCTGCAGCGCGATCGCACTCGAGCCAATCGGGCCATCGAGTCCGAGGTCACCCCAGCGGCTGTCGGTGTTTGAACCGCTCTCGCCAAAGGTATCGCGGAGTTGATCCAACGTAATTTTCTCAAGCGGCACGGTCGCGGGCACAAGCACAACGATGCAATGATAGGCGAGTGTGATCGATTCGAAGCCTTCCACCGCCGCACTTTCGCTGGGCGTGAGCACCAGCAGCGCTAGATCGCCACGGCCAGACCGCAGTGGTCGAGCCCCGGCCCGCTACCGTCGAACGCGAGCACCAGCGGAAGTGCGGCGCGACTGGAAAATTTGTAAAGCGCCTGCGTGGCTTCAAGGCCAAGCAAGTCGGTTCCGACCACGCACAGTTCCGCAGCTGTGACCGCCATCGCAGTTACCAGAGAGGCCAGTAATATTTTGTCATGCTGAACACGGCGAGGAAGTTCCGGCCAGCAGAAGACCTGGACCCGCCGCAAAAATCGGGGTCGCTATGTTTTCGAGCCCGGTTCACGCAACACGAGGCGGTCGCCCGATGGCGCGGCGAACGGCTTCGACGAACGCGACTTTCCTCCCGAATGGTCGCTGTAATAGGCGTAGTTATTCGTGTAGTAGCCGTAGTCTTCTCCGGAATTCGGCGGCACTTGAGTAAGCACGACTCCGATAAGAGGAATCTTGAGCCCGTCGACGATTTGCTGCGCGCGCAGCACCATGCTTTGCGGATTGCGGCGATGCTGGATGAGCAACACCGCGCCATCGACAGCACTGGCGAGCACACTCGCATCGCTCACGCCGATGATCGGCGGCGAATCGAAGACGATCTTGTCGTAACGGCCGCGGAGCGTGGCGATGAGATCGCGGAGACGGTTCGAGTATAGCAGACTGAGCGTAAAGCCGGGCTGGGCACCGCTCGGGATGAAATCGAGGCCGGGCGCGATGTTCTTTTGCGTAACCTCATCGAGCGATTTTTGGCCGAGCAACAAATCGCTGAGACCCGGCTCCTTGGGGCGATGCGCGAGGTGGTGCTGCGTCGGTCGGCGAAGATCGGAATCGATCAGGATGACGCGCTCGCCTGCCGCGGCGATGAGGCCGGCGAGACGGTGGAGAGTGGTAGATTTGCCTTCACCGGGGCCGGCGGAAAAAAGCACGAGCGCGTGCGGCTGGCCGGGCTTGAGTGCCAGGTTCAGGTTGGTGTGCAGTACGCGATACGGTTCGGTGTCGGCCGGATCGTCGGACGAGGTGCCGAGGGGATCGCGCTGAAACGGAATCACACCAAGGACGGGGAGTTTCAGGCGCGTCTCGACGTCAGAGACGTTGCGGAAACTGGTGTCGAAATACTCGAGGAGCAGCGCCACACCGACGGCCAGCACGAGTCCAAAGAGCACGGAGAACGAGAGGTTGAGGGTCCAGTTCGGGCGGCTGGCAATCTTCGCGGGTTCGGCGGTGTTAAGAATCTCGATCGTTTTCTTCGGGACTTGGAAATCGATTTCACGCTGGCGGAGCGTGAGCTTGAGCGTGGTGCTGAGGCGCGTTTCGTCGTCGAGTTTTTGCGCGGCTTCCTCGAACGGCCGCATCCGCTCGCGGGCCGACAGGATTTGATCGACCTTCGCCTGAGCGAGCTGGCTCTTGAGTTCGTTCACACGCGCCTCGGCTTCCTTCCACGCGATTTCGAGGGCGTTTTCGTAGCCGCCGAGTTGGGTGTCGAGTTGCTCCTTGATCTTGGCCTTGTTTTCGACGGCAGAGATGAGGTCGGGGTGCGCGGTGCCGAGGCGGGCGGAAAGCTTGGTAACGTTCTGGTCGGCGATGAGGAAGGCCTGGAGGAGATTCTGGATGTTCGTGTCGGGGATGAGCTCGGAGTTGACGAGGCTCATGCGATCGGTCGGGGCGATGGACTTGAAGCGCTCCCAGCGGGTCTTCCGACCGATGGCATCGACGCTGAGCGCGATGAGCGAATTCTGCATCTGGCGCAGCGTCTCGATCTCCATGTCGGAATAGCGGGCGTTGAGATCGACGCCGGAAATGTTCAGGTCCTTGCGGAGTTTTTCGACAGCATCGCGCTGAGCGGTAACCACTCTTTCCTGCGCGACGAGTTCCTGGCGGAGGTGCGCGAGGCCTTCGCGCTGTTCGGAGGTCGCGAGGTCGATGCGGTCGGTGGAGTAAACACGGGCGATCTCGTTGGCGATGTCGGCAGCGAGTTGCGCATCCTGTGCGTCAACATTGATCTCGATTAGCGAGGAACTGCGTTGCGACTCGATGCGGAGCATATCCTTGACGAGAATCTGGTAGGCGAGCGCGTCGGGGAGTGCGATGGTCGCCCCACGGGCCGCCGCGAACTTCGCCCCGAGGCTGAGGTGCTGGATGACCGGATAGAGGATTTTTTCCGACCCCATGATCCTAAACTGATCCTGCAGGAAATACGGGTCGTAACTGTTGCTGCTCTGCGCTTGGAAGAGCTTCACTTCGCCTTCGGGTTTCTCGACGCGAACCTTGGTTGTCGCACGATACCATTTCGGCAGAAACGCGGTGACGGCGAGCGTGGTGACGACCACCAGCGCGAGGATGAGCGTCATGAGCGCACGGCGCACGCGCAGCACTTGCAGGAAGTCGGCAAGCGATGCGCTGTCCTTGGAGGCGTGGGTGGTGGCCATGAGACGGCGAAAACGCGCGCGGCGCCGCTCAAAAGGCGTAGGCCGCGCTGAGACCGACGCGCCGCCGATCGAGTTTTCGGGCTGCCTCGTCCGAGGTCACGTGGTCGCCATCGTAGCTCACGGCAATCGTCCAATGTTTGGTCGGTAAATAGCTCAACGCGACACCCAAGCGAGTCGTGTCCTCAGAAACATTGGTGGAGATCGAACGCGCCTGCAGGATCGCGGATTCGAAGGTGAGCGAAGCCGATGCGACCAACAGCGGCGTGATCGTGTGCTGCAGATTCACGAAAAATCGATTCACCTTGTTGTCGGTAAACTGGGCGGTGTCGGAAGCCTCCTCCAGCGTGTAGGTATAGCCGCCCGTCAGAAACGAGCCGTCAGCATAGTCGTATTTGCCGGAGAACTCGGCATAGGGCGCGGTGGTGTTGCTCGCGCCTTTGCGCTGCCGATACTCGACGCCGATGCGACCGCTCGTGGTGAGTTTTTTTGCGACTGCGTAGTCGGCTCCGGCCATGAGAAAATCGGAGTGTTTGTTCTTGGTATCCGGTGAGGTGTCGTAATCCACATCCTGATGGCGGTATTCGGCGACGGCTTTGACCTCTGGCAGCACGGCATAGTCGCCGGAAAGACCGAAGAGGTTTTCGAAGCGGTTGAGGCTGCTGCCAAGGAGCGGATTGCGGTAATTGTAGTAGACGATCCGGGCCTTGAGCGTCGCGCCAATTTTGGGCGTGAGCGAGGTCGTATAGTTGCCGTCGAGTTCGTTGCGTTTGAACGACTGGTCGGCGTTGAGCGGCAGGCCGTTCAGGAGCGACTCGGGGTTGCGTGCCGCCTGAAACATGTCGATGACATCGAGCGTGCTCGAGGATGAAAACGCATGCGCCACGCGGGCGGATGCCATGTGACTGTCGAGCAATTTGTCGCCCGGCCGGTTGTCAAATTGGTCAAGAATGAGCTGGTAACCCAGTGAGACGAACGTCTGTTCGGTGATTGAGGCGTTGTAGGAGACCTTCGGCGAAAACTCGTAAATCATGCTCCCAATCGCACCCGTCGCGCTGCCGAAAATGTTGCTGTCGTGCGAGACGTTTAGGGCAAACGCGAACGTCAGATCCTTCCCCTGTTCCTGTTCCGGGATCGGCGCATAGACGGCGCGAGCTGACACCGCGGCCAACAGGCCGCAGGCAAGAAAAACTCGAAAGTGGTTCATAGCTCGTTCACCGCGCAGGAAAATCTGCGTCGCAGCTAGGCGCAATCATTTGGCCGAAGCAATTATTTTCCCCGTGGCGCGGGCAGCATCGGGTTGAGCAACACGTAAAGATTTTCGGCGAGTTTCTGCGGCGCCATCAGCGGAAATTCCGGCGGCAGCGCGCCCGTCAGCAATCCCGCATAGACTCCACCCCACTCGCCAAAACGGCTCGCCGACGTCGCCAAGGAACCGGGGAGAATGGGCTTGGCATTGAGCTCGCTAAAAAAGGGCCGATCGAGCGTGCGGGGCGTCAGCAGCAGCTCGCCGAGCGGCTGCTCGAGTGTAATCGCGTAAAAATCGTGCAGCCGCGGCGGCTGGGCCCACACGCGAACGTCGCCATACCACGCGGCGCCGGCCGGCACATCGGCCATCAACCCGAAGCGGCTCAGCGCATCGCGGCGCGCCAACTCCGAGCGCATGCCCTGAAACAGCGCAGGAAAATACGGTGGATATTGAAAATGCAGCCGCCGCGGTTCGAGCGCGTCATGCGCCAACGGCAGCGCCTGCACGATCAACAGCGCGGTCGTGAGCAGCCGCGGCCACCGCGAGAGGATCGCATGGCTGCCCAGGAGCACAAAGAAAAAGCCGGCGCCAAAAACGATTATCAACGGCGCGAGCCACACCGCGACGAGCCGCTCGCTTTCGCCGGAATTGAGCGCCGCCTGCGACAGCAGCTGCACGGCCAGCGCCGCCGTTAGCACCCACCGGAGCCGCTCCGCGACCGCTGACTGAAAGGTGTAAAGCATGCCCGCGACGAAGAACGCCGCCAGCCACATCGCCCCACCCGACCACAGACGGAATTTTAGATTTTCCTGCAACGCCGTAAGCGTCTTGTTGCCCAACTTGTTGAGATCGATGGCAGGTCCGTCAGGTGAGAGCGTCGCGCGCACCGTCGCTGGCTCCGCCGTCGGATCGCCGAATTTTAGGGCCACATCCTGCGCCGCCAGCGCGACGGGGTGACCCGTGAGCGCTAGGTTGCGCGCGACCCACGGTCCCGTCACGACAGCGAACCCGCCCGCGATCAACGCCAACGCCGTCCAGCGAGCCGCCCCCATGAAACGCCACGCCGCATAGCCAAGTGCCACGAGCACGAGCGCGCCGGCGGAATACTCGCAAAGAAACATCAGTCCGCACGCCGCGCCCAGCGCCGCGAGCCAAGCGAGCAGTCGCCTCGACCCGGCTCCGCCCGCATCAACGGCCGCCACTTCCAAACGGTGCCAGATCAAAAATGCCCCGAGCGCGATCACCATCAGCAGCGGCGTGCCATTGACGGCGACCGTCTGCTGCCAGATCGAAACCGACAGCAGCAGCGCTAACGCCGCGAGCCAGCCCGCTTGCGCACCGAAGAGCGCGCGCCCGAGCAGAAACGTCAGCCAGGCGGCGAGCCAGAGGAGCATGAGATTCAAGCCGAGCAAAAAATAATCGGCCGCGAATCCATCGGGCGGCACCGGCGCCGCGGCAAAGAGCGCCTCGCGTTTCGCCTCCGGCAGCAGCCGCATGGCTCCCGCGATCACCAACGGATAGAGCGGCGCCTGATAAAGTTCGGGGCCGGGCCGCACAGCATCGAACTTCATCCCACGTGTTTGGAGAAACGCAACGGCCTGCGGATAATTAACGTTGGTTGTGAAACCGGCACCGCGTGCCAGCTGCCGCCCCGTGTCGGCCTGAATAAGCGTGAGCTCGCTCACGGGCCCGTGGAACTGCTTCCACGCCACCAGCAGCGACAGCGCAAACGTGGCAGTCAGCACGGCCGCGAGCCGAATCCACCGCGCGCCCTCGCCCACTTCGAGCCAGTGGATGAATTCCTGCGCGGTCTTCGGACGGCTCATTTGTCCGTGACGTCGAGTTCCGGCCACTGCGCGATCTTGCGGTGCAGCGTGCGGCGGCTCACGCCCATCAGCTCGGCGGCTTTCGTGCGGTTGCCGCGCGCCTTGATCAACGCCTCGCGCAGCAGGCGTTTCTCGTTTTCCTCGACGGAAAATTGATTCGCGGCCGGCGAAACCGTTTTATGACCCAAGTCGGAGACCTGATTTCCTCCGAGGTGATGCCCGCGAAACTTCGGCTCGAGATCATATTCGGTAAAGCTGCCACCGCGGCGGAGCACGACGGCATTTTCGCAAAAATTCCGGAGTTCGCGGATGTTGCCCGGCCACGGATAGGCTTGGAGCGTCTGCACCGCGCCCGTCTCCACCGTGAGCGGAGGCACGCCGTTCTCCGCGGAAAAAATCTGGATAAAATGCGCCAGCAGCAGCGGAATATCTTCCGGCCGATCGCGCAGCGGCGGCATCGCGAGCCGCACGACGTTGAGACGGAAAAACAAATCGTCGCGGAATTTTCCCTCGCGCACGAGCTGTTCGAGATTGCGGTTGGTCGCAGCGACCAAGCGCACATCGAGCTCAATCGGTTTCGAACCGCCGACACGTTCGACGGCTTTCGTTTCGAGAAACCGCAGGAGCTTCACCTGCGTGGAGGCGGAAATTTCCCCGATTTCGTCGAGGAAGATCGTGCCGCCGTCGGCAGATTCGAAGCGGCCGATGCGACGTTCGGTCGCGCCAGTGAACGAGCCGCGCTCATGGCCGAAAAGTTCGCTTTCGAGGAGATTCTCCGAGAGCGCCGCACAATGCACGGCGACAAACGGCGCGCGGGCGCGCGGGCTCGCCTGATGAATCGCCTGCGCGATCAGTTCCTTTCCGGTGCCGGACTCGCCCTCGATAAGGATCGTGGCGCGCGAGGGGGCGACCAGTTTCATCTTATCGATCACTGCCTTGAGTTGCAGTGAGGTGCCGATAATGCCGTCGAGGCTGAATTTCTCGTCGAGGCGCTCGTGGAGTTGCTTCACCTCGACTTCAAGGGTCTTGGTCTTGAGGGCGCGCTGGATGAGGACTTCAAGTCGCTCGATGTTGACGGGCTTGGTGAGAAAATCCACGGCGCCGCGTTTCATCGCCTCGACGGCGGTGTCGATGTTGCCGTAGGCGGTCATCATCAGGACGGCGGGGCGCTGCGCGAGCGCGAGGGCCTTGTCGATGATCTTGAGGCCGGACTTGCCGGGCATCCGCAAGTCGGTGAGGACGACGTCGAACGGCTGCGCGTCGAGAAGGTTGAACGCTTCATCGGCGTTCGCGGCGACGGTCACGTCGTAATTTTCCGCGAGCGCCTGCTGGAGCCCTTCGCGGGTATGTTTCTCGTCATCAACGATGAGGACGCTCGGCACCATGGCGCCCATTCACACGGCGGCGCGGGCGGCGGTCAAGCTCGCCAGCAACGGGGATTTACTTCGCGGGCGCCGGCTTTTCTGGATCGGCACCGAGTTTCGCAGCGTGCAGCGCGAGCTGGCTCAGCGTGATGCTGGGCGGCGGCGTGGCGTCGATCAGGGCTAGAAATCTTTCGCGCCGAATGACCAGAAGCTCGCGCACTTTTGCATCCTGACTGTCGGCGAGTTTGAGATCCTTCTTGAGTTGATCGAAGCGCATCGTGACAGAGACGGAACTCAGCACGCCGTAAAGCGGCGCCCGCTGCAGGCGAAAAATCTGCTCGTCGCTGAGTGGTGTGGTTTCGGCGGCGATGGCGGCCTCGCCCTTGGCCCGGCGATCAGCCCAGCGTTTTTGCAAGGCGGCGTAACGGGTGCGCTGGTCGTCGGTAAAAAGCGGTTTCAACCCCTGATCGAACTCGGCGTCGATCCGGTCGAGGCTCGCTTGGTAGGTTTTGATTTGGGAGCTGTAGCGCTGGATTTCGGCCATCATCTTGGCCCGGTCGAATGGCGCGTTGCTGCGCTTGGTGTTTTTCGAATCGGTCGCGGCAGTAACCGCCGGGGTGCCAGGGCCGTGCGCAAACTCGCTGCCGATCGCCGCGGGCGGCGGCGGCACGGCGGTATCGTCGCCGAACCACATGTGCGCACCATAGCCCGCGCCGAAGACGAGCGCGGTGAAGAGCACGATCAGCAGTCGTTGTTTCACAGCGTCTGGTCGAGGTCGTCGGCTTCGTCGGCGAGTTGCTGCCAGCCGGCGAGGTTGCGCTCGTTTTCGAGGCGGGTGTTGCTTGAGTGGAGGTAAACGACCGCCACAAGGCAAATCGCGGCGGTCGCGGCACCGAAGGCAAATTGCTCCAGGAGCGTCGCGCTACCGGGCAGCGCACGGGCGGCACGGAGGACGCGCGCGGCGAAGCCGGGCCGCAGTTGCGCAGCGGCGTGGGTGCGAAGTTGCTCCCACTCGGCGGCGGCGGGACCGCGAGCGAAACGGAGCGTGCGGTCAGCGAAGTCGGAGCGGAGCTGCGTGACGGCGTGCGCCTGGAGGTCGTGCCAAGCTTGGTTTTCAGTCTTCATGGTCAGGTTGGTAATGCTCGCGAAGGTGTTCGCGCGCACGGTGGAGGCGAGCTTTCACCGCGGCGACACTGGTTTGGAGAGTTTCGGCGATTTCGGCGTGACTGCGGCCTTCCTGCACGAGAGCGAGGAGCGCGCGATCCTGCGGGCGGAGCTGGGCGAGCGCGTGGCGGAGAGCATCGAGTTCCTCGGTGTCGACGGCGCCGGGCGGCTCGGCGATGTTTTCGTGTTCGTCGCCGAAGGGCAGAAAGATGCGGCGGAGTTTTTGCCGGCGGAGCTGGTCGATGCAGGTATTGCGCGCGAGGCGGAAGAGCCACGATTCGAACTGTGCCGGCGCCTGCAACCGGTCGAGCGCCCGGATCATTTTGATGAAGACCTGCTGCGACAAATCCTCCACGTAATCGCTCCGGTTGGTCATGGCGAAAACGAAGCCGGCAACACGGTGCTGGTAGGCGACAATAAGCTCCCGCTGGGCGTCCTCATGCCCTTTTTGAGCCCGGCGAACCAGGTCGGCCAGCGCCGTTGTTGCAGTTGAATCCATTCGGAAGACATGGTGATGAGCAGCAAGACGGGAGGAAGGCCAGAAAGATTCGACCCGCCGGGAGCGATCCTTGCAATCGGCGCAACCTTCCCCTGAGTTAAGCGTCCCAAGCAAAACCCATGAGTTCCACGCTCTCCCTTTACCGCCTAGCGGCTTGCACTGCTCTTCTGCTGGCCGTCGCACTCGGCGCCGGATGCCGTAGCGCACCCGTGCAGCGCGACATGATGACTGAAGCTTTGACTGCCGGTGAACAGCCCGTGGCGATGCGGGGCGAGGCCGCCTTTCTCGACGGCAAACTCATCGCCTTGGCGACGGTCAGCCGAGGTTTTGGCAAAGGCATCAAGGCTGGCACGCCCGAGAGCCGGCGGGATCGGAAGAACGACAGCGGAGTGTTCGGCGAGACCTACTCGACCGGCTACGGCGACTCCGAAGAGGACCAAAAGGCAGCGGTGGAAGAATACTATCGCATGGCCCGGGCCCAGCGCGCGGCGGGCAGCCCCATGCCGCCCGTGACCCTGCGGCTGCAATTCCAAAATCACTCCACTGCGCCGATGGAAGTCGAAATCACCGAGGTCAATTCTGAGTTGGGAAATTTCGCGGTCCGTCCGCCCAAACTCCTGCTCGCGCCCGGCGAGAGCGGCACGCTCGATCCGATGATTTCGCAACTCGGCGTGACCAGCGACGAGATCCCGCTGAAGATCGAGGTGCGCTACGCTGGCAAGAAAGAGTCGAACATCATCACGGTGAAGAATCTCATTCTGCCATCGGTGCGGAAATAGGGCCGAGGCGACGGCCCCGCTGCGGCGGGCGCAGATTCAGCGCAGCATCCGCACGCGACGATCTTTGCGCGGGAGTTGGAGCGTCACGACGGTGCCGATGCCTTCCTTGCTTTCGAGGCCGACTTGGCCGCCGTGCTCGCGCATGATGCGTTGGACGATCATCAAACCGAGGCCGTGGCCGCCGGGCTTGGTGGTGTGGTAAGGCTGAAAGAGCCGCCCGATTTCGTCCGGCTTGATCCCGGCACCACTGTCTCCGAAGAGGAGAAACACACTGTCGTCGTCGGCGCGGGATTTGATTTTCAACTTTCCACCCGGCTGCATCGCTTCAAGCGCGTTCTTGGTGAGATTGAAAAACACCTGCTTGAGCTGCTGGCGATCGGCCATGACGGCGGGGAGCGTCGCGGGCGTCTCCGCGTCGACGGTGATGCCACGGGCCGCGATTTCGCGCTGCTGAAAACGCAGCACCTCTGCCAGCACGTCGGGCAGGTTTGTCTCCGCCAAGTCGGGCGGCTGCGGTCGGATCGCTTCAAGAAAGTTGCTGATGATGCCGTCGAGCCGCGCGACCTCGTCACGGCAGACGCGGATCGATTCGGCGAGTGACTCGGACTCCTTCGAGGCCTTCAGCTTTTTCAATTTTCGCTCGATAAGCTGGAGGTGAATCGTGAGCGAGTTGAGCGGGTTGCCGAGTTCGTGCGCGACGCCCGCCGCAAGCAGGAGCACGGACGACGTGCGCTCGTCCTCGATGCGCCGCTCGGTCGTCTGTTTTTCGCGCGTGATGTCGGTCAGGATGACGACGGAGCGCTTGGACGCCCCGCGGCCCTCGCCGCGAAACGGCACCATGTAGAGCCGCACGGTGCGCGGCTCGGGATAGGTCAGCTCAAATTCATGCGCGAAGACGGGCTGCGCCGTCTTGGAATTTTCGTCGAGCGACGGTCGTAAGCCGGGCACCAGGCGCCACAAAGTCTGGCCGGCGATCTCGTCGTCGCCGAGGCCGATGAGCCGCTGTGCCGCAGCGTTGGCATACTCGACGGTGCCGTCGGGGTCGATGACGAGCACGCCTTCCTGCAAGGTGTTGAAGATTTCCTCGAAGAGCCCGCGCTCGCGCGCGAGCCGCTGGACGAGGTTGGCGAGGTTGACCGAGTCGAGCGCGTCGAGCCGCCCGAGCACGCGGTCCAGCGAGGTGTGTTTTTTTCCGGCCATCGGGAAATTTTGTGGACGAACGCGCGCGGCCGGTCAACGACGCGACTCAGTCCGCGCCCGTCAGAAAATCCATCTGCGCCGGATCGGTGCGGCCAGCGAGGAGTTTGCGCAGGAACATTTCCCGGTGCTGCGGGCAACGACCGATCCGCAGCACCGCCTCGCGGTGCTCGTCGGTGCCGTAGCCTTTGTGCTGCGCAAACCCGTAGCCGGGATACTTCGGCTCCAGCTCCGTCATCAGCCGATCGCGCGTCACTTTCGCAATGATCGAAGCCATCGCGATGCAGAGCGAACGCGCGTCGCCCTTCACAATGCCACGGTGCGGATAGGGAAACCCGCGCAACGCCAGCCCATCGATCAGCACGCGGCACGACACGGTCGGTTTGAAATTTGCCACCACTTCGTCCGACGCGAACAGATCAGGCTCCGCCTTTTGCTCGAACGCATCCGGCGCGTAAATCCCCGCGATGGCGCGCCGCATCGCGAGCTTGGTTGCGCCGAGGATGTTGTGCGCCTCGATCTCCGCGACGTCGGCGACACCGAAATGGGCATGGATTTGCCCCTGCGCGACGAGTGCCTCGAATTCGAGCCACAATTCGTCACGCTCGGCCGCCGTGAGTTGCTTGGAATCGTTCACGCGACCGCCCTTCGCGACGGCCCAGCGGCCCTCAAGAAACTCCTTCGTCACGAGCACCGCACCGGCCACGACCGGCCCCGCCAGCGCACCGCGTCCCGCCTCATCAACGCCTATGAGTTCGGCAATGCCCTCGATCTGCCGGAGATCGAATCTGCGGAGTTGGCGACGTTTGGACATGGCTCAGGCAAAACAAAAATCAATCACGGGGAGGCACGGATGAACACGGATGAAGATTGGCCCGTCGGAGGTTTTATCCGTGCGCATCCGGATTAATCCGTGGTTCAAAATCAGTTCCATTCGGTTTTTTCCTTCGGCTCGGGCAGCGGCAACTCGCCGAGTTTGCCCGCCGCCACCACGACCTCGTAGGCCGTCCGGAAGTGGAGCTTCGCAAAATCACCGAGCGCCCGCGCGCCGAATTTGTTGATGATCTCAAGCGCCTGCTCTTTGACGAGCGGGCCCGCACCTTTCTGGAGCTTTGCGCCGAATTTTTTCGAAAGCAGGTTCATCTGCCGCACAAACTCAGCGCGGGCTACAACTGAGGCTGCGGCGACGACGGGGTCTTCTTCCGCCTTGGTGCGCATCGCGAGATCGAAGTCCTTCACGCCTTTTCTCTTGAGCTCATTTTGCACGAGCGGCGACTTGGTGAACTGGTCGAGCAATCCGCGCGGCACGCGCTTCACGCCGAGCGCCTGCTCCAGCGCCGTGGCGTGCTGCCACGCGAGGAGCCGGTTGAGATTCGCACCGGGGCGCGACATCAGTTCGTTGTATTTCGGCATGCCGCAGAAACACACGCGCACCGCGACGCCCTTCGTTTCGCGGATGAGTCGGTCGAGCTTGATGATTTGGGTCTCGGCGATTTTCTTCGAGTCCTTCACGCCTGCGGCGATCCATGCGTCGATGGCCGGCTTGTCCGCGATCACGGTCGCGGCGATGACGGGGCCGAAGAAGTCGCCCTTGCCGCTCTCGTCGAGACCGGCGTGCGGCTCGAACCAGTCGGGGTGCAACACGTCGTCGTAACCGAGTTTCGCGGCGCGGGTGATTTCTGGCTCCAAGACGTCGCGCACAAAATCCTCCGTGCCCTTGCCGGCGATGACCACCTTGCCGCTCGTGTAGGCGGACACGTTGACCTTGAGGTGGTCAGCTTTGTAAGCGAAATGGGTGTAGCCGACCTCGAATGGTGTCCAGCCGCGTTCTTCCAGGAGCGCGCCGAGCTTTTTCATCTGCGCGTCGTCGAGCTTCGCCGTGTAGGAGGCGATCTTCTTGGGCGGTTCGGGTTCGTCGGAGAATTTCTTCGGCACCATGGGATTGGCCACAAAAAGCACCGAAAGCACAAAATGATTCTGCTTCGCTCCGGGAGTTTTTGCGCCTTTTGTGGCCTTCGTGTCCAAGGCTTTGATCAAAAAGCGAACTGATTTCCAACGCGCCCTGCTCGCTTGGTATCAAGCTCACGCCCGGGTGCTACCGTGGCGTGAGGCGCCTTCGCTCTACAAAACAGTCGTGAGTGAATTCATGCTCCAACAGACGCAGGTCAAAACCGTCCTCCCCTACTTCGCGCGCTGGCTAGTTGCGCTACCAGACTTCGCTGCGCTCGCTGCTGCGCCCGAGGAACGCGTCCTCAAACTCTGGGAGGGACTCGGCTACTATTCTCGCGCCCGCAACCTCCATAAACTCGCAAGGGAATGGGTCGCGCTGTCGACCAAACCGTGCACGCCCGCCGAGTGGCGCGAGCTACCGGGCGTCGGTCCTTACACCGCCGCCGCGATCACCAGCATTTCGTTTGAGGCGCCGGCGGCATGCGTCGACGGCAACGTCGTGCGGATTCTCGCGCGGCTCACGGCAGACGCGACGGAGTTTCGCGACAGCGCCAGCGCCGCGAAATTGCTCGCCCCGCTCGCAGCGGCTGTGCTGCCGCGCGACGCGCCCGGCGACTTCAATCAGGCGATGATGGAACTCGGCGCGACCGTGTGCGTCCGCCGAAATCCACTCTGCCGCACGTGCCCGGTGCGCGAATTTTGCGCCGGTGCGCGCAGTGGAACACCGGAAAGATTTCCGCGACTCGCAGCAAAGACAATGGAACGTCGCGCCGTCACCCGAGTGTGGTGCGAAATTCGCGGCGCGCTCCTGCTGCACCGGGCCGCGGCCGGCGCCCGGCGGTTCGCCAACATCCACGAACTCCCCACGCCAGCTCAAGCTGGACTCGACACCGCTGCCGCCACCCTCGGCCAGTTGCTCGCCAAAAAACGCCGCAGCATCACGCGTTTTCAAATCATCGAGTCGATCCACATCGCCACTGCGCGCCGCAAACGGATCCCGCGCGATGGTGTATGGATTCCGATCCCCGACCTCGACGCGATCACGCTCTCTGGCCCGCACCGCCGCTGGATCAACGAAATCCTTGCCGCCCGACAACGCTAGGCCGCTAAATTTGCGCCAACAGCGCCTCGATGCGAAGCTTCGACACCCGCACATCATCGACCGTCAGTCGCGGACCAAACTCCAGCGTCAGTCGGTGCTCCGGACGCCAGAACTCGCTGACCATTTTGAAATCGATGTGTCCGGAACCGACCGGTTGGTGGTCGTCGCCTTGTGCGTTCACGTCATGCAGGTGAAAGCCGATGAGCCGCGGCGCCATCTCCGTGAGATGCTGGCGATGCACGAGCAGCCCCATGCCCTCTTTGATATCAGCGTGGCCGGTGTCATGCCAGTAGCCGACCGGAGCCGTCGGAGGAAAGCTGGCGAGAAACGCCTCATAATCGGCATCGAGCGGTAACTCCTCGAATTTCTCGCGATTCTCGAAGGCGAGTTTCACGCCCTTCTGCGCGGCGTAGCCGAGAATCTCGTTCACGCTTGCCTTGGTCTGTTCCCAAAACGGTCCCATCCGCTTGCGCAGCTTCGTGAGCGATTTGGCGAGGAGTGCGTGGTAATCCTTGTCATCGGGCGTGCGACCGGCCTCTCGATGTTCACGCAGGTAAACGCGCAGGTTGCGCGCCGGGTTGAACCAAAAAAATGACACGCTGCCGAGATGGCAAACTACCACTCCCGCTTTCACCTGGTCGGCAAAGTCAATCGTTCGTTTCGTGTGTCGGAGCCACTGGTCGTGCTCCCGAAAATCTCGCGCCGACGGCTCGAAGAGATTGGGCGCCGCCTGCACCACACCGGTCGGCAATGGGCAGAAATTATGCGTCGAGGAAATCTTCACCACGCCTTCCTCCACCGCCTTGAGGATGCCCGGCACGAGCGTAATCCGAATACCGTGGCTCAGTTCGACGTGTTCAAAACCCAAATCGGCCATCTCACGGAGCATCGCGAAGCCATCCTTATGGCGGTGCGAACACCAACTGGTGGAAAGGGCGAAGATCGGTTTCACGCGGGATAAACCGAAAGACGAAGCGGTGCGTCGGAAAGTTGCACGGGGAAAAGCTACTTAGGAAACGAAAACCGCGCTACCGATTAAACGGGAGCGCGGTAAGATGTAAGAGCGGCACAGCGGCCGCGCAGATCGGCTTATTCCGCGTAACGGCGGCGGAGCATCTGCGTGAAGGCTTGGACCTTATCCTTGCGGCGGCGCTTCTCGCAGGGCTTCTCGTAGTAGCGCTTGGCGCGGGTGCCCTTGATGATGTTCTCGCGATCGAGCTTCTTCTTCATGCGGCGCAGGGCGCGGTCGATGGGCTCGTTCTTGCGGATTTTGATTTCGATGGACATGTGAACGGACGTGTTGGTGAAAGGAAAAGCCGACAAATAGGCCAAGCCGCGCGACGCGCGTCAATGGCTTTTTTCCCGTCTTGCGGAAGCCGTGCGATGGGCTTGTTTGAACCCCTCCGTGCCGTCCGCCGACAAGAACTTCGTCCATCTCCACGTCCATTCGGACTACAGCCTCCTCGACGGCTGCTGCCGCATCGACCGCCTGATGGACCGTGCCGCCGAACTCGGCATGCCCGCCCTCGCCCTGACCGATCACGGCAACCTCTACGGCGCGATCGAATTCTACAACCAAGCCAAGGCCAAGGGCATCAAGCCCCTAATCGGCTGCGAACTCTACCTCGTCGAGACCTCCCGTTTGGAGAAGAAGGGTCGCAACGACGACGAGGGCAAAACGATCTTCCACCTCGGCCTGCTGGCCAAGAACCTCACTGGCTACCAAAACCTCCTCAAACTCGTCTCCGACGCCCATCTCAAGGGCTTCTACTACAAGCCGCGCACGGATATCGACACGCTCGCCCAATTTTCTTCGGGCCTGATCGGATTCACTGGTTGTCTCGCCTCGCTCGTCCCGCAGCGCCTGCTCACTGGCGACTACGAGGCCGCCCGCAAGGCCTGCGGCCGCTTTGTCGAGATCTTCGGCCGCGAAAATTATTTCGTCGAAATCCAGGACCACGGCATCCCCGAGCAGCGCCAGATCATCCCGGGCCTGCTCAAACTCGCCGAGGAATTCAACCTCAAGGTGATCTGCACGAACGACGTGCACTACGTCCGCGCGCAGGATTCCGGCCCACACGACGCGATGCTCTGCATCCAAACGGGCGCAAAGATCGATGACGAGAAGCGCATGCGCTTCGACGGCACGCAGTTTTTCCTGAAGTCGCGCGACGAGATGGCCAAGCTCTTCGCCGAGGTTCCCGAGTCGGTGACGAACACCCAGCTCGTCGCCGAGATGTGCGACCTCACAATTCCTTTTCCGAAAGGCAGCGAGCGCTACCCGAAATATCCGATCCCACCGGAAATCAAAACCGATCGCGCCGGCTATCTGCGCGATCTCTGTGTCGGCGGGCTGAGGAAGCGCTACGGCGTCGACTATGCCTCGCCGGAAAAATTCTCCGATCCCGCGCTCGGCAAGACGCTCGTCGAGCGCCTCGACTTCGAGCTCTCGATCATCGGCAAGACCGGGTTCATCGACTATTTTCTCGTCGTCTGGGATTTCATCGATTGGGCGAAAAAACACGGTATCCCGGTCGGTCCCGGCCGCGGTTCGGGCGCCGGTTGCATCGTCGCCTATCTTCTCGGCATTACGAATCTCGATCCGCTGCGCTTCAAGTTGCTCTTCGAACGCTTCTTGAATCCCGAGCGCGTCTCGCCGCCCGACTTCGACATCGACTTCTGCATGCGCCGCCGCGGCGAGGTGATCGACTATGTCCGCCAGAAATATGGCAACGACTGCGTCGCGAACATCATCACCTATGGCACGCTCGGCGCGAAGATGGTCATCCGCGACGTCGCGCGCGTCCACAACGTCCCCTACGCCGACGCCGACCGCCTCGCGAAGATGGTGCCCGACGAACTCAACATCACCCTGGCCGACGCCGTCGCGAAATCCGCCGAGTTGCGCGACGAGGTGAATAAGAATCCTGTCGCCAAAAAAATCTTCGACCAGGGCCTCGTCCTCGAAGGCATGGTGCGGAACACTGGCAAGCACGCCGCCGGCATCATCATCACCGACCGGCCACTCGAGGAATTCGTCCCGCTCACGCTGCAGGAAGGCGACGTCACCGTGCAGTTCGACATGAACGCCGTCGGCAAGCTCGGGCTGCTGAAGATGGACTTTCTCGGCCTCAAAACGCTCACCGTCATCGCCGATGCCGTCGATAACATCCGCCGCACCGCCGATCCGAAATTCGACATCGAGACAATTCCGCTCGAGGACACGAAGACTTTCGCGCTCCTCAACTCTGGCCGCACGACCGGCGTGTTTCAGTTGGAATCCGGCGGCATGCAGAATCTCTGCCGCCAGATCGGCCTCTCCACCATCGACGAGATCGTCGCGCTCATCGCGCTCTACCGTCCGGGCCCGATGGAGTGGATTCCCGATTACGTGCGCGGCAAAAAAGATCCGAGCACCGTCAAGTTCCCGCACAAACTCCTCGAGGAGGTGTGCCGCGAAACTTACGGCGTGATGGTCTATCAGGAGCAGGTCATGGAAGCGGCGAAGATTATCGCCGGCTACACGCTCGGCGGCGCCGACATGCTGCGCCGCGCGATGGGCAAGAAGGACGAAAAGGCGATGGCCGACGAGCGCGCGAAATTCGTCGAGGGCGCGAAGCGCGTGAACAACATCGACGCCAAGATCGCCGACTCCATCTTCGACATTCTCAACAAATTCGCTGGTTACGGATTCAACAAATCCCACTCCGCCGCCTACGCGATCCTCAGCTATCAGACCGGTTTCCTAAAGGCGAACTACCCGGTGCAGTTCATGGCGGCCATGCTCAGTTCGGAGCTCGGCAATTCGGAAAAGGTCGCGCACTTCGTGGGCGAATGCGAGGCCATGGGCCTTAAAGTTCTCGGACCAGATGTAAATGAGAGCCGCGAGATGTTCACGCCAGTCGGCGCGAAAATTCGCTTTGGATTAGCCGGCGTCAAAGGCGTCGGCGAACTCGCCGCACAGAAAATCATCGAGGAGCGCGAGAAGAACGGGCCGTTTGCCGACTTCGCCGATTTCGCCGCGCGCGTCGATGCCCGCGCGCTCAACCGGCGCGTGCTCGAGCACCTCGTGAAGACGGGCGCCTTTGACTTCAGCGGTGCACCGCGCAAGCAACTCTTCGATGGCATTGACGGAGCGCTCTCCGGCGCCGCCTCCGCCGCCCGCGACAAAGCCGCCGGCCAGCACAGTTTTCTCGACATGCTCGCCGAGGACGCGCCGAAAAATGGCCACGGAAAATCCGCCGCGAATGGTGCACCCGCGAGCCCTCAACCCACCGTTCACGGCACTGCCGACGATTTCTCCGCGCCCGAACGCCTCGCGTTCGAAAAGGAACTCCTCGGATTTTATGTCTCGGGACACCCGATGAATTCCTACCTCGGGCTCGCCGACGCCATCGACACCTTCGCCATCGAGGAGTTGCTGCAGCAAGGTGACCGCACGGAATTTCGCCTCTGTGGCATCGCCGGAAATCTCCAGAAGAAACTTGCGAAGAAGGACAACCGCCCGTGGGTCGCCTTCACGCTCGCCACGAAAAACGCCTCCGTCGCGCTCAACATGTTTGCCGATGCCACCGCGTCCTATGGCACCGTGCTCGCGGAAAACGCGCTCGTCGTCGTCCAAGGCAACATCCTCGCCGGCAATGACGGCACGCGTATCAACGTGAAGGAGTGCTACCCGCTCGACAGCTTCGTCGGCAGCGCCATCAGGAAAGTCACGTGGCTCCTCCACCCGACGCATCGCGAACTTCCGGCGTTCCTCCGCCTGCTGCGCGACACGCTTAACGCCCAGGTCGGCGACACCCGCGTCGAGTTCGCCTTCGTCTTCGAGGACCGCGCCGCTCCAATCGCCGAGGCGAGCGGCGCGCTCGCGTGGAAACTCAATGCGGCCACTTTCCAGCAGCTCCGCGCCCACCCCGCCGTCGCCGGCGTGCAGCTGGAAACCAAACGCCTTGAACTTAAACAAGATCGCCGCTGGTCGAAGCGCGCCTAGCATCAAATCAGTTCGGTCCTCTAGTTCGGTGCCACAATAGCTGGGACTGATCCATCGCCTCAGACGGAGATTGCCCGCCAGCCACGCGATTCCATGATAGTAGTTTCCATGGAATCTACCTCACCAGAACGTTCTGTCCAAAGCTGGATGCGGTTGTCGCTGTTCGTCGGCCTCGGGGTCCTTGCCCTGAAGATTACGGCTTATGTGCTGTCTCACTCTCAAGCCCTCCTCGCCGACGTGGCCGAATCCGTGGTCCATCAACTCGCGGTCGGAGTAGCGACCTATCTCGCCTACCTGCAGTTGCAGCCTGCGGACCAAAATCATCCGCATGGCCACGGCAAGTTCGGGTTTATCTCAAGCGGGCTTGAGGGTAGCCTAATTTTGGTGACGGGCTTGGTCATTTTGTTGAGTTCGATCACTCATCTGAATCACCCCGCTCCGGTCGAGGTTGGTTTGCTGAGCATGGCACTCGTAGCCGCCACGCTCCTCATCAACGGCGCGCTGGGCTTCGCCCTGATCCGCCACGGCAAGAACGCGAAAAGCCTCCTCTTGGAGGCAAACGGTCACCATGTTTTCACGGATTCGTGGACCAGTCTCGGCGCCCTGACCGCCATGCTGCTGGTGAAATTCACGGGAAATCCGATCATGGACGCCCTTTGCAGCTGCGCCATCGCCCTGATCATCATCTATTCCGGGAGCACTATTACCTGGCGCGCATTCCACGGCCTCACCGATGGAGTCAACCCAGAGGAAACGACGGCGATTTCCGGCAAACTTGCCGCGGCCGTCCTTCGCCAGGACGGCCGAGTGCATGACATTCAGATTCGGCACGACTCCCTCGTCATCTGGGTTCAAGCGCATGTCACTTTCGCCCGAGATGAGACCCTCGGCCAAGTCCACGATCGGCTTACCGCGGTCGAAACCGAAATGCGCGAATATTTTCCGGAGGTGCGGACGCTGTTGCACCCCGAACCGGAAGACGCACCACCGCATTCCTGAAGCCGGGTCAGGATTCGATCCACGCATTGCCGTTTCCATCCTCTTTTGTGCCGGCAGAATATCGGTCCCGTATTCGCAGCTTCCCCTTTTCGCAGGTTTCGTGTGTTTCGTGGTGACAAATGCCCGACCAAGCCACCCTCAACCACGCCGCGCAGATACTCGCCGCCGTCTCCACCGACGAGCGCGCCGACACGGCGTTGCGTTTCTATTTCGAAAGCCACCGCTATCTCCAGCCGATCGCGAAGCGCGAAATCAGCCACACGGTCTTCGTCTATTTCCGCTGGCTCTCTTGGCTCGACTCTAAGGCGTCGCCACAGAAACGCCTCGAGCAAGCCGTCGAACTGCACGAGCGCTTCACCGCCGATCCGAAAAGCATCAAGGCCGAGACGCTCGCCGTGCGCGCCGTGCCCGCTTGGCTCTGGACCGAACTCGATTTGCCGGCGGAAGCGAAGGCTGATTACCTGCGGCAACTCCAGCGCGACCCGGCACTGTGGCTTCGCGCCCGGCCGGGTCGGAGTGCCGCGCTCGCGAAGTCGCTGTTTTCATGCGAGCCGAGTGACCGCGCGCCGGATGCGCTGCGCTTCACGGGCACGCAGGACTTGTTCAAGACCGAGCAATTCCGCACCGGCGAATTCGAAATTCAGGATCTCGCTTCCCAGCTCGTCGGCGTCGCGGCGGCGCCGATACCCGGCGAAAACTGGTGGGATGCCTGCGCGGGTGAAGGCGGCAAGACGCTTCATCTCGCCGACCTCATGAAAAACAAGGGCGTCGTCTGGGCCACCGATCGCAACGCCCGCCGCATCGACACCCTCAAGCGCCGCGCCGCCCGCGCGAAACTTTTTAACTACCGCACCGATTTCTGGGACGGTGGCCGCATGCTGCCGACGAAGCAAAAATTCGACGGTATTCTCCTGGACGCCCCGTGCAGCGGCGTCGGCACCTGGCAGCGCAACCCGCACGCCCGCTGGACCACGACGCCCGAAGACGTCCGCGAACTCGCCGCCACTCAGCTCACGTTGCTCAACAACGTCGTCGGCTCCCTGAAGCCCGGTGGCCGACTCGTTTACGCCGTTTGCACCCTCACCCGCAGCGAAACTACCGCGATCGCCGATGCCTTTGGCACCGCGCATCCCGAATTGGAGCCACTCGCGCTGTTCGGGGCCGGCCCGCGGGCGACACTCTGGCCCCACGAACTCAACGCCAACGGCATGTTTCTCGTCGCGTGGACGCGCAAAAAATAACCGCGGCGACCGTTCGCGCCGACTTTAACGACTCCGTCGCCGTCGCCCACTACGCCCGCGCCGCGCACTTTCTTGGTCTGTGGGAATCCGAACGCATCCTCATCGAGCGTTTCTTTCCCGACAAAGCTGCGCCGCTTCTTGAAGCCGGTTGCGGCGCCGGTCGAGCGACGCTCGGCCTCTGGCAACTCGGCTTCACGCAGATCACCGCCTTCGACTTCGCCGAGGAATTGGTGGAGCAGGCCGGTTATCTCGCCGCCGAACGCGGCGCCACCGCGATCACCCTGCTCGTCGCCGATGCCACCGACCTGAAAAAGAGTCACCCCTTGCGAGATACGGTATTTTTCGGCGCGCTGTTTTTCTTCAACGGCCTCATGCAGATCCCCGGCCGGGAGCACCGTCGCGCCGCATTGCGCGAATTGCACCGGGTCTGCGCGCTCGGAGCCCCATTCCTTTTCACGACCCACGACCGCGATGCCTCGCCGACCGAGCGCGTGCTCTGGCGTCTTGAAACCGAGCGCTGGGTGCACGCCGTGCAAGACCCGCGGCTCGTCGAATTTGGCGACCGTTACTTCGAGGACGAAGCTGGCCGCACTTTCATGCACCTGCCCGATCGAGCGGAAATCCTCGCCGATCTCGCGGCGACGGGTTGGACGCACGAGTATGATGCCATGCGCACCGAACTCGCCCGCGAGTCGCGCGCCGTCCGCGATTTCTCCGACGAATGCCGATTTTGGGTGGCGCGAAAACATTAGCGCTAGCCGATACGCTATTCGGCGGCAGTGGGCGCCGCGGCGTTTGCTAATTTTCAAGCAAGATTTGCGGTCCGTGTGCGCAAGTCTTGCCCAACGCGTCCGGTTGCCTACCGTGACGCCGCAACATGTTTACCGACATCGCTGATCGCACGTGGCTCTGGGGTGCCGCGGGATTTTATCTCGTGGGCTTCCTGCTGGGCACGTTGTCGATCCTTCGCACGGGCCGGCCCGCAGGTGGTCAGACCAACATCCTTATCGCTCTCGGTTACGCGCTTCAACTCGTCGGTCTGGGCATCCGTGGCAAAGCGGTCGCCGGCTGTCCGCTCGGCAACACTTTCGAGATTTTCCAATTCACTGCGTGGTCAGCCATCACCCTCTATTTCATGATCGGTGTGACGTTCCGGCTGAGTTTGCTCGGTTATTTTACGTCCTGCCTTGCCGCTGTGCTCTCGATTGTCTCGCTCATCTTTCCGGGCTGGGATGCCACGCGTCGCGCCCACATCTTCGGCGGCAATACCCTCGTCGAACTGCACGCCGCCCTCGCGCTTTTCAGCTACGGCGTGTTTGCGCTGCTCGCGCTCACTTCGCTGATGTTTTTGCTCCGCCACTTCTCACTCAAATCGAAACAGTTCGGCGGCCTCTTTTCGTTCCTGCCTTCCATCCTCGATCTCGATCATATCGGACTGCGGCTACTCGTCGCCGGCGTGTCGTTGCTCGGGTTTTCGTTGACCATGGGACTAATTTTCTGGGCACGCGGGATCGCGGCGGTCGATGCTGGCAAGTTCATCGCGCCCATTCTCGTGTGGACGGCCTACAGCTCCGCGCTCAGCCTGCGCCTCCGGGGTCAACTGCTCGCGAAGCGCTTTGCGTGGACCTGCCTCGTGCTCTTCCCCATCGCGCTCCTTTCGCTTGGTTTCGTTGACGCCAGCCGCCATCCGATCAACCCGCCGATGAAGATGGCGAGCACGCGATGAGCGCCGACGGACTCTTTGTCATCGGCGCCAATCACCACCGTGCGCCGATCGAAGTGCGCGAAAAGCTCGCCATCACTGCGGACAACGCCGCCGCCCTCCGCACCGAGCTCACCCAGATCGCCGGGCTCAAGGAATTCGCGGTGCTCAGCACGTGCAACCGAATCGAGTTCTACGGCGTGGGCAGCGATGCGACTGCCGTGGCGCTCGTGACCGCGGCGTTTTGCGCGCGGCAGAATTTTGCGACGATCGAATTTGAAAAGATCCGGCTCAGTCTCCGCGGGCGCGAAGCTGTGCAGCACCTGCTCGAAGTCGCCGCCGGCCTCGATTCCCAGCTCATCGGTGAAACGGAAATTTTCGGCCAGGTAAAGGAAGCCTACGCCGCCGCCCAGTCGAGCGGATCGACCGGCCCGGTGCTGAACCGCGTTTTCCAAAAAGGATTTCAGGCGGCCAAGGCGGTCCGCACTAACACCGCGATCACCGCCGGCCAAGTCAGCATCGCCAACGTCGCGGTCGATCTTGCGCTGAATATTTTTGGCGGCCTGCAGGAAGCGCGCATTCTGCTCCTCGGCGCCGGCGAGATTGGCGAGAAAACGGCCAAGGCTTTTCAAAGCCGCGGCGCAGCGGCGCTCACCGTGGCGAGCCGGCGGTTCGAGCGCGCGATGGAGTTGGCGACCTTGCTCGGCGGCAGCGCGATGCCATTCGAACAACGCGACGCGAGATTCTCGGAATTCGATGTCATCGTCTGCGCGACTTCCGCGCCGGGCACCGTGGTTTCGCTGGCCGCCGTCGCGGCCGCGATGCACCGGCGTCCGGCCCGGCCGCTCTTCTTCATCGATCAAGCGCTCCCGCGCGATGTGGAGCCGGCTGTGGCCGAATTGGAAAACGTCTACGTCTACAACCTCGACGACCTCGCAAAGATCGCCGAGGAAAATCGCGCCGCCCGCGCCGCCGAACTGGCGAAGGGCCGCGCTATCATCGCGGAAAAAGCCGAGGCACTATGGCGACACGTGGCCCCGCAAGTCGAAGCGCTCGCCAATGGCGTAAATGCCTCGTCTGTTCCTCGCGCGGATCCAGCCTAGGATTTCTGCCGAGCAGACCGCGCACGGTCCAGCGCCGCGCCGAGTTCGTCGGTCTTGATCGGCTTGCTGATGTAGTCGTCCATCCCGGCGGCCAGGCAGACTTCGCGATCGCCCTGCATGGCATTCGCGGTCAACGCGATGATCCAGCAGTGCGTGGCGCCACCGGCTTCGCGGACCCGGATTTGCCGCGCCGCTTCGAGCCCGTCCATATCCGGCATCTGGACATCCATGAGAATGATGTCGTAGGGCTGGCGTTGCACTGCATCGAGCACCTCGTAGCCGCTCGCTGCGATGTCGGCCCGATAGCCGAGTTTGCCGAGCATGAGGAGCGCGACCTTCTGGTTGACCGCATTATCCTCGGCGAGCAGCAAGTGCTCGGTGCGTGTGGCGGCTGCGGCGGCAGCCACGACAAACGGCTGCGCCGACACGGGGCGGGCCTCCGGTCCCTCGGTCTTGAACAACGACGCCAGCACCTCGAACAGCTGCGCGGGCTTCGTCGGTTTCGTCAGCCGCGCCGCGAAAATTTTAAAGTTCGCCCCTGACTCGCCCTGACCGAGCGAGGAGAGCAACACGAGGGGCATGCTGCCTTCGTCGCGCAGGCGCCGAATCTCGCGTGCCAGATCCAAGCCATCCATCTCCGGCATGTGCATGTCGAGCACACCCACGTCGAACAACTGCCCGTCGCGCAAACAAGCGAGCGCCTCGCGGCCCGTGGCAAGCGTCGTGACCTGCATGCCCCAACTCGCCCCCACGTCGGCGAGGATGCGGCGGTTGGTGGCGTTGTCATCGACTACGAGCAGCCGGCGACCCGCCAGATGCGCGGCACTGACAGTCGTCCAAGCGCGGGGTTTGCTCGCGCACAGTTCGGCCACGATGGTGAAATGAAACGTCGATCCCACGCCCGGCTCGCTCTCGACCCACATCCGTCCACCCATCAGCTCGGCGAGCCGCTTGCTGATCACGAGACCGAGGCCGGTGCCGCCAAACTTGCGCGTGGTCGACGCATCGACCTGCGAGAACGACTGGAACAACCGCCGCCGCCCCTCCTCGGAAATCCCGATGCCCGTGTCGCGTACCGCAAACACCATCTCAATGTGACCGCCCTCGCCCGGCTGCGACGCCACGCTTAACATCACTTCGCCATGCGCCGTGAATTTCACAGCGTTGCCGAGCAGATTCACCAGGATCTGCCTCAACCGCGTCGGATCGCCCCGCACGAGGCCGGGCACGCCGTCCGCTACTTCGTAGAGTAGGTCGAGGCCCTTCTCCGCCACGCGTGGCGCCAGCAGATCGAGCGCAGCCTCGACACATTCGCGCACGTCGAACTCGGTTTGCTCCAACTCCAGCCGGCCTGACTCGATTTTGGAAAAATCGAGGATGTCGTTGATGATCGTCAGCAGCGAATCGCCACTGTGCCGAATCGTGTCGACGTAGTCGCGTTGCTCCGAATTGAGGCTCGAATCGAGCAACAACGAAGTCATGCCGATCACACCGTTCATCGGCGTGCGGATTTCGTGGCTCATCATCGCGAGGAACTGGCTCTTCGCAATGTTGGCCGCCTCGGCCGCTTCCTTCGCGGTGCGCAGCTCGCCCTCCTGCCGCTTCTGCGCCGTGATATCGACGACCGTTGAGAGATCGGCGTGGCTGCCGTCGGGAAACCGCTTGCGCTCAAACTCGAAGACGACCCACACCGTCTCACCGTCCGGCCGCAGGTAGCGCTTCTCGATTAAGAAATGCTCGATTTCGCCGGATTCGAGGCGGCCGCTAAGTTCGCGTTCGCGCTCCTGCTCATCCGGGTGGCTGATGCGATCAAATGCGCCCGGCTGGTCGACCTCCTCGCGCGTCAGCCCGCAGATTCGCAGGTGAGCGTCGTTGATTAGCCGCACCGCCGGACCGTGCGCCGGGACAAATCGCCACGACACCCCGACCGGCATCGCATCGAAAATAAACCGAAAGCGTTCCTGCTCCCGCGCGGCCTGCTCCTGCGCCAACTTGAGATCGGTGATGTCGACAAGCGTCGTCACCTCCAGCGGATCAGCCTCCGCCGTGTCGCGATGGATGGCCGTGGACATCACGGCCCAGACCACGCTGCCGTCCGGTCGCAGGTAGCGTTTCTCCAGTGAAAATTGAGAAATTTTCCCGCTGTAGAGCTGGTCGAGCAAGGCCTGTTGTTTCACGACGTCGTCAGGATGCGTGACCTTGAAATAATTCTGAGTGTTCTTCGACTGGGCCGCCGGGACGCCCGTGATGCGCTCGTGCGCGGAGTTGACGAGTCGGGTCTCCGCCCGCCGGCTCTGCATCCACGAGATGCCGATGGGTGATTGCTCGAATATGAAGCGGAACTGCGCCTCCTTCCGCGCGAGCTGGCTGGTCATCCGCCCGGCCTTCGCGAGTGCGCGGGCTCGCGCTCCGACCAACAGCCACGTGAACCCTGCCGTGAGCACGCTCAAGAAGCAGCCGCCGCCCAGCAGCGCCTCCGCCAGCCAGTGATTGCCCCGGGCATCAAATGCCGTGGTGGTCCGCATCCGCAGCATCCATGTGCGGCCATAAACCGGCACTATGAGCGAAGCCATCAACGGTCCGTCATCCGCCGACGCGAGTTGTTGCCAGTGTTTGTCGTCGAAATTGAGTTTACCGTCCTCATCGAACAGCAGCGCCTCCGCGTTCGCCACGCCATCCTCATAGGCTTCGAACTCCACTTGCTCTTCCGCGACCTGCGCGACTCCGCGCAGCAGCAAGTCGAAGCGCAGCGACGCATAAACCCACCCGCGCAACGCGCACACTCTCGCTTCCTCATCCGAAAATTCGGTCGCACCAAAGACGGGCAAGAACAACAGTCCGCCCACCACCGAACTGTCGCCCGCAATCACGTCGAGCCGCCGTGTGATCACCGGCTGGCCGGTGCGCATCGCCTCATCCGCCGCCGCGCGCCGGCGCCCCGTCGTGCTCGCCGCGAGATCGAGCCCGAGCGCATTGCGGTTCGTCGCGATCGGTTCGATCTGGGTAACGATGTAGGCGACACCGGCGTCGCTCCGACGCTCCACCTTGAAATCCGGCCGGCCAAGAGCCCGAACCCGGGCTTCAAGGGCGTCGAGTTGCGATCGCTCCACGCGCCGCACGATGCCAAGCCCGACGACTCCTCGATCAAAAAAACGTGCCTCCGCCTGCACGAAGTCCGTCCAGCGCGCCGTCGACAATTCGCCCTGCGCCTCGATCAGCGCCCGCCCGCCGTAGAGCGCCTGAGCCGCGGCCTGAAAGCGCTGGTTTACGCTCGCCAGCACGCGCTCCTGCAACCGCTCGAACCGCGCCTCGTCCTGCCGGTGCAATTCCCGGCGCGTGACCTGCCACGTCAGGACCGACACGAGTACGCCGGCGGCGAGCACGAGCCACGGCAACGCGCGGCTGCGGCGACGGGGTGGCGAGTAGCGTTCCGGACTCAGCATGGGATCAGCTCAGACAATGTGACAATTTCGCGCCGACGCTACTCCGCATTTTTTGCGCCCGAACCCGGATCAAAGCTGCCGCGCGAGCCAGTCCGCCACGGTCCCATTCGCGTGCACGCTCAGCAACGCGCGCAACCGCGCCGCGTGCTCTGCCGTCCGCTGGCGCCGCGCCGCATCGCCGACACACATCCGCAGTTCTGCAGCCAGCGCCGCCGGTGACGCCGCTCCCTGCAAATATTCGGGATACACCGCTTCGCCGAGTAGCAGGTTGGCAATGCCGAGGTGCTCGACGCTCACGAGCATTTTGCCGAGCAGGTAGGTCAACGGATTGGCGCGATAGGCCACCGCGCCCGGAATGCCTGCGAGGGAACAATGCATCGACATCGTGCCGCTCGACGTCAGCACGGCCGATGCCGCAACCACCGCCCCGGTTTGCTGCAAGCGAACGTTAGCCGGTGGATTCGCCGCGCGCAGCATCGCGAGAATCTCATCGCTCGGATGCAACACCACCGCCATCGCGTCGACCCGCTCGCTCGCAAATTTTTCAAACCCCGCCAGCAGCGCCGGAAATATCCGCTTCACTGCCTGCACCCGGCTCCCGGGCAGCAACAACACCGGCCCCGCCGGATCGTAGCTGACGGGCGCTGCGTAATCCGGCGCCACGAACGGATGCCCGACAAATTCCGCCGGCAGCGCCGTGTCCGCATAGCACTTCACCTCGAATGGAAAAATCACTGCCAGCCCATCGAGATCGCGCGCCATCGCGAAGCGCCGGCCGGCTTTCCATGCCCAGATTTGCGGTGAGATGTAGTAGAGCGTTTTGATTTTTCCTCCACCTTTCACCGACCACCCGCGCTCCCGCAACGCCGCCGCCAGCCGGAGATTCAGCCCCGGATAATCCACGAAGCACACCGCCCGCGGCCGGTGCTCGCCGATCCAGCGCAGCGTCTCGGCGAAGAGCGCGCGAAAGAAGGAATAATTCTTCAACACCTCCACCAGCCCCACCACCGAAGACGCCGTGAGATCGTGCAGCAACTGCGCGCCCGCCGCAGCGAGCTGCGGTCCGCCGAGGGCGGCCACGACCCGACCGGGTTGCTTAGACCGCAAATCGCGCACCATCCGCGCCGCGTGTTCATCGCCCGAATGCTCGCCTGCGATCACCAGCACATCGACGGGGCCGCCGGTCGGCGGCGGCAGACGAAACGGCAGCGCGGCACTCATGCGACGAGCGTCACTTTCCCCCAGCGCGAATCTGCTCCGTGATCGTGATCGCCACTTCGAGCGCGCTCTTGCCCAGCGCCGCGCCGACCTTCGGCTGCTTCGCCTCCCGCACGCTCTCGACAAAACTCGCCAGCTCCAGCGCCAGCGGCTCGCCCTTTTCGATCGGAATCTCCTTCACCGGAATCGCACTGAGATCGCCGGCCTTCACGAGGCCGATCTTCATTTTCAGTCCGTAGGCGATGATGTCGCTCTTCTTCACGAGGTGCCCGGTCTGGTTCATGAAATCAAGCGAGAGGTAGGCGTCGCCCTGAAAGATCCGGATCTCGCGCGCCTTCTTCGTGCTCATCCGACTCGCGCTGAGGTTGGCAACGCAGCCGTTCGCGAACTGCATGCGCGCGTTGGCGATGTCCTCGCTCTTCGAGAGCACCGTCACGCCGACGCTGTCGATCTTCGCGATCGGCGATTTCACCAGTGCAAGCACGATTCCGATGTCGTGGATCATCAGGTCGAGCACCACACCGACCTCGGTGCCGCGCGGCTGGTAGGGCGCGAGCCGCTCGGCGGTGATGTAGCGCGGCTCGTCGATTTCCTTCTCGAGGAAACTCATCACCGGGTTGAAGTGCTCGATATGGCCGACCTGCACGAGGCACTTTCTTGCCTGCGCCGCCGCCAACACGCGCTCCGCTTCCTCAAGCGAGGCGCACAACGGCTTCTCGATTAGCAAGTGACAGCCCTGCGCTAGCAGCGGTAACGCCACCGCTTCATGCTTGTCCGTCGGCACGACGACCGACGCCGCATCGCAATTCGCCCCCAGCTCCGCGAGCGTCGCGAAGCGGCGGCAATTAAACTTCGCGCAAATCTCCGCCGCGCGCGCGTCGCTCGTCTCGAAAATCCCGGCGAGTTCCGCTCCCGGCAGTGTGGAGTAGATACGGGCGTGATGTTGCCCGAGCGAGCCGACGCCCGCGACGCCGCACCGGATTTTCGGTTTAGCCATGCGAGAGTTTTCCCTCGTGCAGGAAAAGTTGGCGACTTGTTTTTTTTGCGTGCGCCACATTGTGGGTCACGAGCGCCAGGGCCGTCCCGGTCTCGCGACAGAGCGAAAGCAGCAACTCAATCACCGCATCGCCCGTGTGTTCATCGAGGTTGCCCGTCGGCTCGTCGGCAAGGAGCAGCCGCGGCGAATTCAGGAGCGCTCGCGCCACGGCGACGCGCTGGCGTTCGCCGCCGGAAAGTTGCGACGGCAGATGTGTCGCGCGCTCCGCGAGCCCGACCCGCGCCAGCAGATCCTTCGCCCGCGCACGTTCCACGGCACCCGGGGCCCCGAGCATACGCGCAGCCATGAGGACGTTTGCGAACGCATCGATCTCAGGAATCAGGTAGAATGATTGAAACACCATCCCAAGAAACCGCGCTCGCGCATCCCCGTGCGCGGGCGCACCAGCCCACGCGAGTTCGCCGCTGTCGGCGGTGTCGAGACCCGAGAGCAGGTTGAGTAGCGTCGATTTTCCCGACCCCGACTCGCCGCGAATCGACACACTTTCGCCCGGCAAAATCTCCAGATCGACGCCGCGCAAGACCTCGATGCGGCGGTCACCGCTGAGGTAGGCCTTGGCGAGTCCACGGCCGGAGAGAATCGCGTCACTCACTGCGAAGCGCCTCCACGGGTTTGAGTTTCGCCGCCCGCCACGCCGGGAGGAGCCCGGCGAGCGTCGAGATGCCGATGGTGCCGATGATCGTCGCGACAAGGTAGGACGGTTCGGTGTAGGACGGCAGGTGGCTGAACTGGTAGAAGCGCAACAGCGCCGCCTTGCTCTGGGTGATCCGCGCGAAGATTTCGATGATGTTATCCCGCACGCCCAGCACGCCGAAGCCGAGGCCGAGACCGACCAAGGTGCCGGCCACGCCAATGAAAAATCCCTGGAAGCAAAAACACGCCGCCACTTGCCGCGGTTTCGCGCCGAGCGCGCCCAGTAATCCAATCTCGCGGGTCTTGCGCACCACCGCGATGAGCAGCGAACTCGTCACGGAAAACGCCGCGACGACCACGATGAACATCAGGAGGAAAAACATCATATTCCGCTCGAACTGGAGCACGAAGAGAAAGTCCTGATTAATCTCGATCCACGAGCGGGCGCGGAGGTGCTGCGGCGATGGCAAGGCGGCGTTGATGCGCTCCGCCATGACATCGGCGTCGAGGCCGTGGGTGATCTTGATATTGATGCCATGCACCGCGCGACCGAGCCCGTAGAGATCCTGCATCGCGCGGAGCGGCACGAGCGCCACCGAGCCGTCGAGCGCCTGGTGGCCGAATTCAAAATAGCCGACGACGCGCAGCTCGCGCGGCAGGAAAACTTCGTCACCCTTCGACATCCTTAATTTCTCGAACGCAAGCGGCGAGTAGACCTCGACCTTGTCCCCCAACCGCGCGCCAAGCGCGATCGCAAGTTGCGAGCCGAGAATGATCGAGTCGTCGTCGAGCGCCGCGAGCGATCCGCCGGTGATGTAGCGATTAAGCGGAATCACGTTGCCGATGCGATTGGGATCGATGCCCTGCAGCCCCGGAAACTGCGGTTTGAGCTGGTAAATCACCGCGACTGGTCCCTCGGCGAACGGTGTCGTCGCGACGACACCGGGGATTTTCATGAGCTGCACCTGCAACGCCGCCGGATCGGCGATCAACCCGTCGCCGCGCACCTGCACGTCGCCCTGGGTGTCGACGGTCATCTCGCGAATCTTGTGCCCAAAGCCGCCCATCACGCTCGACGAAATGATCAGCACCGCCACGCCCAACGCCACGCCGAGCACCGAGATCGCCGTGAAAAACGGAAACCGCCGTCCGGTCGGGAACAGCTGTTTCAGCGCGAGATAGAGATACCAAGGCATGGCGGGCAAAGAAGAAACTGAGAAAGACGAAACGACCGAGAGTTTCCGAGTTTCTTCTTTCTGATGTTTCTATCTTCTTCTTTGTCTCAAGCGCCCGGCTTCAGCTGCGGAAACAGAATCACGTCGCGGATGCTTTCCGCGCCGGTGAGAAGGATGCAAAGGCGATCGATGCCGACACCCATCCCGCCGGCGGGCGGCATGCCGTGCTCCAGCGCGAGCAGAAAATCTTGATCGATGCTTTGCTTCTCCTCGCCAGCCTGCGCCTCGAACATCGCGCGCTGCACGTCGGGATCGTTTTGCTCGGAATACGCTGGCGCCACTTCCATGCCACCGATCGTGAGTTCGAAGACGTCGAGCACGGCCGGGTCGTCGGCGTTGAGCTTTGCGAGCGGGCAGAGTTCTTTCGGCAGGTGCGTGACGAAGGTCGGCTGAATCAGCGTCGGCTCAATTTTCTTGGAGAAAATTTCGTTGGTAATCTCGAACTCTTCCCAGCCGGGATGGATCCCGAGACCGAGTTTTTCGGCGGCGGCGATTTTCTCCGCCTTGCTGCGCGCGAACCAATCGGCATCGCCGGTGGCTTCCTTAATCAAATCCTTGTAGCGCACCTCGCGCCACTCGCCGGCGAAGTCGATCTCCTGGCCGCTGGCGGCGTGTTTGATTTTCGTCGTGCCGAGCACGTCGGTGCAGAGTGACGTGAGCAGGTCGCGGATGAGCGCCATCATGCCGCGGTAGTCGCTGTAGGCCTGATAGACTTCGAGCATGGTGAACTCGGGATTGTGTTTCCGCGAGACACCCTCGTTGCGGAAGATGCGGCCGATTTCGAACACGCGATCGAATCCGCCGACGAGCAGCCGTTTCAGCCGCAGCTCGGTCGCGATGCGCAGGTAAAAATCCGTGCCGAGCGCGTTGTGGTGGGTGACGAACGGCCGCGCCGCCGCGCCGCCCGCCGTGCTTTCAAGCACCGGCGTCTCGGCTTCGATGAACTGGCGCGCCTCAAGAAAGCGGCGGATATGCGAGACGACCCGCGACCGCAATTGCAAACGCGCGCGCGACTCCGCGTTGACGATCAGATCGAGGTAGCGCTGCCGGTAGACCTGCTCAGGATCGGTGAGACCGTGGAATTTTTCCGGGAGCGGGCGTAGCGACTTGGCGACGAGCGTCGTGCTTTCGACGCGCACCGTGACTTCGCCAGTCTTCGTTTTGAAGAGGGTGCCGCGCGCGCCAAGGATGTCGCCGAGATCGAGTTTCTTGAACGCGGCGTAAGCCTCGTCGCCGACGACGTCCTTCTTCACGTAGAGCTGGATTTGCCCCTGCTGGTCGAGAATCTTCACGAACTGGCTCTTACCCATGTCGCGGATCGTCACGAGGCGGCCGGCGACAGCGACGGTTACGACGTTGTCCTGCCCGTCGACATGGAGCTTGAGCGCATCGGCCGAGAAGTGCGTCGTCGAAAAATTCGCGCGAAACGGATCGAAGCCCGCGGCGCGCATCTCGGCGAGCTTTTGGCGCCGCACCGCATGCTGGTCGTGGGAGATGTCGTGATGGATGTCGCTCATGGAACCGCGCACGTTGAGCGGCGCGAGGGTGTGGGGCAAACGGAAAGCAGTGCACGGCCGCTGCGTCGCGCGGTCTACTCGCCGATCAGTTTCTCCACTTCGCGGTCGGGCATAAAATACATCAGCGCCGGCATCATGATCAACGCGAGCGCGAGCCATGGCGAAAGAAACGAAACCCCGACCGCGACCCCGTAGAGTCCCATCGCGATCCGGTTTTTCCTCAACATGCAACGGTGCAGCTGGCTGACCTTCGGATCATCGTGCGTCTGGCACGCAATGGCGTGGCGAAGAATATAATAGGCGAGTGCGCAGAGCCCAGCCGAGAACCCATAGACTGCGACCGATTGCGCCGAAGCGCGGTTCTCGCCGAGATAGGCGGTCGCGAACGGCACGAGCGACAGCCAGAAAAGCAGATTCATGTTGGCCCACATGACGGAAGCGTTCACGCGCCGCACCAGATGGATGAGATGGTGGTGATTCACCCAGTAAATCGCGACGTTGAGGAAACTGAGTGCGTAGGCGAGAAACGTCGGCGCCACTTCCAGCAGGTCTGACCACGAATGGTGGTGCGGCACTTTGAGTTCGAGGACCATGATGGTGATAATAATTGCGATCACACCATCGCTGAAGGCCTCTAGCCGGGTCGCTTTCATGGGCCTCGTTTGTGGGCCATGCGCCTCACACGCCAAGGGCAAAGTTTGCCGCGCCTAAAACCCGCTTGTTATCGCGCTTCTTTCGTGTCCATTCCTCGCCAGACGCGGAACGGTTTCCTGTTCCGTTCATACCGATGTATCCTATCGCCACCACCGACACCACGCGCAAACCCGCCTGGCTCCGCGCCAAACTCCCCGGCGGCGCCGGTTACGCCGCCACGCGCTCCCTCGTCGACACCAACACGCTCCACACCGTCTGCCAGAGCGCCCAGTGCCCCAACCTCGGCGAATGCTGGGCGCGCGGCACCGCCACCGTGATGATCCTCGGCAACATCTGCACCCGCTCGTGCAACTTCTGCGCCATCGCCACTGGCCGCCCCACCGAACTCGACCTCGGCGAACCCGCCCGCGTCGCCGACGCCGTCGCGAAAATGAACCTCCGCCACTGCGTCATCACGAGCGTCGCCCGCGACGAGCTCGCCGATGGCGGCGCGAGCGTTTGGGCCGCAACCATCCGCGCCATCCGCCACCGTTGCCCGCACACCGCCATCGAGGTGCTCACCTCCGATTTCAAGGGTAACACCGAGCACATCGACCTCGTGCTCAACGCCAAGCCCGACATCTTCAACCACAATATCGAGACCGTCGAACGCCTCCAGAAACCCGTCCGCGTGCAAGCCCGCTACGACCGCTCGCGCTCTGTGCTCCGCCACGCGAAGAGCCGCGGCTTCACGACGAAGACCGGCATCATGCTCGGCCTCGGCGAGACGCACGAGGAAATCGAGCAGACCCTCCGCGACATCGCCTCCGACGGCACCAACATCCTGACCATCGGCCAATACCTGCAACCGACGAAACACCACCTTCCGATCGTGCGCTGGGCGACGCCGGAGGAATTCCTGCACTGGAAAAATTTTGGCCTGAGCATCGGTCTCGGCGTCGTCGAAAGCGCCCCACTCGTCCGCTCCAGTTACCACGCCGACGAGCAGTCGCAAAAATACACCGGCCCGGAGCATCTCAACACGGCAAACGCGTTGGCTGCACCTTAAAATTTCGGGGCTGGCTTCCTCAAGCGCAGCACTATTCTCGCGGCCCACGTTCGGTCAGGGCGGCCGGATTGATGGGAGATTTGCTCTTCGGTTATTTCGATGTCTTCCGGCCGAATGGGTTCGAGGGAGGCGGCGGACCTCGCGTTGAAATGGTCTGTTATCTCATTTGCGCATCGTTTAATTTCTTTCTTCGCGGCCACATCGTTTGGACGCACGACCCGCTTCAACGTGATGTTCAACTCGGGAGGTCCGCTCCAGTCATCGATCAAAAATTCCGCTTCCCCCAGTTTACCCATCGGGCCGCCACAGTTGAACCAGCCGTTGCAAAAACTTCTTCCCGAAAGCTTTCCGATGAAGAGCGGCCCGCGGCGATCGGCCGCGGCCACGGACGCATCCTGCACCATATCGATCCGCCAAAACGCCCCGTCGCTCACCGGTTCGGAATAGCTGACGATTTTGACGTGGCTCTGATCGAAATCGATCCATCCCAACACCATGACGTCGCCGATGATCTTTGCTTCGGAACGTCCGATGCCACCGGAAGGATCGATATGGAAGTCCGCTAGTGACTTGTTAGCGTAACCCTTCGCCCTGGCCACCAAGTCGTCCGTCTGCGCACTCGCGGCAGCACCCAAGCCGAACAAAAAAGCGAAGCTAACCGCAAGGGATTCGAATCCTCTATGCATGCCTCATGCAGATCCCGCCGCAAAACGGCGGCAAGCAGAATGGGCAAGCCAGAGCAGCCGGAAGGAGCCATGTGTGAATTATCGACACCGCGACTCACGCCCGCTCCAGAATCACGAGCGGAATCGTCTGGTGGCAGCAGCGACACGAAGCGATCGCCTCTCCAATTTCAGTCTGCTTCAAGCGCCTTATCCACCCGGTAGGCCGCGCGATCGCGGCCTCATTTTTTTCCGTGTCATCCGCGGTTTCGGCGGGCTAACTCATTCCCATGAAATCCCGCAAAGAAATCGTCGAAAACTGGCTGCCCCGCTACACCGGCGTGCCGCTCAAGGAATTCGGCGACTACATCCTCCTTACCAATTTTGACCGCTACGTGAACCTCTTCGCGCAGTGGCATCGCGTCCCGATTCGGGGGAAGGACAAACCGATGCCCAATGCCACCGCCGGAGACATCACCATCATCAACTTCGGCATGGGCAGCGCCACCGCCGCAACCGTCATGGACTTGCTCAGTGCGATCAAACCCAAGGCAGTCCTCTTTCTCGGCAAATGCGGTGGCGTGAAGCACCGCGCCGAAATCGGCGACCTCATCCTCCCCATCGCAGCCGTGCGCGGCGAAGGCACGAGCACCGACTATTTTCCGCCCGAGGTGCCAGCGCTGCCGTCGTTTGCGCTGCAAAAAGCCATCTCCACCACCATCCGCGATCACGCCCGTGACTATTGGACCGGCACGATCTACACGACCAATCGCCGGGTCTGGGAACACGACGAAAGTTTTAAGAAATACCTCAAAAAAATCCGCGTCCTCGCCGTCGATATGGAAACCGCGACCATCTTCATGACCGGTTTTTACAACGAAATCTCAACGGGCGCGCTACTCCTCGTCTCCGATCAACCGATGACACCCGAGGGCGTGAAGACCGCCGAGAGCGACAAACAAGTCGATGAACACTACGTCACCGACCACCTCAAGATCGGCATCGCGTCACTGAAACAGCTCATCAACAAAGGCGTCACGGTAAAGCACCTGAAGTTCTGATGTCGCGCCGTCTCGCTCCCCTCGCCGCCCGCGCCCGCCGGGTGCGCGCACTCTACGCCACACTCGAAACGCAGCGCGCCGGCCGGCCGTGGACGCGCGCCGAACTCGCGCAGGGCTTCGTCGGCGACGTGGGCGACTTGATGAAACTGGCGATGGCGAAGGAAGGCATCCGGCCCGCCGCACAGCTCGACGCGCGTCTGCGCCACGAGTTTGGCGACTGTCTCTGGTGCCTCCTCGTCCTCGCCGACGCCTACGAAGTCGATCTTGAGGACGCGTTTCACCGTACGATGGACTACCTCGAGGCCCAGCTCGAAAAACGAACTGCTAAGCCGACACGTCGAACCAAAACGGCACGAACATCTCGCGCCCGCCGGCGTTGACTTGCGCCCAAATCACGTAGCGCCCCGCGCGAGGAATGGTGATTTTGAAATTCAATTCCGGCCGCCTCTCATCCGGCTGCTTCGTCAGATCGATCTCCTTCGGATGCAAGTGCGCGAATCCGCTCCGCGCCTCATCGAACGCCACGAGATGCGCAAACGCCCCCATCACCGGCGCAAGCGCCACCGCGCCACCATCGGGGCGTGTCACCGAAAGTTTCAAATCAAGTGGCTTCCCCGCACCCACCGGGAGTGCGCCCGGAGTCAGCGCAAAGTGGAAACCATCTCGGTCGGCGGTCCATGCCGGCGTCTGCCGGAAAACCTCCATCAAAACCGGCCCCTGCGCCGCCGCCGCCTCCGCTGACGCGTAAAGGCTCCGCCCCGTCGCCACCGGCGTGAAATCGGCAAACACCCGGTAAGCGCCGTTCCGCCGCGGCGTGAAGGAAAACAACCACTCGCCGCGCGTCCGTCCGGGCTCGGGATGCACATGCTGGTAGTCCGTGAGAGTCGGGTCGGCGATCAGCAAGTGCAGCCGCTTCGTGTGCACAACCACCAGATCCTCAGGCGCGATCACTTTTCCGCTCGCCGTTTTCAACGTGAGCGTGAACCGCCCTTCGACCCCGAGCGTCAGTGGCGCATCGACACTCGTGATCGCCATCGTCACCGGCGAAGCGACGGCGATGACGGGGATGAACTGCGGGTTCAACGGATCGCAAAAATCGATCGAGTTTTTCGCTGTCACGCGAAAATCCATGTGGTTGAGATTCGTCCCCGTCGGCAGGAACCGTAAAAATAGAAACACCGCAATCGCGCCGGTGGTGATCCAAGCCAGTTGCTTTTTCTCCGTAGAGGCGAGCGTCATGAGAGGCCGGTCACTTTTTCATCTTCTCCACAAAGGGCTCGGGCTCCCACTGGCTGCCGTCAGCGCGGTGGATGATTTTCCCGTTCTCGTCGATCAAGAGTGTCGCCAGCGTGTGCGAAAGCAGGTCGCCCTTGAACTCCGCGATCACGCCGAACTGCGTCAGCAAGTCCTTGATTGCGTTTTCCGGGCCGGTGAGAAACGAAAAATTCTTCGTGTCGATGCCACGGGCGAGCGCGTAGTCTTTCAGCACGCCCGGCGTGTCGTAGGTCGGATCGAGGGTGATGGAAACCAGTTCGAGATTCGCCACGCCGGCATCCGCCGCCAGTTTCTGCGCGCGCATCATCTTCGCCGTCGAGGCCGGACACATCGTCGCCACCGGGCAGCGCGAAAAAATGAAATTCAGCATGATCTGCTTGCCGTGGAAACGCGTGCTCCGCACCACGCGGCCATCCTGATCGTAGAGCGCAAAATCAGGAATTGTCTCGCCGACCTCGCGGTAGGCTTCCTTGCCGCGGTTGTGCGTATCCTGCCGCAGCGCGTTGGCCATCGCCGCGACGGTATCCGCCGCGACCTTGTCGTCGGGCCAGATTTCCTCGAGGCGAAAGTCCCCCGTCGCACTCGGGATCATCTGCGCGCGGATCCGCTGCCCGGACTTGGCGACGGCGGCATCGCCCGCCGACACGGCAAACTCCATCGTCATTGCCGGCATGTAGCTGGGGATGGCCTCGTGTTTCACCACGAGAACGTGCCGCTCAAGATCGACCGAGATCACTTCGCCACGCAGCGGATAGTGCTGAGGCGCCGGGGCATTTTCGGTCGCGCTCGCCGTGCGATCCACAGGCGGCTGCCGAGCACACCCCGGCAGTAAACACGCGACAAGTCCGGCCAGCGCCGCGACGACAGATGATTTCATCCCGATACGGATTCGTCGGGCGGAAAAATTGTCAAAGGGTTTGCGGTGAATGCAGGTGCGGTTTCTGGTGTGCGCTCACTTTGTTCATGGAGACTCCGACCAAATCCTCGCGCACCACCGACCACCGGCCCGCACTCTCCCTCTTTGCCGGTCTGGGCGCGGCGTGGGTCTTCGTGCTCGTGTCACTCGGCGCGTTCACGACGAGTATCGGAGCGGGCATGGCGTTTCCCGACTGGCCGTTGTCCAACGGATCGCTGAATCCCATCGGCTGGCTCGACAACCTCTCGATGTTTGCCGAGCACTCGCACCGCCTCAGCGCCGGTTTGATGAGCGCGATCACGATTGTGCTCGCGGTGTGGATCTGGCGCACGGAAACGCGGGCGTGGGTGCGCCAGCTGGCGTGGTTCGCCGTCGGTCTCGTGTTCGCGCAGGCCGTCGTCGGCGGACTCCGCGTGCTGCTCGACTCGCACGCGCTGCCCTCGCTTGAAACCAGTGTCGGCCGGCTGCTCGCGATGCTGCACGCCTGCCTGGCGCAACTGTTCGCCTGCACGATCATCGCGCTCGCTGCCGCCTGCTCGCGCGGTTGGCGGGAGCGCCGGGTGCCGGTCAGCGCGGCGCTGCGCCGATTCGGCCTCGTTTGCTGCGCACTGGTGTTCCTGCAACTGGCGATCGCCGCCGTGGTGCGGCACAGCTTTGCCGGGCTAGCGATTCCGACCTTTCCCTACTCCACCCCCGAAGGCGCGCTGCTGCCGGCGCACTGGGATTTCAGAGTGTCGATCCAATTTGCGCACCGGGTGATGGCAGCCGTGCTTGCCCTGTCACTGCCCACCTTCTCTCTTCTCGTCATGCGCGATCGTGGCTCGACCCTTGGCATGCGCACCGCCGCCTCGGCGCTCATCAGCCTGCTCGCGCTCCAGATTTTCCTCGGCGCTCAAATCATCTGGTCCCAGCGCACCGCCACCATGACAACCGGCCATGTGCTCGTTGGCGCGTTGACCCTCGCCACGACTTTTTGGCTGACTTGGGTCGCGCATCGCGACGCTCTCGAAACCCGTCCGCCCGCATGATCACAGAAAACACCAGCGCGGCCGCACCCGCCAAATTCGGCGACTACCTTGAGTTGACCAAACCACGGCTCAGCCTCCTCTCCGTCTTGACCGCGCTCGTCGGCTATTTCGCCGCGCGCCCGGCCTTCGACCCCGTCAAAGTTGTCTGCGTTGTCGTCGGCACTTCGCTCGCTGCGGGCGGCGTGGCGTCGCTCAATCAGTGGCTCGAGCACGACACCGACGCCCGCATGAAGCGCACCGCCGATCGCCCGATCCCCACCGGCAAAGTCGCCACCGGCTCGGCATTCGTGCTCGGCACTCTGATGTGCATCGCTGCCCTGTTCCTGCTGTTCGCCAAGGTAAACCCGCTCGCCGCGATGTTCACGCTGTTCACCATCGTATCGTATCTCGGCTGGTATACCCCCGCGAAACGATGGTCCCGTTGGTCCACCGAAATCGGCGCGATCGCCGGCGCGTTTCCCCCGCTCATCGGCTGGTCCGCCGGCGAAGGTCGCGTGACGGCGCTCGGCTGGATCCTCTTCGGCGTGCTCTTTTTCTGGCAGATCCCGCACTTCATGGCGATCGCTTGGACCTACCGGCGCGACTACTCGGCCGTGCATTTCCCGATGCTGTCTGTGCGCGACCAGACCGGCGCTTGGGTCGCGGGCTGGTCGTTTGTCAACGCCCTTGCCCTCGTCGCCGTCAGCCTGCTGCCGTTCGCGTTTGGGCTCGCGACCCTTTGGTCCGGAGTGCCCGCCGGCGCTTGCGGCCTCTGGTTCCTGTGGCGCGCCGCGCTCTTTCTTCGCGCCGACGGCCGCGATGTCTCTGCCCGAAAACTTTTCTTCGCTACCCTCGGCTACCTCCCGATCGTCCTCGGCACCTTCGTGGCTGATCGCGTGGTTCATTTCTAAACTGCCATGACCATTCGCGACATTCCCGCGCTCAACGCCACGCTCAACGCGATCGCCACCGTCCTCATCACGGCGGGTTTTCTACTCATTAAGTCCGGCCGCAAAGAGGCGCATCGCAAAATCATGCTGAGCGCCGCCGTCGTCTCAGCGGTGTTCCTCGTGGGATACGTCACGCATAAAATTTTGATCCGCGGCGTGCACACACCCTTTGGCGGCACGGGGGCCATCGCGAAGGTTTACTATGTGATGCTCGTCACGCACATCCTCCTTGCGATCAGCATCGCCTACCTCGTGCCGCGCACGTTTCTGTTCGCCATCCGAGGCGACTTTGAGCGTCACAAGGCTTGGGCAAAGTTTACTTTTCCGATCTGGTATTACGTCAGTGTGACGGGCGTGCTCGTCTATTTTTTCCTCTACCAATGGTGGCCCGCGGCGCGCTGATCTGCCCGCGTAACACGCCGGCGCGACGCTTTCACGAGGGCGAGCGCGAAGGCGCGAGCGTTCGTCAATTGGTCATCGCGGCACAGTGCACAAAAAAGCCGGGCCCGAGGTCCGGCTGAAAATAGGGGCGACACGAATAGGCCGCGTGCAACGCAGGATTTACTTCACAACAAGCTTGCCCTTCATCCCGATCGCAAAGTGCGCCGGGAACGTGCAGAGGAACGGATATTCGCCGGCCGCCGGCACCGTGAAGACGATCTCACCGGACTTCCGCGGCCCGAGTAAGTCGATGCGAGCGATAATCTGATCGTTGAGTGCCGTCGGGATATAGTTGGTTTCCTTCGCGGTGGTCGCGGCCGTCGAGAACGCCGCGGCGTCGGAGCCGGCCTTCAGCAACACGAAATTGTGGCCCATGACTTCCTTCGGAGCCGTGCCCGTGTTCGTCAGGACGATTTTCAGTTGCTCCCCAGCCTTCGCCTCGATCACCAGACCGGCTGTTGGGCCCGAAGCCTTGTCACCCATCATGTATTTCATGGTGTCGTTGGCCGTGATTTCGATCACGCGCGGGCCGGCAACCGGTGCCGACGCCTCAGTGGAGGCGGTGGCACTGGCGGCAGCGGAGTCTTTCTGGCCGCAGCCGGTAAGGACGAGAGAGGAAAGGACAATGGCGAATGGGATTCTGATTTTCATGGCGTTAAAAGAAGTGGCGACCTCGCGACAACATGCAAACGCGAAGCCGCAGTTATGCCGATAATGCAAAAAGGCCAAAATTCAGGTCAGAAGCGCCCGTAACATCGTCGTTTTTTAAGCCAATAAATGCACAGTGGATGGCAAAAAATGCGGATAGGACTTGAAATGCCGAAATGTTCGCGAACTCTTTTGCCCCACGGCGCCAGCGCCGCTCCCACCTGCCATTCCCACTGCACCCATGCGTCTGACCACCCTGCTCACGAAACTATTCTGCCTGAATGTTAGTGCGTTCCTGATTCTCGGCGGCGGTTCCCTGCTCCGGGCGTCAGACGCAAATTTCTTTGTGATGGACGGGCGCCAAACCACGATCTTCACCGAAGGTCCTGTCGCCCGGTCCCAGACTGACCTGTTCTTTGTGACCTGCTGGGTCACGCTCGTGATCTTCATTTTGGTCGGCGCGGTGCTCGCTTACGCGACCGTGAAGTTCAAGGCGCGCAACGCCGCCGACGAACACGCCGAACCTCCGCCGCAAAGCCACGGCAATCCGCTCGTCGAAATCGGCCTCATCGCTGGTTCCGTCCTTGCCCTCGTCATCATCGCGATTCCCACACTCAAAGCCATCTGGTTCACCTACGACGTGCCCGGCGTAGAGACCCGCGCGCAGTTCGAAGAGATGCTTCAGAAAGGTGAAGCCTACGAGGTCAACGCCACCGGTTACCAATGGTGGTGGCGCTTCGAATATCCAGGCGAGCTCGCGACCGTGCCCGAGTCCGGCGGCAAGGCGCCGCTCGCGACCGCCAACGAACTCATCATCCCCGCCGGTCGTCCTGTCCGGTTCAACCTCCGCACGACTGACGTCATCCACTCGTTCTGGATTCCGAAGCTCGCCGGCAAAGTCGACATGATCCCGAATCGCGCGAACTTCCTCTGGCTGAAGGCCGACCATCCCGGCTATTACTGGGGTCAGTGCGCCGAGTATTGCGGTGATTCGCACGCCGTCATGCGCTTTCGCATCGTCGCCCTCGGACCGAAGGATTTCAACGACTGGCTCGACTCACAACTTCAGCCCGCCCGCAACGTGCCGGTCAAGACGGCGGCCACTGGCGGCGCCAAGGCCCAATTCGCCTCGCTGCGCGCGTTCCGGCAAAACGAATCAGGTTTTTCCAGCAGGTTTGATGTTGCACCGCTTGAGGCCTGGAAAGAAAAGCAGTTCCCCGAGAAAAACGAAGACCCCGAACTGATCGCGAAGGGCAAGGCGCTCTTCACGGCGAAGACTTGCGTCGGTTGCCACACTGTCCGTGGACACGGCGCGCAGGGCGTCACCGCGCCCGAACTCACTCATGTCGGCGCCCGCACGACCATCGCCGCGGGGCTGCTCGAAAACAATCACGAGCAACTCCAGCGCTGGATCCACAATCCCGGCGCCGCGAAACCTGGCAACAAAATGGCCAAGGGTTACCTCGACAACAAAATCACCCTGACCGATGCCGACGAAGCTGCGCTCGTCGCCTACATCGAAAGTCTGAAGTAATTTCCCAACCATGGACGCAACCGCCAAATCGGATTTCCTCCCCCAAGAGGAGCACGCACCTGCCAAAACTTTCGTCCTCTGGCGACCCATTGCGCCGACCGGCCTCATGGGCTGGCTAACAACCGTCGATCACAAAAAGATCGGTTTTCTCTACGGACTCTTCGCGCTGTTTTTTTTCATCGTGGGCGGCTTCGAGGCGCTGCTCATCCGCACGCAACTCATGGTGCCGAACAACACCGTGCTGACCGCGCAGCAGTTCAACACCATGTTCACGATGCATGGCACGACGATGATTTTTCTCGCCGTCATGCCGCTCGGCGCCGCGTTCTTCAACTTCATCATGCCGCTGCAAATCGGGGCGCGCGACGTCGCGTTTCCGCGCCTGAATGCGTTCTCGTTGTGGACGTTTTGCGCCGGCGCGATTATCCTGAACATCGGCTGGTTCCTCCCGGTGGACCGCTTTGGCGCGCCTGATGCCAGCTGGGTCGGCTACGCCCCGCTCACCTCGAAGACCTTCAATCCTGCCCACGCGACCGATTTCTGGATCATGGGCCTGCAACTGCTCGGCGTCGCCTCCATCGCCGCGGCGCTAAACTTCATCGTCACCATCATCAATATGCGCGCACCCGGCATGACGATGATGCGCCTGCCCGTGTTCGTGTGGATGACGCTCGTCACCTCGTTTCTCATCATCCTCTCATTTCCCGCGATCACCATCGCTCTCGTTGAACTGATGATGGATCGCAACTTCGGCACCAACTTCTTCGAAGTGTCGGGCGGCGGCATGCCGATTCTCTGGCAACACTTGTTCTGGGTGTTTGGCCATCCCGAGGTTTACATCCTGATTCTGCCCGCCATGGGCATCGTCTCAGAAATCCTGCCGTGCTTCTCCCGCAAGCCGCTCTACGGCTATCCGATCGTGGTCTTCTCTGGGGCCTGTATCGGCTTTCTGGGTTTCGCGGTTTGGAGCCACCACATGTTCACCACCGGCATGGGCGCAGTCGCGACGGCCGCGTTCTCGCTCGCGACGATGTGCATCGCGGTGCCCACTGGCGTGAAAATCTTCAACTGGATTGGCACCCTTTGGGGCGGCCACCTCCAGATGCGCACGCCGATGATGTTCGCGCTCGGCTTCATCTGGATGTTCATGATCGGTGGCTTCTCCGGGGTAATGCACTCCGCGGCGCCGGCCGACGCCCAGCAGCAGGACAGTTATTTCGTCGTCGCACACTTCCACTACGTGCTCATCGGCGGCTCGATTTTCGCCCTGCTCGCCGGCATCCACTATTGGTTTCCACTGATCTTCGGGCGCATGGTCAGCGAGTTTTGGGGGAAACTCTCCTTCTGGGTCATCTTCGTCGGCTTCAACGTCACGTTCTTTCCGATGCACTTCCTCGGCCTGAACGGCATGCCCCGCCGCAACTTCACCTACGATCCGAACATGGGTTGGAACACCGCCAACTTCGTCTCAACCATCGGCGCTTACATTCTCGGGCTCGGCATCCTGATCTATTTCATCGTGATGGTTTATACCTATCTGAAGGGCGAGCGCGTCGGGCCCGATGTCTGGGATGGCCGCACCCTTGAATGGTCGATCCCAAATCCGCCGCCGGAGTATAATTTCCGCGTGATTCCGACGGTCCATGCACGCGACGCCTGGTGGTATGAGAAACACCATCAGGAGGAAATCGCCCAGGAAAAGGCCGAGCACGCGAAGGCCGAGGATACCCACGGCGGCATCCACATGCCGTTTTCCTCCATCTATCCGTTCGTCGCGAGTTGCGGCATTCTGATCGCAGCGATCGGCGTCAGTGCCCTCGACGCCGATTGGGTGCATCCCGGCATCCACTGGAAACTCGGCGTCACGCTCACCGGCGGCGTCATCATGTTTGCCGGCATCTATCTCTGGGCGCTCGAAGGTGCCGAGGGTTACCATCTTCACCCTCCCGGCGACGATCACACTCCCGACGCAACCGCCAAGAAACACTGAGCCCCTCACCTTTCAGCCTTCCATCTCCAACTTCCGACATGACGAGTCACGCGGCCACCATCGATCACCATCACGACCCTAGCACAGCGACGGGCATTCCGAATAAGAAACTCCTCATGTGGGCGTTTCTCGCGTCGGACTGCATGTTCTTCGGCGCGCTGATTTCGACGCACCTCATTTACCGGCTCCATCCGCCCTCCGGCAGTATCCGCCCTCTCGACGTCTTCGACATTCAGCTCACGTCGTTTTCGACGTTCATCCTCCTGATGTCGTCGCTGATGATGGCGCTCGCCGTCAACGCGATCCAGAAAGGCAACGTCCGGAGCTGCCGCTGGTCGCTGCTCACGACGATGTTCTTCGGCACGATCTTCCTCGGCTGTCAGGTTTTCGAGTTTAACAACTTCGTCCTTGAGCATCACATGACGATCTCGAACAGCCTGCTCGGGACGACGTTCTTCACTCTGACCGGCACGCACGGCTGCCACGTCGCCATCGGCGTCCTCTGGCTCGGGCTGATGTATGTGCGTTCGTTCAAGCGCGCCGACGGCGTCGGCGGCGCTGGCCCGTGGGGCGCCAACCTGCTCCACCTCGCCGCGCTTTTCGGCACGCTCCTGCTCGCGATGAAGTTCGTGATCGAACTCGTCTGGTCGCTCCACGGCTTTAACGGCTACTCGCTCACTGGCTTCGCCGGTCGCGAGTTTCTGACACTCGGCGGCACACTCGTGGCGATCGGCGCCTGCTTCTGGTTTGCCCGGCCCGCCGGTGCAGTCGATTTCAACGAGCGCCACGCCATCGATGTCGAGTCGATGGGCCTTTACTGGCACTTCGTCGACATCGTGTGGATCGTCATCTTCACCGCCGTCTATCTCCTCGAATATCTTTGATTCAACTATGACCGCACCCGCCGCCACCCTTCCCGCCTCCGACCACGGACACCACGACGAAAGCAAGTTTCCACTCTATGTGGAGATCGCGATGCTCCTCGCGGTCATCACCGGCGTGGAAATCATCGGCGTCTATCTGCCATTCGCGAAATGGATGATCGTTACGGCGCTCGTCACACTCTCGGCCGTTAAGTTCATGTTCGTGATCTTCTATTTCATGCACCTGCGGTGGGACAAACCGTTCTGCACGATCCTCTTTTTTATCGGGCTGGTGCTGACCGGCGGCACGATGTGGGCGCTGCTCCAGCTCTTCGGTGCCACTGCATCGCTGCCGCTACCAACCTAAGCAGCGGGCTAAAATCACTCTTGCGTCGCAGGCGGCCTCGGGCCGCCTTTCTCTTTTCCGATGATCGACTGGCGTCACTGGCACAATGAACCGTACCTCGTCGGCGGGCTGGTGCTCCTCGGCTGGCTCTGGGCCGTCGCCGCTGGCCCGCTGCGCGCCCGACTGGCGCCGGTCGGCGAACCATTTCCCCAGCGCTGCGCGTGGTGCTTCTATTCGTCACTCTTCATTTTCTACTTCGCCGTCGGTTCACCACTCGATCAAATCGGCGAGCGATTTCTTTTCAGCGCGCATATGTTTCAACACCAGTTGCTGATTTATCCGGCTGCCATCCTGTTTCTCCTCGGCCTCACGTCGTGGATGATCGATCCGGTGTTGGCCCAGCCGGCGTTGCGGCGACCGCTCCGCCTCCTCACGCATCCGCTGATGTGCGCCGTCATCTACACTCTCGTCATCAGCCTATGGCACGCGCCCTATGCCTACGACCTCGCGCTGCAAAACAAACTCGTCCACGTCGGCGAACACGTGATGTTTTTCGGCGCAGCGCTGTTCTACTGGTGGCCGATGCTGAGTCCGTCACGGGTGCTGCCGCCGATCACCTATGGCGGACAAATGGTGTATTTCTTCAGCGTGTTGATCCTGATGACACCGGTCTTCGCCTACATCACGTTTTCTGACGACATCCTCTACCCCACCTACGAATACGCCCCGCGACTCTTCGCCAGTTTTTCCGCCGCCGACGATCAGTTGCTGGCGGGTGTCGGCATGAAACTCGTCGGCATGGGCGTGGCCGGCAGCGCGTTTGGCGTGGCGTTCTACCACTGGTTCCGCGCCGGCGAGCGTGCGGATAAAAAATAGGACCGGTCAGTTGACCGGCCCGGAACACTCTGAGGAAGCTGATGCGCCGGTCTCAGACCGGCGCCGCTTCACGCCGTCGGAGCCGCGCCAATGAGATCGTCCACGGAGTCGCTCTCGACGCCGACATCCGCGAACAGCCACGACGACAGATAGCGCTCCGTGCTCGACGGAATGATCGCGACGATCTGCTTGCCTTTATTTTCAGGACGTTTCGCGAGTTGAATCGCAGCCCAGGCGATCGCACCGGACGAGATGCCCACGGGAATGCCATCCAATTGGTTAATCTGTTTGGAGATGGGACCGGAGTCGGCTTCCTTCACGCGGATCACTTCGTCGTAAATTTTCGTGTTGAGCACGGCGGGCACGAAGCCGGCACCGATGCCCTGAAGCTTGTGCGGACCGGGCGCGCCACCGGAGAGAACCGGCGAGGCATCCGGCTCAATAGCAACCATTTTCACGGAGGGTTTGCGGGCCTTCAGCACTTCGCCAACGCCCGTGATCGTTCCGCCGGTGCCGATGCCGGCGACGACGATGTCGACCTTGCCGTCGGTATCGCGCCAGATTTCCTCCGCGGTCGTCTTGCGGTGCACCGCGGGATTCGCCGGGTTGGAGAATTGCTGGAGGATGACGCTGTTGGGAATCTTCGACGCGAGTTCCTCGGCTTTGGCGATGGCGCCCTTCATGCCCTTTGAACCCTCAGTGAGGACGAGGCGCGCGCCGAGAATCTTGAGGAGCTTGCGGCGCTCCATCGTCATCGTCTCGGGCATCGTGAGAATGAGTGTGATGCCCTTGGAGGCGGCGACGAACGCGAGCGCGATGCCGGTGTTGCCGCTCGTCGGTTCGATGAGGACAGATTTGGTGGTAATCTTGCCGCTCTTCAGCGCATCGTCGATCATGGCGAAGCCAATGCGGTCTTTGACGGATGAGAGCGGGTTGAAAAACTCCAGTTTCAGGAGGATTTCCGCCTGGGCGCCGTGAAGCGCCGCGGTGCGATTGAGGCGCACGAGCGGAGTGTTACCGATGGTCTCGGTGATGTCGTTATAGATTTTGGCCATGATGAGCGTGGGTTGAGTTTGGTTACCGGGAATTAAATGGAGAAGTCGTCGTCGAAGGATCGCGATTGGCGCAGGCGCAAATTCACGAGGTCGCCCACCTGCAGGTCAAGGCCAGCCAGTGTCACACGCGTGGTTTCCACCTCGATGGGTTCGCGCGTCGACACTTGTTCCAGCGAAAGGCGCGCGGTCGAACCGGCCGCGTGGATGTAGCGCAACACGGCGACAACGCCGGCGGCTCCCGGCACATGCGGCAACACTTCGATGTCGTGCGGTCGCACATAGATCTGCCCATCGACCTCCAGCATGGCTTCCGTCGGCGCGTGGGCGCCGGCATGCGCCAAGGATTGGGCCCGGAGCACGTTTACGTTGCCGAGAAACTGATAGACAAAAGGCGACGCCGGCCGGTCATAAACTTCCTGCGGCGTGCCCACTTGTTCGACTCGCGCGTTGTTCATGATCACGACCTCGTCGGCGATCTCGAGCGCCTCCTCCTGGTCATGCGTGACAAAGATCGTCGTGATATTGATCTCATCCTGAAATCGGCGGAGCCAGCGGCGCAGCTCCTTGCGCACCTTGGCGTCGAGCGCGCCGAACGGCTCGTCGAGCAGCAGCACCTTCGGCTCGACCGCCAGCGCGCGGGCGAGCGCGATCCGCTGGCGCTGGCCGCCGGAAAGTCGATGCTGATAGCGTCCGCCGAGCTGATCCAGCTGCACCAGTTTGAGCAATTTCGCGACGCGCGCCGCGATTTCGTCCTTCGCTGGACGCTCGCGCCGGCCGCGCACCTTCAGGCCGAAGGCGATATTTTCACAAATCGTCATGTGCCGGAAGAGCGCGTAATGCTGGAAGACAAAGCCGACCTTGCGTTTGCCGGCGGGCACATCGGTCACATCTTCGCCGTGAAATTGGATGCGTCCACTTTCCGGATCGGCATATTCGAGGCCGGCGATGATGCGCAACAACGTGGTCTTGCCGGAGCCCGACGGACCCAGCAAAGCCACGAGCTGGCCACTGCGCACATTGAGATCGACGCCATCCAAGGCGGTGAACGCCCCGAATGTCTTGCGAATATTTTTGACGGCGATGCTCATGCGATGACTGGGGCGAACATCGAACGTCGAACTTCCAACGTCGAACTTTGAACAGATGGCGGCATCGTCACTTGGTGTTTTTCTGGGCGGTCTTGATGCTGGTGACGAAGATGCGGATCAGTTCATCCGTCTCTTGCAGCAGTGAAGCCACCCGCTCGGGTTTCTTCACGAGCGGCACGCGCTGGATGAGGCGCAGCCAACGCAGCGTCTCGCGCAGTTCCTTCAGGCAGATTTTTAGTTTGTGAACGAAGTCGCGATTCGATTCCGCGGCTTGCGCTTCCCCGTGGTTCGGCAGCGGTGAGGTGCCGGAGCGCAAAATCTGCAGCGCGACATGCTGCCCTGCCGACGAACGTGTCACCTGTTCCGCCAATCGGATGATTCTCGCCGCGTATTCTAGCAGGCGTTCTTCAAGGTCGTAGCGTTCCGCGCTCATGGCATTTTCCGTTCGATGTTCGGCGTTCGAAGTTGGGCGTTCGACGTTCAGCTCGTCTTCGCCTGCATATGGCGCCACTCGATGAAGCTCTTCAAAATCAACGTCACGATGCCCAGCATTGCCAGCAGCGAGGAAATCGCAAAGGCGGCGACAAAGTTATATTCGTTGTAGAGTATCTCGATGTGCAGCGGCATCGTGTTGGTCTCGCCACGAATGTGGCCAGAGACGACGGAGACTGCACCAAATTCGCCCATGGCGCGGGCGTTGCACAGGATGACGCCATAGAAGAGACCCCACTTGATATTCGGCAACGTCACATGCCAGAACGTCTGCCAGCCGTTGGCGCCGAGCGTCAGCGCCGCGTATTCCTCGTCGTTGCCCTGCGTCTGCATCAGCGGGATGAGTTCGCGGGCCACGAACGGAAAAGTCACAAAGATCGTCGCCAACACGATGCCGGGAACCGCGAAAATGATCGTGATGTCGTGCTGGTTGATCCACTCGCCCAACCACGGGTGATCGCCGGCTCCGAGGTAAGGCCCGAGCCAGCCCTGCGCCCCGAAGACGAGCACGTAAATCAAGCCGGAGATCACCGGGGAGACCGCGAACGGCAGATCGATGAGCGTGGTGAGGATGCTTTTGCCGGCGAAATTAAACTTCGCGATGCACCACGACGCCGCGATGCCAAAGACTAGATTCGCCGGCACCGCAATCGCCGCGGCCGTCAGGGTCAGCCGGATCGCGCTGCGCGCGTCCGGATCGGCGAAGGCGTGGAAGTAGGCGCCGAAGCCTTTGCGCAGCGCTTCGACAAACACCGCCACCAGCGGCAGCAGCAGGAAAAAGCCGACGAAGCTGAGCGCGATCGTCATGAAGATCACTCGCACCCACCAGGGGTTGCGGACCACGCGCGGGCCGACGGCGCGCACCGGGGCGCGCCTGACTGGGAATGGGGCGGTGGTGACGGCGCTCATAGTCAGACGGCAGAAAACCGGCGACTCCACTTCTGCAGCAGGTTGATCGCGAGCAGCAGGAGGAACGAGGCGACGAGCATGACGACGGCCACCGCCGTCGCGCCGCGATAATCGTATTGCTCGAGTTTTGTGATGATGATCAGGGGCGTGATTTCGCTGTGGGCCGGCTGGTTGCCGGCGATGAAAACCACCGAGCCGTATTCACCAATCGCGCGGGCAAACGCCAGCGCGAAGCCGGTGATGAGCGCGGGGAAAAGCTCGGGGAGAATCACGCGCGTCATCGTCTGCCAGCGGTTCGCCCCGAGCGTGGCGGCCGCTTCCTCAAGTTCCGGTTCCAGTTCCGCGAGCACCGGTTGGAGCGTGCGCACGACAAACGGCAGGCCGATGAACGTGAGCGCAATAAAGATCCCGGGCCGATCGAATGCCAGCGTCCCACCCAGCCAGTCCTTCCAATCGATCCACGGGACGACGGTGGCGAGTTTGCCCACGCCCCGCGCCCAGAGCGGATCGAGCCACTGCCCCACCCAGCCGTTCTTCGCGTAGATGGCCGACAGCGCGATGCCCGCGACGGCCGTCGGCAACGCAAACGGCAGATCGACCAACGCATCCACGATGCGCCGGCCGGGAAACGAGTAGCGCACCAACACCCACGCGACGATAAATCCGAAAAACGCGTTCACCAGCGCGGCTAGCAGCGCCACGCCAAAGCTCAGCCGATAGGACGCCACCACCCGCGGCGAAGCCACCGCGGCGACGAAATCGTGCCAGCTCATCCCCGCAATTTTCAGAAACGCCGCCGACAGCGGGATGAGCACGATCAGCCCGAGATACGCCAGCGTGAAACCGAGCGACAGCCCGAAGCCGGGCAGGACGGAGCGTTGGCGGAAGGGGGAGGCCATCAAAGATTTTGGGCGTAAGCGATAAAGCCGCGGTAGGCGCCGAGGATCGCGTCCAGCGCAGCGACGCTGGCGTCCACTTGCAAGGCGAACGGCGCGCGGGCCGGCGTTTCAAAAATCAGATCGAACGGCTGCGGGCGCTGCCCGGGAGGCGCCGAGAGGACGCCGCCGAAACACTCGCAGATGAGGCCGCCCTGCGCCGCGAAACCATCGATCGTGGGCCGCTGATCGCGCGGGAGCACGCGTTCGGCCGCACGGAGCGCGGGCTCGAGGAGCGCGGCGTTAAGTTCACGACCGTGCGTGTAGCCATAGTGTCCTTCGCTCGTGTCGTCAGCGTGCAGCGTGATGATGCCGTCAAAGCAATGAGTCGCGAGTTCGGCTTCGAGCAACCGGACTTCAGGTTGGGCTGAGTCGCGCCAGAATTCGCGATTCAGATCGAGGCCAGCGCGGTTGTGCCGCGTGCCGTCTTCGTAACCAGTCGGGTTGCAGACCGGGAAGACGACCAACTGATAACCGCGAGCCCGCTCGGGATCGGTTGCGAGTTCCAAAATAAAATTAACGAGCGCGGCGCAACCCGCCGGCTCGTCACCATGCACGCCTGCAAACAGCCCGAGCCGAATCGGTTCGTGTTCGGCCGGCGGACCCACGAACACAAAACGCGGCAGTCCATACCGTATCGTTCCGCTCACGAAAGTGCCCGCCATCGTGCCGATGATGTCGTCGCACTCTTCCGCCATGCCGAGGACGGGATTGAGCAGTTCACGCAGGCTGGGCGCACCGACGGGGTGAAGGGATTGCACCATGGAAATTAGAGGTGCTGGCCGTAGGCGATGAAGCCGCGGTAGCGCAGCACGAAACGTTTCAGGATCGAGGCGGCGGCCTCGCGAACGAGCTCGGTCGGCCACGCCGCCGGAAGTGAGAGCGTAAGCTCAAACGGTTGCTGCGGCAGGTCGTCGGCGACCGAGAGAGGGCCATCGGCGGCTTCGGTCGGGCATTCGCTTTCCCAGCGCACAGGAAACGGCGCGATATCATCGGACGAGATCAGTTCCAAAGCCGGCGCCGGATTTTCGACGCGCCCCGGCGCGCGGAGGCGCACGGTCACGACGTCCTGACTTGGCGCGGTGGCGATCTGAATGAAGCCTTGGTAGCCACGGCTGCGCGCGTCCTGCTCGAGCAGTCGGATTTCGGGCGCAGCGGTGTGAGTCCAGTCTTCGGTGGCAAGGTTGCGCGCCGGCGCGAGCCCGGCGAGCCCCAGCAGATCGACGAGCGGGAAGAAGGAGAGGTTCAATCCCTGCCCAAAATCTGGCTTGAGCGCCAAACCTTCGATCAAGTGCAGCAGCGCGAGCGTGCTGCGGAGATCGCGGTGATCGAAGCCCGCGTAAAACGCGAGCCGGAGCGAGGCGTCGGACGAGTGCGGGCCGAAGTAAACGAAGCGCGCCAGATCCAAGGCTCGTCCCGGATGATGCAGCGGCCCGAGCGGGGAACCGAACACATGGCTCGAACGCGCGACGAGTTGATAGAGTTCGGAGAGTTGCTCGGCGAACGCCGCGGGCAGCGACGCCGGGCCCGGCGCAGCCGGCGTGAGGGCGACCGTCTTGCGACGGGAAGGAATGGTGCTCATGGTGGCAATCATGGGAAAAAGTCCGCCGCGCGGCGGGCGCGCCTGTCGCCCGGTAGCGGGCGCCGGCGGCGGACGGGAGGTTTTTTATTTCGCGTAGATTTGATCGAACACGCCGCCGTCGGCGAAGTGGGTCTTCTGCGCGCTGGTCCAGCCGCCAAACTCGGCGTCGATCGTCACGAGTTGGAGCTGGGGAAAGACGTTCGCGTATTTTGTGGCGGCCGAGGGATTGCGCGGCCGGTAGAAATTCCGGCCCGCGATGTCCTGGCCTTCGTCGGAATAGAGATACTCGAGATAACCTTTCGCCACTTCGGTCGTGCCCTTTTTCTTTACGACTTTGTCGACGATCGCCACCGGCGGCTCGGCGAGGATGCTGAGCGACGGGACGACGATCTCGAATTTATCGGCGCCAAATTCCTTCAGCGCGAGGAACGCCTCGTTCTCCCACGAGATCGCGACGTCGCCGATGGCCCTTTGCACGAACGTCGTCGTCGAACCGCGCGCGCCGCTGTCGAGCACGGGCACGTTTTTGAAGAGCGCGGCGACGAATTTTTTCGCGGCGTCATCACTGCCGTCGCGGTGCTTGGCGTAAGCCCACGCGGCAAGATAGTTCCAGCGCGCGCCGCCGGAAGTTTTCGGATTCGGTGTGACGACGCTCACGCCCGGTTTCACGAGATCGTTCCAGTCTTTGATGGCCTTCGGGTTGCCCTTGCGGACGAGGAATACAATCGTGCTCGTGTAGGGCGTGGAGTTGTTCGGCAGTCGTTTTTGCCAATCGGCCGGAAGGAGTTTCGCGTTGTCGTAAAGCGCGTCGATGTCGGCGGCGAGCGCGAGCGTGGCGACGTCCCCCTGGAGGCCATCGATGAGTGAGCGGGCCTGTTTGCCCGAGCCGCCGTGCGACTGCTTCACGACGATGTCGTCCCCGGTCTTGGCCTTCCAGTATTTGGCGAAGGCGGCGTTGTAGTCGGTGTAGAGCTCACGCGTCGGATCGTAGGAAACGTTGAGGAGTTCGATCGTTTTGGCGCCGGCGACCGAGCCGGTGGCAATCGCGAGCGCGACGAGAAGAAGAGTTTTAAATTTCATGCTGAGAATAGAATTGGGCGGAAGGTTTCGGGCGGATTAGAACGAGAGTTGGAACCGCGAGAGGAACGCCTGTTCTTTCTGGCGGAGGATTTGCGTGGTGGGCACGGCGGGCGCGAGCGGGCTGAAGCCGAATCGCGTCTGGTAACCGTCGATTTTGAACGCGACGGCCTTGCTGAGATACCAGTTAAACCCGAGGCCGAAAGCTTTGGCGCGATCGGCGTTGCTCGCGGCGGCGGCGTAAAGCGGAAACGCGGCGTCATCGACCTTCACGGCGGCGTAGCGCGCGACGATTTCGAACGCGCCCCACGTGCCGGCCGACCAGTCGAAATTCGTGCGCGGAGAAACTCCGTTGTAGGATGAATCCTCGCCCGTGAGCACGTAGCCGGCGGCCAGCTGCCACGCTTTGTTTTGCAACTCCGTTTTCAGGCCAGTCGGGCTCGGGCGCACGTTGATCCCGGAGACGACGTATTCGCCGATCGCACCGAAGGCGCCGAGGCGGTAGTCGAGCTGCGGCGACACGCGCCAGTTGCGGCCGTCGGCGATCGTCGTGGCCGCGTAGGTGAAAAATGTCTGCTGGCCGTCGGTCTTGTAGCCCGCGGTGCGACCCGAAGCCGTTTTCTCGCGGCCGGAACTGGCCGAGACACCGAAAGACAGACCCTGCACCGGCGAGCCGGCGTCGTTCTTGAACGGCGTGGCGATGACGCGGCCCACGACATCTTTTTCGTTGTCGAAATCGGCGTTGGTCGTGCTGGCGCCGTCGCCGAGGCCGTTGAAGACGCCGGCGGCGTAGTTCACCCTGCCGCCGAACAGATCGCCGGAGGCCTGCACGCCGAGGTCGCGGTTCGGCACGAGGTTGGTGACGATGGAGCGTTCGTTAAAAAACGTCCATGAGTCGGACTGGAGCAGCTCAAGGCCGACGGGAGATTTGAACTTGCCGAACTTGAACTGGAGCGACTTGTCGATCGCGACCGTGAAGTTGGCGTCCTGGATAATCACGCTGCTCCCGCCGAAATCGGTGACGAGTTGGAAACTGTAATTTTTGGCGAGCTGCCCTTCGCTGATGAGTCGCGCACGGCGGAGAATGAAGGCATTGTTCGCCACACCGCCGCCGTCGCTGAAGAAGAGGCGCGAGTCGAGTTGCACGAGGCCGCGCAATTTGATCGAATTGGCGCCGTCGGGAGAAGCGAGCGTGAAGCCCTTGTCGTTGACGGTGATTTTCGGCGTGGTCGCAGCCGCGGCGGTGGCCGCCTCCTCCTTGATTTCGAGCTGACGCGAAATAATTTTCAGCTGCTGCTCGAGCGCGCGAACTTGCTCGCGCAGGGCCAGGAGATCAGCGGCGTCGGCCGGTTCGGCGAAAGCCGTGGAGGTGAGCGCCAGCGCGGCGACGAGCGCGGTGCGGCGGATGATGGTAAAGTTCCTCATGGAGGCGGGTGACGGTCAGTGGTGGCGGAACTTCCCGTGGGCGGGTCAGTGTCACGCGAAGACGAGTGAGTCTTGCAGTTGGTGTGAGGGCCGCCGGCGGGCGCCGGTGGGCGGAAAAATTATTCGGAGGCCGGCGCGTCGCGGTGGGCGGGCAGGCGCGTCTTCTCCGTGCGCTCGATCTGCGTGACACGGCCGTCGTGGACGACGAGTTGCACGACGCCGAAGCGGAGGCCGGCGACTTTTTCGCGCACGAGCGCGATCCAGTCAGGCGGCGTGGCGGTGGGTTGGGATTCGGGAGCAGCAGTGGACATGGCGGGGAGCAGCGTGGTGCAGGTTAAATTATATAATCGCCCAGCAGTTGGTGGAGGGCGCCCTCCGTGGCATCGAGCCGCGGCGAGTGCGCGCGACGCGCGAGCCGGCGGGCGTGGCGGGCAGGCACGCGGGCGAGCGGAGCCGCGGAATCGGCTTCAGGAGAGAACGGCAGCGGCACGCCGCTGCGACGCAGTTTGCGCAACGTGACCTCGACCACATCCGCCAGCGTGTAGCGATCGAGGATGCCGGCGATGGCGTTGCGCACATCGAGCATCAGCATGCGCAGCCCGCAGTGCTCCTCGTCGGGACACGTGCATTTTTCGTAGGCCGTCTGACTCACGCAGCCAATCGGCGCGAGCGGACCGTCGATAAGCCGCACCACGGAGCCGATCGTGATCTTGCCGGCGGGCTTCGCGAGCCGGTAGCCGCCGAACTTGCCGCGCGCGCTTTCGACGAAGCCGGCCTCCTTCAGCGCTTGCATGATTTGTTCGAGAAACTTCACCGGCAACTGCTCGTTTTCGGCGAGCTCGGACACCTGCACCAACGAGCGTCCTACCTCAGCGGCAATCCCGAGGTTGATGAGCGAGCGGAGGGCATATTCGCCTCTCTTCGAGAGTTTCATGGGCTTGTTTACTTAATGTAGATTAGATTGGTATGGTATCAGGCAAGCACGATCTTCGTTTCGGAAGAAATTTATGACGGCGCGCCTGACAGGTCGGGCTTTACGCCCGCCACTCATTCGCCAGCGAAAGACGTCGGGATAAGCCCCGACCTACAGTTTTACCCTCAACCCGTCGTAAGCTGGTGCGACACCAACCGGAAGCGACGCCGCCAGCGCCGCATGGTCACTCAAGTGCGTGAGATGGGTTAGCCACGTCTGCGGCGCAGCGATTTCGCGCGCGGCGGCGACCGCCTCGTCGATGCTCATGTGCGACGGGTGCGGTAACGGACGCAGTCCGTCGAGCACGACCGCATCGGCGCCGCGCGCGAGCGCGATGGCTTCGCGCGGCAGGCGTTTGCAGTCGGTGTAGTAGACAAATTTCCTCCCGCTGCTGTGTTCGGTGAAGACGAGCCCGAGAGTGTTGACCCCGGCGTGCGGCAGCAGCGTCGATTGGATCGTGCCTTGCGGCAGGTCGAGCGCCGCCGGCATGTCGACGAGTTTGAACGCCGCGTAGCCCTTCGCGGCCGGCCGATCGCCGATCGCATAGGGAAAACCCGCGCGCACGCGGTCCGCGCCTTCGTCAGTCGTGTAAACGGTCAGCGCCGTGCCGCCGAGCAGATCACAGAAACGCCGCAGGTCATCCATGCCGGCGATGTGATCGGCGTGCCCATGCGTCAGGATGAAGAGATCGAGTTGCTTGATATTCTCGCGCAGGCACTGGAGGCGAAATTCGGGCGAGGCATCCACCTGCACATGCAACCCGTCCATCACAACGTGAATCGAGGCTCGCGTCCGCTGATTGCGCGGATCCGCCGAGGTGCAGACGGCGCAATCGCAGGCGATCATCGGCACGCCCTGCGATGTGCCCGTGCCCAGAAAGATAACTTCCATCGGCGAAGAAAAGCAGCGCGAAGTGCCGAACGGAAGAAAACAAAACGGCGCGCTCCGAGGAGCGCGCCGTTTCAAAACGAGCGGCGAGTTTCCGCGCGGAATTTTTCGGATTAGTAATCCATGCCGCCCATGCCGCCGCCGCCACCGCCGCCCGGAGGATGAGCTTCCTTCTTCTCCGGGATTTCGGTGATCATGCATTCGGTGGTGAGGAGCAGACCGGCGATCGAGGCCGCGTTTTGGAGCGCGGTGCGGGTGACCTTCGTCGGGTCAACCACGCCGGCCTTCACGAGGTCTTCGTATTTCTCGGTCGCGACGTTGTAGCCGAAGTTGCCCTTGCCGGCCATGACTTCGCCGACGACAACTGCGCCTTCAACGCCCGCGTTCGAGCAGAGCATGCGAATCGGGTGCTCGATCGCGCGACGCACGATCTGGGAACCGATCTTCTCGTCGCCCGTGAGCTGCAGGGCGTCGATGACCTTCGCGGTGCGGAGCAGCGCGACGCCACCGCCGGCGACGATACCCTCTTCAACGGCCGCACGGGTCGCATGGAGAGCGTCTTCGACGCGGGCCTTCTTCTCTTTCATCTCAACTTCGGTGGAGGCACCGACGTTGATGACGGCGACACCGCCGGCGAGCTTCGCGAGACGCTCCTGGAGCTTCTCCCGATCGTAGTCGCTGGTGGTCTCGTCGATCTGGCGACGGATTTGCTTCACGCGACCCTGGATGTCGGAGGACTTGCCGCCACCTTCAACGATGGTGGTGTTCTCCTTGTCGACGGTGATGCGCTTGGCCTTGCCGAGGTCGGCAATGGTGAGGTTCTCGAGCTTGAGGCCGAGGTCCTCGGTGATGCAGCGGCCGCCAGTGAGGACCGCAATGTCCTCGAGCATGGCCTTGCGGCGATCACCGAAGCCGGGAGCCTTGACGGCGCACACGTTGATCGTGCCGCGAATCTTGTTCACGACGAGGGCCGCGAGGGCTTCGCCTTCGACTTCCTCGGCGATGACGAGAAGCGGCTTGCCGCTCTTGGCCACGACTTGGAGGAGCGGGAGGAATTCCTGAAGATTCGAAATCTTCTTCTCGTGGATGAGCACGTAGGCGTCCTCGAGGATGGCTTCCTGCGCTTCGGCGTTGGTCGCGAAGTAGGGCGAGAGATAGCCCTTGTCGAACTGCATGCCTTCGACGACTTCGAGCGTGGTCTCGATGGACTTGGCTTCTTCGACGGTGATGGTGCCGTCCTTGCCAACCTTGTCCATGGCGTCGGCAATGATATTGCCGATGGTGTCATCCCAATTCGCGGAGACGGTCGCGACCTGGCGAATTTCTTCGCGATCGTTGACCTTCTTGGAAATGCGTGCGAGTTCAGCGATCGCGGCGTCAACAGCCTTGTCAATGCCGCGCTTGAGGAAGATCGGGTTGGAGCCCGCGGTGACGTTCTTCAGGCCTTCGCGATAAATGCCCTCAGCGAGCACGGTCGCCGTGGTGGTGCCATCGCCGGCAGCGTCGGAAGTCTTGGAAGCGACTTCCTTCACCATCTGTGCGCCCATGTTCTCGTAGGGATCGGGAAGTTCGACTTCCTTGGCGACGGTCACGCCGTCCTTGGTTACGGTCGGAGAACCGAATTTTTTGTCGATGACGACGTTGCGGCCCTTGGGTCCGAGAGTGACCTTGACGGCGCGGGAGAGGAGTTCGACGCCGCGGAGAATTTTCTGACGCGCGGCCTCATCGAAGAGGAGTTGTTTAGCTGCCATAGTAGTGAGTAATGAGTTGAGTGTTGAGAGTTGAGAGAAACACCGCTCAGGCGATGACGCCGAGGATGTCGTCCTCACGGACGAGCGTGTATTTCTTTTCTTCGAGCTTCACTTCGGTGCCGCCGTATTTGCTGATGAGCACGCGGTCGCCGACTTTGACTTCGAAGGGACGAATTTTGCCGTCCTCCTCGCGCTTGCCGGTGCCGAGGGCAATGACCTTGGCCTCCTGGGGCTTTTCTTTGGCGCTGTCCGGGATGATAATGCCTCCGCGGACTTGCTCTTTTTCTTCGATGTGTTCGACGAGAACACGATCACCGATGGGCTTGATTTTAACGTTAGCCATATGTGGTTGGGTTTGGGTTGAAGGGTGGTTTTAGTTTATGTTTTCAGCAAAGCGCGCCGGCTGCGAAAAACGAAGCAGGCGCGCAGAGGTTGAAAGTTATTTTTTCTTCTCTTCGTCGACGACCTCGAAGTCCGCGTCGACGACGTCGGCCTTCTTTTCGGTCTTCTTCGACGAACCAGCGTTCGGAGCGCCAGCGGCCGCATCGGCACCGGCGGCGGCGGTCGCACCGGCGGCGCCAGCGGCCTGCGCGGCCTTCGCCGCTTCGGCATAGAGTTCACCGCCGAGCGCGGTGAGCTTCTCCATCGAAGCCTTCATCTTGTCGGCGTCGTTGCTCTCGAGATCCTTTTTAGCGTCGGCGATGGCGGACTCAATTTTCGATTTCTTGTCGGCGGGGAGTTTGTCGCCGGCGTCTTTCAGCGTTTTCTCGAGCTGATAAATGGAGGAATCGAGCTGGTTCTTTGCCTCGACGGCTTCCTTGCGCTTCTTGTCTTCGGCGGCGTGAAGTTCGGCCTCCTTGGTCATCTTCTCAACCTCTTCCTTGGAGAGGCCCGACGAACCTTGGATCGTGATCTTCTGATCCTTACCGGTGCCGAGATCTTTCGCGGAGACGTGGAGAATGCCGTTCGCATCGATATCGAAAGTCACTTCGATCTGCGGTGCGCCGCGTGGCGCGGGCGGAATGCCGTCAAGCCGGAAGGTGCCGAGCACCTTGTTGTCGCGGGACATCGGTCGCTCGCCCTGGAGCACGACGATTTCGACAGAGGGCTGGTTGTCGCTGTAAGTCGAGAACGTCTGCGTCTTCTTCGACGGAATGGTAGTGTTGCGCGGTATCATCGCCGTGGCGACCTGACCGGCCGTCTCGATGCCAAGCGTGAGCGGCGTGACGTCGAGCAGGAGCACGTCGCGGACTTCGCCCTTGAGCACGCCGCCTTGGACGGCGGCGCCGATGGCGACGACTTCGTCAGGATTGACGCCTTGGTGCGGCGGCTTGCCACCGAGTTGGTGGGCAATCTCGACGACCTTCGGCATGCGAGTCATGCCGCCGACAAGCACGAGTTCGTCGATTTTTGCCGCCGTGAGATCAGCGTCCTTGAGACAGTTCTTGAAGGGCTGGATGCAGCGCTCGAACAGCGAGTCGCAGATCTGCTCCATCTTCGCGCGGGACAGCTGCACGTTGAGGTGCTTCGGGCCGGAAGCGTCCGCGGTGATGAACGGCAGATTGATGTCCACCGATTGCGTGGACGAGAGCGCGATCTTCGCCTTCTCCGCCTCTTCCTTCAGGCGCTGGAGCGCCATCGGATCCTTGCGGAGGTCGATGCCGTTCTCCTTCTTAAACGTGTCGACGAGCCAGCCAATGAGGGCTTCGTCCCAGTTGTCGCCACCGAGGTGCGTGTCGCCGTTGGTCGCCTTCACTTCGAAAACGCCATCGCCGATTTCGAGCACTGACACGTCGAACGTGCCGCCGCCCAAGTCGAACACCGCAATCTTCTCGTCCTTCTTTTTATCAAGGCCGTAGGCGAGCGACGCGGCCGTCGGCTCATTGATGATGCGCATCACCTCGAGTCCGGCGATCTTGCCGGCATCTTTCGTGGCCTGACGCTGAGAGTCGTTGAAATAGGCTGGCACCGTGATGACGGCCTGCGTGACCTTTTCGCCAAGGTAGGCTTCGGCGTCGGCCTTCAGCTTGCCGAGGACAAACGCGGAAATTTGCTGCGGGGCGAATTGCTCGGTCTTGTCGCCGACCTGCACCTCGATGTAGGCGTCTCCGTTTTTCCCCTCGATGACCTTGAACGGCATGTTCTTTGCCTCAGCGCTAGTCTCGGAAAATTTTCGGCCGATGAAACGCTTCGAGGAAAAGACGGTGTTGCGCGGGTTGGTCACCGCTTGGCGCTTCGCGGCCTGACCGACCAGCCGCTCGCCAGTCTTGGTGAATGCGACCACCGAGGGTGTCGTGCGCGCGCCCTCTGCGTTCGGAATAACCACCGGCTCGCCGGCTTCCATGACGGCCATGCAAGAATTTGTGGTGCCTAAATCGATGCCTAAAATTCGGCTCATGTCGCGCTCGTTGCAATGAACGTGCCCCCGTCGCCTAAAATATCGTAAATCGCTATCTATCAATTTTTAGAATATTATCTCTGTTCAAACCGCATTCTGGAAAATCGCCAAGATCAAGCCATGTTGTCGCACTTATGGCTCAACTCGCGCCAGTTGTTTCGTGATTTTGGCGCACACACGCACTCACGGAGCCTCAGCCACGATACCTGATTAACTTGCGGCGCGCGCTGCGGCCCGACGTTTCTTCCAGTCCCAATACCACGCGATCCAAATGCACGCCTCGTAGAGGAGGTAAAGCGGGATCGCCATCGCGACTTGAGTGATGACCTCGGGGGTAGTCAGCACCGCACCCAAAATGAATGACAGCACGCAGACATGCCGCCGATATTTCGCGAGATCGCGGTGCGTAAGCACGCCGATTTTCACGAGGAAGAGCACGACGATCGGGAATTGAAAGCCGAGCCCCATGCCGAAGATGAAGTGCGTAACGAAGCTGATGTAATCGTCGGCCCGCCAGTCGTAGGCGTCGAAACCTAGCAGGTTGGAATACTCGACCGACGCGCGCAGCGCGACCGGCAGCAACACAAAATAACAGGTGGTCACACCGAGAACAAACAGCGCAAGTCCCCACCCCAGCCACGAGAAGATCGCCTTGCGCTCCCGCACATGCAGCGCCGGCAAAACGAAGCCACCGAGATAATACATCCAAAACGGCGCCGCCAGCACCAGCGCGCCATAAAACGCGACGTGGAAGGCCACGAAAAACCCCTCCGCCGGACCGAGGTTGTGCAGGCGGATCTTGAGAGTGCTTTCTCCTGCTGAGGCGGGGGTTTCGGGCATCAGCTTCAAAGTCGCCACTTGCTCCTGACCGATCGTCGCCGCACCAATTTGAAACACCGCGTGTGGCGCTGCTCCGGGCGGCAGACCGGAAAATTGGTCGCGTGAGACCTCAAACGGGCCGAGTTGCGTCTTACCAATGAGCAGCGTGACTGTAGGTTTCGGCTTTTCGAACAGATCGATGTGCCGCAGCGGATATTCGAGAATCGCTACGATCTTGTCGGCGCAAAACATGCAGAGCAACAACGCCACCCCGAGCGCGATCGCCGAACGGATGATCGCATGCCGGAGTTCGGCCAGGTGACCCCAGAAGGACTTTTTGTCGGCCGACCCGGCGGCAGATTCGATTTCGATGATGTCGTCAGACATGCAGCAGTGGAGCGGAACCGCTCGCGACGTCGGAGCCAAGCGTTCGTTTCAACAAATTTCCAGCAATCCCCGCACTGCTAACTGCGCAAGATACCACCGCTTTTTTCCGCGCGAAACGATGCATAGGTCTTCTCGATGCCGTCGCGCAACGCGGTTCGCGCGCGCCAACCGAGCGCGGTCAGGCGCGAGACGTCCATCAATTTGCGCGGCGTGCCGTCGGGTTTCGTGGCATCCCACGTTATCTTTCCGGAATAGCCAACGACTGCCGCGACGAGTTCGGTCACCTCGCGAATGGTTACATCGGAACCGGTGCCCACGTTGATCAAGTCAGGTGGATTTTCTCGGCGCAGGAGAAACGCGCACGCGTCCGCCAAATCGTCCACATTGAGAAATTCACGGCGCGGCGAACCGGTGCCCCACGCGACGACTTCGGCGCGACCGGCCTCACGCGCTTCGTCGAAGCGCCGGATGAGCGCCGGAAGCACATGCGAATTCTGCGGGTGGTAGTTGTCGCCGGGACCGTAGAGATTGGTCGGCATCGCCGAGTGATAACAGACGCCGTATTGCTGGCGGTAAAATTGTGCGAGCTTGAGGCCGGCGATTTTCGCGATCGCATAGGCTTCGTTGGTCGACTCGAGCGAGCCGGTGAGGAGGCAGTCCTCGGGCATCGGCTGCGGCGCGTGCTTCGGATAGATGCACGAACTGCCGAGGAAAAGCAGTCGCTTCACCCTGTGGCGGTAGGCGCCGTGAATCGCATTCGAGGCGATCACGAGATTAGAATAGATGAAGTCCGCCGGATAGGTGCTGTTGGCGTGAATCCCACCGACCTTGGCCGCCGCGACAATCACGGTGTCGGGCTTTTCGGCGGAATAGAACGCCTCGACGGCCGCTTGATTCGTGAGATCGAGTTCGCGCCGCGACCGCAACACGAGCGTTACGTCTTTGTCGTTCGTGAACCGCCGCACGAGCGCGGCACCGACCATTCCCTGATGACCCGCAATGAATAACTTCATCCGAGCGAGGCGCCGGAGGGCGCGGGCAACTGCGCAATCTGCGCCTCGCGCTTTGCGAGGTCGAGGTCGTGCTCCACCATGAGCTTTACGAGATCCTTGAAACGAACCTTCGGCTCCCAGCCGAGTTGCTTCTTCGCCTTCGCCGGATCGCCGATGAGCAGTTCGACTTCTGCGGGACGCTCATAGCGCTCGTCGTATTTCACGTATTTCGCCCAGTCGAGCCCGAGCAGTCCGAATGCTTCCTGACAAAATTCCTTCACGCTGTGCGTCTCGTTGGTCGCGACGACGTAATCGTCCGGGTTGTCCTGCTGGAGCATGAGCCACATCATCTCGACGTATTCCTTCGCATATCCCCAGTCGCGGCGCGCATCGATGTTGCCGAGGTAAATCGAGTCCTGCAGGCCGAGTTTGATGCGGGTGGCGGCGCGGGTAATCTTGCGGGTAACGAACGTCTCGCCGCGGCGCGGGCTCTCGTGGTTAAACAAGATGCCATTCGACGCATGGAGCGCGTAGCTCTCGCGATAATTCACCGTGAGCCAGTAAGCGTAAACCTTGGCGCAGCCATAGGGCGAACGGGGCCAGAACGGTGTCGTCTCCGTCTGCGGCACCTGCTGCACCTTGCCAAACATCTCGGACGACGACGCCTGATAGTAACGGCATTTTTTCCCGAGACCGGCCTCGCGGATTGCCTCGAGGATGCGCTGCGCGCCGAGCCCGTCGATGTCACCCGTGTATTCCGGAATATCGAAGGAAACACGCACGTGCGACTGCGCGCCTAGATTGTAGATTTCGTCGGGCTGAAGCTGGTAGAGGAGTTTCACCATCTGCACCGAGTCCGCGAGATCGCCATAGTGGAGATGCAGACGCACGCCGTTGACATGCGGGTCGCGGTAAAGGTGATCGATCCGGCTCGTGTTAAACGTCGAGGCGCGGCGGATGACGCCGTGCACCTCGTAACCTTTGGCTAGCAGCAACTCGGCGAGGTAGGAACCATCCTGGCCGGTGATACCGGTAATAAGCGCTTTTTTCATGAAGAAGAGCGGGCGAGGCTACGGGGCTGGGCGCGGCGCGGGCAAGCCTCCGTGGTGGAAATTATCGACCCGACTTGGATATTTTCCACCGTGCCGTGTGTAGCCTCGCCTGAACACCTGGCAAAATCACGCGAGCGATTTCAGCAAGCGCTCCAACTCGGCGCGCTTCGTCTTTTGATCGGCGAGCTGTTTGCGCGCGCCTTCGAGCACTGCCGGCGGTGCCTTGCTGACGAAGGCCTCATTCGCCAGCCGCGCCTCGGTGCCGGCGATGTGCTTCGTGAGTTGATCGAGTTCCTTCGCGAGCCGAATTTTTTCGGCACCGACATCCACCGAGCCTGCCAGATCGAGGTAAATGGTGCCCAGCGCGGCGACGATGGCGGGTGCGCCTTCGACATGCTCGCGCCGCTCGATGCTCGCGGCGCCACACAAGCGGGTGAGCTTGGCGAGATTATCTTCCAAGACCTTCCAATCGGAGACCTTCGCCGTGACGAGCAATTTCACATCGCGACGGCTGGCGAGATTGTGCTCAGCCTTCAGGGCGCGGGTCTTCGCCACGAAATCCTTTAGGCGATCGACCGATGCCGCGGCGGCAAAATTAAGCGCGAGGCCGTGCAGCACACCGGCATTCGCGACTTGCGAGGCGTTTTCTAGTTGCGAGTCCTCGATGAATTTTCCCGCCGCGCCGTAGCCGAGTTGATGCCAGAGCTCCTCGGTGATGAACGGAATGAACGGATGCAGCAGCAGCAGCGTCTGCCGCAGCACGAGATCTTGAATTGCAAGGCAGTTTCCCTTGGCCTCGGGCTCCTGAAGTTTCGACTTCGAAACCTCGACATACCAGTCGCAAAAATCATTCCAGAAAAAACCGTAGAGCGTCTGCACCGCCGCGCTGAACTCGAACTCGCGGAAGCAGCGATCTACTTCACGCGTTGTCGCGAGCAGGCGATCGAGGATCGCGTGATCGTCGGCGTCGAATTGCGTCGGCACGAGGCGCGACATGATCGCGGAGAGCGAGGAGTTGTCGCCGGCCTCGCCGCTCATCTGGCGGAAGCGGCATGCGTTCCAAAGCTTGTTGCAGAAATTTTTTCCGCTCTCGATCCGGTCTTCCTGGAACCGGAGATCCTGCCCCTGCGGCGCAATCGAGATGATGCCGAAACGGAGGCCGTCGGCACCGTAGATGTCGATGAGATCGAGCGGATCGGGCGAGTTGCCGAGGGACTTCGACATCTTGCGACCCTGCTGGTCGCGGATAATGCCGGTGAAATAAACGTGCTTGAACGGAATCCGCCGCTCGATCGGTTCGCCGGGCCGCATGAATTCGAGGCCCGCCATGATCATCCGCGCGACCCAGAAAAAAATGATGTCGGGACCCGTGACGAGCGTCGTCGTCGGATAGAAATAATCGAGCCCCTGCGCCTTCATCTTCGCCTCGTCGGGCCAGCCCATCGTCGCAAACGGCCAGAGCCACGACGACGCCCACGTGTCGAGCACGTCGTCTCCTTGCACCCAGTTTTCGGGATCGGCGGGACCGGCGAGCGAGACGTGGACTTTCGTCGCGTCGGCGATGTCGGCCTCAGTGAGTTTCTCCTTATCGAGACCCTTGCGATACCACACCGGAATGCGATGGCCCCACCAGAGCTGCCGACTGATGCACCAGTCCTGGATATTTTCGAGCCAGTGCAGGTAAACTTTGCTCCAGCGCTCCGGGTGAAACTTGATATGGCCGTCGCGCACCGCCGCCTTCGCTTCCTCGACGCGCGGATATTTCAGCCACCACTGCCAAGTCAGGCGCGGCTCGATCGGCACGTCGGCGCGCTCGGAGTAGCCGACATTATTCGCGTAGGCTTCTTCGGCGAGCAGCGCGCCGGAGGCCTTCAACAACTCCGCCGCTTTCTTGCGTCCCGCGAAACGATCGAGGCCAGCGAGCTCGGGGCCAGCGAGCGCGTTGAGTTTTCCGTCGGCTTCGAGCACGTCGATGACCGCCAGCTTGTGGCGCAGGCCGATTTCAAAATCGGTCTTGTCGTGGGCAGGCGTGATCTTGAGCGCGCCTGAGCCGAATTCTTTGTCGACGGCGGTGTCGGCAATGATCGGAATTTCCGCGGCGGGCCCGAGGGCGCGGCGGACTGTCTTCCCCACCCAACCGGTGTAGCGCGGATCGTCGGGATGCACGGCGATCGCGACGTCGCCCGGAATGGTCTCGGGGCGCGTCGTCTTCACTTCGATGTATTGGCCCGGCGCATCGGTGCGCTCGTAGCGCACCCGGTAGATCGTGCCGTTGACCGGCTTCATGATCACTTCCTCGTCGGAAAGCGCGGTCTGGGAGACGGGGCACCAGTTGACCATCCGCTTGCCGCGGTAGATATGACCCTTTTTGAAAAGATCGACGAAGACCGTGAGCACCGCCTGCGAGTAGTGCGGATCCATCGTGAACTGCGTGCGATCCCAGTCGCACGACGCGCCGAGGCGGCGGAGCTGTTCGAGGATGATGCCACCTTTTTCCGTGCGCCACTCCCAAACCTTATCCAGGAATTTCTCGCGACCTAAGTCGTGCAGCGTTTTCTTCTGCTTGCGCAGCTCACGCTCGACGACGGTCTGCGTGGCGATGCCCGCGTGATCGGTGCCGGGAATCCAGAGCGCCGATTTCCCCTCGAGGCGTGCGCGGCGGATGAGGATGTCCTGAAGCGCATTGTTCAACACGTGGCCCATCGTGAGGACACCGGTGACATTCGGCGGTGGGATGACGATCGTGTAGGGCTCCTTGTCGGGCGTGACCGTGCCCGCGAAAGAGTGCGCGGCTTGCCAGGCGGCATACCACTTCTTTTCGACTTCGCGCGGTTCGTAGCTCTTGGTGATCTCGGCCATCGGTCAGTGCAGGTTGGGAATTCGGGAGAAAACCGGCCGCGCCACTGCGATGCAAGTGGTTAAAACGAAATCCGCGTCACGGTAAAAATCCCCCTCGCGCGTCCGGAGATTTTACGTTCTCTTGCCCGATTCATGCCTGACAACGTCCAGTCCCGCGCCGAGGTGTGCCTGCGTTTCACCGGCGATATCCCGATCCCCGTGCGGCTGGCAGCGTGCAAGGAATTTCTCAAAACCGAAACCGCCGCGTTGCGCGTCCGCCACGAGGATGGCGCGTCCGGTCTCACGATCACTCACGAACGCGCCCAGATCATCGATGCGTTGCTCGGCCGCCTGTTCGACTATGCCGTGGATTCCTTTGTGCGGATGCACGGTCCGCTGCCCGCGCCGGTGGCACTCGTCGCACTCGGCGGTTACGGCCGGAGCGAGCTGTCGCCGTGGAGTGATATCGACGTGATGTTTCTTTTCCCCACCAAGACGAAGCCCGCCGTCGCCAAACCGCTGCAGCAGCATCTCACCAACGAAATCCTCTACATTCTCTGGGACTGCGGCCTGAAAGTCGGACACTCCACGCGCACCGTGGACGATGTGTTTGTCGAGGCGCGGCGCGAAATCCAGTCAAAGACCGCGCTCCTCGAAGCGCGACTCATCGCCGGTTCCCCGAGCCTCTACGATACGTTCAGCCAAGCCTACCACAGCTACTACACCACTGAGGATCCGAAGGGCTATATCAGCGACCGTCTCGACGATCAGGCGAATCGCCGCGCGAAATATTCCAACACCGTTTTCAATCAGGAGCCTGATATTAAGAACGGCGTCGGCGGCCTGCGCGACTACCAGAACGCCGTGTGGATGGCGCGCGTGAAGCTCGGCATCATGACCCTCGATGAGCTCGCCGCGCAAAACTACCTGCGCGCTGCCGATCTCGTCGCGTTTCGCCACGGCTACGATTTCCTGCTCCGGGTCCGCAACGAGCTGCATTTTCTCAGTCCCCGCCCGACGGACATGATGAGCCTCGATATGCAACCGCGCATCGCGCAAAACCTCGGCTATGGCGAGACCGACATGCTCGCGCGCGTCGAGCGCTTTATGGCCGACTACTACCGCGCGGCGCAGAACGTCTACCGCGTGTCGAAGCTCGTCGAAGAGCGCCTCGCGCTCAGTCTCAGCGCGGTCGGCCCGGTCCGCGGTTCGTTTCGCGCCGCGATGCGGGCCGCCCGCTTCCAGCGCGCCAAGCGCCTCGACGGCTTCGTGCTGCGCGGCCGGGAACTCGCGGCGGAAAGTCCCGACGTTTTCATTCAGGACCCGGTGCGGCTCATCCGCGTTTTCCGCCACAGCCAGCAGCTTGATGCGCCGTTCGACTTCCATCTCGCCGAGTTGATTCGCCATTCGCTGCCCCGCCTCACGCCCGAAGTCGCGGCCTCGGCGGATGCTGGCGTTTGTTTCCGCGCGATTCTTTCCGAAGTTGGCGCGGTCCGCCCAGTGCTCGCGCGGATGCACGAACTCGGTGTGCTCGGCCGGTTCATCCCGCAGTTCGACGCGCTCACCTGCCTCGTGCAACATGAGTTCTATCACCGCTATACCGCCGACGTGCACACGCTCAATGCCATCGGCGAACTCGACCGCATCTTCAGCGAGGCCGAACCCATCACGCTCAAATACCGCGCCGTCCTCCACGAGTGCGCCGACCCCGCCCTGCTCTACCTCACACTGCTCCTTCATGACATCGGAAAAGCCGAGGGTATCCGCGGCCACGCGGAAACCGGCGTCCGGCTGGCAGAACCGATCCTGGAGCGACTTGCGGTGTCCCCGGAAGGTCGCGAACTCGTCATTTTTACCATCAAAAATCATCTCGCGATGGCACGATTCTGGCAGAAGCGAGACGTTGATGATCCCAAGACCGCCACCGCCTTTGCCGAACTCGTGGGCGACCCCGAACACCTCCGGCAACTCTATGTCCACACGTTTTGCGACGCCCGCGCCACCTCGGCGGATCTCTGGAACAGCTACAAGGACACGTTGCATACCTCGCTGTATCGCGCCACTCTGGAGCGCCTGAAACACGGTGCCGCCCTCGAACTTGGTTATCTGGAAAAGAAAAAAATGACCCAACAGGAACTCATCGCGAAATCCATCCCCGGTATCAGCGCCGACGAGATCAACGCCCACTTCGGCCTCCTCCCCGATCGCTACTTCATCCACACCGACACGGATGAAGTCGCCCTGCACATTCAAATGGTCAACCGGCTCCTGACCTCGATCACCAGCGCCGATTCCGTCGGCTCTCTCCGCCCCATCATCGAGTGGAAGGACGACCTCAACCGCTCGCTCACTGTCGTCAACATCGTCACTTGGGATCGCGCCGGCCTCTTCTACAAACTCGCCGGTGCCTTCAGCGTCGCCGGCCTCAACATTCTCGGCGCCAAGGTTATTTCCCGCACCGACCACATCGCGATCGACACCTTCTACGTCGTCGAGCCGGGCCGCGGCATCGTCCAGAGCGGCACTGCCCAGGAAAAATTCGCGAAGACGATCGAAGAGGCGCTCGTCGCCCACAAAGATCTCATGCCGGACATCGCGGCCCAGGCCAAGAAGATCGCCTCTACGCGCTACCTCTCCTCGCCCAGCGGCGAACTGCTGCACAGTTCGTTTCCTCCGACCGTGGACGTTTATCACGAGCTCTCGATGCAGCGCACCATCGTCGAGATTCAAGCCCGCGATCAAATCGGCCTCCTCTACCGCCTCGCGAAAACGATCTCCGATCACAACTTCGACATCACCTTTGCGCGCATCGGCACCGAGCGCGGCGTCGCGATCGACACGTTTTATATCGAGCACGCCAACCACGAACCGGTCGAAGACAACACCCGGCTTGTGGCCCTGCGCGACGCTCTCAGCGAGGTCATAACTCCCACGCCCGCCGCGCCGAGATAGCCCGGAGTTGGGCGCGCGGACCGCGGTTCGCGTGTGGGCAAATTTGCGCTGCTGACTGCGGGAAATTCAAAGTTGATTCTGTGGCATGAACCTTTCCGCCGCCTGTCAGCTTTGGCTCAGGACGACCCGGCTTGCGGCCGTGCTGCTCGCCGTGCCACTCCTCCTCCGGGCGGCGGACGAGTCTGGGCCCGTGCTTTTCAGCGACGACTTTGATCGCGACCTGCGCCAATGGTCCATCGAGCAGATGCCCGGTGGCAGCGTAGCGTTGCGCGAGGGAGCACTTGTCATCGAGGATGTGGGTGGCACCACTCTTTGGTTTCGCCCGCGCCTGACTGCTCCACTCGAAATTTCCTATGAGGTGGAAGTCGCCGTCCACGACGGCCCGCACGATCGCCTTTCCGACCTGAACTGTTTCTGGATGGCGCAGGACCCCACGCGGCCAGCCGGTGCGCTTCCGGCCGGGCGCTCGGGCCGTTTCTCCGACTACGACAGTCTGCAGACTTATTATGTCGGCTACGGCGGCAATAACAACACGACGTCCCGTTTTCGACGTTACGACGGCACCAGCGCACGCCCGTTGCTGCCGCAGCATGATTTGAGCGCCGCCGATTTTCTCCTGGTTCCCAATCACGTTTACAACCTCAGGATCGTCGTCCGGGACGGAGGCACGACGGAATTTTGGCGCGACGGCGAAAAGATATTTTCCTTCACCGATCCGCATCCACTGACCACCGGTTATTTCGCCTTTCGCACGGTGCAAAGCCATCAGATCATCCGCCACTTCAAGATTAGCCGACTGTCTTCCCCTGCCACATGACAACCTCCTCCGATGAACCGCAGCGGTTTCGGGTTGTTTGAGTCGGCACCGTCCGTTCAAGTCTGCGTCCGCCATGCCATTGTCTGACGACGCCCGCCTGCTGCCCGCGCTCTATCGCGTGGCGGCGCTTGCGTCGCGCTCGACCGATCCGGCATCCGCACTTCGCGAAATGCTTGAGATCGTGGTCGCCACGTTCCACGCCGACTCCGGCTCGATCGCGTTACTCAATCCCGACACCGGCCACCTCGGCATCGAGGTCGCCACCGAAGTTTACGCCGCCGAAAACGCCGCTTCCGAACTGAAACTTGGTCACGGCATCACCGGTTGGTGCGTGCTCCACCACCGTTCGCTCCTCGTGCCCGATGTCACGGTCGAACCGCGCTACATCGCGGTGCGCTCCGCCGCACGCTGCGAAATGGCGGCGCCGATGATGGATGGCGAACACGTCATCGGCGTGATCGATCTAGAGTGCGACCGCGTGGGCGGGTTTGAAGCCGGCGACCTTACCCTCCTGGAGCGGTTCACGACCGAGGCCGCGCTCGTGATGCAGCGGCTCTGGCAACTCGCGCATCTCAAGGACAAGGCGCGCCAACTAGAGTCGCTCATCACCGCCGGCCAGTCACTCGTCACTAAGCTCGAGCAATACGATCTCTTCGACACACTCACGCACGCCGCCAATGACCTGTTGGGCTCGCATACTTGTGTGCTCTATTTGCACGACGCCGCCACCCGCATGCTCCGCTGCGCCTTCGTCGCGACCTCCGGCACCGTGTCGCCGCCCGCCGGATCGCTTCCGGTCAATTCGTGCCTCGCCGCCGCGGCCGTGCATACGCGCCGCCAAGTCGCGTTCCTCGATGTGCAGGCGCCCGAAAATTCTGAACTTCTTGACCTTCCGCGCGATCCCACCCTGCGCTCCATGCTCGCCACGCCGTTGCTCTTCGACAACGACGTGCTCTGCGTGCTCGCGGTGTTCACGGACCATATTCACCGGTTCGCCAACGACGAAAAACGCCTCTGCACCACGCTCGCCAGCCTCGGCGCCGTCGCGCTCGAAAATGCCCGCCTCTACTCGCGCGTGTTTCAAAGCGAAGACACGCTCCGCAAGAACGAACGCCTCACCACCCTCGGCCTCCTCGCCGCCGAAATCGCCCACGAGATTCGCAACCCGCTTACCGTCCTGAAACTCCTCCACGGCGGACTCGGAGTCGACTTCCCCGAGAACGATCCACGCCACACCGACATGCGCGTCATCGGCGAAAAACTCGATCAACTCGAATCGATCGTCACCCGCGTGCTCGGTTTCGCGAAGGCGCCCTCGAGCCTGCACTCCCGCTGGTCACTCGCCGACATCATCGAGGACACCCTGGTGCTCGTCCGCCTCAAGCTCGCGCAAAGCAAGGTCGCCCTGCGCTTCGAACCGCCGGTGCAACCGCTCGTCGTCGAAGTGCACAAGGGCCAGATTCAGCAGGTCCTCCTCAACCTGATGATCAATGCCACGCAGGCGATGCCGGACGGCGGCAACATCACCATCACCGCCACCACCGACGAACGCGAAGGCGCGCACCTGGTGCAAGTAGACATGGCCGACAACGGCACCGGCATTCCCGAAAAAATCCGCGACCGCGTGTTCGATTCGTTTCTCTCGGGCCGCGCCGACGGCACTGGCCTCGGCCTCGCGATCGCCAAGCGCATCCTTCTCTCCCACCACGGCGACATCGCCGTTCTTTCCACCAGTCCCACCGGCACGACGATGCGCGTCACGCTGCCACTCGCCAAATGACGCCCGCGGAAAAGATCTCCCGCCAGAAACGCATGCTCACACTCCTGATTATCGTGCTCGTCGTCGGAGCGATCGCGCTCGCGACGCTGGCGACCCGCATCCCGCTCCCGCTGCGCCTCCTCGCCGCTGCAATCGATCTCATTGCGGCCGCCGTGCTGTGGGTCGCTATGCGCCAGGAGTCCACCAAAAAATAACTTGGCCGTCCGGACCGGGCCGGTTCCGCGTCACTCCTCGAGTTCCACGTTCCAATAGGCGACGTCGAGAAAGTCTTTCCACATCTCGTGTTTCTGGTTGCCCAACACGAGCGAGATCACGGGGCGCCACTTCGGGCGAACGGGTTTCCGGATGAGCCGCATGTGCGCCTCGTGCGGCAGGCGGTTGGACTTGCGGGTGTTGCACCGGATGCACGAGCACACGATGTTTTCCCACGTGGTCTTCCCGCCGTAGTCGCGCGGGATCACGTGGTCGAGGTTGAGCTGTTCGCGCGGGAAAGTCTTCGCGCAATACTGGCAGTGGTTCTTGTCCCGCTCGAAGACGTTGTTGCGCGTGAGCTTCAGTTCCTTGCACGGCAGCTTGTCGAAAAATGTCAGCAGGATCACGCGCGGCAGTCGAATGGTGCGACTCGGCGTGTGCACGGTTTCAAGCACCTCTATCGGCGGATTGCTCACCGAAAAATCGATCCAGTCGAGCAGCGCGAACGTCCGGAAATCATCCTCGTAATGATGCACGACTTGCGCGTGTCCGCGGGCGAGCAAACCGAATGCCCGGCGCGCGCCAATGACGTTCACCGCCTGCCACAGGCGGTTCAAAACCAACACCGGTTGATCGAGCGCGACCTCCATACGGGGCCGAGGGAATAGCGGCGCGCGGGTCGTAGTGTCAAGGATGCGGCGCCGCCGCGGCGGTCGATGCCGCCGCGACGACCACGCCGGATCACGATACGGTTTCGTTGCCGGCCCGCGCCGGCTCGAGCGCGATGTTTTTCACTTTGATTCCCGTCAGTTTTTGCACGATGAAATCGGCCTCTGCCTCCGCCACGTCGACGAGCGTGTGGCGCTGATGAATGTCGATCGCGCCGACGACGGTCGCGGGCAAACGCGTGACGCCGGCGATTTTCCCGACGATATCCGCCGGCGTGACGAGTTGTTTGCGCCCGACGTTTAGAAACACGGTCGCGAAACCCGGCTCGCGGCCGGTGCGCGCCGGCCGCTCGTATTTCGATTTGCGCGCGCGTTGCTCGGCCTCGCCTTCGTCTGATTCCGCTGGTGGTGCGTCTTCCACTACCGCTGCTGCCAGCACCGGCGCAACGGCCGCCGGCCGCTCCACCACCGGTTTCGCTTTCGGCGCCGCAGCATGTTTCGCCCACGAGGGCGCTGGCTTCACCGATTTTTCCGACGACGCCGGATTCGTCAACGCGGGCTGGGCCTTGGCAACCGCTCCGGCCTTCGCCGACGATCCGCTCACACCCGGCGCGCCTTGCAGCAAGTGAATCAGCGCCGAGCAAATGTCCGTGCTCGCGTAGCCCTGATCGAGCAGCCGATCGATCATCCGGTCGTGCGGCTTGAAATTCTTCGCTTCGAGCGTCGCGCGGATTTTTTCGAAAAACACGCCCGTGCGCGCCTCATCAACTTCGTCCAGCGACGGGATTTTGCCGCGCCGCACATCAAGTTTCGCCCAGCGCACCATGCTCTGGAGTTTGTAGAGTTCCTGACCCGAGACGAAGGTGAACGCCTGGCCCTTCCGGCCGGCGCGGCCCGTGCGGCCGATGCGGTGCGTGTAATCCTCGGCGTCGTTCGGCAGATCGAAATTAAAAACCACCTCGAGATCATCGACATCGAGCCCGCGGGCGGCGACGTCAGTCGCGACGAGAAATTCGAATTTACGCTCGCGGAATTTCTGCATCACGCGGTCGCGCTGCGCCTGCGTAATGTCGCCGTGCAGCCGATCCGTCAGATAGCCGCGCGAGTGCAGGTGTTCGTCGAGATCATCAACCATGATCTTCGTGCTACAGAAAATGATGCCGTAGCGAAAATCGTTCACATCGATCAGCCGCGTCAGTGCCTCGATCTTCGAGCGGCGATCGACCTCGAACCACACCTGCTCCACCTGCGGCGCGTTCTGCGCGACCGATTCGATTTTAATCCATTCGGGATTCTTCGAGTAGCGGCCGATCAGATCCTGAATCATCCGCGGAATCGTCGCCGAGAAGAACATCAGCTGCCGCGTTTGCGGCGTCGCCTTCAGGATGTGTTCGATGTCGTCGCGGAAGCCCATGTCGAGCATCCGGTCGGTTTCGTCGAGCACCACGAGTTTCAACTGGTCGAGTTTGAGCGTGCCGCGCTCCATATGATCCATCACGCGGCCGGGAGTGCCGATGACGACCTGCACGCCGGCCGCGAGCGCCCGAAACTGCCGCTCGTAACTCTGCCCGCCGTAAATCGGCACACCCGTCACGCCACGCTTGAAGAGCGCGAGTTTGCCTGTCTCCTCCGCGACCTGCACCGCGAGCTCACGCGTCGGGCACAACACGAGCACCTGCACTGCCCGCACCTTGGGATCGACGCGCTCGATCGCCGGAATGGCGAACGCCGCCGTCTTGCCCGAACCCGTGGACGACATGCCGACGATGTCTTTGCCGGTGAGCGCGACAGGAATCACCGCGGTCTGAATGGGTGATGCTTCCTCGAAGCCCATTTTTTCCACGGCCTTCAAGATGTCGGCCGAGAGGCCAAGTTCGCTAAACGGACGTTTTTCCATGCAACACCGTGTGCGCGATTCCGCGCCACGGCGAGCCCGCATTCCTCACGACACTGCGCAACCAAACTCTCGGGAGTGCGTTTGGCATTATGTCCACCGTTTTTTGTCGATGCTTATTGTGCCCCGTTTCGCTACGCTCGTTGTTGCCGCACTCCTAGCGGCGCCGCTGCGCGCACACGATCCAGCCGAAAGTTGGACCGAGGCCATCGTGCACCCCGATCAACTGGAACTGCTCGTCACGATGGCGCAGGTCACGGCGCTGAAGCTCATTGATCCCGCCGGTAAGATTGCCCAGCTCACGCCGGAAAATTTCGCTCAGCACCGGGCCCGGCTGGTGCAAGCGGGCGCGGTGTTGTTCACGATCACTTCAGTCAAAACCCAAGTCGCGGCGCGGCGGGTCGACGTGCAGTTGACCGAGGAAAACGATGTCGCCTTCCGAATTATTTTTCCTCGCCCAGCGGCAGGAGTGCTGATGTTCGAGGCGACGTTCATCAAAAAACTCGGCAACGGGATCGGCGGCGTGATCGATGCCAGTGACACCGAAGGCCACGAATTTGGCTGGGAGCAACTCACACCCGAAAACACCACGCTGGTCGTTACACTGCCAAAACCCGGTGAACTTCCGCCTAGGAATAAGTGATCTCCAAACTCTCATGAAATCCACTCACGTATTCGCATTTTTGCTTTTGCGACTCGCCGTGCTTGCCGCCGAGCCGGTGCAACTGCACTGACTCGGCGACTCCGAGCCGGCCACAGCTGCCGGCGTGAGCTGGGGCGTGCCGTGGCCAAAAGGCGCGCTGCAAAAATCCGATCCGCTCGGACTCACGACGCCTGACGGAAAAGCGGTGCCGGTGCAGACGCGGCCGCTGGCGTTCTGGCCGGACGGCTCCGTGAAGTGGACCGGCCACGCAATCGCCGCGCCGGCCGGACTCGCCGGCCGCTCACGCTCACGCCCACGGCTGCATCCACCTCCACCGGTGCGACCGGAGCAGAAATCAAATCTTCCGAAGATGCCGACGTGTTTACGATCGACACCGGAGAGATGCGCGCCCGCGTTTCCAAACACCACGCTCACATAATCGAATCGCTCACGATCGGCGATCGCATTGTGGCGCAGAACGCCACCCTCATCGCGATCCGGGGAAGACCGGAGCCGCCGGGCGTGCTGCGCGACATCGAGATGCGGGGCGACATCGAGCGCGCCACTCTCGAGCAAAGCGGCCCGGTGCGCGCAGTGGTGAAACAGGAAGGCCGCATGATCGAGCCCGCCGCGAACGGCGGGCGCGTCTGGTTGCCGTTCACGGTTCGGCTGACGTTCTTCGCCGGCAGCGGCGAGATTCAACTCACGCACTCGTTCGTCTTCGACGGCGACGGCAACAAGGATTTCCTGAAAGGGCTCGGGCTGTCGTTTGAGGTTCCGTTCAAGGAGGAATTGCACAACCGCCACGTGCGCTTCGCCGGCGATGGCGACGGCGTGTGAGCGCAGCCGGTGCGGATGCTGCCCGGCTACCGTCCGCAGGCCGGCCAGACCATCGGCAATCTCTAAGCACAACACCTCGCCGGCGAGCGCGTGCCAAATCTCGCCGATCTCGATCCGCGCACGCGCGAGGCGATCTTGAGCGTGCCGATCTGGGGCGATGCGAAGCTCGCCCAGCTCGGACCGAACGACTGGTCGCTCGCGAAGCGCACGACCGCCGACGCCTCGTGGCTGCACGTGACCGATGGACGGCGATCACGCGGGCTCGCGGTGCTTGCCGATGTGTCGGGCGGACTTGCGGTGGGCGCGAAGGATTTCTGGCAGAAGTCGCCGGCGTCATTCGAGATCCTCCGCGCCGCCACGGCGGTCGGCGAGCTGCGCGTTTGGCTCTGGCCGCCCGACGCCGGGGCGATGGACTTGCGCCGTTACGATGAAATCCCGCACGGCCTCTCCGTAAACTACGAGGACTGGAAACCCGGCTGGGGCGAACCGCTCGGCATCGCCAACACCCACGATCTGACGCTGTGGGCGTTCGACCAGATTCCGCCGAATACGCAGCTCGCCGCGATGGCGGCCGCGGCGAGCGAACCGCCGATTCTCGTCTGCACGCCGGAATATTATCATGCGCAGCAGGCCGGCGCCCGCTGGAGTCTGCCCGACCGCTCGACGCCCGCCTCGCGCTGGGTCGAAGATCAAGTGGAAGGTCTCGTGATTTTCTACCGCGACCAGGTGGACGAGCGCTCGTGGTATGGTTTCTGGGATTTCGGCGACATCATGCATAACTACGACTTCGGCCGGCACGAATGGCGTTACGACATCGGTGGCTGGGCCTGGGCCAATACCGAGCTGATGCCCGACATGCTGCTGTGGTTCACTTTTCTGCGGACGGGTCGCGCCGATATTTTCCGGATGGCCGAGCGCATGACGCGCCAGACGAGCGAGGTGGACGTGCACCACGTCGGCCCATTCGCACCGCTCGGCTCGCGCCACAACGTCAACCACTGGGGCGACGGCGCCAAATAGCCGCGCATCAGCCACGCCGGACTCAAGCGCCGCTATTATCTTCTTAGCGGCGGCGACGGTCGCATCGGCGATTTGCTGCACGAGCAACTCGACGCCGATCTCGCCTACGCCTACCTGCAAAAATTCAACGGCGCGCACTATGTCTCCGGCCCCAATGGCGAACCGCTCCCTGACGGTCCGCGCGCCATCGCCGCGCCGCGACCGGAAAATTTCGGCCCGCGCCCGACGGCAGCCGATCGCAAACCGTGGACCCACCTTGGCATCGAATGGATGTGTTACGGCCTCAACTGAACGACCGCGTGGGAACGCGGCGGCGACCAGTCGTGGCGCGCCCGCTGCGAAGGCGACATGAAGGTGATGGCCGTCAACGTCGATGCCACTGGACGTTTCGGCGGCGGCTCCTTCGACATGTTGTTCGGCGGTCCCGAAAATATGTGGAAGCTGGAGCCGACGTATGACCTGCCGGATTTCTGGCGCGCCTAGGCCAACACCTGCGAATCCGTCGGCCGGCAGGCCGGCGGCAACGCGATGACAGCGCCGCGCCTCCTCGCCTATGCGGCCTCGGTAAAAACTGATGCCGCGCTCGGCCGCCTCGCGTGGGAAAAACTCATCGGCCCGCCACGCAAACTCCCACCGCTCGCCCAACCGAAAAAATTCTCCGGCCCCGGCGTGCTGCGGCCCGTGACCGACCCGGCGTTCCTCGGTGAGTCCGTCAACTGGCAGTTGCACGGCGTCGGCAGCGTGCAGTGAGCGCTCAACGCGATCGAGACGCTTGAGTTCGCTAAACCGTGGCTGTCGGAATGGGAAGCAGGCGCGAAAAATTAGGCAATTTTCGCCGCCTGCCCGCCTCGCCCACCGCCAGGTCTTCCTTCGCGCGGACACAACGCGATTGACCGGGAGCGGTCGCGATTGCTTGCTTGGCTCCACGCATGAGTCAGCCGCCGCCAAGTCTCGATGACCTCAGGATCGAACGCCGCGCCCTGCCGGATTCGCCCACCCGGACCGGTCCTTGGTTGATTGTCATCGCGCTCATACTTGTGGTGGGCGCCATCGTGTGGTGGTTTGCCCGGCCCCGACCGCTGGTGGTTCGCACCGCGATGGCACGCGCCGTCGCCACCGCTGCCGGTGACCGCACGGTGCTCAACGCCTCCGGCTACGTCACCGCCCGCCGCGACGCCACCGTGTCATCCAAGATCACCGGCAAAGTCACCGAAGTGCTAGTCGAGGAAGGTTTGCACGTGAAGGAAGGTCAGACGCTCGCGCGCCTCGACGACACCAATGTGCAGGCGAGCTTCCAACTCGCGCGGGCCCAACTCGCCGCGGCCGATTCCGCACTGCAGGAATCGCGCGTGCGGCTCAAGGAAGCCGAGCAGGAACTGCAGCGCTTTGCCGCCTTGACGAAAAGCAACGCCGCCGCGCAGTCCGACTTTGATCACGCCGAGGCGGCAGCGCTCGCCTGGCGCGCCCGACTCGCCCAGCAGCAAAGCGAATTGACCGTCGCTGATCGCACCGTCGCCATCTGGCAGCAGCAGGTGGACGACACGATCATCCGCGCGCCGTTCGCCGGCATCGTCACCTCGAAAAACGCGCAACCCGGCGAGATGATCTCGCCGATGTCGTCAGGCGGCTTCACGCGCACCGGCATATGCACCATCGTCGACATGGAGTCGCTCGAGATCGAAATCGATGTCAACGAGAGCTACATCAACCGCGTCGCGGCCGGCCAGCCCGTCGAGGCGACGCTCGACGCCTATGCCGGGTGGAAAATCCCGTGCAAAGTCATCGCGATCATTCCCACCGCCGATCGGCAAAAATCCACCGTGCGGGTGCGGGTCGGCTTCGACCGGCTCGATCCGCGCATCCTGCCGGAGATGGCGGTGAAGGTCGCCTTCCGCGAAAGTGGTGCAGTGGCAACGACCACCGCCGACCGTGGCGTGATAGTGCCGAAGTCCGCACTGTTATCTCAAGATGGCCGCGACGTCATCTTCGTGCTTCAAAACGGCCGCGCCGAGCGCCGCGCGGTTTCCGTGGCAAGTTCTCAGGACAACGAGATCGTGCTGAGCGCAGGCGCATCCGCCGGCGAGAAGATCGTGGCCGATCCGCCTGCCGGTCTGACCGATGGCGCGGCGGTCGAGGAAGGAAAACCATGAGCAACCCAACGAACAGCGGTGAGCCCCTCGTGCGAGTCGACGGTGTGGAAAAAGTATTTCACCGCGGCGCCGAGGAAATCCATATCCTCGCGCAACTGCACCTCGAGGTGCCCGCGGGCGAATTCCTCGCCTTGATGGGCCCGTCGGGCTCCGGCAAGAGCACGCTCCTGAATTTGATCGGCGGCCTCGACCGACCGACGAAAGGCACCGTCACGATCGCCGGCGAGCGCGTGGACCAACTCTCCGATCGCCAGCTGGCGGCGTGGCGCGCGCGACACATCGGATTCGTGTTTCAGCTCTACAATCTGATGCCGGTACTCACCGCCGAGCGGAATGTCGAGCTGCCGCTCCTGCTGACCCACCTGAGCAGAGCCGAGCGAAAGAAACACGTGGAGACTGCGCTGGCGATGGTCGGGCTCTCGCACCGTGCGAAACATTTTCCGCGTACCCTTTCCGGCGGCGAACAACAGCGCGTCGGCATCGCGCGCGGTATCGTCACCGACCCGACACTGCTCCTCTGCGACGAGCCGACGGGCGATCTCGACCGGAAAGCGGGCGACGAGATTTTGAACCTCTTGCAGGCGCTCAACCGCGAACACGGCAAGACGATCATCATGGTGACGCACGATCCGCACGCCTCGGCGCGCGCCTCGCGGACCGTTTACCTGAACAAAGGGCAGCTCAGCAACGTGCCGGTCGCATGAAGTTCGCGCATCTCATCTGGGGCAACCTGATGCGGAAGAAACTCCGCACCTCGCTTACGCTGCTGACGATTCTCGTGGCGTTTGTGTTGTTCGGCATGTTGTGCGCCATCAAGCAGGCGCTCATCGGCAGCGTCGCCCTCGCCGGAGCCGACCGGTTGATCGTGCGGCACAAGGTGTCGATCATTCAGCTCCTCCCAATCAGCTATCAGGCGCGGATGGCGCGCATCCCCGGGGTCGCGCTCGTCGCCCACCAGACGTGGTTCGGTGGCATCTATCAGGATCCGAAGAATTTCTTTATGCAGAACCCGGTGGTGCCGGAGGAGTACATGGCGATGTTTCCCGAGTTTCTGCTCCCGCCGGACCAGATGAAGGCGTGGCAGCAAACGCGCACCGGCGCGATCGTCGGCCGCAACACAGCGGAGCGCTTCCACTGGAAGATCGGCGACAAGATTCCGATCACGTCGCCCATCTGGATGCGGAAAACCTGGGAGTTTGATCTCGTCGGAATTTTCGATGGACGCGACAAGGGCACCGACACGACCCCAATGTTTTTTCGCTACGACTATTTCGACGAAGTGCGGCAGACTCAGAACTGGGGCCAGGGCTTGGTCGGTTGGTATACGATCCGCGTGAAAGATCCGGCGAAGGCCGCGGAAGTGGCCAAGTTGGTCGATCAGGAATTCGAAAATTCTTCGGCGGAAACCAAGACCGAGCCCGAGGGCGCATTCATCCAGGCGTGGGCGAACCAAATAGGCAACATCGCGCTGATCGTCGCGTCGATTCTCGCCGCGGTGTTTTTCACCATTCTGCTCGTAACGGGTAGCACAATGTCACAGGCGGTGCGCGAACGCATCGGCGAACTCGGCGTGCTCAAGGCGATCGGCTTCACGAACGGACAACTGCTCGGGCTGGTGCTCGCGGAATCCTGCCTGCTGACCCTCCTTGGTGGTAGCATTGGGCTGGGGGTCGCCTGGCTCATCATTTCCCGCGGCGATCCGACGGGCGGACTGCTGCCGATGTTTCATCTGGCGACCAGCGATCTGGTCGTCGGGGCCGGCCTAAGTGTCGCGCTCGGGGTGCTCACCGGAATTTTCCCCGCGCTGCAAGCCATGCGCCTGCGCGTCGCGGAGGCGCTAAGGAGGATGTAACATGGCCGGCCTGCTCAACTGGTTCGCCCAAATTGCCGCGATCACCCGCTTCGGGTTGATGAGCATTCCGCAGCGGCGCGGCGCGGTCGCGGCGACGGTCTTTGGCATCGCGGGCGTGGTGGCCGTGCTGGTCGGCGTGCTTTCGATCGCTGCCGGCTTTCGGCGCGCGATGGCGGCGTCCGGCGCGGCCGATTCCGTGATCGTGCTGCGCAGCGGCTCCGACAGCGAAATGGTCAGCGGCTTCGGTCGCGAAGAGACTCGCGTGATCGCCGACACGCCTGGCGTCGCGCGCAACGCCCAAGGCCCGCTCGCATCGGCCGAACTATTTGTGATCATCAATCTCGCCAAGCGCTCGACCGGCACCGATGCGAACGTGCCGTTGCGCGGCGTCGAAGCCGCGGCGCTCCCTGTGCGCGACAACGTGAAATTCACCGACGGCCGCATGTTCACGTGGGGCCGAAACGAGGTCGTGGTCGGCGCCGGTGCGGCACACGAGTTCGCCGGGCTTGAGGTCGGCTCCACGATTAAGGTCGGGCGGGAGTCCTGGCCGGTGGTCGGGATTTTTTCCGCCGGCGGCGGCATAGCGGAGTCGGAGATTTGGAGCGATGCGAAGGTGCTGCAGGCGGCGTATAACCGCGGCGATTCGTTCCAGTCAGTTTACGCGCGGCTGAATTCGGCGGGTGCGTTCCAGGAATTCAAGGATGCGTTGACGTCGAATCCGCGCCTCAACGTGAAGGTCGTCCGCCAGTCCGACTACTACGCCGAGCAGTCGCAGACGATCACCCGCCTCATCACCACGCTCGGCGTGCTCATCGCCGGTTTGATGGCCGTCGGAGCTGTCTTCGGCGCGCTCAACACAATGTATAGCGCCGTCGCTGCCCGCACCCGCGAGATCGCCACGCTGCGCGCACTCGGCTTTGGTGGCGGCGCCGTGGTGGTCGCGCTCATGATCGAATCGCTCGTGCTCGCGCTTATGGGCGGCGCGGTGGGCGCGGTCGCGGCGTATGTCGCATTCGATAATTTTCGCGCCGCCACCATGAACTGGCAGAGTTTCAGTCAGGTGACATTTGCGTTTGCCGTCACTCCGCAGTTGCTCGTGCAAGGAGTCGTCTGGGCCACGGTGATCGGACTACTGGGTGGGCTGCTGCCGGCCATTCGCGCCGCGCGATTGCCCATCGCGGCGGCGTTGCGGGAACTGTAGCAATCCGACCACATCTGGTCCGTTTTCCATTTCTGACCGTCCAACTGTGGACCGCGTTGCGGCGCGCATCCGTGCCGCGATACTTCATCCCTCATGCTCCTCCTTCACCCCGGACGGCTGCCCACGCTAGCCGCTGATTTCTGGTTAGATTCCGCCGCGCGTTTCGCGCCTGCTTTGAGCATCGTCGCCGGATTGCTTGCCATCACGGCGGTTCCACTCGCGCCCGCCCTCGAAAAACCCGACATCACCTACAAGGTCTTCCAGTTTCCCGCCGATCAAATCCCGCGCATCGATGGCGACGCCAGCGACTGGGCGATGGTGCCCGAGAGCTACGTCATCGAAAGTGACCAACTGAAGAACGACTCCCATCCCGACCAAAAACTCGATCCGAAAAATCTCAGCGTCCGCGTGAAGGTCGGCTGGGTGAAAGGGCTCAACCGCCTCTATTTTCTCTACGAGGCCGACGATAACTACTGGGATTTCGCGCAGCCCGGCCTGCACAACGACACATTTGAGATCGTCGTCGATGGCGACGCCTCCGGCGGTCCGCTCATCGACAAAGGGCACAAGGAATTCTGGGCACCCGACCGCGTCGGTGCGGCCGCCGCCACGCCCGATCCGCGGATCAGTGTCGACGAGGCGCACTGGGCGATCCACGGCGTGCAGGCGCAGAACTACCACATCTTCACGCCGCACGTGAACAAAGACTGGTGCATGGCGTGGAGCGCCGCCTCCTGGATCAAGGAGTTTCCATGGGCGAACTCGGCGCAAAAATTCAATTTCAAGCCCGGCGAGTCTGGCCACTACACGCTCGAATTTTACGTCACGGCCTTCGACTACGCCGGCCCCGAGGGCCCGCAGCGCGCGGTCGAGTCGGTCTTCGCCGAAAACAAAATCATCGGTCTCGCCTGGGCGATCATCGACTACGACGACGTGAACGCGCGCGGAAACAACGGATTCTGGAACCTCTCCCCAAAGCACACGATGTATGGCAACGCGTCCGAGCTCTGCGCGTTCAAGCTCATGCCCCTCGAGCCGCAGTTCCTCAAACCGATCGAGGCGCTCTGGAGCTTCAAGGTCGTCGACATGGATCGGCGGCTCGTCGCCTTCAAGGATTTATCCGTCGGCAAAATCACCGCGTGGAAATGGGACTTTGGCGACGGCGCGACTTCCACGGAGCAGCATCCCATCCACGCCTACGCGAAGCCCGGTTCCTACGTCACCGTGCTCGACATCGAGGGTCCCGCCGGCACGTCACGCCGCTCAAAGGTGTGGGACATACAACTGAAATGATCCGCTCATGAAAACATCCACTGCCATCGCCGTTCTTCTCTTCAATATCGCTACCCTGGCCGCGACCGCTCGCGCCCAGACTGGTGCCGCCGCTGCGATTCCGCATCTGGAGAAACGTGGCGTCACCACCCAACTCATCGTCGATGGCCAACCGTGGCTGATTCTCGGTGGCGAAACCGCCAACACCGCTTCCTCTAGCCTCGACTACATGAAGCCGGTCTGGCCGCGACTCGCGCGGCTCAACCTCAATACCGTGCTTGTCGGTGTCGCGTGGGACTGGGTCGAGCCCGTCGAAGGCAAATTCGACTTCGCGCTCGTCGACGGTCTGCTCGCCCAAGCGCGCGAGAACAAGCTGCGCGTGGTGTTCATCTGGTTCGCCAGTTGGAAAAACGGACTGTCGAGCTTCGCACCGGTTTGGGTGAAGGCCGACCAAGCCCGCTTCCCACGGGCCCGGCTGAAGGACGGCCGGCCCGTCGAGGTGCTCACGCCGCTCAGCGACGCCAATCGCGAGGCCGACGCTCGCGCCTATGTCGCGTTCATGCGGCACCTGCGCGAAGTCGATGGGAAGAAGCATACGGTCCTGATGATCCAGATGCAGAATGAAGTCGGACTACTCGGCGACTCGCGCGACCGCAGTCCCACCGCGGACGAGATTTTTGCGAAACCCGTTCCGGCCGCCCTCACAGATTATCTCCAGAAAAACAAATCCACGCTGCTCCCCGAAATCGCGAGCGTTTGGCAGGCCGCCGGTGCAAAAACCACCGGCACGTGGGCCGAAGTTTTCGGCGCCACGCCCGCCGCCGACGAGCTCTTCATGGCGTGGCACTACGCCCGCTACATGGATCGGCTGACTGAACTCGGCAAAGCCGAGTATCCCATCCCGGTTTTCACCAACACCTGGATCGTGCAGCCCGAGGACAAGGGCCCCGGCGATTATCCGAGCGGTGGTCCCGAACCACTCACGCTCGAAGTCTGGCGCGCCGGCGCACCGCACATCGATCTCAACTGTCCCGACATCTACCTGCCCAACTTCACCGAGTGGGTCGCACGCTTCCACCGCAACGGCAACCCGCTCTTCGTCCCCGAGTCGCGCGGCGATGCAGGCGGCGTCGCCAACGCCTTCTACGCGATCGGCCAGCACGCGTCAATCGGCTACTCGCCCTTCGGCATCGATAACACCGGCCGGCTCGTCGTCCTCCGCCCCGACCTCGGCGCGTCGGCTCCGACCGATCTCGAAAATCTTCCGCTCGCCAAAGGCTATTCGATTTTGAAACAGCTCACGCCGCTCATCCTTGAGCATCAAGCGAAGGGCACGATCGCCGCCGTTTCGCTCGACACGAAACACCAGACTGAAGACGTCGCGCTCGGAAACTACACGCTCAACCTCGATCTCCGCCGCAATCGCCGCAATCCGTCGCAAGTCCCGCCGCTCGGCTACGCGATGATCTTTTCGCTCGGGCCCGACGAATATCTTGTCGCCGGCTGTGACGTGCAGGTGATCTTTTCGCCGCGGAATTCGACCACCGACATCGCCGGGCTCGCGTCGGTCGAAGCCGGCACTTTTGTCGACGGCCGCTGGGTGCCCGGCCGCAAGCTCAGCGGCGACGACGTCCTGCTGAACTACGATCAAGCCGCCGCCGCCGCGGCGGGCCAGTCCGGCAGCGGCCTGCGCTTCGGCCCCGATGGCCCGGCCCTTCAGCGTGTCAAACTTTACCTCTATCACTGATGAAACTCCGCGTCCCGCTGCCTCCGCTGCTCCTCCTGAGCCTCCTAGCCGCCTCGCGCCTTGCCGCCGCCGAGTTCGACGTGCGCAACTTTGGCGCCACCGGCGACGGCAAGACGCTCGACACCGCCGCGATCAACAAAGCGATTGACGCCGCGAGCGGCGCAGGCGGTGGCACGGTGCGTTTTCCCGCCGGGACGTATCTGAGTTTTTCGATTCACCTCAAGAGTCACATCGAGCTCCAACTCGACGCCGGCTGCACGCTCGTCGCCGCCTCGCCCGCCACCGACGGTGGCGCCTACGATCCACCCGAGCCGAACGAATGGGGCGACAAGCAATATCAGGACTTCGGCCACAGCCACTGGCACGATGCACTGATTTGGGGCGAAGGTCTTGAGGACATTTCGATCACCGGCTCCGGTCGGATTTTTGGCAAAGGTCTCGTGCGAGGCGGCGGTGGTGGCGGTCGTGGCCGCGGGCCGCAAGGACCCAATGGAACCTTCGGCCCCAGCGAGCCTACTCCGACTTCCGTCACACCGCCGGCGGCGTCCGTCTCGGCTCCGACTCCAGCGCGCGGCGGTGGCGGCTTCGGCGGCGGACCGGGTTCCGGCAGCAAATCTATCGCGCTGAAAAATTGCCGCAACGTCATCCTGCGCGATTTCTCGGTGCTGCAAGGCGGCTGGTTCGCACTCCTCGCGACCGGCGTCGATAATTTCACGATCGACAATCTCAAGGTCGATACGAACCGCGACGGCTTCGACCTCGACTGCTGCCGCAACGTCCGCATCTCCAACTGCACTGTCAACGCGATCAACGACGACGCCATCGTGCTGAAGAGTTCCTATGCACTCGGTGAGTTGCGCGCCTGCGAAAACATCACGATCACCGGCTGCCAAGTGAGCGGCTACGATGTCGGCTCGCTGCTCGACGGGACGTTCAAGACCACCCAGGAGCGCGCGACCGACCGCGACGGCCCGACCGGCCGCATCAAATTCGGCACCGAGTCGAATGGCGGGCTCAAAAACGTTTCGATCTCGAACTGCGTCTTCGTTCGCAGCCGCGGCCTCGCGCTGGAGAGCGTCGACGGCGCAGTAATCGAGGACATCGCGATCACGAACATCACCATGCGCGACGTCTCGAGTTCGCCGATTTTTATCCGGCTCGGCAATCGTGCACGCGGCCCCGAAGGCACGCCGGCTGGAGTGATCCGCCGCGTGACCATCAGCCACGTCGTTGCCTCGAATTGCGATCCGCGCTATCCGATCATCATCGCGGGAATTCCCGGACATCCGGTCGAAGACGTGCGGTTGAGCGACATTCGGATCGACTATCGCGGCGGCCTATCGCTCGACGATGCAGCGAAACAACCCGCCGATCTCGTGAACACTTTTTTCCTCCGCGGCCCCGGGCTCGCCGGCCCGCGCGATGCCTTCGCGCCGCCAGAGCAGGAAAAGGGCTATCCGGAGCCGTCGATGTTCGGACTTCTTCCGGCCTACGGAATGTTCGTGCGCCACGCGAAGAGCCTAACCGTCGAACGGCTCGACGTCAGTTTCGCGAAGGAGGACACGCGGCCGGCCGTCGTGCTGCTAGATGTCGAAGGCAGCGAGTTCACCCGTGCGAAAGCGCAACGTGGCACCGGCGCGCCGTTCTTCGCGCTCCGTGCCGTGAAGGATTTTTCCGCCAGCGGCTGTGCCGGCGTCTCCGATACCCGACACGCCACCACCGACACCGAGTCGCTCTGAAACGATAAACCGATTTGATGTCCGTTTCGTCGCTGTCAGCGCGGTTACGTCGCTTCTCGATCAGCCATGAGCAAAATCGAATCCCGGTCTTTGCGACCACCGACTGGTGTGCGGATCGTGCAATGGTTGACCCTCGTTGGGCTTAGCATCGGCCTAGCCTTTGTCGTCGACCTGTTGTTGCTCACGTTTCTGCCGGATTCGCATGGGCTGTTTGAACGGCTGTTCACGGGTCGCGCGCCCACCGTCGATGCGAGCCTGCCGATTGCACTCGGACTGATCGTGCTTTCGCCGGTCCTCGTCGGTTTCATCGCTCGGCGACTGCCGCTGCGTTCGCTGCGTGGCTGGGTGCGCCTCGGGTTGGTGGTCACGGGTGGGTTGGTCGCAAATCTGGTTTTGTGCGCGCAGTTCCCGTCGGTCCTCGACGGATTTGCTGCAGTAATGATCGCGTCGTTTTGGAAAGTGAACGGCGTGTCGGTGGGGCTGGTCAGCTTCACACTGGCCGCAATCGGCTATGTCACGTGGCGGGTGCGACCACGCTCACTACGAAGTGGCGCAACACTCGCACTCTCAATCGGATTCATTCTCTGCCTGGATCTGGTGCTGGTCGCATATTTCCCTCCGCTGGATGGCGTGTTGAACGGCCTGTCACGGGTGTTTTTCCTTAATGTCGCCAACGAAACGCTGGGTGATGTCGAAATCATCCTGTTCCTCATCGTGGTCGTCCCGCTGGCGATATTCGCGATACTGTGGCTCCTGCGGCGCCACTCGTGGTGGTGGATCGGCGGCGGCTATCTGGCGCTCGTTCCACTGCTCGCCTATCTCGCTATCGACGATTCGAGCATCCGCCGCCCGGTGCCGCTGGAAGCAATCAGCCCGCCTTTCCCAGGCGCCGAAAAAAGTTTCGCGGTCCTGATGCGTTATAGCCGGCAGCGCCCACTCGGCCGAGATTTTCACGCGCCGCAACGCTTCTACGAGAACATCAAAGCCGGCGAGGCCATCGTTCCCGGCAAGCCCGAGCAATGGCTGGCGTGGCTCACGGCGCATCGCGCCGACATCGAGGCCGACTGGAGCGATCTCGCTCCGGTGCGAAACTGGTGGAGCGAGCTCAACACCTTCGATCGCATCGGCGATCTCACGCCGGCCGAGGCCGATTTCGAGATGCTGGCCTTCAGTCCGGTGCGATCGCTTTGCCAGCACGCCTGTGCGATCGCGAGCCTTCAAGCCCTCGACGGTCAAGGCGACACGGCGATCGATACGCTGCTGCCGATCCTGCAAGTCGGACGCAAACTCCAACCCTCCTCACGCACACTGGTCCGGCAGATGGTGGGCATCATCACCGAACGCATGAGCATCACGACGGCTGGCTTTGTGCTCGACCACGCCACAATTTCACCAGCGGCGCGGGCCCGGCTGACCGCTGCGTTGGCGGCATCCGGCGATGGCGCTTTCGGGGCGCGCCACATCATGGCCTCCGAGTATGCGTTCGGACTGGCTCTCAACCTTCACCGGCCGCTCGGCGACATCGTCCTGCAAACGCCCGACTGGCGCCGCACGTTGCTTAACGTCGTCAGCCCATTCGTCTACAACCGGCGCGCGACGTTCAACCTTTACGGCGAATTTGCCGCCGACGAGGAGGAACTGCTCGCCCGCCGCCAGCTGGTTGAAGTCGATTCGCGCTCGCGGCGATTGGTCGTAGAAGACGCGCGTCCACGGTTCAAAAACTTACTGGGCGCCCAGTTTCTTCGGCTGATGGTTCCGGCCTTTTCGAAGATCGGCGAAAGCTATTGGAGCACTCAGGACAATCGCGCCGCCCTGCTCGCCCGTTTAGCGAAAACATCGGCGAAAGCGTAGCGGTAGAGCTAGCCAAGACGACTCTTCGAAACATTTCGCGGCGCCAGCGGCGCTTCGTTTATCGGACGGTTCGACACTGTACTGGTCGCCAAGGCGACCGGGCTCATCACATGATCATCACTCCCCGCCCCGTGCGTCATCCTCCGCTCCACTTTCTTGCGTTCTTTTCGTTTGTGACCGCGAGTTCCATCGCATTCGCGCAGGCTCCCGCCGTCCGCAGTATCATCGCCGATGGTGGCAACTCCGATGGTTACGACATGGCGCCCGAGACGCGCCTCGAGGTCGTCAAAGCCGCCAATGCCAAAATCACGACGCTGCTCCCGCCCGGGCCATTTGCGCCGACGTGGGAATCGTTGAAGCAGAATTACCGCGTGCCCGCGTGGCTCGATGAGGCGAAGTTCGGCCTTTCGGTGCACTGGGGCCTCTATTCCGTGCCCGCCTACCACAACGAGTGGTATGAAAAGCACATGTATGCTCAGTTCCGCGCATGGCACGTCGAGCATTTCGGACCGCCGGACAAATTCGGCTACAAGGATTTCATCGCGCAGTTTAAGACCGAGAAATTTGATCCCGAGGCGTGGGCCGAGCTGTTCAAAAAATCCGGTGCGCGCTTCGTCGCACCGACCGTGCAGCACCACGACAACTTCGCGCTGTGGGACAGCAAGGTCACGCCGTTCAATTCCATGGCGATGGGCCCGCACCGCGATCTCATGGGCGAGCTCGCGAAGGCCGTCCGTGCGCGCGGCCTGAAGTTCGGCGTGTCGAATCACGGCATTGAAAATTTCCAGTTCATCAACCCGCCCAAGGATCTCGCCGACGATCTCCGCGCGAAATCGGCCGACCTGTTCGATCCGAAATGGGCGGATTTCTACAATTACGCCGACCGCAGCGACGCCGCGTGCGAAAAATTCCTGATCAATTGGTGGGATCGCAACATCGAGCTGATCGAGAAATTCCAGCCCGATCTGCTCTGGTTCGACAACGGTGTCGATCAGCGCTACCTCGATCCGTTGAAGCTGCGCCTCGCGGCGTATTTTTACAACCGTGCAGCGGCGTGGGGCAAAGAGGTCTCGATTTCCACGAAGAAGGCAGCCTTTTCGCCCACGAACAAGAACAGCGAAACCATCGCCTCGATCATCGATTTCGAAAAAATTGGCGCGCGCTCGCCCAGCGGCATTCGCACCGGCAACTGGCAGGTCCACGAAACGATCGGCAGTCCGTCGTGGGGCTACACGAACGATCTGAAAGTATTTCCGCCGGGCGTCATCATCGCGCGGCTGGCTGACACCGTCGCAAAGAACGGTTGCTTTTTCCTGAACCTCTCGCCCAAAGCCGACGGCACGATTCCGCAGGATCAACAAGACACCTTGCTTGAGGTCGGCCGCTGGCTCAAGGTGAACGGCGAAGCGATCTACGGCACGCACAACTGGACGACCTTCGGTGTCGGCGGCGGTCGTGGTGACGGAGGTCCGCACGTGCGCTTCACCGTGAAAGGCGAAGCCCTCTACGCCATCGTCATCGGCGAGGGGCCGGCGAACGGCGACGTGAACCTCACGACGCTGGCGGCGAACCCGGCGCTCGAAGGAAAAATATCCACCGTTTCGCTGCTCGGTGCGTCAGGCGCGGTGGCATTCACCCACGGGGCCGACGGCTTGCATATCAAACTCCCTGCGGTCGCGCCATGCCGCTACGCCTGCGTCTTGAAAATCCTCGGCCTGAAAATGAATCCACCCACCGCCACTCCCGACGGCAACCCAATCTGATTTCGCATGAACAACCGTTATCTCGCCTGTCTCGCCTGCGCGCTCCTTTCCTTCGGTGCTCGCGCGCAATCTCCGACTGCGCCGGCACCCGCTCCCGATCTTGCGCGCAATCCGCCACCGGTGGTCACGCCGCTAAATCCGTCGCTGCCGACGATCTTTGTCGCGGGCGATTCCACCGCCGCGCGCGGCAAGGGCGTGACACAACAAGGCTGGGCCGTGCCGTTCGCCAACTATTTTGATCCGGCGAAAATTAACGTCGCTAATCGCGCGCGCGGCGGCCGCAGCAGTCGCACGTTCATCACCGAGGGCTCGTGGGACAAGCTGCTCACCGAGGCCAAGGCGGGCGATATCATCCTGATTCAATTCGGCCACAACGACGGCGGCACGATCAATGAAGACGTGTCCGTTCCCCCGGGGGCCCGGCGTGCGCGCGGTTCGCTCCCGGGCCTCGGCGACGAATCGCGTGAAATCGACAACATCATCACGAAACAGCACGAAGTTGTTCACACCTTCGGCTGGTATATGCGGAAATACATCGCCGACGCGAAAGCGAAGGGCGCTCAGCCGATCGTGATTTCCTGCACCGTCCGCAATATCTGGAAGGACGGAAAGATCGAGCGCGGTCCCGGCCGCTATCGCGAGTGGGCCTACGACATCGCACGCGACGCCGCGGTGCCATTCATCGACCTCTCGACGACGATGGCTGACAAATTTGAGTCGCTCGGCGAAGCGAAAACCAAGGCCATCTATCAACAAGACCACACGCACTTCGACGCCATCGGCGCCGACTTGCACGCAGCCGGCGTCGTCGCGGGCTTACAGGGACTGCGCCTGAAAACGTTTGATGAGTTCTTGTCTGCCAAGGGCACCGCGGTCGAAGCCGACAAGATGGCGTGGCTCCGGTTGCCGGTGCCACGCAATCGCACGCTGCCGTCGCTCTTTCTCGTCGGCGATTCTACCGTTCGCAACGGTCGCGGCGACGGTCAGGAAAAAGGCGGCCAATGGGGCTGGGGCGATTTCGTCGCGCCGTCCTTCGACACGGAGAAGATCAACGTCGTGAACCGTGCGGTCGGTGGCACCGGCGTGCAGACATTCATGGCCACGCATTGGGAAAACACCCTTCGCCTAGTCAAACCCGGCGACTTCGTGATGATCCAATTTGGCCACAACGACAATCCACCGCGTGGCCCGCTGCCGGGCATCGGCAAAGAAACGGGCGAACGTGAAAATTCTCGCACGAAAGAAAAAGAGACAATCCACACTTGGGGTTGGTATCTCCGAAAATATATCGCTGACATCCGTGCAAAAGGCGCCACCCCGATCGTCTGCTCGCTCGTGCCGCGAAAGATTTGGGACAAGAATGGCAAAATTGCTCGCAACAAGGACTCATTCGCCGGTTGGGCCCAACAAGTGGCCGCGAGCGAAAAAATCGCATTCATCGATCTAAACGAACTGATCGCTACACGCTACGACGCGCTCGGCCACGATGAGGTCATGAAACTGTTTCCTCAGGTCACGCCGGACGAACACACGCACACCAACCGTGCTGGGGCCAAGTTCAGCTCCGAGGTCGTGGACACGGCATTGCGCGCGCTCCCGGATACTCCGCTGGCCGTTTACCTACGCCCAAGCTCCCCATGAAAAATTTTCTGCGACTTCTTTTTCTGCCCGGCCTCGTTGCCGTCGCGACGGCGGACATCAAACTCGCGAGTCCGTTCACCAGTCATATGGTGCTGCAGCGGGAAATGAAAGTGCCGGTGTGGGGCACAGCCAGCGCCGGTGAACAAGTGACGGTCGAGTTTGCCGGCCAGAAAAAATCCACGGTCGCTGGAACCGGATCCCAATGGCGCGTGGACCTCGACGCGCTCGCTGCCTCCGCCGAGCGCCGCACACTCGTGGTCACTGGATCGAAAACCTCCGCACCGCTGGAACTGGAAGACGTGCTGGTTGGCGAGGTCTGGCTCGGCTCGGGCCAATCGAACATGGATTTCTCCGTCTCGGTGAAGGTGAAATACTTTGCCGGCGTGACCAATGAAGAGCAGGAGATTGCCGCCGCGAATTTTCCGCTCATCCGGATGTTTACCGGCGCCCCCTCCAAGTCCTACGAACCGAAGAGCCGCGTAGACGGCGAATGGCGAATCTGCACACCCGAGACGGTGCCGTCGTTTTCAGCGGTCGGATATTTCTTCGCGCGCGACCTGCAAAAAGAAATTAAAGTGCCGGTCGGAATCGTCACACTGGCGTTTGGCGCAAGCACGGCGGAAGCATGGATCCGGCGCGAAACGATGGAGAGCGATCCAAAGTTGAAGCCGCTGCTCGACAGTTTTGATGCCAAGGTGAAGGCCTTTGTCCCGCCGACAGCCGAGGAGAATAAGGAATGGCAGGATGTGGTCGCGAAGGCAAAAGCCGCCGGCCAACGCCCGCGACGCCGCACGCGGACCGACCCGGTGCAGGATCAGCATAACGCCACCGTGCTGTTTAACGGCATGGTTGCGCCGGTCATCCCGTTTGCGATTCGCGGAGTGATTTGGTATCAGGGCGAATCGATCGTCGGGGGCGCGGCGGGCATCGCCTTTTATCCGCATGTCCAATCCACACTCGTGCATGACTGGCGCGCACTCTGGGGCGAGGGCGATTTCCCCTTCTACATCGTGCAGCTCGCCGGGCAGGAAGCCACGAGCAACAGCCCCGAGGTGCGCGCAGCGCAGGCGACGCTCCTCACGCTCGAGCCGAACACCGGCATGGCCGCCACGACCGACATCGGCGAGGCGAAGAACGTCCATCCGCGGAACAAACAGGATGTCGGTGACCGTCTTGCACGCATCGCACTCGCAAACGTCTATGGACAAAAAATCGAGTTCTCCGGCCCGCAGTATCAGGCGATGAAGATCGATCGCGGCGCGATTCGAGTGAGCTTCACGCATCTGGGCGGCGGTCTGGTCGCGAAAGGCGGCGGCCCACTCAAGTGGTTCGAGGTCGCGGGCGCCGACGGGAAATATGTTTCGGCAGACGCCAAGATCGACAACGACACCGTCGTCATCAGCAGCGCGCAAGTCGCCGCACCTGTGGCCGCACGTTACGCTTGGGTCAACTTTCCTGACGGCTGCAATCTCTTCAACGCCGCCGGCCTTCCCGCGGCGCAGTTCCGCACCGAGATGAAATAACCGCCGTCTCTTTACACCCTGCAACCCTTTGCCGGCGGCACCCGTCGCGCTCCAGCGCTATCCCCGCAATGCTTTCAAATCTCCTTCCTTTTCGCGCATCCGCGCTCGCTTTCCTCCTTCTCACTGGCGTCAACGCTTCAGGCGCGCAGCCGGCCAAACTCTGGCTCGCGACCGAGCATGGCGCCCTCGGCGATAGCCAGACCGTCAACACGCGCGCGCTCCAAGCCGCCATCGATCTTTGCGCTGCCGACGGCGGTGGAGTGATCGTGATTCCCAAAGGGACATTCTTGAGCGGCGCACTCTACTTTAAGCAGGGAGTAAACCTGTACATTGAAAAGGAAGGTGTCCTCAAAAGCACGATCGCGATGGAAGATTTCCCGCCGATCTATACGCGTTGGGAGGGTATCGAACGCTATTGGACTTCGGCGTTTTTGAATTTTGTTGGGATGAAAAACGTCGAGGTCGCCGGCGTTGGCACGATTGACGGATCGGGCGACGCATTCGCGGGATTTGGCCAGCGCACGCGCCCTCCCGGTGGCGCCCCACGCGGTCCGCGACCTGCCAGTGATGCGACCAACGCGGCGCCGCCTCCACCACCGAGCGTAACCGAGGTTTACGGCGCGTCGCCACCCTCGACCGCCACCGTCAGCCTCGCGCCCGATCCCAAAAAACTTCCGCCGATCAACGCTGCCGGATTCCAGCTCCCACGGGCAGGCAATCTCAGCCCGCCACGCACGATCATGTTTCAGGAGTGCAGCGACGTGCGTGTGTCCGGCCTTACGGTAAAAAATCAGGCGCGTTGGGGCTACGTTTTTATCTACTGCGAAAATGTCATCGCGGAAAAACTCACGACGCGCGCCGAACATTACATCCCAAGTTCTGACAGCATGGATGTCGATTCCTGCCGCCACGTGCTCATCACCGGCTGCGACTTCGACTGCAACGATGACTGCCTCTCGATCAAGTCGGGCAAGGACGAGGACGGCCGACGCGTGGGCCGCCCGACCGAAGATCTCATCGTCGAAAAGACCCGTTTTGCCTATGGCCACGGCGGCGCGGCGATGGGCAGCGAGACGTCCGGCGGCATCCGCAATGTCGAGGTGCGCGATTGCGTCGCGGAAGCGGGCAACTGGGCGCCGATCCGTTTCAAGACGCAGCCGAGCCGCGGCGGCGTCGTGGAAAACATCACCTATCGCAACATCGAACTCCGCGACGTGAAGCAGGCCTTCGAGTTCGATCTCGAATGGAACATGCGGATCAATGTCGCCGGCGACACCCGCGTGCCGCCAACGGTGCGCAACGTGAAAATCATCAACGTCCACGGCACCGCCGGGTCAGTCGGAAAAATTCACGGACTGAAAGATAGCTTCATCGATGGCGTCGTCTTTGAGCAATGCGAGGTGGCTGCACAACACGGCCTCGTGATCGACAATGCCCGCAACGTCGATCTCGGCGGGCTCACGCTACACGTCGCCGAGGGCGAGGCCATCGTGCGGAAATAAATCCTACAAAATGAAAACTTATTTTCTTCGCTCCGCGTTCACTTGGATCGTTCTCGGCGGCGCGCTCCCGGCGTTCGCCATGGCGCCGAAACCCGTGCCGACAAGCGCCCGCGACATCGTCTCGCTCGATCCCGACTGGCGGTTTTTCAAGGGCGACGCGCCCGGCGCGAACCAAGCCGCGTTCAACGACGCGGCGTGGCGGAAGCTCGATGTGCCACACGACTGGAGCATCGAAGGGCCGTTTGATCAGAAAAATCAGGCCGGCGGCGCGGGCGCATTCCTGCCGAGCGGCGTCGCGTGGTATCGGAAACACTTTACCCTGCCCGCAAGCGATGCGGGCCGGCGGGTGTTTGTGGAATTCGACGGCGTGATGCAGAACAGCGACGTGTGGCTGAACGGCCACCTCCTCGGCCACCGGCCCTACGGTTATGTCAGCTTCCGCTACGAACTGACCGATTTTCTCAACGTCGGCGAAAAATCCACCAACGTTCTCGCTTTGCGCGCCGACACCTCCGCACAACCCGCCTCGCGCTGGTATGCCGGCGCTGGAATTTACCGCCATGTCAGGCTGATCGTCACTGATCCCGTGCATCTCGAGCAGTGGGCGACGTTTGCCTCAACCAAAGAGGTCGTGATCGGCCTAGGCCAGCCGGTAAATCACAACTCGGCCGAAGTTCAGGTCCAGACACGGGTGGTCAATCAATCGCCTGCGACGCGCGACGTCACGTTGCGAATCACATTACTGGACCCGGCCGGAAAAGCCGCGGCCACCGCGGACTTGGCCGTGCAATCGATTCCGTCCGGACAATCGGCGGCATTTCAGCACAACTTCAAGCTGAATGATCCCTATCTGTGGTTCCAGACAAAGCCGTATCTTTATCACGTTCAGGTCGCAGTGCGCATCGGAACGACGACGACGGACGACGAGTCAGTGCCATTCGGCATACGCGATGCAAATTTCAATTCGGAGACCGGCTTCCAACTCAACGGCCTGCATCTTAAACTCTACGGCGTATGCCTGCATCAGGACGCCAGCGCGTTCGGCGTGGCCGTGCCGATCGCAGTCTGGGAACAGCGGCTGACCGCCCTTCAAGAAATCGGGGTCAACGCCATCCGCACCGCGCACAATCCGCCCGACCCGACGTTCCTCGATTTGTGCGATCGCATGGGATTTCTCGTGATGGATGAGTTGTTCGACTGCTGGGAGGTCGCCAAAAATCCATACGACTACCATCTCTTCTTCGACGAGTGGTCGAAGACCGACATTCGCGACACCGTCCGCCGCGACCGCAATCATCCGAGCATCATCCTCTGGAGTTCCGGCAACGAAATCCACGACACGCCCAAGGAGGAAAAGGCGAAGCAGATCCTCGCGGGGCTCGTGCAGGTATTTCACGAAAACGATCCCACACGGCCGGTCACACAGGCGCTGTTCCGGCCAAATGTCAGTCACGACTACACGAACGGCCTCGCCGATCTGCTCGACGTGATCGGGACGAACTATCGCGACACCGAACTCATCGCGGCTTGGCACGCGAAACCGGGCCGAATCATCGTCGGCACCGAGCAGCAGCACAACCGTCAGACTTGGCTGACCCTGCGCGACAATCCCGCCGAAGCCGGCCAGTTTCTCTGGACCGGCGTCGATTACCTCGGCGAATCCCGCCAATGGCCGGTCGTCGCCTCCGGCGCGGGACTAGTCGATCGCACAGGTGCGATCAAGCCGCTGGGCCGCGAACGCCAAAGTTGGTGGGCCGCAAAACCGATGGTCGCGATCGCGCGCCGCACCGCACCGTCGCAGTTCGCTCAAGGCGATCCGGGTTACGTGCCACTCAACCGCCGTCAGGTGCAGTTTGCCGACTGGTCGCCGGAAAACCGCGCCCCACACGAGGAGAACGTCGAAATCTACAGCAACTGCGATTCCGTCGAACTGTTTCTCAATGGCCAGAACCTCGGCGCACAACCGCTCAACGCCGATGCTTCCCCGCGGGTATGGAAGGTCGCGTTCGCGCCCGGCACCCTCAACGCCGTGGCAAAAAACAATGGAAAAATCGTGGCCACAAATGAACTGCACACCGCCGGTGCGCCGGAGAAAATTGTGCTTACGATGAGCCGAGCGAAGCTCACGCCCGACTGGAACGACGTCGCGAGCGTGACCGCGACCATCGTCGATGCAAACGGCGTGCTCGTGCCGTCCGCAAACGCTCTCGTCGCGTTTTCTGTGACCGGTCCCGGCGCGATCGCGGCCGTCGATAGCGCCGACAACGCGAGCCAAGAGTCGTTTCAGGCGGCCGCACGCCGCGCGTTCCAAGGCCGCTGCGTCGCATTCGTGAAAGCGAGCGCGCCCAGCGGAACGATCACACTCTCGGCGACGGCGCCCGGACTCGCTGCCGGCAGTGCGACGATCGAAGCGGCCGCGACACGCTGAACCCGCGCAAGTTGGCATTGCCGCGCGCCGCACTTCGCGTCAACTCCCACTCCGATGCACTTCACTCATCTCGTCTGCACACTTTGCGGCAAAGTCCACGATCACGCCATCCCGCAAAACGTCTCCAGCTGTTGCAGCAAGCCGCTCTTCGCCCACTACAATCTCGCGGCCGCCGCGATGACCATGACGAAGGAATCGCTCCGCTCGCGAGTGAAGTCGCTGTGGCGTTACCGCGAAGTGCTGCCAGTGAAAAACGATTCCGACATCGTCACGCTCGGCGAGGGTTGGACGCCGCTCCTGCCCGCGCCGCGCCTCGGAGCGAAGCACGGCCTGAAGCAGCTTTTCATCAAGGATGAGGCGCAGAACCCGACCGCCAGTTTCAAGGCCCGCGGCATGACCGCCGCCGTCTCGATGGCGAAGCAGTTCGGCCTGAAGAAACTCGCCGTCCCCTCCGCCGGCAACGCCGCCGGAGCCCTCGCCGCCTACGCCGCGCGCGCCGGCATGGAAGCGCACATCTTCATGCCGCGGGACACGCCTAAGGCCAACATCATCGAGTGCGAGCAAATGGGCGCCCACGTTACGTTGATCGATGGACTCATCACCGACTGCGGCGCCGAGGTGGCGAAGCGCAAGACAGCCGAAGGCTGGTTCGATGTCTCGACCCTCAAGGAGCCCTATCGCGCCGAGGGCAAAAAAACACTCGGCTACGAACTCGCCGAGCAACTCGGCTGGAAGCTCCCGGACGTGATCCTGTATCCGACTGGTGGCGGCACCGGTCTCATCGGCATGTGGAAGGCGTTCGACGAGATGGAAAAAATGGGCCTCATCGCGCCCGGCACCAAACGGCCGCGGATGTTCACGGTGCAGGCCAGCGGCTGCCAGCCGATCGTCCGCGCGTTTGAAAGCGGCGAAAAATTTGCCGCCGAACACCTCGGCGCCGCCACGAAAGCCTCCGGCCTCCGAGTCCCGAAAGCGATCGGCGACTTCCTGATGCTCGACGCGCTGCACAAATCCGGCGGCGGTGCGATCGCCGTGCCGGACGACGACATGATCGCCTGCACGAAGGAAGTCGGCGCCGCCGAGGGTGTATTTACTGCACCCGAAGGTGCCGCCTGCTACGCCGCTCTCAAGGTCCTCGTTGCACAGAAGAAAATTCAGCCCGAGGAAACTGTCGTGCTCTTCAACACGAGCACTGGCCTGAAATACCTCGAGTGCTACGGCGGATGAGTTGAATGGAATGCTTGGCGTGGCATGGTGCCAGAACCAACGCCACGCTCGCCCACCCACGGTTGGTTACGCCGATACCTCGTCCAGCTCTCGCGTCATGGTCGAAGCCGGCGATTTGCGGACAATTTTCTTGGCCGCGAACGCTCCGCCGCTTTGCGCATTCCGTTCGGACGTTGGGGAAGGAGCCAGACCGGCGGCAGACTGACGCGTGCGGGCGTCGACCAGTTCAGAAAGTCCGCGGCGCAATTCGCTCGCCTCGACCTCAAGTTTTTGTGCGGCAGATGCCGTCTCGTCGGCGGCCACGGTGTTCGACTGAGTGAGTTGATCGATTCGCCGCATCGCGCCCACCGCCTGCTCAAGCCCGCGCGCCTGCTCGGAGGACGCCTCGGCAATTTGGGCCACCAGTTCGTCGACTTGGTGGGTGCCATCGATCACGCGGCGTAGCGACTGACCCACGCGATCCGCCAACTCGGCGCCCCGGGCACTCTTGCCGGTCGCGTCGTCAATCATGCCAGCGGTTTCGCGCGCCGCCTGCGCCGAGCGCTGAGCGAGCGAGCGGACTTCCTCGGCCACGACGGCAAATCCCGCCCCAGCCTCGCCCGCCCGAGCCGCTTCCACTGCCGCATTAAGGGCAAGCAGGTTGGTCTGAAAGGCAATTTCGTCGATCGACTTCACGACCTTCGCAATGTTGGTGCTCGCGACGGACACCTCCTGCATCGCGCCCTGCAACTGCGCGACTTCCGCGGCGCTTTGATCGGCTGCCGCGCGATTCGTGTGCGAGACGTCGCGCACTTGGCGGGCGGCATCGGCATTTTGTTTCACCGCCGAGCTGACCTCAATCAGCGATGCACTGCTCTCCTCCACCGCCGCCGCCTGTTCGGATGACGTTGTGGCCACACTCTGACTCGAACCCGCGACTTGACGCGCTGCGCCCGCTACCGTGTTAGTCCGTTCCCACATGCCACCGGCCAGGTTGCTGAGCGAACGCACCACCGCCGCGCTCGTCCACCAGCCAAAAGCCGCCCCCATCGCCACCCCGACGAGACTGCCGACGCCAATCGTCCACATCAGAATGGAACTCCGATCGTTCAATGTCGTGTCCGCCGTTCCGAGGCGGCTCTCGGTTTGCTGAACGAACTGCCCCGCCAATTTTCCGATCGCAGCCGACGTTTCAGCCTCGCTGTCCTTCACGAAAGCCGCCACCGCCGCCGCATCTGTCGGATCGGCGAGGGAAAATTTTGCCAAAGCCTCGCGCTGTTTCTTTCCTAGCTCGGTGTGCAACCGACGTGCCGTCGCGATTGTCGCGACCTCCACGCCGACACCCGGCGCCGCCATCTCCGCCGCCTCGAGCGCACGCTGCACTGCCTGCTCCGCATTCGTCACGACCGCAATCGATTGATCATAGGCGGCTTTCTCCCGACCCGTCGCCAGCAGATTAGCCCACGCCCGCAGCTGCACCTCGCTGTTGATCCGCGCCTGATGCGCCGCGTCCAACCCCTCGCGGCCAATGCGCGCTGTTGCCACGATGGCCCGGGCCCGGGACGCCGCATCGTAATGCGCATAAAGACCCAAGCCACCTCCTACCAACGGAATGGAGGCGACGATACCAAAGGCGACAATAAGCTGAGTTTGGAGTTTCATGAACGCGACGTATGCGGCGGCTCCGAGGGAGCACCGCGTCAAACCTCGTTTCGGCACAAACTTCGGCAAATTTAACCTGAGGCCGCCGCAATCTCAGGAAAAACCGTGCATTTCTTGCCCTGACGCCCCCGGGTCCGCCGGCGGTTCGCGAGTGCAAATCGGCACCCATACTTCACCGCGCACCAACCCACCCGTTGCGTTTCGCGGCCTCGCTCTCACGTCACAAATCTTGGCCGCCCTTTCCGCCGACCGGAGCTAGCGCACCTGCAAGGTGTCACCTTCAAACGTCAGGCCCAACGCCGGCACGACAACCGCTTTAAGCGCGCCGTCCTTTTTCACTCCACCGGCGAGCCACGCGTCGTAACCCGTCGCCCGCGCCGCGGTGAGTGTCGCCTCGACTTCGCTGGGGTCGACGTAGGCGGCAAAACCGATGCCCATGTTAAACGTCGCATACATTTCGCGGACGTCGATCGGGCCAGCTTCGGCCAGAAACTGGAAAATCGCCGGCACCGATCGCGGCACTGTAATCTCGTAAACGAACGGCTCGTCGAGCCGCATCAGTTTCCGCCAGCCGTGGCCGGTGATGTGCGACACGTAGTTCAACTTCAGCCCGCGCTGCTGGCACTCGCGCACAAACGCCACATAGATCACCGAGGGCGCAAGCAGCGCCGCGCCAAAATCACGGGGATCACCGTGGCCGATGGGCGTCGCGTAGCCCTGCGGCAGATGTTCGGCGATTTTGCGGCAAAGCGTGAGGCCGTTCGTGTGCACGCCCGAACTGGCCAAAAATATGATCGCATCGCCGTCGTGCACCTCGCCGGTGATGCGAAGCGCCTTCGGTGAAATTTTCCCGATCGCCGATCCTGCCAACACAATCGTCTTGGGATCGACCACGCCGCGGAGCGTGGGCGTCTCGCCGCCACCCCACACCGCACCGGCCGACCGGCAACCCTCCGCGAAACCCGCGACCAGTCCGTTGGTGCGCTGCTCGTCGGCAAACCACGCTGAATCGCCCACCGCCGCATGCATCGCCACCGCCATCGGCAACGCGCCGCAGGTCACGAGGTCGTTCACAATCGTCGCCACCAGATCGATGCCGATCTCCCGGTAGAAACTGCGGCCGCTCGCCGCATAGACCGCGTCGGCCACCAAGTTCTTCGTGCCGAGCCCTTCCTCGACATGCGCCAGAAAGTGATCGGTCGCCTCGATCAAATAGGCGCTCTCGCCGCGGGTCGTCGCGGGTTCCCGATAACCGTGCACCTCGAGCTCACCGGCGGTGGCGCGGGCGGCGCGCTGGCACGCGCGTTTAAACGCGTCGAGTTCATCATAGCGGACACCGGAAGTTTCGTAGGAAAGAGCCATGTCAGTAACTGCGACCGTCGGTCTTTTCGTAGTAGTTCACGTAGGCTTGGTTCACGACGTGGTAGCCGCCGGGAGTCGGATATTTGCCGGTGAAATACCAGTCGCCGCGGTGGTTCGGCACGGCCTCGTGCAAGTTTTCGATACTCTGAAAAATGATCTCGATCTTGCCTTTCCAGGCCAAGTTCTTCGGCCGAACGAGTTCGACGATTTTCGCGGAAATTTCCTGCGGAGTGAACGGCTTGTAGATGCGACGGACTTCGTTGACCGCGCCGGTCTTGTTTACTTCACCACGACACAATTCGTAAACTTCGTCGAGCAACTGCGCCTGGCCACGCTCGCGAATCAGCGAAACCGCCGCCTCGAACGCGACGAACTTACCGAGTTCCGACATGTCGATGCCATAGCAGTCGGGATAGCGAATCTGCGGCGCGGTCGAGACGATGATGATCTTCTTGGGATTGAGCCGCGCGAGAATCCTCAGGATCGATCGGCGCAGCGTCGTGCCGCGCACAATGGAATCGTCGACACACACGAGCGTATCTTGGCCGGCGCGGACGGAGCCGTAGGTGATGTCGTAAACGTGGCTCGCGAGTTGGTTGCGCATCGTCTCCTGCCCGATGAACGTGCGGATTTTAATGTCCTTGCTCACGACCTTCTCGCCACGCGGCCAATTCCGCAGGATCACATCGTCGAGGAGTGCCTCGGTGACTTTGTTTTCTGCCGCCGCCTTAAGCAACGTCGCCTTGACCTCGTCGCGGCGGCGGGTCCGCAGCGCCGACATCAACCCGTAATATGCGACCTCGGCGGTATTGGGGATGAAACTGAAAACCGTGTTCGCCCAGTCGTGATCGATGGCGCGGATAACTTGATCCGCGAGCTGTCCACCCAGCGCCTGGCGCTCGCGGTAAATCTCAACGTCGTTGCCACGGGAAAAATATATCCGCTCGAACGAACACGACGCGCGCGGCATCGGCGCCGTGAATGGCACTTCTGTCACGGTGCCACGACGCTTGATGACGACGACGTTCCCCGGTTGCACTTCCTTCACGTCCTCGACCGCGAGATCGAACACCGTCATCAGCGGCGCACGCTCGCTTGCGAACGCCACCACTTCGTCGTTTTGAAAATAGGAAACCGGCCGGATGCCCGACGGATCGCGGGCGACGAAGGCGTCACCGTTGCCGATGAGACCGGCGAGCACGTAGCCGCCGTCCCACTTTTGCGAGGCGCGCGTGAGCACCCGGGCCACGTCGAGCTCCTCGCTGATCTGGCGCGACATCGCGGCGCCGCTGAGGTCGCGTTTGCGGAGGAAGCGGTAAATGTCCTCGTGCTCTTCATCGAGGAAGAATCCGATTTTCTCAAGGATCGCCTGCGTGTCCGACGCGAAAATCGGATGCTGGCCCATCGCGATGAGTGAGCGGTTCAGTTCGTGCGTGTTGGTGAGATTGAAGTTGCCGCAGAGCGCCAGATTGCGGGTCGGCCATGGGCTCCGGCGGAAAAACGGGTGACACGCGGAAATATTGTAGCCGCCGCTCGTGCCGTAGCGCAGATGGCCGAGCAGGAGTTCACCTCCGAAATCGAAGTTCTGCTTCACTGTGTCCGCAAACTCCGGGTGAATCACGCCGGCTTTCACGTGGTCGTTGTATTGTCCGAGAAGCTGCTTGAAGATCTTATCGAGGGGGTTGGCCTTGACGTTGCGCTCGCGAAACATGAATGGCTCACCGGCCGGCACGTCGAGCTTTACGCACGCGACCCCCGCGCCATCCTGTCCTCGGTTGTGCTGCTTTTCCATCAGCAGGAAAAGTTTGGTGAAGCCCCAGAGCGGCGAACCGTACTTCTGCTCGTAGTAGGAGAGCGGCTTAAGCAGGCGCACGAGGGCGACGCCGCATTCGTGGCCGATGTGGTCGCTCATGGTTGCTGCATCGCTGGCATTACGTGGTTCGTCAAAGGCGGAAGGAAACTCATCTCGAAGAGCGTTGGGCAATGGTCAACGGCTTTCTCGCCGCGCTGCGTCTTAACGAAAAAATGAAATGACTTTCAGCTCCCTTGACCGCGCCGGCGATGTCGGGGAACGTCGCCCCCTCGACTATGCTGATCCTTCGCGGCTCACCTGCCCTCTCGGATTTCCGCCTCAAAAAACTGCTGCAAGATCTCACCGCGGCCGGGCTGCCGACCCGCGCGCTGAGCGCCGAATTTGTCCACGTCGCGGAGCTGGCGGGTGAACTCAGTCCGACCGAGCACGCCGTCCTCGAAAAACTCCTCACCTACGGCCCGCGACGCACCGTCGCAAAAGTAAAAGGGATGCTCCAAGTCGTCGCGCCACGCCCCGGCACGATTTCGCCATGGTCGTCGAAGGCCACCGACATCGCGCACATCTGCGGACTCCAAAAAGTGCTGCGCATCGAGCGCGTTGTCTCCTACACGATCGACGTCGGTGAAACGATCGTCCCGTTTCCGCTCACCCCGCTCACCGCCGCGCAGAGCCAGACGCTGCGCGCGAAATTGCACGATCGGATGACGCAGACCGTCTTCGGCGACCTCGACGCGTGCGCCGCGCTCTTCCGCCACGAAACCCCGCGCCCGCTGAACAGCGTGCCGCTCCTCGCCGCCGGCCGCGCCGCGCTAGTCGCCGCCAACATCCACCTCGGCCTCGCCCTCGCCGACGACGAGATCGACTACCTCGTCGCCGCGTTCACCAAACTCGGACGCGACCCGCACGACATCGAGTTGATGATGTTCGCGCAGGCGAACTCCGAGCACTGCCGCCATAAAATTTTCAACGCCACCTGGACCATCGACGGCACCGCCCGCGATCGCTCGCTGTTCCAGATGATCAAAAACACCTTCGCGCTCCACAGCGACGGCATCCTCTCCGCTTACAAGGACAACGCCGCCGTCCTCACCGGCAGCCGCGGCGGCCGCTTCTACGTCGATCCGCGCACCCAGGAATACGCCGCGCACGACGAGGAGATTCACCTCCTATGCAAGGTAGAGACGCACAATCACCCGACCGCGATCTCGCCGTTCCCCGGCGCCGCCACCGGCTCCGGCGGCGAGATCCGCGACGAAGGCGCCACCGGCCGCGGCGCGAAACCGAAAGCCGGTCTCGTCGGCTTCACCGTTTCCAACCTGAAAATTCCCGGCGCGGTCCAGCCGTGGGAGAAAGATCACGGCAAACCCGGCCGAATCGTCTCCGCCCTCGACATCATGATCGAAGGGCCGCTCGGCGGCGCGGCGTTCAACAACGAGTTCGGACGCCCCACGATCAATGGCTATTTCCGCACCTTCGAGGCGAAGGTTCCGGGTGCGAACGGTCCCGAACTGCGCGGCTACCACAAGCCCATCATGCTCGCCGGCGGCCTCGGCAATATCAAAGCCGGGCACGTCCAGAAAGGCGCGATCAACCCCGGCGATAAACTCATTGTCGTCGGCGGCCCCGCGATGCTGATCGGCCTCGGCGGCGGCGCGGCGAGTTCGATGGCCAGCGGCCACGGCAACGAGGATCTCGATTTCGCCAGTGTGCAGCGCGACAACGCCGAGATGGAACGCCGCTGTCAGGAGGTCATCGATCGCTGCTGGGCTCTCGGCGACGCGAATCCCATTTCGTTCATCCACGATGTCGGCGCCGGTGGCGTTTCCAACGCGCTCCCCGAACTCGTCAACGACGGCGGGCGCGGCGGAAAATTCAACTTGCGCGCCATCCCCAACGACGAGCCTGGGATGTCCCCGCTCGAGATTTGGTGCAATGAATCGCAAGAACGCTACGTCCTCGCCGTGCCCGCCGCGCATCTCGCCACATTTGAAAAACTCTGCGAGCGCGAGCGCTGCCCCTTCGCCGTCGTCGGCGAAGCTACCGCCGAAAAACGCCTCGTCGTCGAAGATCCGCAGTCCCAGAACACGCCCATTGATCTTCCGCTCGAGGTGCTACTCGGCAAGCCGCCGCGCATGGCGCGCACCGACGCCGCGCTGACGCGCCCGCTCCACTCGCTCGATCTCACCACGCTCACACCGCCGCCCGTTGGGCCGAAGAAACCTTACTCCGCCGAGACCGCTGTAGCCACCGAGCGCGCTGCGCTCACTGAAGCCATTCATCGTGTCCTCGCCCACCCGACCGTCGCCGACAAGACGTTTCTCATCTCTATCGGCGATCGCACGCTCGGCGGCCTCATCGCCCGCGATCAGATGGTCGGTCCGTGGCAAGTTCCCGTCGCCGATTGCGCCGTCACAGCCGCCGCTTTCGACGTTTGCACAGGCGAAGCGATGGCCATGGGCGAGCGCACGCCCGTCGCCGTCAACAACGCCGCCGCCTCCGCCCGCCTCGCCGTCGGCGAAGCGCTCACGAATCTCGCCGCCGCGCAAATCGGCGACCTCGGCAAAGTGAATCTCTCCGCCAACTGGATGGCCGCGCCCGCCATCGCCGGCGACGGCGCCGATCTCTACGCCGCCGTCCAAGCGGTCGGTCTCGAACTTTGCCCCGCCCTCGGCATCACGATTCCCGTCGGCAAGGACTCAATGAGTATGAGCACGGTCTGGAAGGAAAATGGTGACGCCGGAGAAATCCAGCGCCGCATGACAGCGCCCGTCTCGCTAATCGTCTCGGCCTTTTCGCCCGTGGCCGACATCCGCCTCACGCTCACGCCGCAGCTCCAGCAGATTGACGACTCCGTGCTGCTGCTCGTCGATCTCGGGCGCGGCAAGAACAGGCTCGGAGGCTCCATCCTCGCGCAGGTCGTCTCGCAGATGGGCGAAGCCACGCCCGACGTCGATCGTCCCGCTGATTTAAAGAATTTCTGGAAAGCGATCCAACTGCTCGGTCGACAGAAAAAACTTCTCGCCTACCATGATCGATCCGACGGTGGGCTCCTCGCCACGGTGGTCGAAATGGCCTTCGCCGGCCACATTGGCATCGACCTGGAATTGCCGAGTGGACACGAAATTTTCTCGTCGCTCTTCAACGAGGAGCTTGGCGCCGTCATCCAAATCCGCACTGACGATCTTGACGACGTTTACCTGACCTTGCGGGAGCACGGCTTCAAGGCCTGCACGATGCGCATCGGCGTCCTCAACCGCACGCACAACTTTCGGATCACCCGCGGCGGCAAATTCATCTTCGAGGAAAACCTTTTTGCCCTCCGCGCGATCTGGTCCGATGTCACACGCCGTATCGCCGGACTCCGCGACAACCCCGCGTGCGCCGAATCCGAGCAGCAACTCCGGCTCGATCCGAAAAATCCCGGCATCACGCCGAAAGTCACATTCGACGTTCGGCCGGCAAGAAATTTCAATTCGCGTCCGCCGATCGCGATTCTCCGCGAGCAGGGCGTGAACGGCGAAGTCGAGATGGCCGCCGCGTTCACGCGCGCCGGTTTCAAGGCGATCGACGTCCACATGACGGACATCCTCAGTGGCCGTGTTTCGCTCAAAGATTTCCGCGGCCTCGCCGCCTGCGGTGGCTTCAGCTACGGCGACGTGCTCGGTGCCGGCGAAGGCTGGGCCAAGAGCGTTCTCTTTCACGACCGCGCCCGCGCCGAGTTCGCCGCCTTCTTCGCTCGCGAAGACACGTTCGCCCTCGGCGTGTGCAACGGCTGCCAGATGATGAGCAACCTGCATTCGATCATTCCCGGCTCCGATCGCTGGCCGCGCTTCGTGCAAAACCAGAGCGAGCGCTACGAGGGCCGCTTCGTCTCCCTGGAAATCGAGCGGAGCCCGAGCCTGCTCTTTGCCGGCATGGAAGGCTCCATCCTTCCGATTGCGGTCGCACACGGCGAGGGATTCGCCGAGTTCGACGACACGGCGGCCATGCAGCGTTGCAGCGACTCCGGTCTCGTCGCGGCGCGCTTCGTCGACAATCACCACGAAGTCACCGAGCGCTATCCGCTCAATCCCAACGGTTCGCCGCGCGGCATGACCGCGCTCACGACCACGACGGGTCGCGTGACGATCATGATGCCGCATCCCGAGCGCGTTTTCCGCAGCGCCTGTATGAGTTGGGCGCCGGGAGAATGGGGCGAGGATTCGCCTTGGATGCGCCTCTTCCTCAACGCCCGCGATTGGGTCGGCTAGAATAGGCCGGCGCCGCGATGCACCGAGTCGATCAAGCTCCCACCAGCGGTCCGTGGCAGATTAACTCGCGAAAATTCGGCACGACGGCTGCGGTCGTCATCCTGCTGGTCGGCGCGGTGTTCACCCTCTACCGCAACACGCTGGAGGCGCCGTTCCTGCTCGACGATCTATCGTCGATTCAAAACAACCTCTCGATTCGACACCTGTGGCCACTGGAAAATGCCGCGATCGGCGGGACGCGTGGCCGGCCGGGCGCGAATTTCTCCTTCGCACTGAATTATGTCTGGGGCGGCAATCGCCTGGCCAGTTACCATTGGACGAACCTCGCCCTCCACGCCGCGTCGGCCTTGATTTTGTTTGGACTGATTCGCCGCACGCTGCGCCAGCCCGTCTTCAACCAAATCTGGACCAGCGCCGCGGATACCGTGGCCGCGTCCGCGGCGCTGTTGTGGGCCGTGCATCCGCTCCAAACCGAAGCGGTGACGTATCTCTCGCAGCGGACGGAATTGTTGATGGGACTGTGCTACCTGACGACGCTGTATTGCTTCGTGCGAGCCGTCACCTCGATGGAATGTCAGCGCGTATGGTATGGCCTCGCGGTGCTAGCCTGCGGTGCCGGCATGGCGGTGAAGGAAGTGATGGTGACCGCGCCCGTCGCGGTCTTGCTCTACGATCGGGCGTTCGTGGCTGGCGGATGGTCGGACGCACTGCGCACGCGACGCCGATTTTATCTTGGCCTCGGGTTGTCGTGGGGCGTGCTGGCAGGCCTGATGTTTGATCTAGGCGAACGCGGTGTCGGCTTCGGTCTTGGGGCCAGTCCGTTCCACTATGCGCTGACGGAGTCCTGCGTCGTGTTGAACTATCTGAGGCTCGCTGTGTGGCCCACGCCGCTCGTCTTCGACTATGGCACCGGCACCGCGCCGTCACTGGCGGAAGTCTGGCCGTGCGTGTTGGCGGTGCTCGGGGTGATCGCGGCCGTGCTCGCGGCGCTGTGTTTTCGGCCGGCCCTCGGCTTTGTCCTCGCCTGGCCGTTTCTCATTCTGGCTCCGACGTCAAGCTTCGTGCCGATCGCGCAGCAACCGATGGCGGAGCAACGCCTGTATCTGCCGCTCGCCGGCCTCGCCGTCGCCGCCGTCCTGCTCCTCTGGCGAGCGGCCGGAAATCGTGCGTGGTGGGCCGTTGCGCTCCTGAGCCTCGCGCTCAGCTACGCCACCGTGCAGCGAAACGAGATCTATTCCAACCCGGTCGATCTCTGGCGCGACACCGTGGAAAAACGCCCAGCCAACGATCGCGCTCAGCTCAACCTCGCGGTGGCCTATTTGAAAGACAACCGCCGGGCCGACGCCCGCCGCCATCTCTCGCGCGCGCTCGAACTCAATCCCGCCAACGCCCAAGCTTGGATCAATTTGGGCGTTCTCTGCGCGCAAACCGGCCAACTCGCCGAAGCGTTCACCAGTTTTGAAAAGGCCGCGCATCTCGAACCCGGTTTGGCGGAAGCGCACTACAATCTCGGATGGATCTTTCTAAAAACCGGCCGCTACGCCGACGCCGCGAAGTCCTTCGTGCAGGCCATTCGACTCAACCCGGACTACTCCGACGCGCACAACAATCTCGCCACGATTTTGATATCCGCCGGAAAATATCAGGCGGCGATCGCCCATTATTCTCAGGCCATCCGAGTGAGCCCAAGCGATGCCGAGATTTACGCCAACCGGGCCGAAGCCTATTTGCACCTCGGGCAGCGCGCCGAAGCGCTCGCCGACTACCGAGCCGCACTCTTGCTTCGACCCGATTTTGAGGCGGTCCGCCGGCAACTGGAATCGTTGCGCACCACGGCCGAAAAATAACGGCGCCGCGGATTTCGCCCGTCGCCAGCCTTGCGCCTGAACCGGCGAACCGCACGATCCTAGTCAGTAATGCCAAGCACGCCACCGATGGAATTCGAAGACCAAGTCTTGCAAGATTTTCTTGAGCCCCAGAAGCGCGATTTCGGCGGCAAAGTGGAAATCGACGACGGGTTGTGGGCGCTCTTCACGGTGCCGGCGCCGGATGCGCTCGCCAACGCCATCGCTCGCTCGCTCCTCCGCGAGGTCACCTTCGCGCACGACACCGGGCCGTCAGCGGATGACCAATGGACGCTCTACTATGTCGACACCACGAACCGCCCCGCTGCCCAGCACTGGCTCGATGATCTGACGGCGATTCTCTCTGGCACGATTCGTCCGATCTCCCCGGCACATCGCGCGCTCATCAACGAGATCGTCTCCTCCGATAAGCCCCACCGCGTTGCGCAACAAATCTCCGAACTGCACGCTCGCGGCGAAATCTCGGCGGCAATTTTCCGCGATCCCACGACCGTTCGCTCGCTGCTTGACCGCCTGCATCAGCGCGAACCGCTCTTTTTTTCCGCCTTTCTCACGCTCCTCACCCACCACCTGATCGATCTCGTGGTGCTGCTCCAGCAACTGATCACGGAGGATGTCGCCCTCGCCAGCGAGATCGTGAAAAGCGGTCTCTCGCGCGATCCGTTTCTCCAGAGCCGGCAGGATGCCGCCGCGGAAATCCGCAACGCGCTCCTCCGCTTCCAAATCATCAACCCGATCGATCAGCAGAAGAACACCGCCATCTCCAATCCTTACGCCGTCTATCTCGACGTCGTATGCCTCGGCGAAAAGATCTCCGCTCCCATCGACGGCACGGTCGTGACGGTGCCACGCCAGAATTTTATCGACGCGATTCACTCCATCCGGCGCGCACTCTACGCGGGCGAACCGTTCGGCAACCTCGACACGCAGGTGCCGTGGATGACCAACGACATCGCGTATGCGTTTCGTTTCATCAAGCAGTGCGTCGAGACCCACAGCGAACTCAAGCCGATCGACACGCTCGCGATGCTCGAACGTGCGGTGGAGGCGTAATCTCCGGTGATCCGACCCGATCCGGGGCGCTTCGATTGGGCAACTATTTTTCCCAACTGCAAAAGAAGGCAAAACATGACCCAAAAAAATAAGCCACCCACCGACGTCTCCCAGCGCGAGTTTGTCTTTTCCCGCATCTTCGACGCGCCCCGCGAACTTGTTTTTCAAGCCTGGACCGATCCCGCACACCTTGCGCGCTGGTGGGGCCCGAAGGGTTTCACCAACCCCGTGTGCGAGTGGGATGCCCGGCCCGGCGGGAAGATTTACGACGTCATGCGCGCGCCGAACGGGACCGATTATCCGATGGGCGGCACGTTCCGGGAAATCGTCGCGCCCGAGCGGCTGGTTTTCGTATGCGGCGCTTTGGACGAAGCCGGCATGATGCTTTTCGAGATTCAACACACGGCCACTTTCAGCGATTTAAACGGCCAGACCACGCTCACCCTTCGGTCGCGCGTCACGATGACGACACCAGGTGCGGACCGATACATCGGCGGGTTTGAGACTGGCATGACCCTGAGTCTCGAACGCCTGACGGATCTCGTCGCTGACAAATTCAACTGTGAAATCGTGCACAACCGCGTCTATCAAGCTCCGCGCGAGCTCGTCTGGCGCGCCATGACCGATCCGGAGTTCGTCGTTGACTGGTGGGGCCCGCGTGGCTTCACCACGACGATTACGAAGATGGAGGTGCGGACCGGAGGCAGGTGGGAGCACGTGATGCGCGGGCCGGACGGCACGAATTACCCAAACAAGAGAGTGTTCAACGAGGTCATGCCGTTGGAGCGGATCGTCTATACCCACGGCGGCCGTCGCGAGGGCGGACCGGGCGTAAACTTCACCGCCACGTGGACATTCGAGGAAATCGCACCGGGCCAGACGCGGCTGACCGGTCGCATGGTCTTTGCCACCAAGGAAGCCCGCGATTTGGTCGTGCGTGAATTCGGCGCAATCGAAGGCGCGAAGCAGACATTCGAGCGGCTGGGCGAACAGCTCTCCGGCATGTTGTCGCCGCCATTCACCCTCTCGCGCGAGTTCGCCGCGCCGCGCGAGCTAGTCTGGAAGGTGTGGACCGATCCGGAGCACTTGAGGCGCTGGTTCGGGCCGAAGGGTTTCACGATGCCGACGTGCGCAATGGAATTCCGGCCCGGCGGCGTGTTCCACTATGGCATGAAATCGCCCGACGGCCACGAGATGTGGGGCAAGTGGACGTTCCTCGAAATTGCGCCGCCTGAAAAACTAGTCCTCATCAATTCGTTTTCGGACGCGAACGGCGGTGTGACTCGGCACCCGATGAGCGCCACATGGCCACTCGAAACGCTCTCGGCCACGACGTTCACGGAACGCGATGGCAAAACCACGCTCACGCTGCGTTGGTTGCCGCACAATGCGACCGAAGTCGAGCGCCAGACCTTCGACACCTCGCACGCCGGCATGACCCAAGGCTGGAGTGGAACGATGGCCCAGCTCGAAACCTATCTCGCCATGATCAAAGAAGGTTCCTGACTGTGTTCACCCCCGCGCTCATCCGAGAGCGTGAACCGTTCGCCGGCGGGAATTATTTTGTCAGCGTCGCGCCCGTCAGCCGCGCGATCGCGCCGAGCGTGGTCTGCGCGGCGTTGAGACCGAGACGAAAATCCTTGTCGCTGAAAGTGGCGTAAAGATCCACCGGCTGGTGCCAGGTCGGATCCCAGCCAGCGCCGATTTCGCGGCCGCGCTCGTTTTCGCGCAGGCTGATCGCGGGCACGAGGTCCATGAAGGGTGTGCTGTCGGTGTTGGTCATGTGCGGCCCAACGGCGGCGGGATAGTCGGTCGCATAAGCCTCATTGGCCGCGTAAAAAGCCCACGCGAGCTGCTGCGCCTCGGCCGCCAGCTTCGCCATCGACTGGAACTCGATGTTCACATCCGCCTCGGGCCGCTGCGCTTTCGGGATCGTGCCGTCGGCGAGCGGCATGCCATGATCGAGAAGCATCATGTCGTGCTGGATCATGCCGAGCCACTTGGGCTCGGGATACTGGCTGGAGCCCGCGGGTTCCTCCTTGCCCTGCAACGCGGCACGTTGCGCGATGTAAGCGCGAGCGCCGTTGAGGCCGGTCTCCTCGTTGTTCCAAAGACAAAAACGGATCGAGCGTTCGGTCTTTACGCCCGGGGACATGAAAATCCGCGCGAGTTCCATCACGAGCGCGGTGCCCGAGCCGTCGTCGTTGGCGGCCTCGCCCCAGCCGTGGCCGTCCATGTGAGCGCCGACAATATACATTTCCTCGGGATGCGTCGTGCCGATCTTGGTGCAGTAAACTTCCTCGCGCGGGCCGACGTCGCCCGCCTGTGCGTTGAGGGCGCGCAATTTTTCGTCGGGCTGCTTGAGCGGATCGTTGTTCACGCCGGTCGGTGTGCGCACGCCGCGATACCGCCCACCCCCCTGCGCGCCGTCGGCACCGCTGGCAGGGGGACCGCTCGGACGGCGAGGATCGGTGGGGAAATAATCATACTTGAGGCGCGCGGTGTTAGTGTAGCCGTAACTCTTGAGTTGCGCTTCAATCCAGTTGAGAGCCGCGCGGTTGCGGTCGGTGCCCTGGCGGCGATCGCCGAACTGCGTAAGGCTCTTGATCGTTGCCTTGTAGCTTTCGAGATCGAGCCGCGCGACCATCGCCTTGATCGGATCCTCCGCGGCGGCGTCCGGTGCCAGGGTCTGCGCGAACACCGGCGAAATGAAGAGTGCGGCCAAGCCGAAGCGAGCAACGACGAGTAGTTTCACGCGCCGATTCCAAGCACCGCCCGGCCAATGGCAATCCCGACCTGCGCGAGCACCTCTCAATACCGGCCCATCACACCGTAGAAAATAAACCACAGCAGCCCGCACAAGAGCGCTACACCCGTGAAAGCGAGCCTCGCAATCACCAACGGGTCCGAACCATTCATCAGCCGAAAGCACGCGAGCAGAATCGCCGCACTGCCGATTCCGGCCACGAGCAGATAGTCGCGGGTGCGACGGCTGACCGTGGGAATTTCACGCGGCGGCCGCGGCTTCGCGCCGTGCAGGCGCAATTCGTGGAGCAATTCCTCCTTCGTCGGCATCCGATCAGAAGCGGCGGTGGGGCCGGCGGTGGTGGATTTCTGCGCTGGCTGGCGGGAAGCTTGGCCAGACATGGCAGCGCGTTTAACTCGCAGTGGCATACTAAAGTCCGGCGACGTCCCAGCCTTTGCGATAGGAACGACCGACAAACGTGTTCGCCGCTTTCTCATTCGTGAACTGGAGGCGCTCGCTGTTCCACTCGAGCGTCGTCTGCGGAAAGCGCACCGCGACGCTCCCCAGCAGCACCGCTTCGGTTAACGGGCCGGAATAATCAAAGCCGGCGCTCGGCTTGCCGCGACCACCGACGCACGCCTCGGCCCAATCGCTCCAATGATGCGTGCCCTGAATCTGCGGCAGCGCGTAATCGCGAAATTTTTCCAACGGGAAAAGCCGGGGAGTCGCGACATGCGGCACGTGGAGCACTCCTTCCGTGCCGATGAAAATCGAACCTTGATCGAGCGGATCGACCGGGCGTTTCGACGGCGAGGTTTTTTGCTGGACTGGCGCCGGCTCGGCGACGAGTGCCAGAATTTCCTTCGGCGGCCGGTTGTCGCCGTCATACCAAGTAACGGCGATGGTCGGGGCAGCGGTAAAATTCGTGCCGGGGAAAACGTAACGGATGTTCGCGTTGATCGCCCAGTTCCATGCGTCGGGCGCCGGCCCTTCCGACCGGAGCGAGATCGGCGCTGTCAGCGCGAGTGATTCAAACACCGGATCGAAAATGTGGCAGCCCATGTCGCCAAACGTTCCCGTGCCGAAGTCGAGCCGCCGGCGCCAGTTGCCGGGATGATAATAGCCCTCGCCGACGAACGGTCGCGCCGGGCAGCCGCCGAGCCACAAATCCCACGCAAAACCATCCAGCACCGCGTCCGCCGTCACCGGCGGCGCGCCGATCGCGCCCCATTTTTTGTTACTCCACGTGTGGACTTCCTTGATTTTTCCGATCGCTCCGCCCTGCACGAGTGCGACGGCCTGGCGGTAAACTTTCTGCGAGTGAATCTGGATGCCCATCTGCGTGATGAGCTTTTTCTCGCGGGCAAATTCGCTGAGGACGCGCGTTTCGTGCAGATCGTGGGCGAGCGGTTTTTCGCAGTAAACGTGTTTGCCGAGTTGCATCGCCGACAGCGCGATGGGCGCATGGAGGTGATCGGGCGTCGAGACGTTGACCGAGTCGATGTTCTTGCCTTCCTTGTCGAGGAGTTCGCGCCAGTCCTGGTAAACTTTCACGTCGGGAAACATCGCCTTCACCTCGGTGATCCGGCCCAAGTCCACCTCGGCGACGGCGACGAGTTTCACAAACGGGTTGCTACAGATCGCCTGGATGTCGCTCCACGCCATGCCCGACGCGCCAAAGCTCGCGTGTCGCAAAACCGTGCTCGGCGGGACGGCGAGCAGGTTGCGCGTGACGAACGGGGCGGTGAGCGCGGCGGCGCCGAGCGTCCGGACAAACTGGCGGCGGCTGAGGATGACCGGGGATTTCACGGGGCGAGTGAGCGGTTGCGCGCCTGCAGTGATGTGCGATCAGGAAAGCGCATGGCAACCCGGAAGCGTGCATCCGATCTTCAGGCTGGATGGCGGGGGCATCGTCCGCCCACACTCCACTATCGTGCCTGCTGGCGCACCTCGGCGTCGGCGGCAATTCTCACCCCAAAAAACGATCCCATGAGTGCAACCGCTTCGACCGGGAAATACCGGCTCTTTTTCATGATGGTGCTCGAATTTTTCATCTGGGGCGCATGGCTCCCGCTGATCTTCGGCTACCTCCCGAGCCTCGGATTTTCGCCGGGCCAGCAGTCCCTCATCCTCAACGCGTTTCCCGTCGCCTCGATCGTCGGGATGTTTTTCAGCAACCAGTGGGCCGATCGAAAATTCGCGCCGGAAAAATTTCTGGCGTTCTCGCACCTCGTCGGCGGCCTCGCGATTCTGGGCTGTGGTTTCACGAAGGAGTTTCTGCCGTTTTTCCTCCTGATGCTCGTGCACTGCCTCCTCTACGTGCCGACGATCTCGATCGTGAACTCGATCGCGTTTGCGAATATGAAGAATCCCGAAAAGGAATTCGGCAGCATTCGCATGGGCGGCACGATTGGGTGGATTCTTGCGGCGTGGCCGTTCACGTTTATTTTTGTCAACTGGGGCGCCGTGAGCACCGCGCATCCGGCCGGGCTCATCGACTGGCTTGGCACGGCCCTGAGCCATCCGCTCACCGGCGACGCTGCAAAGGCCGCGACCAAGTGGACTTTTATCGTCGCCGGCCTCGCGTCGCTCACGCTCGCGGCGTTCAGCCTCACGCTGCCGCGCACAGCGCCAAAAACTGCGGCCGCCGCCGGCACGATCGAGAAACGTGCATGGCTCGAAGCGCTGCGCCTGCTCAAAGTGCCCTTCGTGCTCGTGCTCTGGTTCGTCACGCTGGTGGATTCGTTCGTCCACAACTGCTACTTTAACTGGACGGGCGTCTTTCTCGGCACAGCGCGCGAGGCGGGCGGTGTCGGCATCGCGTCGAACTGGATCACGCCCGTGATGAGCATCGGCCAGGTCGCCGAGATTCTCACGATGTTCGTTCTCGGCGCGACGCTGCGGAAGTTCGGTTGGCGCACGACGATGATCGTCGGCATCCTCGGCCATGCTGCGCGTTTCGCGGTCTATGCGTTCTGCCCGCAGAGCGCCGGCATGATCATCGCGGTGCAAATTCTCCACGGCATTTGCTACGCGTTTTTCTTCGCGACGGTCTATATTTTCGTCGATGCGTATTTTCCAAAAGACATCCGCGCCAGCGCCCAAGGCCTCTTCAACCTCCAGATCCTCGGCGTCGGCGCGCTCCTCGCCAACTCGATCTGCCCGTTCCTACTGCAGAAAGTTTACGCCACGGGAGCCGTGATTGATTTCAGGGGACTTTTCCTCGTGCCGCTCGCCGCCGCCTCCATCGCGGCCATCGCCCTAGCGCTTTTCTTCAAGCCGCCGGCGACCACGGCGGCAGTGGCAGCGGCGCCCCACTGAGTTTCGATCCGCTGGAAATGCGTCATGACTAAAAAACTTCGCGTCCTCGTCGTCGGCTGCGGTCACATGGGCACCTCGCACGCCCGCGCCTATCACGGCATGGCGGGCGATTTTGAAATCGTCGGGCTGGTCGCGCGCGGCGCGGCGTCCCGACAGAAACTCAACGCCGATTTTGGCGGTCGCTACGCCGAGTTCGCCGATTTCGCGGACGCGCTCCGACGCACGAAACCCGACGCCGTCTGCATCAGCACTTACTCTGAGACGCACGCCGCCTACGCCACGGCGGCGATGGAGGCCGGCGCGCATGTGTTCCTCGAGAAGCCGGTAGCCGACAACATCGCCGACTGCGAATACGTTGTCGCCACCGCGAGGCGTCTCAAACGGATACTGGTCGTCGGTTACATCCTGCACGTTCACCCGTCGTGGCAGAAATTCACCGAACTCGCGCGCACACTCGGCAAGCCGCTCGTGATGCGGATGAACCTGAACCAGCAAAGCTCCGGCGCAAATTGGGAGACGCACAAAAATCTCCTCCGCTCGACCTCGCCGATCGTCGATTGCGGTGTGCATTACGTCGATGTGATGTGCCACATGACCGGCGCGCGTCCGGTGAGCGTCAGCGGCATCGGTGCCCGCCTCGCCGACGACATCGCGCCAGGCCAGATCAACTATGGCCAACTCCAAGTCACCTTCGACGATGGCTCCGTCGGCTGGTATGAAGCCGGCTGGGGTCCGATGATGAGCGAGACGGCGTTTTTCGTGAAAGATGTGATCGGTCCTCGAGGCTGCGTGAGCATCGTGGCGCGCACCGCCGCGAGCGTCGGCCAGTCGTCGAACATCGATTCGCACACACAGACAGAGGCGCTCCACCTGCATCATGCGGCCCGCGGCCCAGACGGAAAATTCTCCACGCCCGACGAAATCATCGGCGTCAACGACGAGCCGACCCACGACGAACTCTGCCGCCGCGAGCAGGAGGTCTTCCGTCAAGCGATCCGCGACGACACCGATCTCTCCGCGCATTGGCAGAGTGCCGTCGACAGCCTGCGCATCGTGCTCGCCGCTGATCAGTCGTTCCGCGAAGGCCGCACCGTGAAACTTTAACCCGCCATGAAACTCGCTACCACCACCCGTTCGCTCCTGTTCGCCACGCTGCTCGCCGCACCCGCATTTGCCGCAGTCACACCGCCGGCCGGTTTCACCGCGCTCTACAACGGCCGCAATCTCTCCGGCTGGCGGGGCGGCGACACGCTTGATCCGCGCAAATATGCCGCGATGTCTGAAGACGCTCGCACAAAGCAGGACACCGACTGGACCGCCGACATGCTGAAGCACTGGCGTGCCGAGGGTGATGAGCTCGTCAACGACGGTCACGGCAGATACGCGACGACCGTGAAGGACTACGGCGACTTCGAACTCCTCGTCGATTACAAGACCGTGCCGCTCGCCGACTCGGGCATCTACCTGCGCGGCTGCCCGCAAGTGCAGATTTGGGACTACACCGAGCAAGTGAAATTCAAGCTCGGTTCCGACAAAGGTTCGGGCGGTCTCTGGAACAACTCACCTGGCGCCCCCGGCAAAGATCCGCTGGTGAAGGCCGACAAAACTTTCGGCGAGTGGAATCACTTCCGCGTCCTGATGGTCGGCGCCCGCGTGACCGTCTGGCTGAACGAGCAACTCGTCGTCGATCACGCGCTGCTGGAAAACTATTACGACCGGAAGACACCCATCCCCGCGCGCGGCCCGATCGAGTTGCAGACCCACGATGGCGAAATTCGTTGGCGCAATCTCTTCATCCGGGAAATCGGCACCGAGGAGGCCAACCGCATCCTCTCGGCCCACGGGGAGGCGGCGGGTTTCAAATCGGTTTTCAACGGCAAGGATTTCACCGGCTGGGCCGGCCCCGTGGACAATTATCAGATCGTTGATGGCGCGATCCTGTGCCGACCCAAGCAAGGCGGCACGATTTTCACCCAGGAGCAGTTCAGCGATTTCGTAGCGCGCCTGGAGTTTAAGCTCCCGCCCGGCGGCAATAACGGTCTCGCGATCCGTTATCCGGGCTCCGGCGACACCGCCTACGTTGGAATGTGCGAAAGCCAAATTCTCGACGACCAATACGAGCAAGCCACCGGCGAGAAAATCGATCCGCGCCAAGCGCACGGCTCGGCCTACGGCATGATCGCTGCCGCGCGCGGCTACCAGCGGCCGATCGGCGAGTGGAATTTTGAGGAAGTCACCGTCCGCGGCTCAACCATCAAAGTGGAGCTCAACGGCACCTTGATTTTGAATGGGGACCTCGCGAAGGTGACCGAATTTCTGGCCAACAAGCCGCACCCTGGCAAAGACCGCACGTCGGGCTCATTCGGTTTCGCCGGCCACAACGATCCGGTGGCGTTTCGGGTCATTCGGATCAAGAGCCTGTAACGAGTCGCTCCGCCAGTTAGACTGACTTTGCCGAGGGACGCCGCCCAGTCTGCTCTTGGTAGCAGTCCGCGCAGATGCCGTGGGTGAATTTGATTTGGCTATGCGATTGGAAGTAGTCTTCGAGTTTCTGCCAGTAACCGTCGTCGTCGCGGATTTTTTTGCACCACGCGCAAATCGGCAGCAGGCCCGAGAGCGTCTGCACCTCGGCGAGCGCGCGCGCCAGTTCCTCGTTGCGCAGTTGCAGGTGCGCAACGAGCAGACTGACAAACAGCGCCACCATGAAGAGGCTCACTTCGAGATCGCCGACTGTCTGCAGCCACACGGACGCTTCCGTCCAGCCGAGCATCTCAAACAGCACGGCCGAAGAAACACGCAGGCAGTGAAAGAGGCCGTGAGCCAAGAAGACGTTGGCCGGACCCAGCAACGGTCGCCAAAAAACCGGCGCGGCGCGGCGGAAGCACCACGACGACGCCAGCGAGAGCGAGGCCCAAATCAGTCCGTTGAAGACCATGCGCCAGTTAGACGACCGCCCGATCGCGAGAAACAAAATGAGGCCCGCCGCATGCAGGCCAATCGCGCCGAGCACGAGTTTCCATCGACGCGGGACGTCGGCCGTTTTTTGCGCACCCAGCAACAGGACGCCGTGACCCACCGTGACAAACAGTGTCGGCACGACCCGAGCGAACCAATACGGCACGACCGGCCGCATCGCGAATAGCACGTCGGCCACCGTCATCACCCAAGTCGCCAGCATCCAGTAGCGCACCCGCTCCGAGTGTTCCTGCCGCAGCCAGTGGTGCGTCATCAAACTCGCGAGAATCCCTCCGATCAGGATGTTCGTCACATAAATGATCGTCTCGATGGCCATGGCGCACCAGCGAACATTCCTAACTGCCCAAAGATTGGAAGGAAATAGTCGGTCACAAGGCTGCTTCGGGCAGACCCGCTATTTCTCCCGATTGCGCGGGTGAAACTTGGCGTGGTGATCAACGAGCCGTTGGGGCTCAACCGCGGTGTAAATTTGCGTCGTCGAGATGCTTGCGTGGCCCAGCATTTCCTGAATCGCGCGGAGGTCGGCGCCGCCGGTAAGCAGGTGCGTGGCGAACGAATGGCGCAAGCCGTGCGGCTTCACGTTTTTCGTGAGACCGGCACGCTGAGCGTATTTCTTCACGAGCATCCAGAGCATCACGCGCGAAAGCGCCGTGCCGCGGTTGTTCAGGAAGAACTGACTGCCGGTCTTCGGCTTCACGAGATGTGGCCGGCCCGACGTCAGGTAAGTCGCGAGCGCATCGCGCGCCCGCCCGCCGATCGGCACGACGCGCTCCTTCGAGCCTTTGCCGAAAACGCGGAGAAAATTATTCTCGAGATCGACTTGCTGAAGCATGAGGCCGGCGAGTTCGGACACGCGCAGGCCGCTCGAATAAAACAGCTCCAGCAGCGCCCGATCGCGCAGCGCCCGCGGATCGCCGCCAGTCGGCGCAGCGAGGAGACGGGCGACTTCGGTCTCGTTGAGCGTGCCGGGAATTTTGCGCGCAAGCTTTGGGCCGGTAAGGAGCGCGGTGAAATCGTCAGCGCGGACCTTTTCGCGAACGAGATGGCGTGCGAGCATCCGCAACGCGGTGAGTTTTCGTGCGAGGCTGGTCGCCGTGTAGCGATCGCTTGTCAGCGAGTAGGTCCACTCCGCCGCCTGCGCCGCCGAGACGGCGCGCCAGTCGGCCACACCGCGGCGTTTCAAAAACTGCGCCGCCTGATCGAGGTCGCGGCGGTAGGCGGCGACGGTGTTTTTCGACAGCCCGCGTTCGAGGCTGATGTAGCTGAGGAATGATTCAATATCGGTGGCGAAGACCTCCGGCGCCTGGCTGTGATCGACCCGCATGGCGGAAAACAAAAGACGCCGCACAGACGGCGGCGTCGATCTCAAATGCGCGGCGATGCGGCGCTCAGTATTGCCGGCGGCGTGGCGGCGGCACGTAAGTCGTCGCCTCTTTCATGCGGAACGTGATGCGCGCCTTCTCGAGATCGTAGGGGCTCATTTCCATTTTCACCATGTCGCCCGCGGCGATCTTGATGAAATTTTTCCGGAGCTTGCCGGAGATGTGTGCGAGCACGACGTGGCCGTTGGACAGCTGCACCTTGAACATCGTGCCGGGGAGCACGGCGATGACCTTGCCCTCCACTTCAATCGCGTTGCCGTCAGCCATGGTGGTGAACGCGGAGTTGGGACGCGAGTCGAAGAGTCATAGGTGCAGTCGTCAAAAGAAGCACCTTGTAAGGCAGATCCGCCCCGCTCTAGTCAAGGTTTCCCTCGGAAAGCTTGTTGAATCGCCGGATGATATGTGACAATTGACGTCATGAAATCCGTGGAACCTCCGGCACAGGAGTATCGGTATCGTCGCGCCATAAAATTTATGTTTGGGGCCTTGGCGGCGATGGTCGTGGGTGGAGCCATCGTGTTTGTGGTAGCGAGGATTTGAATAGTGCTCAGGCAGTTAGGCGCCAGAAAAGTTCGGTTTCCAATCAACACCTCCCTCGGTAAACGCCGTCCCATGCCTGATTCGCCCCTGCCCTGCCCGTTCGAAAAACGCTTTCCGTCGCAACTCGTGCGCGACGACGCGTTCTTCATGAGCCTCGCCTACAACCAAGCCATCGACGCATGGCGCGCGGATGAAGTGCCCGTCGGCACGGTGATCGAAATCGGTGGCGAGGTCGTCGCGGCGGCGCACAACACGGTCGAGGGCGCGCACGACCCAACGGCTCACGCCGAGATGCTCGCGATCACTCAGGCGGCCGCCAAGCTCGGCAACTGGCGACTGGAGAGCGCGACGGTCTATGTGACCAAGGAACCGTGCCCGATGTGCTCGGGCGCAATGCTGATGTCGCGCGTGAAACGTGTCTGCTATGCCGTGCCCGATCCGAAGATGGGCTGTCTCGGCGGTGCGACGAATCTCAACGATCTGCCGCGGGTGAATCATCACGTCGAGCTTACCGCCGGCGGCGTGCTTGAAAGCGAGTGCCGAGAGTTGCTCCAGAAATTTTTCCAACTGAAGCGGCGCGCTGATGAAATGTAGGCGCCTGCTTGCAGGCGATTCGTTGCGCATGAAGCGTCCCATCGACTGCAAACAGGCTCCTACAACTCGCGAGGAGTAGGTGAAGACCTCACCCGCAAGACACACCCGAAAGTTGACGCAAGCGCTGACCGGTGCATAGGTTGCAGCCTCCCACGCGTTTCCTTCCAACCCGAAAACCACATCACTGCCATGGCCTACGAACTCCCGAAACTGCCCTACGCCCTCAACGCCCTCGAACCGCACATCGATGCGCGCACGATGGAAATCCATCACGGCAAGCACCACCAAGCCTATATCACCAACGCCAACAATCTCCTCAAGGATCATCCCGCCCTCGCGGCGCTCGACGTAAACACGCTAATCGCCGATCTTTCGAAAGTGCCCGAGGCGATTCGCGGCGGTGTGCGCAATAACGCCGGCGGTCACTCGAACCACTCGTTTTTCTGGACGGTTATGGCGCCCCACGATCAGGATGCGCCGACCGGTGCGCTCGCCGCCGCCGTCGACTCCCAGCTCGGTGGTCTCGCCAAGTTCCGGGAAGACTTCGCCAAGGCCGGAGCAACGCGTTTCGGCTCCGGCTGGGCGTGGCTCTACGTCGGTGCCGACAAGAAACTCGCCGTCGGATCGACCGCTAATCAGGACAGCCCGCTCATGGGCAAGGCGGTCGCCGGCATCGAGGGCAAACCCATCCTCGGACTCGATGTTTGGGAACACGCCTACTATCTCAACTACCAGAACCGCCGCCCCGACTACATCGCGGCGTTTTGGAGCATCGTAAACTGGAAAGCCGTCGAGGCCAATTACGCGGCCGCGATCGCGTAAATAGGCCCACCAGAATAATTCGGACCGAAGCCGCACCCGCGAGGTGCGGCTTTTTATTTCCTCACGGCGTCCACACACTCGCGCCCATCGTCGGACCCAGACTCGGCGCCGAGATGCGTCGGCTTTGGCCGGACTCGGTGTCGAGGATGCAAAGCACACTCGAGCTGCGATCACGCGCGGTGTAGACGATGTGGCGGCCGTCAGCGAGCCAGCTCGGCTCGATCGCGTCAAAATCCGCAGTCGGGACGACCAACGCCGAGCCTTTCGATAGATCGTAGACCGCGATCTGGTAATGGCCGGGGACTTTGACGGTGCAGACGATCTTGTTCGGGTTGGCGCGGCTCCAGTCGGGTTCGGCGGCGTAGGAGAAACCGGTCGTGAGACGCTGCGGCGAGCCGCCGGCGGCCGGCATCACGTAGAGCTGTGGGCCGGGCTCCATCGCGAACACGAGGCGCGAGCCGTCCGGCGAAAAGCATGGCGAAGATTTCACAGCGTCGGACCGCGTGCGGCGTGCGACCTGGCGACCCTGCACATTGCTCACGTAAATTTCCGTGTTGCCCTCGCCGGTCAGCACCATCGCGATCTGCGCACCATTCGGACTGAACCGCGCGCTCATATTGGTGCCGCGGAAACTCACAAACGTCGTGCGCTGCCGGCTCGCGAGGTCGATTTCGTAAATATCCGGGAAGCCCTTGAGGTAACTCGTGTAGATCACTTTGGCGCCGTCGGGCGACCAGCGGGGCGAAAGCGCGAGGGCGTTGTCCGACGTGATTTTTGACACGCTGCCCGGGCTGAAAAAAAGATCGGAGGTGTAGACTTCCTTCTTGCCGGTGCTCTCACCAATGAACGCCAGCTTCGCCGTGAAGAAACCGCGCAGTCCTAGGCCGTTGGTTTTTTCCACGGCGATGTCAGCCGCGCGGTAGAGTGCGTGATGGAGATTCGTGCCGGTCGCGATTTCGGAGACCACGGGCGCCGCGGTCAGGCCCTTGCTGATGTCGACCTGCACCTGCGTGCCGGTGATCGGAGAGAAGCGGATGTCGTAGTCGCCGCCGCTTGGCACTAGCCGGTAGCGGCCGTGGGCGCCGAACGCCAGCCGCGCCAGCGCGTCGAGCTCGGGAGTCGAGCCGCTCACGTGCACCGGGATCTGGTGTTTATCGACGTTGATGGTGACATCGCCGATCTTGCGCTGCGCGAAGGCGGCGGGCGCGGCCAAGACGACAGCGATCAAAAGGAAGCGAAAAAAAGTTGGCATGGGTGGCGACGGGTGAGCGGTGCGCATTTCTATTTGCGCGGAGGCGCGGCATAACAACTCTTATTTGCTCACAATCGAATTTTCCCCTTTTTCCAATTTCTCCTCCAAATCACGTGACGACCGACGCAATCAAAGAGCACCTCAAGCAAGTGAAGTATCCCGGGTTCAGCCGCGACATCGTGTCGTTCGGGCTCGTGCGGACGGCCGGCCTGCTGGACGGCGTGGCGAAAGTCTCGCTCGCCCTCACCACCAACGATCCCAAAATCCCGCTCCACCTGAAAGGCGAAGTTGAAAAATGCCTGCGGGCGATTCCGGGCGTGAAAGAGACGCTCGTGGAAATCTCGGTGGCACCGGTCAAGGCCGCCGCCCCGGCCAATGGCGCCAATCTCGCCGGCAACGACGGCGCTCCGAAAGCGATCAAGTTCGCCGTCGCGATCGCGTCGGGCAAGGGTGGCGTGGGCAAGAGCACCTTCGCCGTAAATCTCGCCTGCGCACTGGCCCAGGTGTTCGAGTTTCAGGGCCGACCCGGACGCGTGGGCTTGATGGACTGCGATATTTACGGGCCGAGTGTGCCACTGATGATCGGATTGCATGGAGCCCGACCCGAGGTGGATGGCGAAACGCTCGTGCCGATGGAGCGTCACGGTGTGAAGGTGATGAGCATGGGATTCATCGTCGACGACAACACTCCCGTCGTCTGGCGCGGCCCGATGATCATGAAGACGATTCAGCAGTTCGTGCAAAACGTCCGCTGGGGTGAGCTCGACGTATTGCTTGTCGACTTGCCGCCGGGCACCGGCGACGCCCAGCTTTCGCTCGTGCAAACGCTGCCGCTCGACGGCGCGGTAATTGTCACCACTCCGCAGCCCGCCGCGACTAACGTCGCGCGCAAGGGCGGCCTGATGTTTCAGAAGGTCAATGTGCCGCTGCTGGGCGTCGCGGAAAACATGAGTTTCTTCATCGACCCCGCCGGCAACAAACATGCGCTCTTCGGCTCGGGCGGCGGTCTGATCACTGCGGAAAAGCTGGGCACGACGCTCCTCGGACAAGTGCCGCTCATTCCGGCGATTCGCGAAGGTGGTGACTCTGGCGTGCCCGTGGTCGTCGGTGAACCTCAGGGCGCCGCCGCCACCGCGTTCCGCGAGATCGCCGAAGAGTTGTTGGCGCGGCTGGTCAAGCCCACAGCGAAACCATTGTAACAATTGGGAAAATTGCAGGCATTGACAGCGCCCGCATGGTCGCTCTCATCTGAGTCCGCCGCTTCTGAATGATCTGCATGACTTCTCCTGCTCAAGAGCCCGCGACCTCTCGCGAATTCGTCAAACAATCCAGCCTCTACCAGGAGTTTCTGGCCGAGCGGGAGGAAATCCTGAAGCACAAGTGGCTTGAGTCGGAGCGGCTCGGCTACGACATCGGCTTTGAACGCGCGCTCCTCGACTGGATCCGCAAGCACCGCGAGAGCTGGCGGGCGGCGCGCCGGCAGCAGCAGGCGGCCCACAATCCGGTCGGTTCCACGACGCCGTTTGCCACGGCAACTTTGGAGAAGAAAAGCGGGTAACGCCTGGGCGCGCCCACGAAAAAAGCCGGACGGAAATCCGGCTTGGAGTCGCTAACGTCGCGGAAGCGACCCCTGACGGAGATTTACTTTATCTCCTTGTGCAGGGTGTGGCGCTTAAGATGCGGGTTATATTTCTTCTTCTCGATGCGCTCCGTCACGGTCTTCTTGTTGCGAAACGTGAGGTAACGCGAGACGGGTTTGCCCTCTTTTTTGGCTTCTGTGCACTCCAAGGTGACGAGTTCTTGCATGGTGGTAAAATAGTTGAACGGTCAGAAGAAAGGCCGCCCGGGGCCGGTGCAACCCCAAAGTGCTTCCGGCGCCTCAACGGCGCTTTTCCGTCAAGGGCAGCATCACCCCGCGCCGAAAGAGCGTCACTTGGCTCGTGCTCGACGACACCACGATGGCGATGCAATTCGCGGCCACACTGATACCCGCCGCCGCCGCATGCCGACTCCCCAGGCCGCTCGGCAGCGAATAGTCGCCATCGGTCGCCTGAATGAGACTGCCCGCCGACTCCACTACCCCGTCGCCGCGCAAAATGAACGCCCCATCGATCGAGGAGAACTCCTTCACGGTTTCATCCATGAACGGATTCAAAATATTCCGATCTTCCTCCTTATAGCCGAAAAAGGGGTTGAGCACGAGCGGCTTGGTGAAGGTGCCAACCTTCTCGTTGTCGCCGATCACGAAGAGGCAGCCCACCGGGCGACCCTCGCGACCCTCGACCGCCAGCTCCGTCGCCACCGCGATCACACGCTCGAGCACCTCGGGTTTCACGTCCTCCGGCAGCAAATCCGCGGTCTGACCCGTGAGCAGCGTCTGGAATTCGCGCTCGATGTCGATGACCACGAGCGTGTCGAACTGGTTGCTGCCCGTCATCCCATCGAGGCAGCAGATGCGATCAGTAAACTTGATCACGCCACGGGTGAGCGCCACGAGGATCGCGCTGCGGAGCTGCGCCATGCGCTGGTTCGAGAACGAGCGCACCTGAATCGTCTCGGCAAACTCCTCCCCTTCGCCGCTCGGTTCGATCGGATTGCGCGTAACGAGGATTGTTTTGAGCTTCGACTCGATCGCGTCGCGCTGGATGCCGCCGATGAACGTGTCGCCAAACACCATGATCGCACTGCAATCGGCGCCTTTGGCCACACGCTCCGCCTCGCGAAACATCAGCCGATTGACCCGATTCTGCTGCGCCTGCACCGGCCGGATGCCGCCGAAACCGCCGACGAGCAACTCGTGCAGCGCGTCGAGATCGGAGGCGTTGACCAGATTCTCGACCAGCGTCTTCTCTTTCACCTGCCGCGCGATCGACGCCAGCACTTGCAGGTAATCGCGCGCCTTTTCTCCCGCGATGAGCATGACAATCAGGTGCACGCGCTCCTCGTCCATCGCACCATCGTGACGGATACCGGTGCGACTGCGACCGATGGCGAGGATGTAGCGGCGGCTCATCTTCACCCGCACGTGCGGCAGCGCGACGCCGAAGCCGAGGTAAGTCGTCATCGTGCTCTCGCGCGCCAGCAGGCCCTTGAGCAGCGACTCCGGCTTTAGATCCGGAAAACTCTCGACGGAAACCGCCAGCAACTCCTGCAACGCCCCCTCAAGATCGTGACTGCGCAAGTCGACGATGCGGTTGCGCGCGATGATTTTGTCGAGCCGCATGAGGATGAAAAACCAGAGAAGGTAGAAACGTCAGAAAGAAGAACCGGAAAGCAGCGATGACAGCGGTGTTTTTTCTTTCTTTTTCTAATTTTCAGAATTTCCGCCGTTCGCCTGCTCACTTTTCCCACTCGAGCGCGCCTTTTTTAATTTCGTAAACGAGCCCGAGCACGAGCACGCCGAGGAAAAACAAAATCGGCCCGAGAATCGCGATGCCGTTGTGCAGAAATTCGCGGTAGATAAACGTCCACGGCACGAGGATAACGACCTCCAGATCGAACAACATGAAGAGCAGCGCTGTCACATAAAACTTCACCGAAAAATGCGTATGCGCGAGGCCGCTGCCAGCGATGCCGCATTCGTAGGCGGAGTCCTTGATCGGCGTGTGCTTCGCGCGCTGGCCGAAGAGGTGGCTCGCTCCGATGATCCCGCCGGTGATGAGTGCGGCGAGGATGGCTTGGATGAGAAATGGAAGATACGCGGCGGCGTTCATGACGGTTGACGGACAACCAATTGGCCCCACCGGCGCGCAGGCGGCAAGAGGGAATTTCGACGCGGCGAGAAAGCGTGATACCGCACCTCACTCATCCACGCGGATGATCTTTACGTTCTTCGTCTTCGTCGAGCCGACGCCAAGCGTCTCGGCAAACTCCAGCGTGCGAATCTCCTCGTCGACGGGTTCGAAGCCCGACTGCTTGCGGTGCGAGTTGATGCGATCGCGCATCAGCGAATCCATCATCACCGGATCCTTGCTGAGCCAGACGACGGGCTCGTTCACGGTGTAGAGCGAGTTAAAGAACGGGCCGCCGATGAACTGGTAGTGTTCGAGGCTGGTGAGCGTGAACACCCACGTCTGCGTGAGCTCGGGAATCGCGCTCATCTCGGCGACGGCGGCCGGAGCGTTGGCGGGCGACCGGAAAAAGCGCGCGGTATTGGAGGCGTTCCAGAGCGTGGCATTCACGAGGGCGCCGTTGATGCCGAGCGTCGGATGATCGGTGTAAACGGGAAGATTGATCCAGAAATCGGCGTCGAGGAATAACGGCGTGGCGAGGAAGCTCTTGCGATCTTCGTCCTTGGTCGAGCTGTTCGCGCTGTCAGCCGTCTGTTTCTCCGCAAAGATCGGATCGAAACGCTGCGGAAGCGGCGAGTCGTAGAACCACACAGGGTCATAGTAACGGTTGGATTCGAGCACGTAAACCGGATGGTCCTTGAACGGGGTCTGACCCGACGAGAGCGACGGGAGGAAACCGGTCATGCGGAGACGTAGGGCGTTGAGGCCGACGAGAAAAATATTCTTCGACTCGAAGCCGCGGCGCTCAAGCGCGGCAATAACACCTTTCACCAGCGGCAGCGGGGTCGCCATACCGGGACCGGAGTCCGTGTAAATTTTCAGACCCACTTTTTTCTTGGCGCCGGGGACGAGCTTGCGTCCGGTGGCCGCTTCATAGGTCGCCATGAGTTTCTCGACCTGCTGCGCGTAGGCGGCTTCGCCAAAATCGGCGAGCCGGGCCTGCCAGACGGGCTCGCCCGCAGCGGGTTTCGGCGCGGTGGCCGGAGCAGCGGCAATCGACGTGGCGGCAAGGAGGCAGAGGAACAAGACAGTCAGCGGACGCATGATGGTGATATGTCGCCTATGGGAGGAGGAAGTTTCCTCGCGCAGCGAAAAACCACGCGAAAGGCCGGCGAACTTGACAGCCGGGTGCGCGGGTTGAAAGTGCATTCTTCGCCGCGCGCTCTCTTCGTTGCCGTCGCGGAACGGCTTTTCCGTTCCGCGCGGAGCCGAAAGCGGCTCCGCTCGACCCGCCTCATGCCCGTCATCAAGCCCACCTGCGTCCGCGACCTGAAGTTGCGCGTGAACCTCGCCGATGTGGTGTCGCGTGTGGTGACACTGCGGAAGGCCGGCGGTTCGCGGCTGAAGGGGCTGTGTCCGTTTCACAACGAAAAGACGCCGTCGTTCAACGTCGATCCCGACAAGGGTCTTTTCCATTGTTTCGGCTGCGGAAAAAGTGGCGACATAATCGCGTTTGTGCGCGAGACGGAGCAGCTCGCTTTCGCCGAGGCCGTCGAGGCGCTCGGCCAGCGCTTCGGCATTCCGATCGAATACGAGGAAGGTTCGGGCGGGCCGAGCAGCGCCGACCGCACGCTGCGGCAGGAAGTCTTCGATCTGCACGACGTGGCGGCAGAGCATTTTTATCAGGCGTTCAAGGCCAAGGATGCGACGGGAGATTTTTTCCGCCAGCTGTGGACGGAGAAACGGAAATTTTCGCCGGAGCTCGCCGACGAATTCAAGATCGGTGCGGCCGATGCGCTGGGCGGCGGGCTGGGCGCGGCGATGCTGCGACGGAAATTTTCCGAGGAAGCGCTGCGTCGCTGCGGACTGTTTTTCATCTACGACGACACCGCGATCACGCTGCACTCGCTGCGCCCGAGGTTCCGCGGCCGGCTGATGATTCCAATCCGCGATCACCAGGGGCGGGTGTGTGCGTTCACCGCGCGGCAGACCGAACTCACTCCCGAAGACGATCCGGCAAAGGAGGCGAAATACGTCAACTCGCCCGAGACGCCCGTCTTCACGAAGGGAAATCTCTTGTTCAATCTCGATCGCGCGCGCTCAAACGTCGGCGACGGCAAACCCTTCGTGATGGTCGAGGGCCAGCTCGATGCGCTGCGGTGCTGGTCCGTCGGGCTGAAGACTGCCATCGCGCCACAGGGCACCTCGATCACCGAGGGTCAGCTTGTGCTGCTGCGGCGCTACCACACGCAGGTGGAATGTTTCTTCGACAGCGACAGCGCTGGGCAAAAAGCCGCGCTGCGATTTTTGCCGATGGCGCTAAAAGCGGGGCTTGAGCTTCGCTTCCTCACCCTCGCCGGCGCGACCAAACTCGATCCGGATTTGCTGTTTCTGGAGCGCGGCCTTGCCGCCTACGACGAAGTGCGCCGCGAAGCGCAGAGCGCGATGGCGTTCGCCTGCGGGGCGGTGCTGCCGGATCTTGCCGGCGCATCGGCGGAGGCGAAATCACGCGCGGCGCAGGCTGTGTTCGAAATCATTGCCGCCGCGGAAAGTGAGGTCGCGCGCTCGCAGTTCATCGCCGAGGCGGCCGGGCATTTGCGACTGCCGGTGGCGGCGGCGCAAAAGGACTTTCAGAGCTTTTCTGCCCGACTTAGCCGTCAGGCGGCGGCGCGGCCGGCCGCGGTCGCCGCGGAACCACGACCTGCCACCGAGAACCTGTCCCAATCGTCCGAACACCACTTGCTGCTCCTCTGGTTGCACTACGACGTCCTGCACCGCCCGCTCAGTCGGGAACTTCATCACGGGTGGGTCGACACCGGGCACGTGGCCGGTTTGCTGCTGAACCGCTTTATCGGTGAATTCGAACAGGGCGTCTGGCCCGGCCGCGATCATCTGGAGGCGCTACTCGAAAACGATGACGAACGCGCGCTCGTCGCCACCCTGATGTTCGAGTCCCCCGTGCTCGACGATCCGGCCAAGGTCGCCGCCGAAGGACTGCGCCAACTCCGCGCCCGGGGGCTCGAACCACGTCTCCGCCAAATAGAACTTGCCTTGGCCAACCCCCATGCGGACATTGAATCTGACCCAATTTCTCTCTTGAAAGAACGTTCCGAAATTCACCGTCTGCTCCGCCAGCCCATCGTATTGAACCTGGCAGTGTGAGCCATTTTGGCGCCACGCGTAAACTTATCCGCGTTTTTCGCGTATATTAGAGACCTATCCATTTTAAACCATGCCGCGCAAAGCCAAGCCGTCCCCTGCCCCCGTCGATACTGCCCAGTCCGAAGCCGTCGAGGCCGTCCTCGCCAAAACCGCTCCCGCAGAGGGCGGGGCGCCGGGCGTGGATATTCCCGCAGGCGGCATCAACGACAAGATCCGCAATCTCATCCGGCTCTCGAAGGAGCAGGGTTATCTCACGTTTGACGACATTAACGAGGCGCTGCCCGAGTCCGTCGAAAACCAGGAGGAAATCGATAACGTCCTCTCAATTCTCCAGAATCTCGAAATCGAAATCCTCGAGCCGGATCAGGTCGAGGATTACAAGCAGCGCATGGAGGAAGCCGAGGAGGAGGAGAGCCGCACCTCGCAAAACGACATCCTCGACGATCCTGTCCGGATGTATCTCAAGCAGATGGGCCAGGTGCCGCTGCTGACGCGCGAGCAGGAAGTCGAAATTTCCAAGCGGATCGAAAACGCCGAACTGAAGGCCCAGACGGCCCTCTTCGAGGCCTCAGCCGTCGGCGCCTACATCGGCACGCTCGGCGCCAAGCTCCTCAACCGCGAGGAACGTTTCGATCGCATCGTCATCGACAAGAAAATCGATTCACGCGAAGCCTACTTCAAGACGCTGCCCAAGCTCGTCGAGAACACCCAGAAATCCGAGGCCGGGACCGCCGAGGCCTGGGCTGAATACCAAAAAGCCAAGACCGACGCCGAGAAGAAAAAAGTTCTCTCGAAATTTCGGAAACGCGAAAACGTGCTCCGCGCGTTCTTCTCGAAATTCTTTTTCAAGCTCAAAGTTTACGAGGAATACCTCGACGCTCTCCGCCCTACCCTGGAGGAAATCGAGTCGCTCCACCGCCAGCTCGATCGCGCCAAGCACCCGAAGACGAAGAAGGATGCCACTATCGATGTCCGCGCCGTCAACCACCGACTCAAGCAAATCGAGGCCACGCAGCGCATTGCGCCGGCGGAGTTGCTGCGCGTGGTCGCGCAGACGTTCGTCCACGTCCGCGAGGCGCACAAAGCCAAGACCGAGATGGTCGAGGCCAATCTCCGCCTCGTGATTTCGATCGCGAAGAAATACACGAACCGCGGCCTGTCGTTTCTCGACCTCATTCAGGAAGGCAACATGGGCCTGATGAAGGCCGTCGAGAAATTCGAGTATCGCCGCGGCTACAAGTTCTCCACCTACGCCACGTGGTGGATCCGCCAGGCCATCACCCGCTCGATCGCCGATCAGGCGCGCACCATCCGCATCCCGGTCCACATGATCGAGACGCTGAACAAGGTGATGCAGGTGCAGAAACAGCTCCTCCAGGAATACGGCCACGAGCCGACGCCCGACGAAGTCGCCGACGAGATGAATCTCCCGGTCGAGCGCGTGCAGCAGATCATGAAGATGGCGCAGCAGCCCATCTCGCTCCAGTCGCCGGTCGGCGACGGCGACGACACGTCCTTCGGCGATTTCATCGAGGACAAGTCCGCCGAGAATCCCTACGACATGACGGCTTATTCGCTCCTTCGCGAAAAGATCATCGACGTGCTCGACACCCTCACCGAGCGCGAACGCCGTGTGCTCTCGCTGCGTTTCGGGCTCATCGACGGCTACAGTCGCACGCTCGAGGAAGTCGGCAAACAATTCAAAGTGACCCGCGAACGAATCCGCCAAATCGAGGCGAAGGCGCTCCGCAAGATGCGCCATCCGACGCGCATCCGCCAACTCCACGGTTTCTTCGACGCCGAGCAGATCGACAACGCCCAGAATCTCATGAAAGTCGCGGCAACCGCGCGGCCGGCCGGAGCGCCAGCCGGCGCCGGTGCCGGCTTGGCCGGACTAGGCGGCAGTTTGGGCGGCTTGGCCAGCCCGCTTGGGCCCGGCAGCCTGCCTGGCGGGCTCGGTTTTCCTGCGCCGAAATTCTGAGACCACGGCTCGAACGCCCGCGTTGCGTGGCATGACGACTCTCACCGCCAGACTGCTCACGCTGCTGGCGGTGATTTTTTGGACGGGTGCCTGCAGCCACGTCGCACCCGTTTCATCGCCACCACGGCCCGAATCGCCGCCGCCGACCACGCTTCAGGCGAGCCCGAATCGTCTCGTCGGTCGCATTCTGGCGATCGATGCCGCTCGCGGCTTCGCGTTCGTCAATCTCGCGAGCGAGCCACCTGCCGCTGCGCTCGCCGCCGGGGCCGAGCTAATCGTGCGCACCGACGATTTGCGCGAGACCGCGCGCCTCCGCACGTCGCGTTACGTCCGTGGTCGCACCCTTGGCACCACAATCGTTTCCGGCCATCCGTCGCTGGACGACGAGGTTGTGTTTCACGCGCCCTGACGAAACCGCTTTCCCCCTTTACAGCGGGCCCTCCCGGTCTAACTTGCCCCATCATGACTTCCTCCTTTGCGGTTTTGGCAGTGTTCGGCCTCGGTCCCACCGAGCTCATTGTCATTCTGATCATTCTCTTGGTCATGTTCGGCGGGGCAAAGCTCCCCGGTCTCGCCAAAGGTCTCGGCCAATCGATCAAGGAATTCAAGAAGGCCGCCAAGGAAGACGACGAGCCTGCCAAGCCCGCCGAAGCCAAGAAAGCGGAGGACACCAAGTCGTCCCCTGGCGTGAACTGAACCCGCCGCCCTCCGTCCCCTTTGCAAGCGCGCCCGATCCGGCGCGCTTTTTTGTTGGCAAAATCACCCACTGCCGGCCCTGCCAACCCGACAGCGTGACTCGCCCCAACCTTCAGTCCGCCTCCGGATCTCCCACTGGATCCGGACGCGACCGCAGCCACTCCCGAAACTCCGCGATGTGCAACGGTGCGCCGAGCGCCAGCACCTCGTCACCGGTCCGCAGCGTTTCCTGCGCGCTCGGATTCAAGATGCGCACGCCGCCGCGATGAATGCCGGCAATTTGAACACCATGATTCCGCGCCGGCGACAGTTCCCCGAGTGTCCGGCCCGCGGCGCGACTCCAATGCGGTACGCTCAGCGCTTCCATCCGCACTTCCTCAAACAGGGAATCGCCCACCGGCGCGACAGACACCGCTCCCAAAAACATTTTCCCCGCCCGCACTTGCTCCGTCGTGCCCATGAGCAGGACCTTGTCGCGCGGATAAAGCACCGAGTCTGGCGGCGGCAAAGGAATCATGAAACCCTGCCGCTCGATGCCGACCACCGAGCAGCCGAAACGCGAGCGCAGCGCCAGCTCCGAGATTTTTTTGCCTTGGCAATCCGCGAGATCCGGCAGCGTGCAGTCGATCATGTGAAGATTCCATTCGCCGTGCGGCTGCAGCCACGGCGCCGTCGTCGCCGTCATTTTCTGGTCGCCCATTTCGATTGCGCTGATCAACTCAACTTCGAGTTCGCTGTGCCAGAAAATCAATTTTCTCCGCAACACGAGCAACGCGACGATTGCGATGAGCCCGCTCACCAGCAGCAACCACCGCGCTGTGTCCTCCGCCGGCAGGATCGCGCCGAGCCAGAGGAACAGCCCGCCCGCTACGCCGATTTTCAAAGCCGCCTCGACCGCCGGCCGCAACCGATTCGCGTCCGGTCGTCCCATCGTCAGCACCTCCGCATAGAGCAGCGACATCGCCGAGCAATTTCGCCAAATCGCGACGAGCGGCGCGAGGGTCACGACGACCAGCGCCGCCCAGAACATCACCTCCAACCCGTGGGGAAACAGCCAGTCGCGCCCCAGCCAGCCCTCAGCCAGCGCGAAAAGCTGGCCCGAAAAAACGATGACCCCCGTCACGAACAGCATGCCCACGCCCACTTGGGCGATGCGCCGCCGGCTGAGTTGCCAGAGGAGATTTCGTTTCGACCGCACGTGCAGTTGCTCCAGCCAGCCGTGATACGCCCCGATCCAGTCGCGCATCCAGCGGGGCTGCCGAGCTATCGCTACCCCGGCGATCTTTTCGGAACGCCGGATGAGAAATGGCGCGACGAGCGTCGTCACGAGCGACACGCCGACGGCCAGCGGATAAAATTCCGCCGGCACTACTGCCTTCGCCACGCCGAACTGCGCGATGATAAACGAAAATTCGCCGATCGGCGTCGCGGTGAGCCCCGTCCGCAACGCGTCCTTCAACGGCGTGCCGATCAACGTCAGCCCACTCGTGACCGCAAGCGGCCGCGCCACCAGCGTGAACGCCGCCACTCCCGCGATGAGACCACCCGCGTGCCACAGTTCGCCCACCTCGATCTGCATTCCGATCGCCACGAAAAACACCGCGCTAAACACATCGCGCATCCCCTCGAAAATCCGCTCCACCTGATGCCGATGCGGTGTCTCCGCCACGATCGTGTCGAACAAAAACGCCCCGAGCGCCAGCGAGTAGCCGGCGCCCTGCGCCACCACCGCCAGCCCGAACAGCATCGCCGCGATTCCGAGCGTTTGCAGTTCCTCGTCCGCCGCGATGCTCATCCGCTTCAGCAACCACGGCACGAACAGCAAGCCCACCACACTCGCCAGCGCGACAAACGCCCCCAGCAGCAGCAGCGTTTGCAGAAGACCCGCGCCCTCGCCGGTGCCGAGTTGCACGAGCGAAGTCAGCAGCGTGAGCATCACCACCGCGACGACATCCTCCAGCACCGCGATGCCCATCGCGAGTTGGCCCGACCGCTCGTGGTTCAGCCCGGTCTCATGCAAAATTTTCGAGATGATGGCCGACGACGACACCATGAGCATACCCGCGAGAAACAAACTCTCCGTCGTCCCCCAGCCCAGCGCCGTGCCGAACAGGCGCGACAAATAATACATCACGATCGCGCCGCCAAATGTCGCCAGCATCAGCGCCAGCCCGAGTCGCCGCATCTTGCGCACGCTCAGCCGCAGCCCGATGCCGAACATCAAAAACACCAGCCCGACCTGCGCGAGCGTCTCGATGCTGCCCGCATCCCTCACCAGCGAAAACGACGTCGATCGCGGTCCCACCAAAAGACCCGCCGTGAGGAACCCGACAACCACCGACAGCCCAAACCGCTGGCACACCCAGCCCACCACGCCCGCCACCACGAGCACGACCGCGAGATCCTGGATGAAATGAAGTCCGTGCATGGCAACGCGCTGACCACGAAAACGCGGTCAAGTGCGCGACGCGTCAAGCTCCGCGCGCTTTTGACAAGCCAGTTCGTCGCCTCCGCTACCGTCCGCGGGCGATTTTCTTCGGATTCCAGCAATGACATTCCCGCGAACCGCCGATAATTTGACCCTGTTCTCCAACGATCCTCCCGGAGGCCACCATGTTTCACGCCGAAATCGAAGCCACGAACCACTGCAACACACGTTGCCTTCACTGCCCGCACGAAACCATGAGCCGCGAACGGGGGCGCATGACGTGGGAGACGTTCGAGATCATCGTTCGCAAAATCCGCGGCCACGTCCGTGGCGAGCGATTTTCGCTGTCGTTCTCCGGCATGGGCGAGCCGTTGCTGCACCCGCTGCTGCCGCGCTTCGTCGCGCACGTATCGGCCGAGGCCTTCACCGGCTTCGCCTGCAACGGGGCGGCCCTCACCGAACCCAATGTGCACGCACTGCAGGCCGCCGGCCTCGACGTGATCTATCTCAGTTTCAACGGCGACGAGCCCGAGCTCTACGAGCGCATGATGGGCGGCATCAAGTTTGACCGCGTTCTCGGCCACCTTCGCCGGGCCGTCGCCCTCGCTCGCGGCACCCGTCTTCAAATCAATGCGAACGTTTCCGTCACCCGCGCCAATCGCCACCGTCTCACGCAGGTCCAGCGGCTACTCCACGACGAGGGTGTCACGCAGATCACCTTTTCGATGTGCCACAGCCGCGGGGGCAATCTCCGCGATCGGGAAGTCATCGACACGCCGCCGATGCCCGACGACTCCGGGCACTGTGAGGTCATCAAGCACACGTTGTTTGTGGACTGGCGCGGTCGTGCGCACATCTGCGACCACGATCTGCACGACGAACATCTCCTCGGCGATCTCACGACCGAGCCGATTGAAACCGTGCTCGCCCGCCGCCAGCAACTCATCGACGACGGCCTCCCATTCAAAATGTGCCACGACTGCACCGATCTTCTGAAAGGCGGATTTCATCTTTTCCAGGACGACGTCGGCGGCCGCCTGCCCGAGTGGGTCTACGAACTCTTCAAGGACACCGGCGACCCGCTCTCCGAAGCCACGCCAGCGCTGAAATGGATTTATCGCCTCTACGAACAACACGGCCGCGGCGATCGTTTTGCGAACAAACTCCTCGCCATCGAAAAAATTCTCCAGGCCGACCTTACCCGCGAACGCACCGCGCACGCCGCGCTGCGCGCCGAAGTCGAGCAATGGAAACACGAAGTCGCCGTGCTAGCCGAAACCCGACGCGAACTCGAAGCGAACCGCCGCCAACTCGCGCCACTCAACGCCGATCTCGCCGCGATCCGCTCGAACCCCGGATGGCGTGCACTCGAAACCGTTCGTCGCATCGGCGCACGCCTCACTCGCCAATCGGCCTCCGCCGCCGCCGAACCGCCCAGTGTCGAGATCTGACCGCATCGTGCCACGTTTTCGCGGGCGAATCCAGTCCGCCCTCGGCGGCACGGCGTATTTCGCGCGTTGACACTCCCCGCCGCCGCCGATTCGTTTCCGTCGGCGGCAACGCCGCCACTCGCTCCCCCGCATCCGACATCATGGCCAATATCTTCGGCTACTTCTCCAACGACATCGGCATCGATCTAGGCACCGCCAACACGCTCGTTTACGTCAAGGACAAGGGCATCGTTCTGCGCGAGCCCTCTGTCGTGGCCCTCGACACAGTTTCGCGCAAAGTCCGCGCTGTCGGCGACGAAGCGAAACGGATGCTCGGCCGCACGCCCGGCAACATCACCGCCATCCGTCCGATGAAGGACGGCGTGATCGCCGACTTCGATGTCACAGAGGCGATGCTCCGCTATTTTATCCGCAAAGTCTCGGGCAACTCTTTCCGCGCCCCGCCGCGCGTCGTCATCGCGATTCCGTCCGGCATCACCGAAGTTGAGAAACGCGCGGTAAAAGAATCAGCGATGCACGCCGGTGCCCGCGACGTCATTACGATTCCCGAACCGATGGCCGCCGCGATCGGTGTCGGTCTCCCGATCGACGAACCCGCCGCCAACATGATCGTCGACATCGGCGGCGGCACCACGGAGATCGCCGTCATTTCGCTCAACGGCATCGTGTTCTCCAAATCGATCCGCGTCGCTGGCGACGAACTCGACATGGCGATCATCAATTACATGAAGCGCGCCTACAATCTCCTCATCGGTGAGCGCACCGCGGAAGAGATCAAGATGCGCGTCGGCTCAGCCTATCCGCTCGACGAGGAGCTCACGATGGAGGTCAAGGGCCGCGATTCCGTCGCCGGCCTGCCGAAGACGATCCACATCACCTCGCAGGAAATCCGCGAAGCGCTCGCCGACACCATCGCCGCGATCGTCGACGCCGTGCGCGTGACGCTCGAGCGCTGCCCGCCCGAACTCTCCGCCGACCTCGTGGACCGCGGTTTCGTGATGGCTGGTGGTGGCGCGCTCATCCGTGGCATCGACAAGTTGCTCAGCGACAAAACCGGCCTGCCCGTCACCGTCTCCGAAGACCCACTCTCCGCCGTCGCCAACGGCACTGGCGCCGTGCTCAACGACCTCTCGTGGTTGATGCAGAACGTGTGAGCGACAGACTGTCGTCTGCGCTCAACCGCTCGGCTAGCAGGCGCCGTCTCGGCGTGCGTTTTTCCGTGTCTTCCGTGTGTTCCGTGGGCAAAACCACCTGACACGCCGTGCCCTTCCGCCGCCTCGCCACCGCCAAACCGTTTGTCACCCTCGGCCTCGTCGTCGCTGCGTGGATCGTCGTGCCGGTGACGATCAAGACGCTGGCTCGCGCGAGTTTTTACGAGCTGACCGCGCCGATTACCGTGGTCGCCTCCTACGCGCGCGACCTCCAGCAATATTGGTCGCTGCGGCTCCACTCGAATGGCGAACTCATCGAGGCCGGCCGCGATCTGGCGCGGCTCAACGCCTCCTACGAATTCGCCGTCCAACAAAACACCGAGATGCAAGCCGAGATCGCGCGGCTGGAGGGATTGCTGCGACTGCCAGCGTTCGCGAATTACCGCCTCGAACACGTGCGGGTCGCGAGTCGCGATTTCTCCGGTTGGTGGCAGCGTATCGTCATCCGCAAAGGGAAGAACTTTGGCCTGCCCGTGGGTGCGCCCGTGATTTTCACCGGCGGCGTGGTCGGTCGCGTGACGGAAGTCCATGCCGCGACCGCCGTCGTCGAGTTGCTCACGAGCCAGAACGTCCGGCTCGCCGGCGTGGTCGAAGGCGACACCCGGCCAATCAGTTACCAAGGCGGGCTCAACCCGACATTTGGCCCGCCGCGTGGCGTGGTCGAATTCGTGCCGCTCGACGTGTTCGCCAGCGCCGCCGCACCGAAACGCCTCGTCACGTCTGGACTCGGCGGTGTGTTTCCGCCTGGCCTCACCATCGGCGAAATCACGCACGTCGATCTCAGCTCCGACGGCCTTTTCAAAACCGGCGAGGTGAAACTCGATGAGCGGCTCGGCTCGGTCGCCGAGGTCACGGTCCTCGTGCCACTGACTCCGGAATGAAAATAGGCTTATGGTTGAGAACTGAGAGGCACTAAACCGCGGCCCATTCCTCAGTTCTCTCCACTCTCGTCCCTCACCTCCACAATGCGCCACACGCTCGCCACCTTTCTGACTTTGGTGCTCCTCTGGGCACTGGTCGCGCAGGGCAACCATGCGCTCAGTAATCTGCGTGTTTACCTTTTCGTCGGCGGGTTGTTTGTCACCTACGCCGCGCTCATGCTGCCATGGCGTGCCGGCCTCGCGACCTCGCTGCTCGGCGGGCTGCTGTGCGATGCCAATGCTCCGGTCGCGTTCGGCACGCATCTCTTGCTCTTTGCCGCCGCCTTCGCCGTGCTGTGGCACTTGCGCGACCGACTGCCGCGGGAAGACACTGTGGCGCGCGTCATCGTCGCGCTGCTCGCCAACCTCGCGCTCTTCCTCGTCTTTTCCTTCACGCAAATCGGTGGCTCGCCGGTGCCCGCCATCGCGTGGCCGCGCCTCATCGGCGATCTTGTCTGCTCGCAAATCTGCCTCGCCCTGATCGCGCCGTGGTTCTTTGCCCTGCAACACCGCGCGCTCCTGCTCGCCCGCGCCGAGCGCGAAAATCTCGCTTAATTTTCCCCGTGTCGCGCCCGCTTCCATCCCCGCTTCCCGCGCATGGCCACTGACGACGTCAATCTCGCCGAGCGCTCCGGCAGCCTCGTGGAATCCCACAAAGGCTACGACACGCGCGTGATCTTTTTTTATTTCGCGACGGCCGCGCTGCTGCTCGTCCTCGTCGGTGGGCTCGCCTACGAGCAAATTTTCAAAACCGCGGTGCACGGCAAGGACGAGAAGGTGCAGAACCAGCGCCGCATCCTCATCCCCGGCCCGCGCGGAAACATCTTCGCCCGCGATGGCACCACCGTCCTCGTCGGCAACCGCCCGCGCTTCGCCGTCATGCTCCACCTTGACGAGCTCAAAGTCGAACTGCGCCGCGAGCACATCCGCATTCACCAAAACTTCGTCGACGCCGGTGACAAAAAGGACGTCCCGTCCTACTCGCAGCTCGAGCAACTCGCGCGCGTCAGCCTCGTGCAGCACTACCTCGATGAGCTGAACGCGATCCTTGGGCGCAGTGAGCAGGTCAATCCGCGCGAGCTCCAACGTCACTTCGAACGCCAGCTGCTCCTGCCCTACCCGTTGCTCACCGATCTGGAGCCGGCGGATTTTGCCAAGCTCCTCGAACGGCTAGCCGTTCGCTCGCCGCTTGAGCCCACGACTTCGATCGCGCGCGATTATCCGTTCGGTTCCGCTGCGGCACACACACTCGGCTACGTCGGCGCAACCGACGACGTCGACGCCGAGGATTTACCCGGCGCGGGTTTGAAAACCTTCAAGTTGAAAGGCTCCGTCGGCGAAAACGGCCTGGAGCAAAATTTCGATTCCCTCCTTCAAGGCGAGGCCGGCGGCATGATTTACCGCGTCGATCCCACGGGCTACAAAGTCAACCCGCCCCTCGAGAAACGCCTGCCCCTTCAGGGCCAGAACCTCGTCACGTCGCTCGACATCGATCTCCAGCTTGCCGCGGAGGAATCGCTCGGCGATCAGACCGGCGCGGCCGTTGCGATCGATGTCGCCACCGGTGAGGTGCTCGTGCTCGCGAGCAAACCGGACTACGATCTCTCGAAATTCCGCTCGCCCGGCACCGTCGCCGACATCCAGGCACGCCACGCGTGGACGAACCTCGCGCTCAACGGCCTCTATCCACCCGGCTCCACCTTCAAGATCCTCACGACCATTGCCGCCCTGCGCCGCGGCACGATCACGCCGGACGATCCGATCGTCGATTGCGAGGGAGCGCTGAGCAAATATGGCCGCGTCTTCGTCTGCGACAACCGCCGCGGCCATCACGGCGAAGTGCTGCTGCGCGAAGCCATCGCCAAGAGCTGCGACATTTATTTCTACACCGCGGGCTGGCTGACCACACCCGACGGTGTCGCCGAGGAGGCGCGGCGGTTTCATCTCGACCAGCGCACCGCCATCGAATTGCCGCACGAGCGCGGCGACATGCTCATTCCCGATCCGGCGTGGAAGGAGCGCGTGCAGCACGAGAAATGGTTCCCCGGCGACACCGCCAACATGGCCATCGGTCAGGGCGCCGTCCGCGTGTCGCCGTTGCAGATGGCGAGTTTCGCTGCCTCCGTCGCGCGTGGCGAAGTTTCCACCCAGCCCACGCTCGTCCATCAGGCGGACCGCCCGGCGCAGCACACCGAGTCCATCGGCCTCACGGTGGCCCAACGCGCCGCGCTGCTCGACGGCATGATCGGCTGCACCACCATCGGCACGGCCAAGCCGCTCACCACCGTCGAGGATTTCCGCGTGCCCGGTGTGCGCATCGCCGGCAAGACGGGCACCGCGCAATTCGGAAACAAGCTCAACGTCGCGTGGTTCATCTGTTTCGCTCCCGCCGAAAATCCCGAGATCGCCATGGCCATCGCCATCGAGGGCGACACTGCCGGCGAGGAATTTCAGGGCGGCCTGCACGCCGCGCCGGTTGCCAGCGCCGTGCTGAAAAAATATTTCGCGAAGAAGGCCCTCGCCAACTCGCCGCTCGCGCATCCGTTCAAGACCGACTGACGCGCCGCCGCGCCGATCGCTGCGCGCGCCACGCCTGCCGCGCCCGGCGGAAAACCGGCTCCGGTGCCGGCCACGTCGTCCGCGCGCCGAAGCGCAATCGCTGCAACTCGCCGACCACGGCGCACACTTCACGGGCCGAATCTTCGGCCGGACGGAGACGCGCGAGCCACCGGCTCGCATCCGCGCGCACCGGGTCGCCGCACCCGCCCCGGCCACCGCGCAAGAACATGCGCCGCACTTCGCGGCCATGTTGCCAAGTCGCCCAGACCAGGGCGAGAAGCACACCGATCACCGCGACCAGTTTCACCCCGCGCGTGAAGCTCCAAGGCGCGGCCAGCCACGCCCGCAACGCCGCCATCGCACCCACCACCGTGTCGCGTAGGTGCTGGCCCGACGACTGCGCGGCGATCTTCACTTCCTTGAGCGTCTCGAGTTGCGAGCGCTGATCGAAATTCACGATGCGCCGATACCAAAAAATTCGCAGGCTATCGAGCCGCGCCGACCAGCTCCGATCGCTCCGCGCGACGATGGCCGCTTCGCTTTTCGTTTCCGGCCCCTGCGCGGCAGCGGCGATTTCCAGTGCATCGGCGCGCCGCCAGGCCCCGACGGCGGGATCGAAGATTTCCGCCCAAGCGTGCGCATCGGAATTTCGCACCGTGAAACTGGCGGAGTAACCATTCCACGTGCCGCCGCGAAAGCCCGTCACCACGCGCGCCGCGAAACCGGCGTTGCGGGCCAGCAGCACGAGCGCGCCGGCGAAAAACTCGCAATGCCCCGCCTCGCGCGAGGCCACCCACCGCACGAGCGGATCGCCCGTGCCGGGCGGTAGCGTCGGCGACATCGAGTAGCTGTGGTTCTTGCGCAGCCACTCAATCGCCCGCCGCGAGAACGCCTCCGCGCCGAGCTTCGCGCCGCCCGCGATTTCGTTGCTCATCCGATCCAGCGTCACGTGATCCTCGGGGCTGACGTTGATCCAAGTCTGAATCGTATGCTCGCGCCGCCGGGCCGCGGTCGGAAACTTTGGGTCGAACAGCAGGTCGGAAATCTCGAAGCCCTCGACGCGATAGGCGGTCATCGTCAGCGGCTCGTCCCGCAGCGCCAGCACATCGACCAGCGCACCCAGCCGGAAATTTTGGTGATCGCGAAACCGCAGGACTTCGAAGCCTCCGAGCAGCGGCAGATAGCGGCTCACGCCCGATTCGAGATAAAACGTCCACGTGACCGCCGCGCCCAGCTTCGGCCGCACTTCGCCGTGCACAATGGTGTCGGTCCGCTCCGATCCAAACGCCGAGCGCCGCAAGATCGGCGACAATTTGAAGGTGCCGTTGTCGTATTGATCGAGCACAAGCATCCGCCAGTAGGGCGAGGCCGGCAGTTGCGTGCGGTCGGTCACATCAACACTCAGCGCGACGCTCGTGTCCTGCTGAATCTCGGTCACATCGCCAAACTTGATTGAATCGTTGAAGCCCGTCTTCACCTTCTTCGACATGAAGCGATCGAGGAACAGGCTGTTCTCAATTTGAAAGCGTGGGATCGCGAGAAACAGCAGCGCGGATACCGCCACGACTCCGGCAAACAACCCGCCGCCGAGCGCCACGACGCGCCAGTCTGCGACGGCGCGCAACCGGCGCGCGAGCCGCGGCCAGTCGGCGTGCACCGCCCACGGCGGCGCGACATTTTTTACCTTGCCGCTCTCCGACGCCGGACCTTCGGCTGAGCTGACGAGCGTCACCACCAGCAGAAACGCGAGCGCCCACGCCGTGTAAACCAGCAGTTGCGCCGCGAACAGGAGCGACACCGTCAGCACGCCGGCTACCACGATGAGAAACAAACCGAGCACGATTACCTGCAAATCGTCGCGCCGCTGTCGGTAGCTCACGCTGCGATAGAGCAGGAGCAGCATGTCGAGCCGCACCATCGCCGGCAGCGGTGACGCCGTCAGCCAGAGGTCGCCGACAAAAACCGCCACGATGAGCGGAAAAGCCAGCAGATGCACCAGCGGCGGCACGCGCGCCGGCAAAGTCGGCCACAGCGTGCAGTCGATCGCACAGACTGAGGTGAGTCCCATCAGCTCCCACGCCTCAATTTCCATATAGGCCACGGTCGAAAGCGCGAGCAGTGTGAGCCCACCACCGAGCAGCCACTTTAGCTGGTGCAACTCGTCGAGGCTAAGTTGAGGCCGCTTTTTTTCCATCGACGTAAGCCGCCACCCCGCGCGCGCCATCCGGCGCGAAGATCATGACGTTTTGTTTTTCCACTGCTCCCATACCCACCACCGTCGTGCCCGGCCGCGGCCGCACCAGCGCCAACTTGTTCAGAAACGCCTCGAGATCCGCCATCCGCCGGACTGGCGTCGGTGGTTCGTCGTCGAGCGCCACGCCCATCAGCCGGCCGGCGCGAAACAAATCCTCCGCCAGCGTCGCGCAAAAACTCACGAGCAGTTCAAACTGCTCCGGCCGCGCCCAGACCGCCGCGTCAGTCCGCAGCCAGAGAGAAAATCCCTCCGCGCTCTCCGCCGAAAACTGCCGCACGAGCAGCGTGCGGGTGCGCGCACTCGCCTTCCAGTGGATGAGTCGGTGCGAGTCGCCCTGCTCATAGCGGCGCAACGCAAAGAGATCGCCGCCGCTGCCGGCGCGAGGCACGCGTTCACCCCCGGCGGGGCGACGCCACGCCGCGACGGCGTGCCGCTGGTATTCCACCGGCGCCGGCCACACGACCACCTCGGCGCGCAGTCCCGTGCCGATCGATTTTTTCAGGAAACCAAACGGAAACAGCGAACCCACGCTCGCCAGCTCCACGCCGAGCGCGCCGCGTTTTTCCGGTTTGAACACCCATTCCAACCGCGCCTCGCCGCGCGGATCGAGCCGCGTGCGCAACGCCAGTTGCCCGCGCTGTTCCGCCGCATCGGCCTGCGCCAGCATCTTGCGCACGTCGAGGTTGCGGCCCGTCCAGGTTGACTCCGGCCGAAAACCGCGGGTGTCCGCCACCACGCGGGCCGCGAGCGAAAACCACAGGCCGTAGGTCGGCAGGAACTTTTTTTCGTTGCGCAGTTCGAGCGCGACGACCGCCTCCTGGCCCGCGCGCCACGGCGGCGCGAGCTGCAGCCGCCACGCCACGCCGCGCAGGTTCAACCACGACAGCACGCCGCTCAGGATCAGGCACGCCAGCAGCAGCGAAAGCGTTATGAAAAGAATGTTGCTCGACGAGTTGTAGGCCGCCGTGCCGATGCCCATCGACAAACCGAACAGGATCACGCCGGCCGGTGTCGGCACGATGCGATGCACTCGCTGCGGCCACACCAGCGACCACAACAACGCATTCCACGTGAACGGCCGGCGCGCGCGGCGCGAACCGGGCCCCGACCAGACGTTGGCATCGCGCGCGTTCATCCCCCCGGAGGCTAAGCCGGTATCGGCAGCGCAGCGACGATCCGCCGTAGCGCCGCCCCGACGGCGCGTCGCTCCTCCAGCGCGTCGCTCGTCTGGCGCGCCAGCGCCAGCCGGTGCGAAAGGATCGGGGCGACAAGCTCGGTCACATCTTCAGGCAGCACAAAGTCACGGCCATACACCAACGCCCGCGCCTGCGCCGCCGTGCGCAACGCCAGTCCGCCGCGCACGCTCGCACCGGCGCGAAATTCCGACTCTATCCGCGTCGCGGCCACGATCTTCAGCACGAACTCCAGCACGCTCTCCTCGACGAACACCTGATGCGCGAGCGCCTGCAGCTTGAGCACGTCGCCCCGGGTCACCACCGGATTGAGCGCAATCGCATCGTAGCCGCCGCGCTGCGTCCGCAAAATCTCCAGCTCGTCCGCCGCCCGCGGATAACCCATTTGCAGCCGCATCAAAAACCGATCCATCTGGCTCTCGGGCAGCGGAAACGTGCCTTCGTAGTCCACCGGATTCTGCGTCGCAAACACCATGAACGGCGTGCCCACCGCATGCGCCTCGCCATCGACCGTCACCCGCGCCCGATCCATCACTTCGAGGAGGGCGGACTGCGTCTTTGGCGTCGCGCGGTTGATTTCGTCGGCGAGCACGACGTTGGCGAACACCGGCCCTTTCTTGAAAATAAACTCCTTCACCGTATCGTCGTAGATCGCGACACCCGTCACGTCGCTCGGCAGCAGATCGCTGGTGAACTGGATGCGCGAGAATGCGCAGTCCATCGAGCGCGCCAGCGAGTAAGCGAGCGTCGTCTTGCCCACGCCCGGCAGATCCTCGATCAGCAAATGCCCGCCGGCGACGAGGCAGACGAGCACCTGTTCGATGACATCGTCCTTGCCGCGGATGGTCACGCGCATGTTGGCCCGCAAAGCATCCAACGCCTGTTTCGCCTCGGTGATCTGCCCGGCCTGCATGAAGTCGCTCATGGGCGGAAAAACTAACCACGGTCGCCATCCGCGCAAACGCTTTCACGGGCGGACGCTACCCAGATCGCCGTTTTACACTGGCAACACCTCTGGCGAAGTGGGAGAATTTCTTCACCCGCTTCGTTGAACGTGAATTTACCCTTCATCTCCTCACGATCCTTTTTCGGCGTTCGCAACCCCGCCAGTCGGACTGCTGCAGGTTTTCACGGAGCGACGATGGGAGGAGCGCATGCAAGCAGCCGATGCCGCTGAACTGCTGTTCCCATTTCGGGTTTCCCGGCGAAATAACGCCCTCTGGCTCGCCACCGTCGCGGTCTTTTATTTTGCCGTAGCGCGTTTCAGCGAACTGCTGGCGTTCGAGCCTTCGGATATCACGGCGATCTGCCCGACGGCCGGCGTTTTTCTGTCGGCCATTTTGCTGACTCGGCGCAACCTGCGCCCCCTGCTGATCGGACTGCTGATCGCCGTCGATAGCGGTGCGGGCTGGATGGCCGGCGCGGCGTTCGGCCCGGGTTTGATTGACGCTCTGGCCATGGCGGGCGAAGCGGTGCTCGGCGTCTGGCTGCTGGATCGTTTCCTCCGCTGGCAGTTTGCTGTGCAAACCACGCGCGATTTGTTCAGCTGGCTGATTCTGTCAGTCGTGGGCAGCAGCGTGATGACGGGAGCGTTCATGGGCGCGGTCAGCAGGTTGATGGAAGGCCCCGATAATTTTTGGAGCGCCTGGATGCAATGGACTACGGCGGACGGCGTCGGCAATCTGCTGACGACACCCTTCCTGCTCAGTTGGATCGCGTGGAATCGGGACCGGACGAGCCCAGTGATCCAACACCGGGTGGTGGAATGGGTGGCGCTGGTCGTGTCCTTCACAGCGCTTTCCTACGCACTCTTCAATTGGTGGGCGAACCTGCCGCTTTTCGCCTTGTTTCTGCCTTACAGCATCCTGCCATTTGTCTGCTGGGCGGCGTGGCGTTTCGGAGTGCGGGGCGTTGCAACCATACTGGTGATTTTGGCGGCGATGGCCGTGCCATTTGCCGCGTCCGGAGGTGTCACCGGTTTTTCTTATACGTCCGGCGTGATGGACGACGTGATGATCGTGCAGTTGCTGCTGGCGGTGACCGCGGTGCCCGGACTGTTGCTTGCCACCGTCATTTCTGATCGGCGGCAAGCGGAGGCCGCGCTCCGGGCCGGTGAGCATCGTTACCGCGTCCTCTTTGAACAGGCCGCCGTCGGCGTCGCGCAGGTCGATGCCGCCACGGGCCGTTTCGTCCAGGTCAATCAGCGTTACTGCGATCTCGTCGGTTACACGCATGCCGAGATGCTGGCGCTGAATTTCCAATCGATCACGCATCCCGAAGATCTGACGGAAGACCTCGGGCACATGAACGCACTCAGTGTCGAAAAAGTCCGGATGTTTACGATGGAGAAGCGGTATCTCCGCAAAGACGGAACGGTGGTTTGGGTGAATCTCAATGTCTCATCCATGTGGCTGCCCGGCCAATCGAACGATTTCCAGATCGCTGTGGCCGAAGACATCACTGCGCGCAAACGCGCGGAGGAGGTATTGCGCAGACAGGCCGCGCTGCTCGATGCCGCCAACGACGCGATCTACGTCCGGAGCCTAGATGACACCGTCACTTACTGGAACGGCGGAGCAGAGAGGCTCTTCGGTTTAACGCCCGCCCAGGCAGTGGGCCGAAAAATCACCGATCTTGGCGGTTCGGATCACACGGCATTCAACGCCGCCAACGCGCAACTCCTCGCCCATGGCACCTGGTCCGGGGAGTTAAAAAAGCCCGGCAAAGACGGCGCGGAACGAATCGTGTTTTGCCGATGGACTCTGCTGCGCGACGAACAGGGCCAGCCCAAGGAAGTGCTCGCCATCAATACCGACGTGACCGAGAAAAACCGATTGGAGGCACAGTTCCTCCGCGCCCAGCGCATGGAAGGTATCGGCATGCTCGCGGGCGGCATCGCCCACGACCTGAATAACATTCTGACGCCGATCATGATGTCCACCTCGCTCCTCCGCGACGCGATCCGGACTACCGATCTTCGGGCAATCCTCGATTCCGTCGAGAACAGCGCCCAGCGCGGCGCCGACATTATCCGCCAGTTGCTCACCTTCGCCCGCGGCCAGCCAGGCGTGCGCGCCCCCGTGCCGGTGCGCCAGCTCTTGCGTGAGATGGAAAAACTTATCCGCGAAACCTTCCCGCGCGAACTCCGCCTCACCGTCACCGTGCCCCTCGAACTCTGGCCGGTGATTGGCGACCCTACCCAAATGCATCAGGCGCTGATGAATCTCTGCGTCAACGCCCGCGACGCCATGCCCGAAGGCGGCGCCCTGACGCTCGCCGCCGCCAACATCACCCTTGACGCCGCCGCCGCGGCCCAGATGCCTGGCACCAAACCCGGCCCGCACGTGCGTCTGAGCGTTTCCGATACCGGCACCGGCATCCCTGCCGATCAGCTGGACCACATCTTCGATCCGTTTTTCACCACGAAGGAAATCGGCCAAGGCACCGGACTCGGGTTGCCGACCGTGCTGGGCGTCGTGCGCGGACACGGCGGCGCGGTGCGCGTGGACAGTCACGTGGGCCAGGGCACGACCATCGAACTCTTTTTCCCCGCCGCACCTGAGACGAATCCCGCCACCGCGCACGAGCCCGAACCGCTACCACCGCGCGGACATCGAGAATTGATCTTACTCGTGGACGACGAACCTACCGTCCGCAGCGCGGCGCGGCGCGCGCTCGAGATGCACGGCTACCGGGTGGTCGTCGCGGCCGAAGGCACTGAGGCGCTAACGCTCTTCGCCCAGCACCGCGCCGAGATTAGAGCCATCCTGACCGACATGATGATGCCGGGCATGAATGGGACAGCACTGGTGCGGGCGCTGCAACAACTCGGCGCGCGCCAGCCCATCCTCGGCATGACCGGGCTGGCCGATCAGGCGACGTTCAAGGGGTTCGACACCCTCGGTCTGCCGCCGCTGCTGACCAAACCCTTCAGCATGCAAACACTGCTCACCGCGGTGCATCAGACGCTGATGGCAGCTCCTGAAGCCGGCACGGTGAACTGACACGGAGGCACGCGAATTAGACTCATCGACGCAGATTTTAACGGAGCATCCACTGTGCTCGACTTAGGCGGCTGGTTCCTGCCCGAGCCGCGGGCCACTCACGTGGTCGATTTGATGCCGTGGGCCACGAGACGCGCAAAGCTCAGCCTTGAGCGTCTTGGCGACGAACGCTTTTCGTCGGAGACTTGGTATCAGGCCGACTTCCTAAAACCCGGTTTCCAGCTGCCTTTCGCCGACAAAAGTTTCGATCTCGTCATCTGCGGGCACACCGTGGAGGACCTTGCCGACCCCGCTCCACTGCTCCTTGAAATGGCTCGGGTCGGCAAGCGCGGTGTAATCGAGTGCCCCTCGCGCTTCAGTGAGCAAACCAAGGGGATCAGGAATCGTGAGACCTCTGCCTGTGGGCACCCGCATCATCACTGGATCGTTGAATCGGTCGCTGGCACGCTGTTGCTTCACTCCAAGCACGACAGCGAGCTAGATCGCGAGTCGAGAGTCATTCCGCTCCGCCACTTCGAATCCCGGCGATCCGATGCGATCGATATCAGCAATCATGCACCATCAGTGGAACGGTGAGCTCAAGTTCGAATTTGTCCGCGGTGACCTCTGTCGCACGCGGGCGGAATCATTCGTCCGGGATCAGGGCATCAAGCCGTTCGAACGCAGCTTCGACTGTCTGGTGCGCTTTGCCCGCCGGTGCCGCAGCCGGCTCCGCGGTCGAGTCAAGGATGATTCGAGTTGGTGGCTGCGAATCGTCGAGCAATCGCGTCCCTACAGCAAAATTGAACTGAAGTAGCAGTGGCTCCACGCCAGCCGCGTCAGCGCGCAACCGCCAGAATCGTGAACGAGTCCGGCACCATCGCGCCGCCGCGACCGCCCTTCTTCGCCGCCGGTGGCGCCTCACCCGGTGCCGGTGCGGCGGGCGCCGGGGCCGGCGCACGCTCCGCCGTGATCAGCAAGATCCGGTTGGTCTTAAGATCGAGCGTGCAGGTTTTAGCGCCGGCTTTGGTCGTCACCGTCTGCGCGACCGCGAAACTCGTCGGACTATTTTCCTTGATCACCGTCAGTGTGCCGTCGCCCTGCGAACTGAACACTTCCATGGTGGCCGGGTTGAACGTCGCACCGTCGGTGCCCGCGCCGATCGGCAGCGTGGCGAGAATATTCCCGTCGTCAGCGTTGAGCACGACACACGTCGCCGGGTTGCGGCAGCACGCGAAGAGCAGGTGGTTTTTCGCATCGAGCGCGAGACCAGCGGGCGTGCCGCCTTTGCCGCCAAGACTGTAGGTGGCGGTGACTTTGAGCGTTTTCGCATCTACGACCGCGATAGTATCCTTGTCCTCGATGTCGATGAACACGCGCCCCTGCCCGTCGCTCTGCGCCTGCTCAGGCGCGCCACCCAAATCGATGGTGCCGACGATGGAACCGTCGCCCGCATCGAGCACGGTGACGTTCGGCGCGCGGTGACTGAGCACAAACACGCGCGAAGTCGCCGGGTCGAATAGGATGCCATCGGGGTTGCCCTCGACCGGAATGGACTTGAGCGTCGCGAGCGCCTGCGTGTCCCACATCACGACCGGTTTGCTGCTGCTAAAACCGTGGTGGGTCTTCGGATCGATGGCGGCGCCGTGCACGCTCGCCGTATCGGGGATTTCTCCCGCCGGCTTGAGTGTATCGAGGTCGAAGACCGTGACGCGGTTACCGCGCGGAATGTAGAGTTTTCGTGCGTCGGCGTCTGCCGTCACGTAATCGAAACCGCCGGCGCCGCCGACACGGGCCGAAGCGACCACCTTGTAAGGACCCGACGCAGTCGGTTGCGCCCGCGCGACCGAGGCGAACAAACCGAGCACGGAAACAACGAACCGAGATGAAGCGTTCATGGAAAAGCCTAGACGAATGCGCCGCAGAAAGGAAACCCGAACCAGCGAAAACCTGATTACATTTTTGTCATCATCCCAAAATCTCCAGCATCCGAGTGAAGAGCCGGTTCACGCGCTCCTGATTCGACTTCACCAGGTCCTTGAACTTCGCGAAGTCGATTTCCGTGCCCTCGAGGCCGTTCGCATAATTATCAATCAGCGCGAGACTGTTGTAGCGCAGGCCGAGCTCGGTGCAGAGGTCGGCCTCGTGCGCCGCCGTCATGCCGATCACGTCCCCCCAGTGCTGCACGATTTTGATTTCGGCTTTCGTCTCGAACCGCGGGCCACGCATCTGCACGTAAACTTTCCCCGCGTGAATCCTGAATTCCGGCGCCAGTTCGCCGACGAGCTTCGGGATCAGGTTGTTGGCGATCACCGGCGCGCCGCCTTTTAACTCGTGATCAAAATACGTCGCCGGCCCTTGCTGCAGTCCGACGTAGTCGCTGCACGAAACAAACGTCCCCGGCGGCAGATCCCGCTTAAGCGAACCGACCGAGTTGAGTGACACCACATCCTCGAACCCGAGATCCGCGAGCGCGCGGATATTCGCCCGGTAATTGATCGAATGTGGCGGGAGCGGATAGGCGTAGCCGTGGCGGTTGATGAGCACCTGTTCGCCGCGCGACTTGTAGGTCACGGCGCCGAATTTCGTCTCGATCGTTTTCACCTCCCACGCGGCGAAAAGCTGGGAGTTGACGATGCTCGTGCCACTGATGAATGCGACTTTCATCCGGCGAATCACGCGCTAGGCTCCGGCAATGACAACGCGAAAAAAAATTTCGGCGCGCTTCGTCGCGCTGGTCGCGTTCACGGTGACGCTCGCCGGCTGCGCGACGCCCGGGCCGCTGCATATCTACTCACTCGCAAGCACCACCGCGCAGGAGATCCGCGATGACGGTCCGGCTCAGGCGACGAACGTGCCGAGTTTCCTTGCTGCCGGCGAAACGCTCACCGGCTTCACCTACGATCCATTCACGGATCATTTTTTTCTGCGGCTCGCGCCCGGCAACCGCATCCGCGTCGTCGATCGACCGGCCCGGGTGGTGAAGCGCGAATTTACCGCAGAAAGCACGCCCGCCACTGGGGGTGGCGATCTCGCGGTGCGGCAGCGCGATGGGCATTTGTTTCTCACGCACCCGAGTGAGCCCGTGCTGGTGGAGCTGAATCGCTTCGGAAAATTCGTCCGCACCGTCGCACTCGCGGGGTTGAACAAAGCGCCTGCGGGCGTCGCCTACGATGCCGTGCGAGACCGACTCCTGGTGCTCACCGGCGGCCCGGAAACCCGCGTAATCGCCTTTGATCTCGATGGACAGGTGGTCGCGACAATCGCACTGGAACGCGCGGTGGCGGCGGGCGCGCTGGGCTACGACGCCGATCAACGCGAAATCTACGCACCACTGGCCAGCGCGAACGGAATTGGAGTCTTTGGCGACGATGGTCGGCTGCTCCGCACCTTGGCACCAGTCGCGGCGTTTCTCGACGTTGGGACACGTTCACTGCTGCGGATGTTCTAGCTTGTCACAAGTCGCCGGTCGCTCGTCACATCTGCGCATGCCGCTCATCGATCTTCCGCTGGCCGAACTCCACCGCTACGCCGGCCGCAATCCCCGCCCCGCCGACTTCGACACCTACTGGACCGCCGCGCTGCGCGAACTCGATGCCACCGATCCGCGGCCCGAACTGCGACCGAATCCGACCGTCGCGGGGCGTGACATCGAATGCTTCGACTTGTGGTTCACGGGGGTCGGCGGGGCGCGCATCTACGCCAAATACCTCCGGCCAAAGAATCCGGCCGCGGGCAGCGTCACCCCGAAAAATCCCGCCGTGCTCCAGTTTCACGGCTACTCGGGCAACAGCGGCGACTGGCACGACAAGCTGGGCTGGCCCGCCACCGGCTTCTGTTTTGCCTCGATGGATTGCCGCGGTCAGGGCGGGCGTTCGGAGGACACCGGCCAGGTCAAGGGCACGACGCTCCGTGGCCACATCGTGCGTGGCCTCGACGATCCCGATCCGAGGAAGCTGGCGTTTCGCCAGATCTTCCTCGACACCGCGCAACTCGCGCGGGTGGTGATGAGTTTCGCCGAGGTCGATGCGGACCGTGTCGGCTGCTTTGGCAACTCGCAGGGCGGCGCGCTCACGCTGGCGTGCGCCGCGCTCGAACCGCGCATCAGGCGCGCCGCGCCGGTTTTTCCGTTCCTCTGCGATTACCAACGAGTGTGGGAAATGGATCAGGCGAAGGATGCCTACGAGGAACTGCGGCTGTTTTTTCGCGTGTTCGATCCGCGGCACGAGCGCGAGGCAGAGATTTTCCAAAAACTCGGCTACATCGACTGCCAGCACCTCGCGCCGCGCATCAAGGCCGAAACGCTGATGTTCACCGGACTGATGGACACGATTTGTCCCGCAAGTTCGCAATTCGCCGCGTTCAACAAAATCACCGCCAAGAAGGACGTGGTGATCTACCCGGACTTCGTCCACGAAAACCTACCCGGCCAGATCGATCGGACATTTAATTTCATGCTCGGACTGTGAGCCGGTCGGGCGCGCGGTCTTCCACCTTGTCAAGGCGCACCCCGCCAACCTAACTCTCGCCTTCAAGCATGAGCCACGCGCCCGCGCCCACCCACGTCCCCCACCATGTCGCCATCATCATGGACGGCAACGGACGCTGGGCAAAGTCGCGCGGTTTGCCGCGCATCGAGGGTCACCGTCGCGGCGTTGAGACGGTGCGCACGACGACCTTCGCCGCGCGCGATCTCGGAGTGAAGGTGCTCACGCTTTATGCGTTTTCCGTCGAGAACTGGAAGCGCCCGCAGGATGAGGTCGGCGCGCTGATGGGTCTGCTGGAGTATTATCTGAAGAAGGAACTCGAGACATTCGTCCGCGATCGTGTTCGCCTCCGCACCATCGGGCGCACGGACGAAATGCCGGCCAGCATCCAAAAACTCCTCCGCACGACGATGGAGGAGACGAAAAATTTCGCCGACTACACTCTCGTGCTCGCCCTCAATTACGGCGCGCGCACAGAGGCCGTCGATGCCGCGCGGGCCTATGCGGCGGCCGTCGCCGCCGGCAAGGAAAAGCTCAACGACAGCTCGTGGGAGACATTCAGCCGCTACCTCACGACCGCCGACCTACCCGATCCGGATCTCGTCATCCGCACCTCGGGCGAGACGCGCATCAGCAATTTTCTCCTGCTCCAGGCGGCCTATGCGGAGTTCATTTTCACACCGGTGCTCTGGCCCGATTTCACGAAGGCGGATCTCGCGGCGGCGATCGCGGAGTTCAACAAACGCGAGCGGCGTTTCGGCCTCACGAGCGAGCAACTCAAGCCGGCGGCGGCGACAAAATAATTTCCCGACACCGCCGTGACGAAACGCATCTTTAGCACCATCGTCCTCTGGGCCATCATCATCGGCACCCTGTGGTTTTTCCGCACCAACGGCGCCCTCGTTCTCATCGCCGTCATCTCGGCGCTCACGCTGCGGGAATTCTACCAGCTCATGCGGGGCGCCGGCTACACGCCGTTTGACAAAGTCGGCATGACCTTCGGCGTGCTCATCACGCTCGCGCCGTGGGCCGAGGCGCAGTTTGGCCATCAAGAACACCTGTTGCTGGCGCTCGCCACCATTGTCATCGCGGTGCGATTGCTCGGAGAGCGGAAGCCGGAAAATCGCGTAGAATCACTCGCCTCGACCATCGTCGGGCTCGTTTACGTTTCGGTGCTGCTGCAATATTTCGTGCGCATCGTCACTCCGCTGCCGGGCGACACCATCACGGCCAACGGCCGACTGCTGCTCGCGGTGTGGTTGATCATGGTGGCGAAGTTTTGCGATATGGGCGCGCTCGTCACCGGCCTGGCGATCGGCCGCCATAAGATGTCGCCGGAAATCTCGCCGAAGAAAACCTGGGAGGGCGCCATTGGTGGCGTGCTGGTCTCGATGGCGAGTGGCGCGATCTTCGCCTCCGTCGCACAGGAGTCGTTACCGCGGCATATGACGCCGCTCGTCGCCGCGCTCATGGCCGCGCCTCTCGCGGTGATCGCCATCGTGTCGGACCTCATCGAGTCGGTCATCAAGCGCCGCGCTAATTTCAAGGATTCAGGTCGGACGGTGCCCGGCATCGGCGGAATGTTTGACCTCAGCGACAGCCTCATTCTCGCCGCGCCGCTCGGCTATTTTCTGTTCGGCCTGCCCTGACGCGCTATGACCGCGCCCACGAAAAAACGCGTCGTCCTCCTCGGCGCGACCGGCTCCATCGGCGAAAACGCCCTCCGCGTCATCGCCGCGCACCGCGACAAGCTCGAACTTGTCGGCATCGCCGCGCGGGCGAATTGGGAAAAACTCGCCGCCATCGCGCACCGCTTCGGCGTGCGGCACATCGGCGTGTTCGAGGATGCAGCCTTCGCTGACGCACGGAAGAATTCCGCGGCGTTCCCAAAAAACACGCGCCTCGTCGGCGGCCTCGCCGGCCTCGTCGAACTCGCACAGTTACCCGAAGCCGACATCGTGCTGGTCGCCGTCGTCGGCACCACCGGGCTCGAACCCGCCCTCGCCGCCCTCGCAGCCCGCAAGGATCTCGCGCTCGCCTCGAAGGAAATCCTCGTTCTCGCGGGCAAGTTCGTGATGGCCGCGGCGAAGCAGCACGGCGTGAAGCTTCTCCCCGTCGACAGTGAGCACAACGCCGTCTTCCAATGCCTCGAAGGCCACCCGCATGCCGGTGTGCGCCGCATCGTGCTCACGGCGAGTGGTGGGGCGTTTCGCGACTGGACTCCCGACCAGCTCGCACACGCCACGCCGGCCGACGCGCTCAAACACCCAAACTGGGCGATGGGCCCGAAAATCACCGTCGATTCTGCGACGCTTGCGAACAAGGGCCTCGAACTCATCGAGGCGCAGTGGCTCTTCGGCCTGCGCCCCGAGCAATGCACCGCGGTGCTACATCCTCAGAGCATCGTGCATTGCCTCGTCGAATTCACGGACGGCACGATGCTCGCGCAGCTCTCGCCGCCGTCGATGACGTTTCCGATCCAGCACGCCCTGCTCTACCCGGCCCGCGCACCGGGCGTCGAGACCACGCTCGATTTCACGAAAGCGATCGGCCTCGAATTTCGGCCGGTCGACGAAGCACGCTTCCCGATGCTCCGGCTGGCGCGACAGACGATGACGTCTGCCGGCATCGCGCCCGCCGTATTTAATGCCGCTAACGAGGTCGCCGTCGCGGCTTTCCTAAACGCGCAAATTCCCTTCCTTGCGATCCCGCGGGTCGTCGAGCACACTCTCGGCACCATCCCTAATTTCGAACCCACCGGCCTTGCTGCAGTCTTAGCCGTGGATGCCGACGCCCGTCGCGCTGCCACCGCTATGCTTGCCCATTTTCAATCGTAGTCTCGCGCTCCACCGTGTCCTCCGACGCCCTTCAAGTCCTCCTCTCCAACACTTGGTCGTTTGTCCTCGTCGTCGTCTTTTTCGGCGGCTCGATCTTCGTCCATGAGCTTGGTCATTTCCTCGCCGCCCGCCGCCGGGGCGCACACGTCGAGCGTTTCTCGATCGGCTTCGGCCCGGCAATCTGGTCGTGGCGCGGCAAGGATGGCGTCGAATACCGCCTCTCGTGGATTCCGCTCGGTGGCTACGTGCTGCTGCCGCAACTCGCGGACCTCGGCCCCATTGAAGGCGAGAGTGCCGCCGACGTGAAGAAACTCCCGCCGATTGGCTACGTTTCCAAGCTCATCATCCTCGTCGCCGGCGCCACGTTCAACATCCTCTTCGCGTTCACGCTCGCCTGCGTCGTGTGGTTTGTCGGCCAACCCATGATCGCCGACTTCGCCACGACCAAAATCGGCGCGATCTCGCCCACCATCAAACTCCCCGACGGCACCTCGGTCACCAACCCCGCCGCTGAAGCCGGCCTGCAGGCAGGCGACAACGTCCGGTCGATCGACGGCCACGCGGTGAACAATTTCGAGGACATCTGGAACGGAGTCATGCTCGGTAACGGCCGTGCCGCCAACGGTCGCCCGCAGTCGCAGTTTGTCATCGAGCGCGCCGGTGAGAAAATCAACGTCACCCTTTTTCCCCGACTGATGAGCGAGGACAAGATCCGCGTCGCCGGCATTGAGCCGGTCGAAAACATGCTCACCGCGGAATCAATCTTGCCCGGCTCGCCCGCCGAGGCCGCCGGCGTGAAATCCGGCGACCGCATCCTCGCGCTCGACAGCATACCGGTCTTTCAACGTGCGGCTGTCAGCGAACACCTCGCCAAAAATCCGGGCCGCCCGACCGAGTTCTTATTCCAACGCGGTGCCGAGAAAATCGCCCTCAAAATCCAGCCGCGTCTCGACCCGGACGAATCTGGCGGCAAACCCGTCGCCCGCATCGGCCTCCGCTACCGTGACGTCATCATCGTCCTCCATCCTGCGCCTTGGGCGCAAATCTCCGACGACGTCGTCTCTACCTTCCGCACGCTTGGCGCGCTCCTCAGCCCGTCCTCCGACATCGGCCCATCGAAACTCAGTGGCCCGATCGGCATCGCCCGCGCGCTGCATCAACAGGCGCAGTGGGACTTCCGCCGGGCGCTGTGGTTCGTAATCCTCGTCAACGTCAACCTCGCCATTTTCAACCTGCTGCCCGTGCCAGTGCTCGACGGCGGCCAGGTGCTGTTCGCAACGATCGGGCGCCTCCGCCGCCGCGAACTCCCGGCCAACTTCATCATCGCGACGCAGAGCGCTTTCTTCGTGCTGATTCTCTCGCTCATCGTTTACGTGAGCTTTTTTGACGTGCAGCGCTGGCGGCGCGATCTGAAAGCCGACCGCGTCGAGGCCACGGCTCCGGCGCAGCCGCAGCCGGCACCGGTCAAATAATTTTTGCGGTCGCGGGCAACCGCGACACGCTGGATGCTGCCATGTCGTATTGCGCCTCCCGATTTCGCACCGTCCGCCGTCCCACTCTCGAGGTGAAGGTCGGCGGGGTGGGCGTCGGCGGCACTCATCCCATTCGGATCCAGTCGATGACGACGAGCGACACGCAGGACGTAGCCGCCACCGTCGCGCAATCGATCGCGCTCGCCGAGGTCGGCTGCGAAATCGTCCGCATCACCGCGCCCAATGTCGCCGCGGCTTATTGCCTGAAGGAAATTCGCGCGCAGTTTTCCTCGGCGGGTTTTGCGCACGTGCCGCTGGTGGCCGACATCCACTTCCTGCCCAGCGCCGCGATGGAAGCCGTCGAACACGTGGAAAAAATTCGCGTGAATCCGGGCAACTACGCCGACAAGAAAAGATTTGTCGTCCGCGAATATTCTGACGCCGCCTACGACGAGGAATTGCAGCGGTTGCACGAGACGTTTTCCCCACTCGTCCGGCGGTGCAAGGAACTAGGTCGGGCGATGCGCATCGGCACGAACCACGGTTCACTCAGCGATCGGCTTATGAACCGCTACGGCGACACGCCGCTCGGCATGGTGGAGAGTGCGTTGGAATTTCTCCGCATCGCCCGCGATCACCGCTACGATCAAATCATTCTCTCGATGAAGGCCTCGAATCCCAAGGTGATGATTCAGGCTTATCGGCTGCTCGTGGCGCGAATGACGCAGGAGGACATGCACTATCCTCTGCATCTCGGCGTCACGGAAGCAGGCGACGGCGAGGACGGCCGCATCAAGAGCGCCATCGGCATCGGCTCGCTCCTCCTCGACGGCCTGGGTGACACGATTCGCGTTTCGCTGACGGAGGACAGCGTTTACGAAATCCCCGTCGCCCGTGCAATCGCGGACAAGGCGATGTCTCTTTGGGGCGCGGAAAAATATACCGAAAATCCGGAGACCGACGGCATCGATCCCTACCATTTCGTCAAACGCGAGACGACAACGGTCGCTCTGAGTGAGCACTGTTCCGTCGGGCCGGAGCTGCCGCCCCGCGTGATTGTGCGGGTCGAGTCGATCGTAAAACTCGCTGACGCGGCACACCAACTCGCTGCCCGCACGCTCGCCGACACGCCTGCCGAGGGCCTGCTCGTCCCCGTGGCGACGCCCGGCGATCTGGCGGCGTTGTGCGAAGCGGCGGCGAGCACGCCGTTGCCAGTCGAGTTTCTGGCTCTGGAGCTTTCGACCACGCTCACGCCGGACATTTTGGAACCGTTGCTCGCGATGAGTCGCGGCCGGTTGGTTCTCGTGCGGCCATTCGCGGCGCACGAGGCGGAGCAACTCGTGGCGTTCGGCGAACTGGTTGCGCGCCACCGCCACATCCTCGTGTGCGCACTCACCGCCGCCTCAGTGACCGCACTCCGCGAAACACTTAAAACTGTCGGCGACCAACACCTCATCATCACGCTCGACACAGTCCACGCGCCCTCCACCCACAGCGTCGGCGCCTATCGCGATCTCAGCGCGGCACTGGATCGCGCCGGCTCGCGCGCGCCGCTTTGGATCCGCAACACGGCCGCCACCGCTGTGCGCGGCGAAAATTCTTTTCTCTCCAAACTCCTCGAAGCCTCGTTCCTCACCGGCGCGCTGCTGTGCGATGGCCTGGGTGATTTGGTGAGCCTCGAAACCGAGGCAGATCCGGTGCGCGCGACGAAGCTCGCCTACAACGTCCTCCAAGGCACCGGCGCCCGCATCTCCAAGACCGAGTTTGTCGCGTGTCCCAGCTGCGGCCGGACCCTCTTCGATCTCCAGACGACCACGCAGCGTATCCGCGCCCAGACTGGGCACCTCAAGGGCGTGAAACTCGCCATCATGGGCTGCATCGTGAATGGCCCGGGCGAGATGGCCGACGCCGACTTCGGCTACGTCGGCGGGGCTCCGGGGAAGATCAATCTCTACGTCGGAAAAAATTGCGTCCAATACAACCTCCCGCAAGCGGAAGCAGACGCGCGGCTAATTGCCCTGATTAAGGAGCACGGAAAATGGGTCGAGCCGACACCGGCGCATCCGTGATGCGCGCCCGCGTATTCATGAACGCAGGCGGGCTTTTCTGATCGTCACACGATTGTAACCGCACGCGTGGCTTGTGAAGCCACTTTCACGGTCATGTAACTTAGGTCGGATTACGCGCGCACCGCGTCCTGATTTTTCGACCTAAGTCCGCCACCGCGAGGCAACGAAAAAAGCAGAAAAGTTATGCCCAGCCCGCCTGTGAATAAGATGTCGGAAAGTTGCTCTTGAAATGATTTTTTGGTTCACAGTTACTGCGCCCTCGTTCAGTTGTCTCGTTCTGCCCTTTCGTTCTTTCCCATGTCGTTTGAACCCCATCCAGTATATCTCGCACCCAAGTGCACCGGTATTAACTGGCCATCAACAGTTTATGATTTCATCAATTGGCGTCTTATTTCAGTGATGGCTGGACATGAATTTTTGCACGGCGAGGAGATTCGGATGTGTTGCAGATCGGCATGGCGAAAGTCCCGTCTCGGTGCAGTGTGAATAAAGCTGCCCAATCGCCCGCCTCCATGCCCTCTTTGTCCCTCACTCCCAGCCTCTGGGAAACCGTCAAGTGCGACTTTAAGTCGCTCTTTCCGGAAGACGTTTTCCAGATGTGGTTCGAGCCCGTGGTGTGCTTGGAGACAACCGGCGATTCGATGACGCTTGGCGTCCCCAATGACTTCGCGGCGATTTGGATTCACGACAACTATCTCGATTTGATCACCCAGCGGCTGCGGCTGACCGCGGGCCGCATGGTCAACGTCACACTGCGCAAAGCTGATTCCTCCAGTCGTTCCCCTGCGGCCGCGGCCGCACGGGCCGCGTCCGATGCTGGAGCAGTGGGCCGGAGCCGCGCAACCGCCGCACCCCGGCGCACCACGCGCTACGATGAGCGTGGCCCGTCGACCGGCTCGCTTAATCCGCGCAACACCTTTGAAACCTTCGTGGTTGGCTCAAATAATCAGATGGCGCACGCCGCCTCGCTTGCCGTCACACAGGCGCCGGCGCAGGCTTACAACCCGCTCTTCCTTTACGGTGAGACCGGCCTCGGGAAGACTCACCTGATGCACGCCATTGGGCACGCCATCCTTCGGGCCAACCCCGACGCTCGCGTCGCTTACCTCTCGACGGAAAAATTCACGAACGAGTTCATCCAAGCCTTGCAGGAAAATTCGCTGACGAAGTTCCGCCAGCGCTACCGTCACGTCGACGTCCTCCTGATCGACGACGTCCAATTCCTCGCCGGCAAGGAACGCATTCAGGAGGAGTTCTTCCACACCTTCAACGACCTCTTCGAATCCGGCAAACAGGTCGTTCTCTCCAGCGATCGGCGCGCCTCCGAAATTCAAAAACTCGAGGCCCGCCTCGTCTCCCGCTTCGAGTGGGGCCTGCCCGCCGACATTCAGGCGCCCGATCTCGAAACGCGCCAAGCCATCCTTCGCGCCAAGGCCGCAACGCTCAAGTGCGACCTGCCTGAAAACGTCCTGAATTTCATTGCGCAGCACATCACAAAAAATATCCGCCGCCTTGAAGGCGCGCTGATCAAGGTCGCCAGTTATTCCGGTCTCACCAACAAACCCATTGACCTCGCGACCGCCGAACGCCTCCTGCACGACGTGCTGATGGAGCAGGCTCAGAACATCCTCACGATCGAGACGATCCAGAAGCGCGTGGCCGATCACTTCCAGATCCGTCACAGCGACATGACGAGCAAGCGCCGGCCCAACAACATTGCCATCCCGCGCCAAATCGCGATGTATATTGCCCGCACGCTCACCAAGCATTCCCTGCAGGAAATCGGCGATGCCTTCGGCGGTCGTGACCACGGAACAGTCATCCACGCCTGCAAGGCCGTCGATAACATGTGCGAGCAGGACGCCTCCACGCGCAGTTCGGTCGAGTTTCTGAAGACCCAACTCTCGAAGTAAGCGGCGCCCATTGGGCCGCAGTTGAGCATTGGGTGTTTGTGGGCGAGAGTTAGAGTCGCGTGCATTGCGCGCAGCTTGATTTAGTCTCTCAATCCTCAACACTCATTCCTCAACTTTCCTCCCATGCAGCTAACTCCCGAGCAATCCACCGCCGTCGCCAGTTGGGTCGCCGCCGGTGATAATCTTTCCGCGGTCCAGAAAAAACTTGCCGAGCAGTTCAAACTCTCGCTCACCTACCGCGACGTCCGCTTCCTCGTGGACGACCTTAATCTCTCGCTCAAAGATCCTGCGCCGAAAGTCGACGCGTCGGACGTCTCCAAAGCACCGCCCGCGAAACCTACCGCCGCCGAAAAGCCTGCGGAGAAAAAAGGGTTTCTCGACAAGGCCAAGGAAAAGCTCGGCCTCGCCAAAAGCGAAGCCCCGGACGAAGAAGTTTCAGTAGCCGACGCCGAACTGGCTGACGATCTGCCCGCGGGCGGCGAAAGTAAACTCACTGTCAGCGTCGACAAAGCCACCCTTATTCCCGGCGCCATCGCGAGTGGAAGTGTGACGTTCAGCGATGGCGTGACGGGCACTTGGGTGGTCGATCAATATGGACGTCCTGGATTTTCTAAAATCAGCCAGCCCGGCTACCGCCCCTCGGCCGCCGATGCCCAGGCCTTTATGCAGGAGCTGACCCTGGCGCTCCAGCAACGCGGGTTCTAGCCCGACGCTGCACGGCCGCGCGGACCAACCTTCCAAAAAGAAGGCGAGCGGTGCGCCCACATTGCGCACCGCCCGCTCACTGGCGTAATCTAACTTTCACACCCCCTAACAAGTCTGGTTCAGCTCACCGCCGCGAGCTGCGGCGACGAGCGGCCGAAGCTCGCTTTCGCGTCCTCTAGCGAATCGTGGAACGTCCAGCCGCGCGTGTCCTCGAAGCTCTTGCATTCGGAGACGATTTGCGCGTGCCCGACGAGGGCCGACTGGATCGCAAGTTCGCGGCAGGTCTGCATCGCCTGAAAAAGAAGTTTGATGATGCCCATGTGCAGGGCTTTGACATGGTGGACATCGAGCACGACTTTGTTGTATCCGGAGTCCACGGCCTCGGCGAATTTCGGCTTCAGGTAGGCACCAACTTCGGCGAGCACGGCAGGAGCACAGTTTTCCGGCAACGTCATGACCATCACATCACCCTCCATCGAGTAGTAACGCAGCGACGTATCGAGGTTCATCGCCTTCGCGATCTTAGTTTCGAGTTCAGCCATGTCGATCGGTTTGGTAATGATCGCGGAGAATCCTACTGTCTGCGCCTGCTGTTGCTGCCCCAGTTCCGTTTTTACGACCAACCCGAAGACGGGCGTGTATTTCGTCTTGATGCCGGTGCGGATGTGACGGAAGAGGGTAAACGCCGCCTCTTCCGGCAGCGAGAGACTGACGAGGATTAAATCCGGAGTAGTGTGCACACAGTGCCCAAGCACCTCTGCCTGGGTGCCCACGCCCTTGATTTTCCAAGGTGTATGACGGAGTCCCTCTTGGATTTGCTGGATGATGGCGGGCTTGTCCTCGACGATGAGAATATCGGCGGGATCGAAAATTGAGCGCGCCTTCGCCGGGGCCTCAGCGATTGGTTTTAGGTCGAGCACGCGACCGCATTTCTCAATAAGCACTTCCTCCTTGAAGGGCTTCACCAAGTAGTCGCGCACTCCGATCTTTGCGATCTTGAGCACGTGTTCGCGGCCGCCCTCGGCGGTAAGCATGATCACGGGGATGCCCTTCAGGGCCGGATCCGACTTAAGCTTGGTCAGCATTTCGACGCCGTCCATTACAGGCATCGTCACGTCGAGAAGAATGAGTGAAGGCGTTTCTTTTGCGGCGACCGCGAGGCCCTCGACCCCGTTGCCGGCCTCGATAATGTCGCAGTCATAAGGCTTGAAAGCCTTGCGCACGATGATGCGGACGGTCTTGGAGTCGTCCACGGTAAGAACTTTGTAACGCATGGTGGGAAAAAAGTCAGAGGTTCACTCGCTCGGCTTCATGAGGATGTCCGCCACGACGCGGTGCTCCTCGCAGTCAAAGTGGTAAACGTGGCGGACAACAGAACTAGTGGGTTCGATGGAAAAATTCGTGCCGCGCAGAATCGATGGAATCGTTAGCATACACGGATAGCCGGAATCGCAGAGACCGTTCTTGAAGCTACCGACCGTCATATTGGTCAGCTCGCCGATGGCATCGTTGATCACTTCGTCGCCGGCTTCATCGAGTTCGGCCTCGGTCATCCCAAGTAGATTGCGCGTGCAGAGACGGGCAAAGTCCAAATCGAGATGGAGGTAAATCAGTCCGTTAACCTCGCCAATAAACCCGACCGTGCCGACCACTTGGGGCCGGTGCACGGGCCCAACCGGTTTAGGGGGTTCACCCGCAACCCAGTCTGCTGGGGAACTGAAGGTGGGAACGCGACCGAGCATCGTTTTGAAGACATCAGTGACGGCGCGGTTGATATAGTCGCGGATGAGCGACTCGGTAATTTCCACAGTAGAAGGCATAGGAGGGTGTGGTGGCGGGTTCCTCGCTCTATCGACCCGTTTACTCCGCAGTTTAACGAAGAAAGCATCGGCGCAGAAATTTGCGCAATTTCTTTTCAGTTCTTTCGCCGTGCACCTTGATGGGCGATGTGCCACTGACATTTTCCGGATGTCAGGCCAGAGTCGGCTCTGGAAGCCGGCGCAAAGGCTACACTTCAGCCGACTCGACCCCGGCATCAATCGGATCGCCGGCCTCGCGGTATTCCTGAAGTTTGTTGCGCAAGGTGCGAATGCTGATTCCAAGCGCCGCCGCCGCCTGAGTGCGATTGCCGCTCGTTTGGCGAAGCGCCGCGCGGATGGCATGTTTTTCCAACTCTTCGAGGCGCATGACTTGACCACCGGCATCAGTGATCGACTGCGAGTGGCCGGGGGCGCTCGATTCTACCGCTGGCGGTGCCGGATCGGCCACGGCCTCGCCGCCCCACTGGGTTGTCACCAATGAATCAACCGGATCGAGATCGGGGAGGCCGAGCACGGCAGCCGTCACCGGCCGGCCGGACTCGGAGAGAATCACCGCGCGCTCGACCGTGTTTTGGAGTTCCCGCACATTGCCGGGCCAGCGATAACCCATCATCGCCGCGCGAGCGGAGTCGGCAAAGCCAGTCACTTTCACGCCGTGTTTGCGTGCGAAGCGCGAGAGAAAATGTTCGGCCAGGACCGGGATGTCGTCCACGCGATCCCGCAGCGCCGGCACGTGGACAGGAAACACATTCAGCCGGTAATACAAATCCTGGCGAAACTCGCCTTTGCCTACATGCGCGATCAAATCGCGGTTCGAGGTCGCGATGATGCGGACGTTGACCTTGATCGTGCGACTGCCGCCGACGCGCTCAAACTCGCGTTCCTGCAGCACACGAAGCAGCTTCGCCTGAAGCGGTCCCGGAATTTCGCTGACTTCGTCGAGGAGAAGCGTGCCGTTGTTCGCGAGTTCGAAGCGGCCTTCGCGGCGCTCGGTCGCGCCGGTGAAGGCGCCGCGCTCGTGGCCGAAGAATTCGCTCTCGATGAGCGTTTCCGAGACGGCGGCGCAATTGACTTTGATGAACGGCTGGGTGCGCCGCGGACTGCGCCGGTAAAATTCGCGCGCGATCATTTCCTTGCCGGTGCCGCTTTCGCCGGTGATGAGCACGGTCGCATCGGTCGGCGCCACGCGATCGATCAACTGGCGCAGGCGCAGCATTGCCGGGCTGCGGCCGACCAGGCCGCCATCCTCGTCGGCGGCGTCGTCGCTGAGCAGACGGTTGACGCCGAGGAGTTGCCGGTAGGTCTGCGCCTTGCGCAGGATGACATCGATTTGGCTCGGAGAAAAAGGCTTCAATACGTAGTCGAACGCTCCCGCCCTCATGCACGATACCGCCGATTCGATCGAACCGTAGCCAGTGACCATCACGACGAGCGGGCGCACGGGCAGCGTGGCGGAATGCTCGAGGAGTTTGAGGCCGTCGCCGTCGGGCAGCCGCAGGTCCAAGAGCATGAGATCGAACTGATCGCGAGCCAGCTGCGCCATCGCTTCGGCCAGTGTAGAAGCGCACACCACGGGAAGTTTATGCCGCAGAAAAATGGCCTGGAGGAGATTACGAACCACCACGTCGTCCTCGACGATCAGAATTTTCTCGAATGACATGGTGCGGGTGTTTGGAGCAGGGCGGGCAAGACAAACGACGATACAATCTCTAGCTAGCAACACTGTCCGCGGCAGTTCAAACAAATGTTCTACTCGGATTTTGGCGGAAATCGCACCGCCGCGCTACCCCACCGATGGCGGCGGAAAGGCACTTGGCAGAGCAGGTCGGCAGTCCGAAAAAATCTTTAGAAAAATTTTCAAGCCAAACTGGATTGTGCCGATAACTAGCCTCGAATCCCCCATGCGCCTACTCTCCTTCCTGAACGATATCGAAAACGCGTTGTTGGCCGAGTCCCCCATTGTCGAGGGTGGTGCTTGGGAAAGCACACGGATGGTCAATTTTCACTCCCACCTCGCGCGCTTGAGCTTGAAAGCTCGCCCAGCGGCCGAGTTGCCAGTTACGGGCGGCACGATTTTTCTCCAAAGCTTCGCGCTCGCCGACGGTTCACTCTGTCTCAAGGCCACGCTGAACTGGAAAGACAGCGACGCTCAGCCCGTGATTCCGGTTTACGCGATTCCGTCGTTGAACTGGAAGCTAGCAGCCTCGCGCATCGCATCGGCGTTTCTCGAGGGCCCGACGTCCGCGTCGATCACGACACTCCAGTCCGAGACCGAAACGCATCTCGAGCCGCTCATGGCGGTCGGGAGTTAGAGTTGGGGCCACAAAATTTTTGCGTCGGTGCCGGCGCGGGAGTCCGGTGGCGATGCGAACGGCCAATCCGTTTTCACGGCGGCTTTCGCGACGATCCGACGGCGCGATTAGCCATTCGTATTTACCCGCGTAATCCGTTGATCGATTGATCGGGTTTCCGCGCGCCGATCGCCGCCTGGCCCTACCCCACCGCGCACCACTGGTGTGGGGCCGGCGCGCTTCCACCACCGTAAACGGGCGCGATCTGGGCGATGCGACGGCGGCTCTCATTCGTTTCCTGTAGCGCCTGTTTCGTCTTCTCAATCTGTTCGCCAAGCCATTCGCCGGTTTGTCGCCGGCGGGCGATCAGCGCGCGAATACGCTCGCGTAGCGCGGGATCGGTGACGTCGGCCTGGTGAGCGCCGAGCATCTCGACCAGTGGGGCACAGCGTTTCTGCAAGTGAACGACGGCCGCGAAATCGCGCACTTCCAGCGTTGCGGCCTCTCGGGCCACCAACTCCTCAAGCGCGGCGACGAGCCGCGCGCAGGTTTGCGCGGGCGTTTCCATGGTCAGGCCACACTGTGGAGGCGCTCGCCTCCTGTTTCAGCCCCTTGCTTGCAGAGCATTTCAGCCCAGGCGTCACGAAGTTCGCGGATAAGCCGCTCCACCTCGATCACGGGCTCGATCTGCTTGCGGAGGTTGGCCTCGAACAGGCGGCGGTTGTGATAGTCGTAAAGCCGGTTCATCGAATGGGCGAACTCGCCGCCCGCCTCGAAATTGAGGCCGCCTTGGAGTTCGTGGATGATCGCCTGCGCCTTGATCAATTGCGTGTGAATGATCTCGATTCTTTGGAAGTCCTCCGGCGGTTTAGCGAAGGCATCGATCGCGATCGCCAGAGCTTTGAGCGCGCCGTCATAGAGCATGAGCACGAGCTGGCCAGGACTCGCCGTGAGCACAGCGTTGGCGCGGTAGGTCCGCGCGTAACCTTGCGCAAGCATGAGAACGCTTAACTGGCGTCTTCGCTGAGATCAGGCGACGCCAGAATTTTGCCGGCGACACTCTGGATCACGGAGGAAGACGGGTAGTTGGGATCGGCCGCGAGCGCGCGGCCGCGTTCGACGACTTCAGGACGGATTTCAGGTTGGCGAACCAGCTCGGCGCGCAGAAACGCAGCGCTCTCGGTCGAAATCTGATCGGGCCGAGACGGTGCGGAACGCGCGGAGACCGGGCCTGGCGCGGAAACGAGTTCCGGACGGGCGGCACGGTCAGACGAAGACATTGAGGAAATCATTGGCGAGTGACTGATGGCGGAGGACTAAACGGTCTGCCACTGAGGTCGGTTACAGGGAACGCCGTTGGTTGCTGGGCTGAATATCGGTCGCACGAGTGCAAACTTTAGGGTCGTTTGCACCAGAATGGAAAGAATCCATGCGCCTAGCGTTTCGCCGGCACCACCACTGGGGCGATGACGGGGGGAAGCGTGGCAAACATGGCGTCGGCCGCATAGCCGGCGAAACGTTCCGGCGACTGGAGGACGCCCGGGCTGAGGTCGGCAGGCACACCGCCGCGGTCGCTGCCGAGGAAGTGGGCACGGGCGCTGTTGGCGACAGCAGGATCGTCGGCGGAGAAGACGTTGTCGAACGTCCAGACCAGACGCGCACTTCCGTCCAGCGTGGCGAGTTTGGCGCGGAGACCGAGGCCGATCGGTCGGTAGGGGCGGAAGACCGTGATATCGATGAACAGCACGCCATCGGCGGCAAACTCGCGCTGGAGGGTGCCGAGAAAATCGTGCGGCAGCGCCGCGACAGATGAAAATTCCTCCACGTGAAACTGACGGCGGCACTGTTCACGCGATAGCACCACGACTTCGAAGCGGTGCTGTTGCTGGAGTGCGGCGACAATCACGGGGTCGAGCGAGGCCACGGTTTCGACGGGCGCGAGCGCGCCGCCGCAGACCGGCAGGAGCACCACACGGCGCATCCCTCCGAGGCTCGGCTCGCCACGGTGGTTGATCGGGGTGAAAAACGGACCGCGCCGTGCCGGATCGTCGACGGAGGGAGTCATACAACCGGGCAGAAGCGTGAGGAGCGCTGCGACCAGCGGCCACCGGAGAGAACGGAGGTGGTGACAGCTCATCAGGGTAAGGAAAGAGCCGGCACGAGGTGGGCGATCCGGGCATCCATCCAGCGGCGGATGATGGCTTGCAGCCAAGGCTTGTCGGCCAGCCAGGCGGCGAAACCTTCGCCGTGCCGAATGTAAAGGGCGCGGAACCACGGCGGCGCACAATGGAGCAGCCAGTGGCGAAACACCAGCCAGCGGGGGTTGCGTGCGCCGTAAACCAAACGGGCCACCCAGCAATAGGCCGCGGTGCTTTTGAAATACGTGTCGTTGAGATAGGTGTTCTGACTCTGCGCGTTGGATTGCGCGTCGAGCATCGCCATAAAGGAATCGGTCAGGTTGGTCCGCTCGCTATCGAGGCGGGCTTGCAGGGTCGCAATTTGCGTATCGATGTCGGTGTTGTTCTTGGTGAGCTTGCTCTGTTGCGAGAGGTCAGAGGCTTTGATCGTCGTCAGGTAGCCATATATTTTACTGACGAATCCTCCGCTGGGCTGGAGAAAAAACGAATGCACGTCATCCGGGTGGTCGCCGAGGGCAGTGGCGAGTTTGGCGCTGTCCTTGATCATAAGATGCCCGGTGATACTGTCGAAATCGATCCCGAGATTATCGAGGTGAGTGACCGTGCCGGTCAGTCCGCTGACCGTCTCGAAGGCGAGAGACTGGAGTTGGCGGGCCCAGTCCTGCACTTCGCGGTTGTCCGAGAGGATTGAAGTCGCTACGGTGCTGCCCGTGACGGTGGTTTTGGTGTCGGTTTCGATCAAATCCTGGGTGGCGTTGAACTTATCCATGAAGTCCTGGATCGCACTCTGCATTGTGGTGGTATCGCTCTGGACCTGCAGGGTCTGGGTGGTCGCGCTGTTGACGGTCACGCTCAGTCCGGCGATGCCGTGGACCGACGAGTCGAGCGTATTGCTCGTGCTGGAGAGCGTCGCCCCATCGTTGATGGTGAAGAGAGCGTTCTTGCCGTGCAGGAGCGTCCCACCGGCGGCAGAAGTCAGCCCGAGCGCCGCGAGCAGGCCACCCGTCGTATCGCTGACGCCAATGCCCATGTCGCCAGTCGATTTGTTGACGAGCGTCACGCGGTCATTTGCCGAATCGTAGGCCGCAGTGACGCCCGCGGTCGAATTGTTGATGCGGTTGATGATGGCACCGAGGTTGTCGGTGCTGGTGTAGTTGAACGAGACACCATTGACCTGAAAGGAACCACCGCTGGTGAAGCTTCCGGTTAAACCGGAATTGGCGAGCGCCGCGGTCGTCGCGACGGTGCCGAGCGGAGCCGAGCTCGACACAGTCGTCGCGCTGCCATTGTTGGCGAGCTTCATCGCCGCGAGAAAGTTGCTGGTGTCATTGGCCGCACCGAGGACGACCGGGCCGCTGGTGCTCGTCAGCTTGATGCCATCGGCAGCCGGATTGTAGCTGGCGGTCACCTTCGCACCGGTGGCGGTGGAAATTTTGTCGAAAACGTCCTGCAACGAGTCAGTAATGGCGATCGTCACCTGCTTGCCGTTGACGCTGAACGTGCCGGCAGTCACGGCAGTCGCAGTGCGCACCGAGGCGAGCGTCACACTGCTCACGTCGGAACTGCCGCTCAACGTTGCGCCAATATCGCTCGCTCCATTGAGCTGTGCCGCCGAGGCAAGTTGGGAGACCGCGATTTTGTAGCTACCGACGGCCGTGCCAGTGACAGAGCTGGATTTCCACGTCGTGCTGGCGGTGTCGGACGACACCATGCGCTGGGAAAACACATCGTTTGCCCGGATGGCCTGCACGGAGTCCTGCAACGCCTGCAGCGAGGTTTGCAGCGCGGTCAGCGCAGTGACCTTGTCGGTGTTGGCCGTCTTGCTCGTCTGGAGCGTGGTGACCGGAATGCTGTCCGCCGCGATGAGCTGATCGACGATGGATTTCCAGTCGAACGACTGATTGGCGACGAGACCTGAGATTTGAATGCCCATGGGTGGAGGTGTGTGGAGGCGCAATTCGCCCTTACCCCTATCGGCACACGGGCGGGCGGATTAAGGCCGAAAAAGTTTAGCGAAATCGGCGCAAGTCCTGAAAATTATTCTTGCAAGTTCACATAAAGATTTTTGCGCGGTGTTCCGATTGCTCCCCCTGTCAAGGCAAACGCCAAGACCGGCGCGAATCGGAGCCGCTCCCCCGATTACGACTGTGGCCCGGACGCCACACTTAGCATCAAGGAAGATCACCATGTCAGTTGTCATTAATACCAACTTCGCGGCCACCGTCGCCGCGAACAACCTCGCCGCCTCCAACGAAAGTTTGCAGAAAAGCCTTAACCGGCTTTCCAGCGGCACGAAGATCGTTAACCCGGCAGACGACGCTGGTGGTCTCGCCGTGTCCATGAAGCTGACCGCCGCAGCCCGTCGCTCCGGCGCCGCCGCCACTAATATTGGCAACGCGGTCTCGCTGCTCCAGACGCAAGACGGCGTGATGAAAGTCGCCGGCAAGATCCTCGATCGTATGGGCGAGCTCTCGACCCTCGCGACCGACCCGACCAAGAACACCGACGACACCGCGAATTACTCGTTGGAGTTCACCCAACTCCAAACCGAACTCGCGGGCCTCGCCGACACACAGTTCAACGGCAATTCCCTCTTTGGCGGCAGCGACCTCACGGTCGGAACCAATGAGGACAGCTCGCAGTTCGCTACGCTCACCGCGATCGACCTCCTGACCGCGACCAGTGCCGTTGATATCGGCACTCTGAGCACTATAACCGACGCCATCAAGAATCTCGCCACGGATCGCGCCACCAATGGTGCGGCCCAAAGCGTCCTTGGCTTCGCCGGTGAAGTGCTGACGGTCAACAAGACGAACCTCGAGGCGGCCAGCAGCCGCATCATGGACGTCGACGTCGCCAGCGAGTCCACGCAACTCGCCCGTTTCAACATTTTGGTGCAAGCCGGCACGGCCATGCTCTCGCAGGCCAACCAGAGCGCGCAGAGCGCGCTCAAGCTGCTCCAGTAAGTTTCCTGACCTGTCCCCCCACTGCGCGGCTGGAGTGATTGCCGGTCGCACAGTGCCCGACTCTTCGCGGTTTGTCTGTCTCGGGGTCAAGGGGCCAAGGCCAGTTTGTTAGGCTAGGTCAGTTCCGTTCATTGAGAGTTCACTCCCCCATAAGATTCTCCCGCCGCGCACTCCACATGCGCGGCGATTCGGAACCTCTTTGCGGCATTTGCCGCAAACGGCGCGGTCCACGCCGTCTATCAGGACCCGTGGCGACGACGGATAGTCGCATTAGATCAAGGAAAGAAATACCATGTCAGTCGTGATTAATACCAACTACGCGGCGACGGTTGCCTCAGACAACCTCGCCATCTCCAACGGCAATCTGCAAAAGAGCCTCAACCGGCTTTCGAGCGGATCGAAAATCGTCAACCCGTCCGATGACGCTGGCGGTCTCGCGGTCTCGATGAAGTTGTCCGCTGCGGCCAAACGGTCGGCCGCCGCTGCCAACAACATCGGCAACGCGACGTCCTTCCTGCAGGCTCAGGACGGTGTGATGAAGGTGGCAGGCAAGATCCTGGACCGCATGAGCGAGCTCGCGACGCTGCATACGGACGTGACCAAGAACACCGATGATACGGCGAACTACAGCGCGGAATTCGACCAGCTCTCCACTGAGCTGGGGAATCTCGCCGCCTCTTCGTTCAACGGTATCTCGCTCTTTGCTGGTGGCGACCTTACGGTCCAAACTAGCGAAGATGGTGCGCAGACAGCCACCCTCGCCGCGATTGACCTCGCAACCGCAACCAGCGCAGCCGACATCGGCACCCTGAGCACGATCACCGACTCTATTAAAAATATTGCCACAGATCGCGCCACCAACGGTGCAATGCAGAGCGTCCTTGGCTTCGCCTCGGAAGTGTTGACGGTCAACAAGACCAACCTCGAAGCGGCCAACAGCCGTATCAGTGATGTCGACGTCGCGAGTGAATCGACCCAGCTCGCCCGCTGGAACATCCTCGTCCAAGCCGGCACCGCGATGCTGTCGCAAGCCAATCAGAGCGCCCAAAGCGCGATGAAGCTGCTCCAGTAAGGTCCTTCATCAGGGATTGTCCTGATTCGCCCAAGGCCCGGCCGCTACAACAGTGGCGGCCGGTCCTAAGGGGGGATCTAAGATGACCTCTGCGGAGGCCCCGACGTTGGGCCGGCCCTTCTGGGCCGGCCCACGCAAGGGGTAGTCCAGTCTGTTCGTTTCGTGTTCTGCCCACAAGGCCCCGGCTCAACGCCGGGGCCTTCGGCGTTTGGGCTTTTGACGCAGCGTGAAAATCTGGGCTCAAGTTCGCCGGCTCCACGCCGATGACTCAGGCCTACGTCATGTCGACTCCCGCCCCTGCGCGCCCCCGTGCTATCACCGCCACCCGGCACATTCAAGAGGGAGCAACTTTGGCCGCCGCCGGCAAGCTGACCGACGCCTGCGCGTGCTTTCAACGCGTGCTCCACGACGACCCAAGGCACTCGCAAGCTCTCCGACATCTCGGCCAAACGCTGCTTCGCGCCAATCGCTATTCGGAAGCGGCCGCCGTTTGGGCGCGCGCAGTCGAGGCAGAGCCTGTAGTCGCCGACGCGCATTTCTCGCTCGGCCTGTCGCTGCAGGGGGCTAACCGCCCCGCCGAGGCCATCGTCAGTTTTCGCATCGCGACTGAACTGAAACCCGACTGGGCCGAGGCTTGGAGCCACCTTGGACATACGCTTGGGGCGATGAAGCAATTCGACGAGGCCGAGGCTACTTTGCAACACGCCCTCACCTTTCGCACCTACCGACCCGAGACGCTCAACCACCTTGGCGTGGTGCTCTCCGCCCGCGGCCGCCCGGCTCAAGCCGTCGAGGTCTATCTCCAAGCGATCAAATTCAATCCCAAGCTCTTCCAGGCGTGGACCAACCTTGGCAACGCCCTCCGCGCGCTCAACCAACTCGACGAAGCGCTGGTCGCCTACCGGCAGTCACTCGCCCTCAATCCGAAAAACGCTTTCGCCAAATTCGACCTCGCCCTCGTCTGGCTGCTTCAAGGCAACCTCAGCAAGGAAGCCTGGCTGAAATACGAATATCGTTGGGTGACGTTGAACTATAATCCTCACCGCGGTTTCACCCAGCCGCTCTGGCGGGGCATCGAACCCATTGCCGGCAAATCCCTCCTGCTCTACGCCGAGCAGGGCTTGGGCGACACGATTCAGTTTATCCGCTACGCCTCCGTCATCGCCGCGCTCGGCGCCACCGTGCACGTCGAAGTCCAGCCTGCGCTCAAGGCCATCCTGCAAGGCACGCCCGGTGCCACCTCGATCATCGCGATGGGCGAACCGCTGCCGCCGTTTGATTTTCATTGTCCGCTGCTGAGCGCCCCCTTCGCGCTCGACACCCAACTCGCCACCATTCCAGCCGCTGCCTCCTACCTCCAGGCTCCGCCTGAGCGGCTCGCAAAATGGCAGCAACGCCTCGTCCCAACGGAGCGGATGCGCGTGGGCGTCGTCTGGCGCGGCAATCCTAAGCATGCCAACGACGCCAACCGCTCAATCGCGTTCGAGCTGTTTCGTCGGGTGTTTGATGTGCCCGGTTGCGAATTCGTGAGCCTGCAAGTCGGCCCCAATGCCACCGAAGCCGCCGCCCTCGCCACCCACGTCCACTGCTCCGATCCCACGTCGCAAATCGCCGATTTCTCCGACACCGCCGCGATCATTTCCCAGCTCGATCTCGTGCTGGCCGTTGACACCTCGGTCGCCCACCTCGCCGCCACGCTGGGCAAGCCGACTTGGGTGCTGCTACCCTTCTCGCCCGACTGGCGCTGGCTGCTCAACCGCGACGACAGCCCATGGTATCCGACGATGCGCCTGTTCCGCCAACCCGCGATCGGCGACTGGGAGACGGTCGTCGCCTCCGTCTGCCACGAACTGCGCCGCCGGGTCGCATCCACAGCCCTCCTCTTCGCCCAATCGTAGCCAGACTTCCGCCCCGCGCTCAAGGCGCCTTGTTGAGCGGGCGCTCGGCGAGCGATCGGATCATGTGGGCGCTTGTGGGAAGAAGCCGACATGGCCCGCAAACGTCCTGTGGCTCACCAACATCAGCCGCGCCTGATCGCCAGCAATACGCGCAGAAGTCGGACTCCTCGACGCCGAGTTCGCCTTCGGCCGCAACACTAAACCCACTGATGTCGTCCCACAACTGCCGCCGAAACAGCAACGCGCCGATGCTGAAACGATGCGGACAGATAACCGGCCACGATGAACAAAAGCCGGGGTGCCCTTGGATGCGCCGGCCTGCCGGTATTCCGGGGACGGCGGGCGATAGAGGCGCAAGTCCATCGCCAGAACCGATTCCGGTTCTGCGATCACCGGCGGGATTTCGGATGCAGAATCGGGTGGGTAGTGTGTGGGGGGGGAGGGATGAGATGCACCGCAACGGCTTGGGGATCAGTGCCCATTAATTGGAGGTGGTGGCCTGTGGCCGGATGTTCACACTGCCGCGCACGCGCCTTCCGGATGGGAAGCACGCACCGCGAGGGCGGCGTCATATCCGGCTAGCGTGCGTTCGACCACCTGCTCCCATGAGCAACGGGCGGCCAAGTGTTGTTGCAGTCGGGCGCGCTTCGGCGCATCGGCGTCAAACCGGCTGTGCGCCTTCGCCACTGCATCGCGGATCGCCTTACAATGTGCTGGACCGCAGAAGACCGCGTCGTTCTCAAAGTGCTCCTTCTCCAGCAGCCGGTCGCTGAGCACCAGCGGACAGCCGGCCAATCCAGCCTCCACGGCATGTGGCGCCGAGGCGGCCGCCCAAGCCGGCAGGACGAAGACCCGCGCCGCCTTGAGCGCGGACGAATACAGCTTGGGCGACAGGTGCGGTAGAAACAGCGTTCCCGGTGGGGCGTATTCCAAGCAGCGTCTGGCGTAGATGGAATCCACCACCGGACCGACGACGACTATGGGCAGGCCGATCGCCCGGGCGGCGAATAGCAGCATCACCTGATTCTGGCGCGGCTCGATCGGGCCGACCGCCAGAATGAAGTCCTTCACCTTGTGCTGCTCCACGAACGGCGCGGGGGTGACGCCCGCCAACGCCTCCGGTGCCGCGCCCGTCGGCACGATCATGCCGGGCAATTGCACGCCGTAGCAGGAGTTGATTTCCGCCGTTTCCAGCCGGCTGCCGGGCAGGAGATAATCTACGAGTTGAAAAACTTTTTGCAGGCAGGTGTCGCGCCCGTTCAAGTTGAACGATTCGCGTGTTGCGGGCGGTCGCGGTGCGCCTTTGAGCGTCATGCCGCCGGCCGCGAACTGCTGCAGATGCTGTTCGATCTGTGGGACGGCGGCAGCGTTCGCGAAAACCGACGCTGCGACCTGCATATCCCAAGCGAGGGCGCGTTCGTCGATATGGCACGGGGTGAGCACGCGCGGCACCTCCGGGGCTTGCGTGCGGACCGCCTTCATTTGCGCCAGTATCTGGAAGGGAAACGCCGTGCCCCAGAAATGGACGAGGTCGTAGCCGCGCGGGTTGGGGTGCGCCGTGCCGCAGATGTCGACGTGAACGCCGCGGTGCTGCAATTGCTGCGCGAGTTGTCGCAGGGGCGAGACCTCCGTCGCCGCGATCTGCGGCTGGAACGAATGCACCATGAGCACGCGCAGACCGGCCCGCTCCGTCTGCACCAGCGGCGTCGACCGGGCGGGCTCCGGCAGACGCAAGTCCGGGACGGTAAATCCGGCGTGAGATTGCCGGGCGGCATACTGCTGCCACGTCGCCGTTGCAAGTTCCTTCAGGACGATGTCGTCAGGAAACAGGTGCAGTCCCCGCCGAGCGATCTGCGTGGCCCGGGTCGTGTCGCCAGATCGATGGAGAACATCGGCCAGAGCGCGAAACGCCTCCATGCTGGTGGGTGTGCTCGCGAGCGCGACCACCGTGATCTCGACCGCGCTGCTGAGCCTTGGCTGCGCCGCGGCGAGGGCGAGGTATTCGCTGCACAATTGGCTGGCGTGAGATCCCGGGACAACGCGGCCGTTCAGTTCCTCATAGCCACGGATCACAAACCGGATGGCGGGCCTCGCTAGTGCGGCTGCCCGTGGGAACTCGCTCGGTGCCGGCGCTTGGGTTAGCAGCACCAAGGTGTCGCCGTCATCCGGCAGCGTGCGGCCTTCGCGAGAGTAGAGCAGCGAATTCTCGGCGATCTCGATGCAGTTGTTGCCCCACTTGCCGAACACCTTGGCGCTGTTGGCGCTGGAGTTGGTCCGGCCGGCGGAGGATTGGTCCAAGCCCGTGATGCGTTTGTGAACGACGGTGATCCGACCGTCGTAGATCACCTCGTAACCGGCATGGAACAGCGCCAGATGGTGATCGAGATCATCTGCCTGGGTCGGGCTGTAACGGATGTCGATCAGGCCACAACGGGCGAAGACTTCGCGGCGATACAGGTTGCAACAACCAGGGACATGATAGACCCGGGAGAGGTGGTCGGACTGCCCTTGGTCGGGTTCTTCGCCGCAGGTATAGTGGATCGGAAAGAAGAATTCGCAGCCCCATTGGATGGCCGCACGCTGATCGTCGTGGATCGTCTTGGGGCCGGCGCATCCGGCAAAGGGCCGTCGGCGCAGATCCGCGAGCAGCGTCTTCAGCCATAGCGGCGGCAGGATAATATCGTCGTCAAGTCGGGCGACGAGCGCCGCCTTGCCGGCGACGATGGCGTGATTCAGGCCGGCGGCGACTCCGGTGTTGAGCTGTAGCTCGATGACGTTGAGATCGAATGGATAGGTGCGCGCCAGCGATTCCAGGTAGGGCACGGTGCCATCGGTGCTGCCGTTGTCGGTCACCCAGACGCGGACTTTTCCGGCGGGATAGTCGGTTCGCGCTAGACTCTCCAAGGTGCGGCGGACCATGGCTAGGTTGTTCCAAGTCACGAGGCAGCAGTCGACAGCAGGAAACTCCTCCGTAGGCTTGAAGCGCAGCACTTCGCCAATCTGCCAGCAAATCTCGGTGTGCCCGTAGAGCCGCCGGATTTCCGAGACGTCCGGATGGTAAGGATGCCAGCCCCACTTTGCCTCCCAATAGTCGGCTTGGACGCGCTTAGTCCGCTCTTTGATTTCGCGCGTGATCCGGGCAAGGAGGGAATTCGAATCGGAGACTAGCCCCCGCATGAGCGGCGGACAAGAGCGGACGTAATGGACCGCCTTCACCCCGGGGTGGACGTAAACTTTATAGCCGAGCTGGCGCACGGCCATGCAGTAGTCGTCGTCCTCGAGCCACGCCGGCCCATAGCGTTCATCGAGGCTGCCGACGCAATCGAACGCCTCGCGCCGGTAATAGGCCAGGGCGCCCGCGACGGAATCCACCTCGCGGACGGCACCGGCCCCGAGATCTGGTTGGTAAGCTTTGCAGTCGGCGTGGGCCGTGTGGAAACCAAAGCCGGAAACAATATGCCGGCCCTCCGACTGGATTAGTCCGTCTGGATACAGCAAGCGCACACCGACGACCGCCGCACGCGGCTGAGTCTGGGCGGTTTCGACCAACAGCGTGAGCCACTCGGGTGTCTCGACTACCACATCGGCGTGGAGCCGGACCACATCGCGACCGGGCACGGCGGCAAACCCCGCGTTCAACGCACCGGCGACCCCGCCGCGCGCGGCGATCCTGACGCAGTGCACGCCCTCCCACTCCCGCACTTCGTCCACACCGCCATCGGTGGAACCGTCATCGACAACGAGCAACTGCCAGTCGGGATATTGGGTGTGTTGCAGCACGCTGCGCACACAGGCGCCGAGTGTGGCAGCGTCGTTGTAAACCGGAACAACAACTGTGACGGGCGGAAAGATCATGGGAAGCGTGGAAAAACCGGATGCGCTCGAACCAGAGTGGCGCTCACGCCACGCGGCGCTGCGCTGCCGCCAGCCAGTCGGCCTTGATCCGTTCGGCGAGAGCGAGCGCGGCATCGACCACCTGATCCATGTTGTAGTAGCGATATGTTGCGAGCCGGCCGGCGAAGTAGATCTCTGGGTGACCCGCGGCAATGGCGGCGTAGGTCTCGTATTGGCGCTGCGCCTCGGCGGTCGGGATTGGGTAATAGGCCTCGCCACCGCGCTGGTAGTCGAGCGGGTATTCGCGCACGATCGTTGAGCCATCGCACGTCTGACCGGTGATGTGCTTGGTCTCGACGATGCGCGTGTAGTCGCGCTCGTTGGGATAATTCACCTGTAGGGCCGGCTGCCAGACGCCCGTGCGTCCGGCCACGACCCTCCGGTCGGCCAGTTGCACTGCGGTGAAGTGCTCGGCCTCGAAGCGCAGCGAGCGGTAGGGAAGCACACCCGCGCAAAAGTCGTAGAATTCGTCGATCGCTCCGGTGTAAATGAGCTTCCGGCAGGTCACTTGCTGGCGCACTTCACGGTAGTCGGCGTTTAGTAGCACCTTCGTGCGCGAGCAGGCGGCAAGCATCCGCTCGGACATCCGGGTGTAGCCCGCCGCCGGAAGCGCCTGAAACGACTCGCGGAGGTAACGGTCGTCGCGGTTTGTGCGGAGCGGAATGCGCGCGCAGACGGACGCATCGAGATCCGCGGGACTCTTGCGCCACTGTTTCTGTGTATAGCCTTTGAAGAACAACTCGTAGAGTTGCCAGCCGATTTGCGAGACGATAACCTCTTCAGAGTTGGCGGGCGCGGTGATCGGGACGCGGACCTTTTCTAGATAAGCCTTGAACTCCACTTCGCTCGATGGCTTGCCGATGAGCTGCTCGTAGGTGTTGAGGTTGACTGGAAACCGCCAGTAGCGATCCCGAGTCCAGGAGAGCACGCGGTAGTCGACCGGCCGCCACGCTGTGAAGCGACCCAGATAGTCGAGGACGGGCTGTTTGTCGGTCCGGAAATAGTGCGGTCCATATTTATGGATCAGCACGCCGTTGTCATCGTATTCGTCGTAGGCGTTACCACCGATGTGGGCGCGGCGCTCGACGAGGAGGCAAGAGGCACCCAGCTCGTTGGACAAACGCTCGGCCAACACGAGGCCGGAAAACCCGGCCCCAACAATAAGGAAATCAACGTGCATAGATCGGGAGGAGTGCGAGCTGTTTCGTTTCCTTCGGCGCAAAAGCCGCCGGTCTTTAGGGCAAGTTTCCGGCGGCATTGGCGGCGCTTCCGCCGGACGCGAGGACAGTTTTTTCCTTTAGGTGGCGAGAAGATTCACCTTCGGTCGGTATTGCTGCGGACGCTTTGCGACGCGAGACACGGACATACTCATAATAGGGTGTGAACGATAATAACACGGGCACTCGCTCGAGCTTTCGACCCGACTAGCACAAAGCTTCCTCCTTAGGTCGAGCAGGTGGTGCCGGGGCACGCGTCAATTCAACCAAGCTTGAGCTATTTCAACTACGCTCCCTGCAAAAATGGACGATACATGGCTGGATGCAGCATAGCTTTTTGAAACAACCTCCGGCCAAAGGTGCGCGAGTGGCCTTGGAGCGCGGCCTGATGTTGCACCGCGCAGGCCGATTTGAGGAAGCCCAATTGGCCTATGCGCAAGTGCTGCGGCTGCAACCAAGCGATGCCGACGCCCTGCGTTTGCAGGGCTCAGTTTTCATTGCGCAAGGCAGGCCGGATGAGGCCGTTTCCGTATTGCGGTCAGCTCTCCATTACCAACCGAAATCTCCCGAGGCTAACTATAGCCTTGGAAACGCGTTGCAGGCCAAGAGCGAGCTGGCGGAGGCCGTGGCCTGCTACCGTCAGGCGATCAAGCTTCGGCCAGAATTTCCCGAAGCGCTCTGCAATCTCGGCAACGCGTTGGCCGCACTGGAGCGATGGGAGGAGGCCATTGAAGCTTATCTCGCCGCCCTGACGCTCCAACCCCGTGCGGCCCTCGTGCTCAACAATCTCAGCGTGGCGTGTTTGAAACTGGGCCGGACGCCGGACGCAGTGTCGTTCGCAAACAGGGCGATCACAGAAGAACCGGATTACTGCGACGCGCTGAAAAACCTCGGCCTCGCCTGCGAGGCAGCCAAGGATTTCGAAAGCGCGATCGCGGCTTATCGCCAACTCGCGACCCTGAATCCCCATGGCGCGACCACGTATTATCGGCTCGGCTTGGCGCACTACGCGGCCGGCCAGCACGATGCCGCCGTGGCCGCTTACAACCACTCGCTCTCACTTGATTCAAACAACGCGGACACCTGGCTCGAACTTGGCGTCGCGCTTGAGAAGCTCGAGCGTTGGGCCGAGGCCCGGAGCTCCTATGTGCGGCACCAGACGCTGCGCCCGGAATCTTCGAGCTCATGGAACAACATCGGGACGACGTTCCAGAAGGAACGGCGATTCACCGAGGCCGCCCAGGCTTACCGGCAGGCGCTAGCACTCGAGCCGAACGGGCGCAACGCCCTGAACAATTTGGGCATCGCTCTCTGGTCCGATAAGCTTTGGGACGAAGCGCTGGCAGTTGCCCACCAGTTGCTAGCGCTTTATCCCGATGACATCGATGGATTAAACAACTTGGCAGTGGCCCTGACCTCGAAGCACGAGACGGTGGAGGCGGAATCCGTTCTCCGCCGAGTCATGGCGCTCAAACCATACGATGCGGCGACGCACAGCAATTTGGGCAACCTGCTGCTCGCCATCGGCCGCGCCAGTGAAGCCATCGAGAAGTTTCACACCGCCGGCGCACTCAACCCAGATCTGCACGCCGCACATTACAACGAGGGTATCGCCCTGCTGCTCACGGGAGACTATCGGCGGGGCTGGAGGAACTACGAGTTTCGTTTTTACAAAACGCCTGTCACGGAAAGGTTTCGTTTCACGCGGCCGCGCTGGCAAATCGACGAAACACTTGCGGGCAAAACGATCCTTGTTCACGCGGAACAGGGCCTCGGCGACACGATTCAATTTGCGCGCTACGCCCCGTTGCTCGCCGCGCGAGGTGCGACCGTATTCTTAGAAGTGCAGCCCTCACTAAAGTCGTTGTTCGCGAATCTTCCGGGAGCAAGTGCAGTCTTTGCCCGCGGCGAGCCGTTGCCGGAATTCGATTGCCACTGTCCGATGCTGAGCCTGCCGCTCGGCTTCGGCACTGAGATCGGCAGCATTCCGTCGGCTACGCCCTACCTCTTTCCGCCTTCCGACAAACTGGCGGAATGGGCTGAGCGGTTCACCTCGACCGATCAGCCGCGCATCGGCGTGGTCTGGTCAGGAAATCCGCGGCACGAAAATGATCACAACCGATCGATCCCGTTGGCAGAATTTCAGCGGGTGTTTGATGTGCCCGGCGCGCAATTTTTCAGCCTGCAAAAAGACACGACGCCAACGAATGCGGCGATCCTCGCCAACCGGGGCATCGTCACCGAACTCGCGCCGCACCTGGGAAATTTCGCCGACACGGCTGCGGCCATCGCTCAGCTCGACGTGGTGATTGCCGTGGACACTTCCGTTGCCCACCTCGCCGGAGCCCTCGGAAAACCCGTGTGGGTGATGCTACCGTTTGCGCCCGACTGGCGCTGGCTGCTCAACCGCGACGACAGCCCGTGGTATCCGACGATGCGGCTGTTCCGCCAACCCGCGATCGGCGACTGGGCGCGCCCCTTGGAGCAGGTAACGGAGCAACTGCGGGAATTTTGCCGCCGCACCGAACACCGCGTGCCTCAGTTGCAAACCGCCTGAGTGCATTTTCGCCGGCAGCCCAGCATCTGCCGCGCGATGACACTTCGTTGACTGGAACACTCCACCCCCGTTCCTTCGTTCGCCAACATGATGCCGATGCCCGCGCTTCTTCAGCAAGCCATGCAGCGGCACCAAGGCGGCCGGCTGGCTGAAGCCGCCAACCTTTACGAAGACATTCTGCGCCTCGATCCTGCGCACCCCGACGCGCTGTATCTCCTCGGTCAGGTGCGACTCTACCAAGGGATCTTCCAACAAGCGGAGAATTTGTTCGTCCGCGCCGTCGCCAGTCGGCCCCAAGCGGCGCCCTTTCATCTCCATCACGGACTGGCGCTGCGGCGGCTGGGCCGGACCGACGACGCACTCGCTGCCTTTCACCGCGCGCAAACTCTGGATCCGGCGCTCGCCGATGCGCACCATCAGGCCGGCAATGTTCTGAAAAGCATCGGCCGCTACGCCGAAGCGATCGACGCTCTGCGCGAGGCGGCTCGCCTCGCCCCCGATCACGCCGCGATCTGGCTCAACCTCGGTGTCGCCTGTCTCGAAGGCGGCGCGCGCGTCGATGCCATCGCCGCCTTTCGCCGCGCACTTTCCCTCGATCCGAAAAATCCCGAGGCTCACAACATCCTCGGCCACGCGCTGCTGATGCACGGTTGCTCCGCCGAAGCGGAGGCCGCTTTCACCGAGGCGCTGCGCCTGCGGCCCGATTACGCCGCGGCCCATGACAATCTTGGCCGCCTGTGCCGAGCCGCCGGCCGCCTCCCGGAGGCCGTCGATCATTACCGCGCAGCCCTCGCCGGACAGGCTCGGCCCTACACCCACAGCAACCTCCTCTTCGCCCTCAATTTCTTGCCCGACTTCGACCCCGCCGAAATTTTTGCCGAGCATCGGTGCTGGCAAGATCGCTACGCCGCGCCGTTGTCCACGCCGCCCGCCGCCGCACTGCCACCCGCCGGCCGCCGGCTCCGCCTCGGCTACATCTCGCCCGACTTTGCGCACCACGCCGTCGCCTATTTCATCGAGCCCGTGCTGGCCGCCCACGACCGTACACGCATCGAGATTTTTTGTTATGCCAGCGTCGCGGCGCCCGACCGTTTCACCGATCGACTGCGCGGTTTCGCCGAGCACTGGCGCGACATCGCCCGCCTCGACGACGACGCTGCCGCCGCCCTCATCCGTGCCGATCACCTCGACCTGCTGATCGATCTCGCGGGCCACTCCGCGCGCCACCGGCTGCTCGTCCTCGCCCGCCGCCCAGCGCCGGTGCAAGCCACTTGGATCGGTTATCCCAACACGACCGGACTTGACGCCATCGACTACCGGCTGACCGATGCCATCTGCGATCCTGCCGGCCAGACCGAGGCGTGGCATGCCGAAAAACTCGTGCGACTGCCGGCGAATTTTTCATGTTATCGGCCCGACGACGATGCACCACCCGTCAACGATCTGCCCGCCACTGCATCGGGCGCGATCACTTTTGGATGTTTCAACCAGTTCGCCAAAGTCACTCCCGCAGTTATCGCACTCTGGGCGAGGCTACTGATCGAATTACCCGCGGCGCGCCTCCTGCTCAAGTCCCGCGGGCTCGGCGATTCCGTCGTGGCCGATCGCGTGCGGGCCGCCTTCGCCGAGGCGGGTATCGCGCCCGCGCGCCTGATCCTCAACGGCGATGAGTTGTCCGTCGCCGACCACCTCGGCCTCTACTACGATGTCGATCTCGCGCTCGATCCGTTTCCCTACAACGGCACCACCACCACCTGTGAGGCGCTCTGGATGGGCGTGCCGGTCATCACGCTCGCCGGCCGCACTCACGCCGCCCGCGTCGGCGCGAGCCTGCTCACGCACGTCGGGCTGCCTGACTGGATCGCCGCGACGCCGGACGATTACGTGGTCCGCGCCGTCGCCGCAGCCCGCGATTTGCCGCAACTCGCGGTGTTGCGCCGCGGACTTCGGGAAAAGATGCGCACCAGCCCGCTGTGCGACGCGGCACACTTCACCCGCGGTTTCGAAGCCGCCTGTGCCGCCATGTGCGCGTGGCCATCCGCGCTCAACTTTTGTGTGTGAGAATGGTTCTGGCCGCCCGCTCCCACGTCCACAGTTTCATGTCCGCCGCGGCTTGGTCGCCCAACGCCGCCGCCGCCGTCCGGTTATGGTAGGCAAATTCGACTTGGGCGATGATTTCATCCACGGTGGGATTCACCCAACGCGCCGTTAATTCTTTGTTGGGTCCGATGATATTCAGCTGGGGCAGCCGCCGGAGCAGCAGTGAATTCTTTTCGTTCACCACGTCGCGGTGTCCGGTTCCGTCGCTCACGATCGCGGGCCGGCCGCACGCCATGAATTCCATCAACATCAGGTTCGTCCCGCCCTCACAACGGTTGGGAAACAGGCCGACGTCGCTCTCGCGGTAGATTTTCGCCATCTGCGCCTGCGGGGTCAAAGGCAGGGTGATGACGCGGCTCGGGTCGATGCCGTTGAGTTGGTAAACGTGCTCCATCTGTTCCACCCAGGAACCCTTGATCAGTTCGAACCGAAAGTCCGGCATACACGCCATCTGGTCCATCGTCTTAGGCCAAATGTTGAACCAAGCGGTCACCAAAACCATGTCCGGATATTTCTGATGTAAGATCTTAAACGCGCGCAGCACCAAATCCTGGCCTTTGCGCACCTCGAATTTACCGCCGGAGAAGATGCGGAACCGGCCATCCGTCCGCGCCGGAGGCTGCGGGCAAAAAACCCGAGCATCCACACCCTGAACCAGGACGACACCGTTGGGGATGCCATGGTCATTCATGCAATCGACGCACCAGGTGGAGCCGGCAAAAACGACATCATATCGCCGCGCGTTCTCGACCGATCGTTGGTTGGGCTCCGCTTCGAAAAAAGTGTAGGCGAAATTGCGCTCTCCGCGCGCCGGCGCAGAAGGCGTAAAATCATGGTTAAGTAGCGGCGTAAAGAAATCGCCTGGTAGCGCTGGTGATTGCCACAGTGGATGGGCTTCCGACAAAGGCGTGAGCGGTGTGAGCTTCGCCAGTTCGTCGATCAGGTGCCGGTTGCAGACGCCCCAACCGTGAGTGCCGCCCGGTTGTCCCCCGTAGAATAATGTTTTCGGCGACATGGCGGCGACTATGCGAAGTGGGCGTTTTTAGTTGCAAGACTCGAGTCGGCCGCAAGGTCGTCCAACTCGAACCCGCCAGCGGACGGCGTGCCGTGGAGCCTGAAATCCGGCTGCCGCTCGGGGAACATAACCTCCAGCAGCTGATCGACGGCATGCTTCCAGGTGAAGCGCGACTGGGTAAACGCCGGCCCGGCAGCCCGGGCCCTGCTCCGCAATTCATCGCGCTGAATCGCTTCGCCCATCAGGTGCGCCAGATGCTCGCCATTCGGGTGCAGGAAAATGCGCGGACCTTCCGCCTCCGACTCGACCGGCCGCACTTCGCTGTCGATGCGCAGGGCAAAGTCCGGGGTCGTGAAATCGTCCGTGGGGCCGCCGCGAGTGCAGATGACCAGCGTCCCGCAAGCCGCAGCCTCCAGCGCAGGCAGGTTGAATCCCTCCGCGAAGTAAGGTGAGACATAGGCGTCGGCGGCTTGGTAAAGACGCGCCATGTCGGCAAAACTCAACGTGTGCTCCAGCCAGATCAGCCGGGGTTGGACGATTTTGACTTCGGCTGGTGTCAGCGCAGCACATTCGTGCTCGAGCATCTTGAGAGAAGGATAGAGAGCCTTGAGCCCTTTCAGAACCAGCCGCGCCTCCGGTTGGCGTTGGGCGACGAGGGCGAACGCCTTCAGTAGCTGCCCCAGTCCCTTGTTTGGGGTCATGGCACCCAAGGTCAGAAAAACGAATCCGTTCCAACCGAGCTGCGTTCTGAGGGCCGCGCGCTGTTCCCCGGATATGGGATGATAAAGCGCGGGATCGATCCCGTGAGGGATCACCACCACGCGGTCCGGATCGGCCCCGCTGCGCAGGAATCCCTGGCGGGACCAGTGTGACGGCGTGACAAGCGTGAAATCGGTCTCGCGCATCACCTGCGCGAGCGACGACGACCCAACAAAGTTTTTCCGCGGCACGCAGCCGTATTCCGCTGTGCCGAAGACGCAGGTGCGCTTGGCGAGCGAGCGAGAATAATTGTAGGGATAAGTGATGCGGAGGAGGGCGTCCGGTCGCTCGCCGGTGGCAGCTGGCGGGATCGCGCCTATCGCCGATTCCGCGCTGGCATCAAACAATCCGCCGACCGATCGCCAATTCGGACTGAAATAGGCGACGTCTTTGTGAAGGAGCCGGATTTCGGGCCGCCGCAGAATCTGTAGGCATTGGAATTGATTGACGATGGCGTAAGAGTGCGGAACGGAGCGCCATCCTTCGATCTCCAGCGTGTGATCGAAGGCAGCCATGATTTTTTTCCCAGCGTTATGCAACAGACGGACAGGCGGGATCGGCGAGTTTCACTAGCTCAGCGCCGCGCGCACCGGGCCGAATCTTTCCAGCGCGGCGCGCATCGCCTCATCCAAGTCCGCTTCGGGGAGCTTGGCGGCGGCAAATTTCTCTGGCGTGGGCTCCCAGTAACAGAGTTCCCCCGGCAGACCGTGGCCGCAGCGCTCCGCGGCTCCTGCGGCGAGGTTGAGCAGAAACGAGAACTGGCTCGATGACGCGACTGGCGTGTAGTGCTGCTGGATCGCGTTGAGCGTCGAAGGTGGGAAGCGCCACTCGTTCAGGATGAACGCGGCGGCTTCGCAATTATTGAGCCCGCAAAAATCGGTTTCCCACTCAGCGAGCGGGAGTTTGGCCTCCGCCGGATAACTGCCGCTGTAAGCCGGATCACGGGTGAGACGGTTGAGCGCGATCTTGCCGGTCGAGCGGAGCAGGCCCGCGGTGTAAGCCACCCGTTGGTCGACGCCTGCGATCGGGGCCAGCGCCTCCATCACGAGCGCCGTGAGCAGGGCATTCTCGCGGAGCTTCGCGCCGTCGATCCCGTAGAGCGGAAGTTTTTCGTCGCTGAGCTGAGCGGTGGCCGCGAAACCGGTGAGCCGGTAAACTTCGCTGAAGCCCACACGGGCGAGCGCCTGCTCGAGTGAACCGTAGGGCGTGCCGACGTTGTAGATCGCGCTGTTGGCGATGCGCATGATGCGAGTCGTGAGTGCGGCATCGCAGCGCAGGAGCGCGGTGACATCGGACAAATCGGCGTTGAGATCGAGCAGCATCCGGCCGAGCCGGGCGAGGATTTGCGGCGCGGCTGGCAGGGTCTTGACGACGTGTAGCAGGCTTTCGCGCGGAAAAGAGGTGGCAACAAGCATGGCTGGAAAAGCTATCGGTGCGAACCGATCATAAATTTAGCGAAGAACGCGCGGCCGCGTCGAAAATATCACGCCAGGATCGAGATGGTTTTCTCGAATTTCCCGCGGGCCCGGGCGACAATCCGTCCGAAGATCTCGGGCTCCAGCTTCAATTCCTGGAGCACTTTATCGCGGTGCACGACCCAGTAGCCCGCTTCGCCGGCGAGGCCCCACCCCGCTTCGTCGGCCGCTCCCGCTGCAAGGTAAAGCTGCTTCGCCATCGGGATCGGATCGACCGCCAAACTCTGCAGGTAGTGATCGCGAATCGGGATGTAGACTTCAAGCGGCATGCGCCAGGCGCGCAGCAGCGCGGCGCCGACCTCGGGATTCGTTGGGCCAAAAAATTCCTGTTCCCACGCCAACAGTCCGGCCGGCGACAGCGCCGGCGGCCGCACGAAACGCAGGTCGCGCTGCGCCGCCAGATCGAGCGCGATCTTGCCGGCGGATCGGAGCAGCCCCGCCGTGTAGCTCACCCGCGCATCGGCCGCCACGAATTGCGCGAGCTCCTCCATCAGCACGGCGACGAAGACGGAATTTTCCCGCAACCGCTGCGCCGCCACACCGTAGTAACGCAGCTGGAAATTCACCAGCCCCGTAACCGACGCGAGGCCGGTGAGACGGTAGACTTCCTCAAAGCCCACGCGACCCAACGCCTCCTCCAGCGAGGCGACCGGCTCGCCCTTGTTGTAAACAATGCCATTCGAAATCCGGATAATCCGCGCGGTCAGGCCCGCATCGCGGCGCAGCAGCTCAGTGATTTCGTCGAGCCCGTTGTTCGCATCTCGCAGGAGCGCCTGCAACTCGGCGAGGACGCGCGGAGCGGACGGCAAATTTTCGGCGACTTGCACGGCGCGGGCGCAAGAAATGGCGGAGGCAAAAGGCATGTTACATTTTGGTTATCGGCACCACCGCGCCGTAGTTGAGCCACATCCCTCGCGCCAACGAAATCGGCCTGTCGCGCTCAAGCGCCACGCCCGCGTGCCGATGAATAGGAGCCACATGTTCAACGACTCCACTGCACCGGCGACGGCGATCGCGCCCACTCCGTATGCCGAAAAGGAAATCCTCCGGCGCATCGACGCGTGCCCCAAACTCGCGTCGCTCCAAAGCATCAACCGCGCGCTCGGTGAGCTCGTACGCTCCGACCAAAGCCTCAACTCGCAAATCGCCGAGGTCATCCGCCGCGATCCGTCGCTCTCGGCCCGACTGCTGCGGATGGTCAACTCCGTTTACTTCGGGCTCTCGACTCGTGTGAACAACATCGAGGAGGCCGTCTTTTTCCTGGGCCTGCGCCAAATCCGTGAACTCTCGATGGCCACCCCGGTCCTCGAGGAACTCGAGCAGTTGCAGAAGGCCACCGCCGTGAACCTGCCGTGGAAAGAACTGTGGAGCCACAGCATCAGCACCGCGATCCTCACTCGTGAAATCCTCGGCGCCACTTCGTTTCAGATCGACGACGACACCGATTACCTCGTCGGCCTGCTGCACAACGTCGGCAAAGTTGTCATGGCTTATGCATTTCCCGACGAATTGCGCGTGTTGATGGGGCGGCGCGCGGCTCACCCGGCGGAATTCTGCGCGTTCGAACGCGAACTCATCGGCTGGGATCACGGCCAGATCGGCGCGCGTTATCTTGAGCGCCACCAACTCTCCGAGGAAATCATCACCGCCGTCCGCTACCACAACGATCCCGATCGCGCGCCGCGGCACCGGCTGTTTGCCGCCGCGATCCAAGTCGCCGATTTGCTCGTCCGGCACAGTGGCGTGACTGGCGGATTTGAACACATCGCCCCGATCGAGGCGGATGCGTGGCTCAAACTCGACGGTTGGAAAATTCTCTACGGCGCCGACGGCCCGGAGTCCGCGCTGGCGCGCGCCGCAATCGCCAATTCTCTCCAACGCTTGCCGGCGATGCTGCAAGGTTTGCTGTAAGCACCGACGGCGTTGGCGGGCGACTTTCGCGTTAAGATTTTTTTCGGTCGGACGATTAATAGAACAGGGCGGGAGCGTGCCTCCTCACACCAATCCACCACCTGGAATGAAATTCCGCGCTCTCCTGATTGCGCTGGGGCTTTTTGCGCCCGGCTTTTCGTTTTTTGCCGCCGCCGCCGAAACGACCGCAACCGAAGAACGGCTCGCGCGCCTCGAAGCGCAGCTCGCCCGAATCGAAGCCCGCCTCAGCGCGACAGGCAGCGCCGACGCACTCGCGCCCACGTTAAAGGAGTTTGCCGACCTTGAGCACCAGTTCGGCTACGACGGCAAGACGCCGCTCAGCGTCGTCAAGGTCGCCGGCGCCGAGACCAAGCTCGCCCTCGGCGGCTTCGTGCAGACCAACTTCGAGAGCGGTCCGTCGCCCGACACCCGCTTCGCCGGCCTCAGCGATCGGTTTCTGGTGCGGCGCGCGCGGCTGTTCGTCGCCGGCGCGTTTGTCGAAGACCTGTCGTTCAAGATCGAATCCGACTTCGGCGCCAATTCCCTCGCCGCCAAGACCGGGCAGTCCGGCCAGCTCACTGACGCTTACGTATCGTGGACGAAGCTCCCCGCCGTGAGCCTGCGCCTCGGCCAGTTCAAGACGCCCTTCGGTTACGAGCAGCTCATGGCCGACACCAAGATCTACTCCATCGAGCGCTCGCTGGCCAACGACAAGCTCACCCTCGGTCGCCAGATCGGCGCGATGGTTTACGGCGAGGTCGCCGCCAAGCGCGTCAGCTACTCGCTCGGCGCCTACAACGGCACCAGCACCAACGTAAATACCAACGACAACCAAAAATATCTCTGGGTCGCCCGCACCGCCGCCGTCGTCGCTGACACCAAAGTCGGCGACACCAAGCTGAAGCTCACGACCGGCGCTAATTATTTCACGACGGTGGACAAGGGCACGTTCACCGGCCGCCGCTACGGCACCGGACTCGACGCCCAGCTCGTCCTCGGCGCCAGCGAGTTCCAGACTGAACTGCTCCGCAACGACTCACATCCCACCGTCGGCAAAGCCACCGCCGCCAACGGCTGGTCCGTCCTCGGCGCCTACAACTTCACCAAACAGTGGCAGGGCATCGCCCGCTACGAGACCTACGACAGCAACACCGCCACCGACAACACCACCACCAACGAGTGGACCCTCGGCGTGAACTACCTCCTCCGGGGCGACGACCTCAAGCTCTCGCTCGACTACCTCTCCGGCAGCCAACCCGTGCCGACGCCGCACGGCGACCGTGTCATCGGCCGCTTCCAGTTGATGTTCTGATCGCGCTGCGGCGTCTCCAAAATATCCCCACAAGCTCCGCTCGTCTCATCACCATGAAACTCCGTCTGCTCCTCCTCTTCGCCGCGGCCGTCGCCGCATTTACCACCGCCGCTCGCGCGCAATCGATCACGCCCGCCATCCAGGCCAAGATCGACGCCAAGACCAGCGACATCGTCGCCTGGGCCGCCGACCCCGTCATCGTCGGCGCCGTCCGCGCGCAAAATGCCGCGCTGCCGGCCGATTATGCCGCCATGACGCAGGAGAAATGGGCCGCGCTCACCGTCCTCGATCCGTTTGTGCGCGCCTTCTCCAAGAATGCCGCGGGCGCCTTCCTCAAGGCGAAGAAGGACGAGCTCGTCACGCTGCCGTTTCTGTCCGACGCCGCCGGCTACAAAGTCGCCTTCACCGCCAAGACCACCAACTGGTGCCACAAAGGCATGCCCAAGCACGAAGTGCCCCTGACCGGCAAGACGTGGCAGGGCCCGATCGAGGTGAACCAGGCCTCCGGCCAGCAGCAGGTCCAGATCGCCGTGCCCGTCCTCGACGGCGGCAAACCGATCGGCTCGCTCGTCGTCGGCCTCAGCATCACGAAACTTTCCCAGTAAAACGACAACCCATTCCCATGCGCCGATTCGCCACCATTCGCGCACGCCTCGTGCTGTTTACCGCCGCGGCGCTGGCGCTCATCACGCTTCTCGCCGCGGGCGCGGCGCTTTTCGTGCGCTCCACTCATGCGGGTGACACCGCTCTCACCCGGCGCGTCGCCATCGAGTATGGTCGATCGCACGAGGCGCTCCAGCGACTCGTCGGCGCGCAGACGGCGCTCCAAGCGCTACTGCGTCTCAAGGATCCTGACGAAATCGAGGCTGGCCTGAAACGCTACGAAAGCGCGCGCGCCGCGGCCGCCGCCGGCGTGGCGGACGTCCCGGCCCTCGCGGCCCAGTTCACCGCGCTCGCCCGCACGGGCCAGGCGGTTGTCGATCAAGTCCTCACCGCCAACAACGGTGGCGCCCTCGAACTTTACGTCGGTCAGTATAATCCGCAGCTCGAAAAAGTCGTGCTCGCGCTCGGCCAGGCCGCCGAGGACGTCGACCACGCTGCGCAAGCCGAAATCGCCACGAGGGATGCGGCTACTCAGCGCCTCCTCCTCGGCGCGAGCGGCGGCCTCGTCGTCGTGCTGCTCGTATTTGCATTCGCTGGGTGGCGTTTCCAACGCGCGATCTCGCGACCGCTCACCCACATCGCCACCCGGCTGGGCGGCGCCTCCGAGACCCTGACCGGACTTTCCGCCACCGTCGCGCGCACCAGCCAGAGTGTCTCCGAAGGTGCGAGCAATCAGGCGGCCTCGCTCGAGGAAACGAGCGCCACACTCGAGGAAATTTCCTCGTTGACTAGCCGCAACGCCGAGGGCGCCGCCCGCGCCAAGACGCTCGCCGGCCAGACCCGCGCCGCCGCAGACACCGGCGCCGCCGACATGCAGGCCATGGCCGTCGCGATGGACGCCATCAAGATCGCCAGCAGCAACATCGGCAAAATCATCAAAACGATCGACGAGATAGCGTTTCAAAGCAACATCCTCGCGCTCAACGCCGCCGTCGAAGCTGCCCGCGCCGGCGAAGCCGGCCTCGGCTTCGCGGTCGTCGCCGAAGAAGTGCGCCGACTCGCGCAACGCTCCGCCGTCGCCGCGCATGAGACCGCCGAAAAAATCGAAGACTCCATCGCCAAAGGCGCCCATGGCGCCGCGCTCAGCGCCAAAGTCAGCCAGAGCCTCCAGCAGATTGTCACTCGCGCCCGCGAGGTCGACGAACTCGTCGCCGAGATCGCAACCGCTTCTACGGAGCAAAACTCCGGGCTAGGTCAAGTCGTCACCGCCGTCAGCCAAATCGACACGGTCACGCAAGCCAACGCTGCCGGCGCCGAGGAAACGGCCGCCGCCACCGCCGAGATGCAGGGCGAAGTCGCTACGCTCCGTGCCGTGCTCGGTGAATTGCAGACGATGCTTGGCCTCACCGCATCCAGCGCCACCGTGCCCACCGATGCTGCGCCCCTGCCCGCTCCAATCGCCGACCGCGCCGCCATCCGATCGCCCCGCGCTTCCGAATTCGTGCATGCTTAATCGCGCCGCACCTCAAGTTGCGCGCCGCTGAGCCGATAGCTTCGCCAAATGCCCGTCGCACTCAGTGCACCGCTGGTTGAAACGGCTCGTCCTCCCGTCGTCGAGTCCTGGCTCGGCGCGTGGGAAAATAGCGCCGACTGCGCCTATTGCCGCGATCTCTCTGGCCGCATCCTCGCGGCCAACGTGTCCTTCGCGCGCAAGTTTGGCCTCGCCGCCGCCGCTCTGGCGGAAGCGCACCTCACCGATTTCGTCCACGCCGACGATCTCCCAGCGGTGCACGCCTCCAACGCCGAACTCGCCCGGCCACCGCACCGCGCCAGCGGTCAGCATCGCTGGCGCACCCCGCAAGGTGTGCGCTGGTTCGACTGGGAGGAGACCGCACTGCGCGACGCCACCGGCGAGATCACCGCCATCCGCGCCATCGGTCGCGACATCACGCGCCAGCGCCTCGCCGAGGAACAGTTCTACCGCCTCTCCCGCGCCGTTGAACAGTCCCCCGTCTCGATCGTCATCACCGATCTCGACGGCCGCGCGCAATACGTGAATTCCAAGTTCATCGCCGTCACCGGCCACACGCTTGAGGACATTCTCGATCAGCGCATCGAGATTCTGCGCGACGGCCATCCCGATGAAGATTCCTACCGGAAATTCTGGGCCACGATTCGCGCCGGCGAGGAATGGCGCGGCGAGCTCACCACGCGCCGCGGCGATTCGCAGACCGTCTGGGAGTCCGTGAAAGTCTCCTGCCTCCGCAGTCCCGCCGGCGAGATCACTAATTTTCTCTGCCTGCGCGAGGATGTCACCGAGCGCAAGAAACTCGAGCAGGACCTCCGTCAGGTGCAGAAAATGGAAAGCCTCGGCACCCTCGCCGGCGGCATCGCGCACGATTTCAACAACCTCCTCGCGATCATCAACGGCTACGCGGAATTTTGCCAGGGCTCCAACCCCGAGCCGGCCTTGCTCGAAAAAAGCCTCCGCGAAATCCATCGCGCCGCCATCCGCGCCAGCGGGCTCGTGAAGCAAATCCTCACCTTCAGCCGCAAGGCCGACGTCAAGTTTCACCCGCTCGATCTCAACCAGCTCGCCCGCGAACTCGTCTCGCTGCTCGCGGAGACTTTTCCGCGCACCGTCACCTTCCAGCTCAACCTCCAGGAGCATCTGCCGGCGCTCCTCGCCGACCAAATCCAGATCCAGCAGATCGTGCTCAACCTGAGCGTCAACGCCCGCGACGCCATGCCGCACGGCGGCACGATCACGATCACCACGGGCACGAAATCCGGCGCCCAGCTCGCGCACCTCGGCGCCGATCCGGCCAAGACCTACGCGCAGTTGCGGATCGCCGACACCGGCACCGGCATGAGTGCGGAAGTCCGCGCCCGCATCTTCGAACCGTTTTTCACGACGAAACCCGTCAACCAAGGCACGGGTCTCGGGCTCGCGGTCGTTTACGGCATCGTCACCGCGCACCACGGCTGCCTCGACGTCGAAAGCACGCTCGGGGTCGGCAGCGCGTTTAGCGCCTATCTGCCACTGGCGGAGGCCAACTCGACCCCCGCCGCACTCGTCAACGCGTCCGACTCCTTCCCCGGCGGCACCGAACACTTGCTCATCGTCGAAGACGAGGATCCGTTGCGCGAATTGCTCGCGGCGGCGTTTGCGCGGAAAGGTTACCGGGTGACCACGGCCGCGTCGGGGCTTGAAGCCATCGAGCACATTCAAGGCACCGGGCGCCCCTTCGACGCCGTATTTCTGGATCTCAACATACCCGGTGCCAGCGGCACCGATGTGCTGAGAGTCATCCGCGCCGTCCGTCCGAAAATGCACGTGCTCGTGATTAGCGGGCACATCACGTCCGAGGCCCGCAAGGAACTCGAGTCGATCGGTCAGCGCGATTTTATCCAGAAACCCTATCGGCTCGACGACATCGGCCGGCGACTCCGCGGCCTCCTCGGTGCTAAAGTGCCCGCCTGAGCCTGCCGGAGGCGAGCGGACCCCACGGCCGATAGATCGGTAAATTCATTTCAGTGCGCGGCCTGGCGTGCCGATAGGACGCGTGGGCAAAATCAAGACCATCCCACTAACATGGAATGTCTCACACGAAATGAATCACCGCGAACCACCGCACCAGGCGGTTGGCCTGCGCAGGGCGTTGCGTTACGTCTCGCTCCTGTTGCTGCCAACTCTGGCGCCGAAGTTCGTTTCGGGAATCTCAGAGTCGCACCCCAACTTGGGCGCGGCGCTGGATCTCCGCAACGGGGAGCCTGTGCTCCAGCCCTACCTCGCCATCGTCGGCGGGCCGCCGCTGCGCTTTCAAAATGCGCCGCCTCCGCCCGATCTGACCGTGCGTCCGGCTGCCGGCGCACGATCGATCCCGATCGTTGCCCTCGTCGAAGCGCCTCCGGCGCCCGTCGAGTCGAAACTTGCTCCTGCCACCGCGGCTCTGGCCGCGATCACTGAATTTCCGGCCCATGCCGAACCTGTCACGCCCGCCAAGGCGCCACCTCCCTCAATCATTACTGATGACGCTCGTCCTACAATCCGTCCCGAAGACTTTCTCCCGTATTTTCAGATTCCCGGCCAAGCCGGTGGCGTGAACGTGCTCGTGCCCGTCCCCCGTGACGCACTTGCACCTGCTCCGCTGCCGCCTAGCACCGCCACTTCCACCCAGTCCAAGTAAATGATCCGTCGTCGCCGTTTGCTGCTCCGTCTCGCTCTGGCCTGCGTTCCCCTGGCCATCATGGCGGTCGTGCGCGCAGGCGACGAACCCAAGGTCGAACTGAAGACTGGTCCGAAGGCCGAGAGCCATGAAGCCCCCCCGGCATCGATCCACACGGCAGCGGCCCCCGAAAAATCTCCGGCCGATTATCCGGCCCTGCTCGCGGACAAACCCGCGGCGATCGCGGAACCCGAGAAACCCGCCGAAGCCCACCCCGAGCCCGCCGCCGCCAAGCCGGCGCATGCCACCGATGAAATCCAGGGCCTCCTCAAACTCGGGGCCGCGCTCACCGAACGCGGCGACTACGACTCCGCCGAAATCGCTTTCCGGCAGGTCTTGAATGCCCGCCACGTCGCACCCACCGACGTAAAGTCCGCGCTGCTCGGTCTCGCCCACATGCACCGGCGCCAAGGCGCACTCACCAAGGCCACCGCCATTTACGAACGCTACCTCAAAGATTACCCCGGCGACGAGCGCACGCCCGACGCCTATCTCGATCTCGGCCGCACGCTCCGCTCGATGGGCATCTACAAACTCGCGATCGCCCGCTTCTACAACGTCATCAACTCCACCCTCAAACTGCCCACCAGCGAAGGATTCGAACACTACCAGTTGCTCGCAAAAACCGCCCAGTTCGAAATCGCCGAAACCCACTTTCAATCCGGAAACTTCGCCGAGGCCGCGAAATTCTTCCTCCGCCTCCGTCTCCTCGACCTTGCACCCGCCGATCGCGCTCGGGCCTCCTTCAAGTGTGCCTACTCGCTCCGCCTTCAGGGCGAACTCGAAAACTCCGTCACTAGCTTCAAGACTTTCATTGAGCAATATCCCGACGACGAAAACATTCCCGAGGCGCGCTACATCCTCGCCGTTTCCCTGCGCGAACTGAAACGCCCGCAGGAAGCGTTTCGCGCCGTGCTCGATTTGCTCCACGCCGAGAAATCTCGCGTCTCGGCCGACCCGAAACGCTGGGTCTACTGGCAGCGGCGCACCGGCAACCAACTCGCCAACGACTTCTTCGAAAGCGGCGACATGCTCAATGCCCAGGCGATCTACACCAGCCTCGTCGAACTCTCGCCTGAACCGGTGTGGCGCCTCCCGATCGTTTACCAGCTCGCACTTTGCTCCGAGCGCCTCGGCCTCCCCGACCGCGCCCGCACCTCCTACCAAACGATCATCGACAGCGCCGGACCCAATCCCGCTCCCGACCTCGCCGAGCTCTCCAAGATGTCCGCCTGGCGGATGGAAAATCTGTCGTGGCACGATCAGGTGACTCACCAAGTCACTGCCTTCTTCGAAAACTCGACCGGCAAAACCACGGCCACTCCACCACCCACCACCGCTGCCCCCAAGACCGCCGCCAACCCATGAGCCCGCTTCCCGCCCTGCAGAATCATCAGGCGCTCTGCGACGAAATCCACCAAGCCGTCCTCGACGAAAATCGATTCTTGCGCCAACACCAACGCGTCCCCGACGGCGCGCTGCTCGAGCGCAAACGCGCGTTGCTCGAAAAACTCGATAGCTCGCTGGACGCCCTTCGCTCCCTCCCCGCCGCCTCCGCCCGCGATCCGGAAACCCGCGCGCAACTTGAGCAGACGCGCGGACGCATCCTGCAAATTCTCCAGCTCGACAAGGAAAACGAACAACTCCTCCTCCGGTGCAGTCTCGGCGACACTCGCGCCCCGGCGACCGGCCCCGCGCCCGCGCTTTCCATGCTGCAAAAAATCTACGCCCGCTGCGAATAGGGCGTTGCTCCGTGGGAAGGCGATCGCGGGAGAAAACCGCAACGGAACCGATCTGACTTTTATTGCAGGCCCAATCGGGCATCAGGCCACGAACGAAAAATTACTGGCGGATAGCTGGCCGTGACCTTGGGCGACCGTGTATTGCGCGATCTTTTTTGCCGCTCCTTTTCCGCTGCCGTCCGCGTCATAAAAGATTTCGCCGGTGGTGGAGTTCACGACAATCTTCGAGGTGGATTTGGTGGCCGATGCGCCGAACTCGATGTTCTTGGCAGTCAGACTGCCAAACAGGGATTTCGAGAGCACGATCTTGTCGTCCGCGGCGTTGACCGAGGCAATGCTGTCATAGGACCCGGACTTGAAGGCGTTATTTAAGGTGACTGACTCGGCGACACCGTCGGTCGACGAGAGCGTCACGTTGTTGACCTGGGCTCCGTAGGCCAGAAACACATTGTTGTTGCCCGAGTAGAATGTGCTCTTGGCCGGAGCGGTGATGTTGATGCTGGAAAATGTCCCGGCGTTGAGGTTCACGTTGCTGGACTTGGTGAGCCCGCTGAGATCGATGGTGTCGGTGCCGTTGGTCGACCACAGAGATTCTAAATAGTTATTTCCCGCAGTGAACGAAAACGCTCCGTTGGTCGCGGTGGAACCGCTGGTATTGGCGCCATAGAGATATTGCAGTGCAGCCACATCCAAACCCATTGCCGTCGTCGGATTCAGTCCGGTGGAGACAGAGTTGTTCTTGTAGGACATGATCGTGTTCTGGCGGTTGTCGTCGGCCGCCGAAAGATAAGGACCGGGTGTGCCACCGCCGCCCGCGTTGTAGTTGCCTGGGTGCTTGAGCCCGAGCGTGTGTCCGATCTCGTGGAGAATGGTCTCCCAACCATACCCGCCTTCGTTCAGCTGCTGCGAGTCGAGATTGGTCGACTGATCGTTCGCCAAATAGAGGTAGGTTTTTCCCGGAGTCGGACTGGTGTTGGGAATGTAGGCGTAGCCCGCGCTGACGCCTTTTTGATTGTTCGCGCCGAAGTTGATGTCGCCGGTGCCATCACCGGCGGCTTCGGTGAAAGTGACGTTGATGATCTTGCCGTAGTATTGGAAGGCGCGGCGCACGGCGTTTTTCTGATCAACGGTCATCTCCTGAAATCCATTCTGGTCGGCGGCGCTGCCGTGCGCGGTGGAAAGGAAACTGAAAGTCAGCGCCGTCGCGGAACTGTTGGCATCCAGCCCCGCGGCCGTGGGCGTGATCAGGTTTGAGCTCTTCGTGACCGCAGTGTCGCTGGCGTGCCACCATTCATCGGTGCCCCCCATCAGGAGCGCATCAATCCGCTTGTCGCCACTCGTCGTGGGCAAGAGCGATTTGGCGTTGAGCGAAATGTTCTGGAGCGCTCCGGCGAGGAGCGTGCTCCGCTCGAGGACCAATTGGTAAGTCCCACTCTTGGCGATCGTGAATCCATTTTTCATGGAGATCGCCGTCTTCTTCCCATTACTGTCCACTAAAGTGACCGTCGGCCCGCCCGAGACAAACCACGCGGAAAACGAATATTTTTGGCCAGTTTTAAGATTGAGGCTAAGAGAAAATTTCGTTGTCGCGCTATTGATGCCGGCATCGCTGAGCTTGACCGACGAATCCACCCCAATGGCATTCGACTTCGCGAAAGTCAGACTGCCGCTTTGCGCGACCACGGGCGGGGCAGCCGCCAAGGCGCGCTTGACGATAGGCGCGAGGCTCGATGGCGCAGTGGAGATTGCGGTCATGGTTCCTTCCGTGGAAAAAGTGGTGCGGACGTGGTGGTGCGGTGAGCGATTCCTTGGTTTCGGGACTGCATCATCAACATCGGCCCACCGCCTCACGCCTTAAATGAAGTGCGATCGAAATGAGAATCGAGGCCCGGGTGCGCGAAGCACACCCCAACCCACGCGTTCCACCGTCCACCTTACCTGCAACTCCAGTCTAGAACTACCAGACTTCTTTCGCGGGAAACTGTGGGAGGCGCGACGATTCCTCCGGCGCCGTCTCAAGCATCGAACTGACGGCGGTAATCTTTTGCGTCACATCAGCCGCGATCGCCGAAAGAGTAGCCGGCGTGAGCGACAACGCCCGCAGATGCGCCTCGTCCGGCAATGCCAGTGGCTCCGCCGGCCCGCACACGACCGTGCGCAGCCACTTCGCGAGGTGCAACGTGATCGCCATCTTCATCTGACTCGCCGAACTGCGCGGAGAATATTGCCAACGCACCGGCTCGGAAATCGACCGCGGAAACTCCCAGTCGATCAGCAGCGCGCCGCCGACCTGCGCCTGCGTAAACCCGAGGGCCGCCCGTTCGCCCTCCGACGCCTCGCGCGGAAAACCCTTGCTCTGCAGACGCAGCGTGCGGGCGTTGCGCAACGCCCACTCGTCGATCGCCACCATTCCGACGGCGTGCAACAGACCGATTGTGTAGGCGGCGTTGCGATCCTGGCCTGAGCGGCCGGCCAGTTCCTCGTTCGCGATCGCACACACGACCGACAGCTTCCAGAGCTCGTCCGCCTCGATGCCATAGACTTCGAGCGGTCGCACCAGCACCTGCGAGGCGACGGCGTAAGAGACGAGTTCGTAAACTTGATCATAGCCCACACGGTTCACCGCCTCATCGACGGTGAAGCAGCGCACGCCCTTGCTGAAGTAGGCGCTGTTCGAGGCCTGCAGCACGCGCACCGCGATGCCGGGATCGAGCCGAATGAGTGCCACGATTTCGTGCATCGCGGAATTGCCGTCGCTCAAGAGTTGCTTCAACCGAGGCAGCACTTTCGGCGCCGACGGCAGGTGCCTCACCTCACGCACGATGTCCTCAGGCGTGAGCTTCTGGCCAATCGAAAGCGATGAGTCCGCGAGCATGATTTCGGATATCTCCCTGCCATCGGCGCAAACGCGTCAAACTTGGGTGAAAAATGCCGCCGATGCCGATGCGTGAGAATTCAAGGATCGGACTTTAGCCGCCGGCGGTTTGTGCCGAACAGGCAAGATGAAGCGGTGCGTCACGCGTTCCCTGATCGCCTGTTTTTCGTGCGAATTCTCCCAAGGATTTCTTGTCTAGAACCACGCCACCGTCCCATCACTGCGGTCGGGGCGCTATGGAGGTTGGCGCCGGCGATTGACGCTCGCCTTGATCGCCGCGTCCTGCTTTTTTCACTCCACTTCTCTCAATGGCCCGCATCCTTCTTATCGACGACGACGACGACCTGCGAGGTGTGATCGCGCAGAATCTGTCGATCGCGGGCCACACGGTCATTCAAGCCGCCGACGGCCACATAGGTCTCAAACTTTTTCAGACCACGCCCGTCGATCTGGTGCTCACGGATCTCATCATGCCGAACACGGAAGGGATCGAGACGATCGTCGAAATACACCGGGCGCAGCCCAACCTGCCGATTATCGCGATGTCGGGCGGCATACCGCGCTCAACGATGTATCTCGGGATCGCCGCGAAACTCGGTGCCCGCTGCGCCCTGTCTAAACCCTTCACGGCGGAGGAACTCCACGCGGCGATCAATCAGGCGCTCACAGAGGCGCCGCCCAAGCCAACTGACGCTTGAGGCCGTCAGGACCATTCGCCGCATTATCGTAGTCCGGTTGCGGCGCGATGCCGGGAAATTCTCGTCTCGTTGGGGTGATTGCTCCACAATTTCGGCATGCCCGCCAAAAGATCTACCTCCGATTTCCAGCCGGTGTTCGCCGGGCTGCGCGAGATTCTTACACCCTACGCCCAACGGATGGTCGTCGTGGACGACACGCCAAAGTGCTATTACCTCAACTCGCCCAAGCTCCACCCGAAGAATCGGCGGCCGATGATGTTTGCCGCCGTGCAAATGGGGAAAAACTACGTCTCGTTTCACCTGATGCCGATTTACGGCTCGCCGACGTTGCTGGCGTCGCTGTCGCCTGCACTGAAAAAGCGCATGCAGGGCAAGGCGTGCTTCAACTTCACCGCGGTCGACACTGCCCTGTTCGCGGAACTGGCCGACGTGACCAAGCGCGGTCTCGAAGGCTTCAAGAAATTCGGATGCGCGTGACCGGGATCAGGTTTTCGGCGCCGCGGCCGTGAAGTGATAGGTGCCCGAGCCCACCTGAAAGATCGCGGCGGCGGGCTCGACGCGGACAAATTCGACGCCGCGCGCCTTGGTGGCGCTCGTCGCGCCTTCCTCGATGGCGGCGGGCTGCGCTGACGGCACGCGCACGGTCGCGGTGGTGTTGGGCGGCACGATGATCTCGAGCGTGAGTTTGCCCTCGGCGATTTTCCACGCGCAGGAAATCTTTCCGGTGATCGCGTCGTAGTTGGCGCGCGCCGCGGTGAGACCCGCGGCCGGTTGCGGCGCGATCGTGATTGCGCGGAAACCCGCGCCGTCCGTGTCGATGCCGCCGACGAAGCGGTAGAGATATTCGCCCACCGCGCCGAACGCATAATGGTTAAACGAGTTCATCCCGATCGACTGAAAACCTTGGTCGGGCGTCCAGCCGTCCCAGCGTTCCCACATCGTCGTGGCGCCGAGCTTCACCTGGAAAAGCCACGAGGGATAAGTATCCTGCAACAGGAGCCGATAGGCGACGTCGTCACGACCGGCGGCGTGGAGCGCCGGCAGGAGGCGCGGCGTGCCGATGAAGCCGGTCGCGAGGTGCCAATTTTTCCCGGCGATGTCGGCGACAAATTTTTCGGCGGACTTCGCCTGAATCTCGTCGGGCAGCAGGCCCATCGTGAACGCGAGCGCAAAACCCGTCTGGCTGCTCTCTAGTATGCCACCGTCCGGTTGGAGGAAATCGCGTCGCCACGCGGCGGTGACGGCGCGTTGCTCAGCGGCGAAGTTCGCGGCGTCGGCCTCGCGCCCAATCGCGTGACCCAGATCGGCCATGAGGCCGCAGAGGTAGGCGTAGTAGGCGGTGTCCATCACCTCGGTCTTCGCGCCGCCGCCCTTGTTGAGCCAGTCGCCATAGCCGCCGATTTTAACGATGCCGTCCTTCGCCCGGCCGCGGAGATGGGCGATGTAGCGCGCGAGTTCGTCGAAGTGTTTTTCGACCACGCGCGTATCGCCGTAAACCTTCCACAAGGTGTGCGTGACGACGAGCGCCGCGTCGCCCCACGCCGTTACCGCATGCGGTTTGTGGCCGATGGCTGGGACCGTGTCGGGGAAGGTGCCATCGGCGCCCTGCGAATCCGTCGCGATCGTCGTGATCCAGCGCTCCATGAAATTCGGCGCCTCGAAATTAAAGAGTCCGGTGCGAATGAAAAACTGCGTGTCGCCGGTCCAGCCGAGCCGCTCGTCGCGCTGCGGACAATCCGTCGGCGCCTCCAGGTAATTCCCCTTCTGTCCCCAGACGATGTTGTGAAAAAGCTGATTCACGCGCGGATCGGAACACTCGAAATCGCCGGTGCACGCCATCGGGTTGTGCACGACGAGACCGGTGACCATCGCCGGCGTCGGCGCCGACTCGAGGCCGGTGATCTCGACGTAGCGGAAGCCGTGGAGCGTGCCCCACGGCTCGAGCGTCTGCGTGCCGTCGCGAAGCCAGAACACATCCGTCGCCGTCGCCCCGCGGAGATTCGAAATGTAGAGCGTGCCGTTCGGGTTGAGCATCTCGCCGTGGCGCAGAGTGAGTCTCTGGCCGGACTTGCCGTTTACTGTGAGCCGCGCCCAGCCGACCATGTTTTGCCCAAGATCAAAAATGTAAGTGCCGGGCCGCGGCTGTGTGACCGCGCGCGCCGGCAACTCATCCTGCACGCGCACCGGATCGAGCGTGCCGGCCTCGAGAAGAAAATTTTTCGGCGCGTCCGCGCTCAGGCCGGTGGCGACCGGCGACCAGTTCTTGTCGTCAAAATTGCCGCGCGCCCAGTCGTCCCGCTCGAGCCGCGCATCGTAGGCGCATCCGAGATAAAGGTCGGCGTAGCGCACCGGACCGAAATTTCCCCGCCACGATCCGTCGGTCGCGATCGTGTCGCGCGTGCCGTCGGCATACTCGATCTCGAGTTGGGCGCGGAGGCGCGGGTTGCCGCCGTAGTAGTGGCGCTTGCCGGTGTAGCCCGCGATGCCCGCATACCAGCCGTCGCCGAGCAGCGCGCCGAGGGCGTTGACGCCGGGTTTCACCTGCGCGGTCACGTCGTAGGTTTGGTAGTGGACGCGTTTCGTATACTCGGTCCACCCGGGAGCGAAAACGTCGTGACCCACCCGCGCGCCGTTCAAGTGCAACTCATAAAACCCGAGTGCCGTCGCGTAAACCGTCGCGCGCTGCACGGGCTTCGCGATCGAAAAACTTTTCCGCAGCCACGGCGCCGGCGCGAGCCAGTGCTGCGAATTTTCCGGCGTACCCCACGGCGTGCGAAATCCACCCTCGGCGCGAAGCTTGTCGTCGACCACCACAGGCTTCCAGTCCGCGCCCGTCGTCGAAAACTCCCACGTCTTATCCGTGGGGAGCCGCAGTGGTTCGCCCTCGGCAAACGCGATCTCGAGTTCACCGAGCGCGGCGGGCGGGTAACCGTCGTCCTGCTCGATCGCGAGGCCGACCACATTTTCTCCGGCCGTGAGCGCCGCCGTGACTTCGACCGGTTTCATCCGATCCCAGCGGGTGAGGGTGGCCACGGCGCGACCGTTGATCGCAATCGCGCAGCGCATGTCGGCAGTCAGGAGCAAGGTCGCGCGCGTCACTTTGCGATCGCCCGGCAGCGTGATCGTTTTTCGGAAATTCGCCGCGAGCGGCTGCTGGGTTGACGGCTTGAGGTCCGCGCGCATCCACGCGGTCTGGAACAGCTGCGCCCGCTGCGCCTCGCTCACGATCGAGCGGTCGGCCGGTGGCGTCGCGTCGAGTCCGATCCAATCCGCCTTCCATTCGGCGGCGGCGAGCAAACCGATCGTCCAGCTCGCGGGTTCGCTCCAAGCCGACGGCTCGCCCGCCTGATCCCAGACGCGCACTGACCAGAAACAAACGTCGCGCGACTGCAACGCCGCTCCCGCGTAGCCGATCGCGTTGGTCGCGTCGGAGGCGATTTTGCCCGAGTCCCACCGATCGCCACGCCCGGCCGCGAGCGCCGCCGCCGTCGAGGCCACGCGCACTTGCCACGCCGTCTGCCGAAGACTGCGCGCGGCCGGATCGCTAGCCGCCAGTTTCCACGAAAGCCGCGGCGACACCTCGCCGAGCCCACGCGGGTTCTCGCGAAATTCGCAGCGCAGTTCGACCGGCCGCAGGCTCGGGGCGGCGTGCGCCGCGGAGATGAGACTCAGGCCGACGACAAGGAGCAGCGGCGCAATCCACAGGTTAGCGTTCATGGGGTGGCGCCATCGTGGCACCGGCCGAGGGCGACACAATTTCAATTCTGGCGTAGATCGCTTTTCCGCACACGTGTCCGAATATTTCGCAACGCGTGCCCACCATCGCGCGTCTCGCCGGACATTCGCCTTCCATGAAAATCCGTCTCGGCTTTCTTGCCCTTCTCCTCGCCAGTCCAGCGCTGCTCTCCGCCGCGATCGTCGGCACCAATCCGCCCGCGCTGCCGGTCACCGCCGCGCGGATCGCCGCGTTGCCCGCCGCCGAGCAAAAGCCGTGGCGCGACTACCTCGCCCGCTCCGAGCAACTGCACGCCGCCGACCTGGCGTTTTTCGCCGCTGAGATGAAGGCGCACAATCTCACCACGCCCACCATGCCGTCCGAAGGTCGCGGCAGCGGCCTGGGTCTTAACCGACCCGAGGCGTCGTTCGCCACCGACGAAGCCCGGAAGATCGCGGACAACGTGCTCTCGTTTCAGACGCCGGCCGGCGGCTGGAGCAAAAACATGAATTACACGAATCACGCCCGTCAGCCCGGCGAGCGTTTCGCCCCCGGCAATGCCGCGCCGCCCGCTGCGGCCGCCGCCAACGCCCGCGCCACGACGGTGGACAACGACAAGCCCGCCGATCCCAGCTGGCACTACGTCGGCACATTCGACAACGACGCCACGATCACCCAACTCCGGTTTCTCGCGCATGTCGCCACGGCGCTTGGCGAAAAAATGGGCGCGCCCTATCGCGACTCGGTGCGACGCGGGCTCGACTATGCGTTCGCCGCGCAGTTTCCGAACGGCGGCTTCCCGCAAGTCTATCCGCTCGAAGGCGGCTACCACGACACGATCACGTTCAACGACAACGCCCTCGTCAACGTGCTCTCGTTTCTCAACGAGGTCGCCGAGGCACAAAACGGTTTCACGTTTCTCACCGCCGACCAGCGCACCCGAGCTGCTGCCGCCGTGCAGCGCGGCGTCGCCTGCATCCTCGCCTGCCAGATCGTCGCCAACGGCCGTCTCACTGTCTGGTGCCAGCAGCACGATGCGCTCACGCTCGTGCCCGCCTCGGCCCGCAATTACGAGATGCCCGCGCAGTCCGGCAGCGAGAGCGACGACGTGATGATTTTCCTGATGAACCTCCCCGCGCCCTCGCCGACGATCGTCGCCTCCGTCCACGCCGCCGCGGCGTGGTTCGAGAAGACCGCGCTCCGCGATTTCGCCTATCGCCCCGCACCGGACGGCTCCGGCCGCACGCTGCTCAAGGTGCCCGGCGCCGGCCCGATCTGGGCGCGCTACTACGAAATCGGCACCGACCGCCCGCTCTTCGGCGACCGCGACAAGTCGATCCACGACGACGTAAACGAGATTTCCAAGGAGCGGCGCAATGGTTACTCGTGGTATAACAACGGCCCGGAGCGCGCGCTCGCCCACTACGCCAAGTGGGCCAAGGCGCATCCGAAAGCGTAGCTTGTCGGGGGCGGTGGCCCGGGACCACCGCGTGAACGTTGTTAGGGATTCACTGGCGGTCTATGACCGCAGCTAAAACACAATCCGCGCGCAGCTTTCCCCGTTGCCCGCCGCGCCGCCCCGAGGGCAGACTTTTCCGAATGGCAACTACCCCGGACGCCCCCAGCCCCGTTCCGATCGAAACCGAGCCTGAGTCGCCCCTCGACACGAGCGGGATTGGCGGCCAGCCGCGCGGGCTCACCACCCTGTTCTTCACCGAAATGTGGGAGCGCTTTTCTTACTACGGAATGCGCGCGCTGCTCATTCTGTTCATGACGAAGGCGGCGGTTGACGGAGGCCTCGGTTTTGAGACGAAGCGCGCCGCGGGCATCTACGGCACCTACACGATGAGCGTTTATCTGCTCTCGATTCTGGGTGGGTTCATCGCCGACAACTTCATCGGCGCGCGCCTCGCCGTGCTCTGCGGCGGCATCATCATCGCATGCGGCCACTACTCGATGGCGTTTGCCTCGCAGACTTCGTTCTTCGCCGGACTGGTGCTCATCGCGCTCGGCACGGGCCTCCTGAAACCAAACATCTCCACGATGGTCGGCAGCCTCTACGCGCCGAACGACGCCCGCCGCGATGCCGGTTTTTCGATTTTCTACATGGGCATCAACCTTGGCGCGTTTCTCTCGCCGCTCGTCACCGGCTGGCTCGCGCAGAGCGCCGCGTGGAAGTCGCAGCTCAGCGCGTGGGGCCTCGATCCGCTGCACAGCTGGCACTGGGGCTTCGCGGCCGCAGGCGTCGGCATGACGTTTGGACTCGTGATGTATGTGCTCCAACGCGACCGCCTCGCCCACGTCGGCCATGCGCCCGCTGCCGACGCACCGCGGCCGTGGGGCAAACTCGGCCTCGTCGCGATCGCTTCGTTCGCGCTCATCGTCGTGATGAAGGCCAGCGACGAATATCATGCGCTGGTCTACGGGCTCTTCGGCCTGCAAATCGCCGCCGTGCTCTTCTTTGGTTTCCGCTCCGATCCGGACAGCAAGCGCATCGCTGCGATCCTGATTTTCTTTTTCGCCGCGGAGATTTTCTGGGCGATCTTCGAGCAGACAGGCTCGACGATTTCGCTCTTTGCCGATCGGCTAACGCGCAACGAGGCGTTCGGCCACGCGTTCCCTTCGTCGTGGTGGCAGTCGGTCAACTCCGTCTGGGTCATCCTGCTCGCGCCGGTTTTCGCCTTCATCTGGATCAAGCTCGGAGCGCGCCAGCCGTCGAGCCCGCTGAAGTTCACGCTCGGGCTGCTGTTCGTCGCGCTGTCGTTCGTGCTGATGGTGCCGGCCGCGAAGCTCACCGGCGCCGGCAAGGTCGGCCCGATGTGGCTGGTCGGACTTTTCTTTCTCCAGACGGTCGGGGAAATGTGCCTGAGCCCAGTCGGACTCTCGACGATGACGAAGCTCGCGCCGCCGCGCCTGCTCGGGCTCGTGATGGGCATCTGGTTCCTCGCCGCCGCGCTGGGCAACAAACTCGCCGGGGTGCTTGCCGGCGATTTCACGAGCGACAACGCCGGCGAGCTCGCGACGTTTTTCTGGCACCAAGCCATCGGCGTCGGCCTTGCCACGCTGGCGCTCTTCGCCCTCGTGCCATGGACGCGCAAACTCATGGGCGGGGTGAAATGATCGAACCGACTTACGCGTGATGTAATCATGAGCACTCGAGGCTCCGCACCGCCGCCACTCGCACCATCCAACCACTCTCGCTGGAGGGACGCAGGGCGGCTTGCACTGATCGCCTTGGGGTATGTGGTCTCCGTCAAGCTGGCGCTGTTTTTTCCGAACGCGGAAACGATGCTCACCTTGATCTGGCCGCCCAGCGGGGTGGCGCTGGCAGCGCTGCTGCTCAACCCAAGGCGACGCTGGCGGTCGATTCTCGCCGTTATTTTCATCGTCGGCTTCGTGGTCGATCTACTTTCGGGTCGGGCGGCACTTAAGAGCGCTGGTTTCAACTTTGTTGACGTGCTGGAGCCGTTGGCCTGCGGGTGGTTGTTCGCGCGGTGGTGTGGAGAAGAACGGGTGACGTTTGTCCGCATCCGCGAAGTAGTAGCGCTGACTGTGAGCGCGACCGCGGTGAACGGCGTTTCTGCGCTCGTCGGCGCGTCGGTTGCACGGCTCGTCATTCACGTGCCGTTTCGCGAATTCTATGTGACATGGTGGATTTCCGACGGTCTAGGAATCTTGCTCGTGACGCCGCTGATCGTCGTCTGTGCCCAGCCTTGGCGGTGGCCCAGTGGACGCTGGCTGTGGCAACTGGAGGTCGTGACGCTCGCCGTAGTCTGGTGCACCTGCGCCTGGCTCGGCTTTCTCGGCGCCACCACCTCATTGCCGATCGTGCCCCAACCATATTGGATTTTCGTGCCGCTCATTTGGGCGGGGCTAAGGTTTCAAACTCGAGTCACATCGGTGCTGCTGACCCTGCTCGCAGCGATTGCTATTAGCATCACGGTGACGGGCCGGAACGATTTCCCCCTCGGGGGCGACAATCTCGGAGGACATCTTCAGATGGTGCAGCTTTTTCTGGGAGTCGTCATCATCACCGGTTTGGCGTTGGCCACCACTGTGGCAGAGCGCAAAGAGGCGGAAGAAAAGATCAGCGAACTGAACCGCGATTTCGTCGCCTTTCTCGAAAACACGGGTGACTTCATCTACTTCAAGGACGCGAACAGCCGTTTTCGTTTTTGCAGTCAGACGCTGGCCGCCATCACCGGGCACAACAGTTGGCGCGATATGATCGGCAAACACGATCTCGAGGTCTTTCCGAAAGACACCGCGCAAGTTTATTCCGAGGAGGAATTGCCGGTCTTTCGCGATGGCCAGCCACTGTTAAATAAAGTCGATTCGTTTTATGACGCCGCTGGCAATCAGGGGTGGGTCAGCACCAACAAGTGGCCACTGCTGGACAGGGCCGGAAAAATCGTGGGTTTGTTCGGAATCAGCCGCGACATCACCGCGGTCAGGAAGATCGACGAGGCGTTGCGCCGTTCCCAGACGTTTCTCAACAGCATCATCGAACACAGTCCCAATGCCATGTGGATTTCCGATGACCACGGCACGCTGCTGCGCCTGAATCAGGCGTTGCGCGACCGTCTCCGCGCGCGGGACGAGGACGTCGTCGGCAAATATAACATCTTCAAGGATAATCTGGTGGAAGCGCAGGGGTTCATGCCTCTGGTCCGGGAGGTTTTTGCGCGGGGCACCACCGCCCGCTTCGTCATGGCCTACGATACCAGTGCGGTCGCCGGGATGAAATTCGCGCAAACCACGGAGGTCTCCTTGGACATCAGCATTTCGCCGATTCTGGATGCGCAGGGCAAAGTGACCAATGCCATTATTCAGCATGTCGACATCACCGAACGCGTGCGGATCGAGGAGGCATTAAAGGCCAGCGAAACCAAACTGCGGGCAATTCTCGAAAATTCCAACGAGGCTATCGGCGTCCACCTCAATGGAATTTGGGTGGCGTGCAACCCGGCGGCGGCGCGGCTTTTTGGCATCTCCGCTTCTGAGAAATTGATCGGGACTTCGATCTCCGAGGTCATCGCCCCCACCGAACGGGCGCGCATCCGCGACTTTGTGCGGCAGCGCCAGGCGGGGACCGCGGCGCCGGCGGCCTACCTGACCCGCGGGCTGCGAGCCGACGGAACGGAATTCGACCTGGACGTGACCCTGTCGAGCTTCACGCTGGAGAATAGATCCCACGTGCTAGTGATCTTGCGCAACGTCACGGAGAACCGACGGATGGAGATAGCGCTGCGCGAGAGCGAGGAGCGCTACCGGTCCTTGATCGACCATTCACCTGATCCGATATTGCTGCATCAGGAGGGCCTGATTACCTTCGTCAACCCCGCCGCGATCCAGTTTTTCGGGGCGACGAAACCGGAGGACTTGGAGGGCACAGCGGTCATGGCGCGGGTGCATCCGGATTTTCGTCCGAAGGTATCGGAACGGGTCCGACAAGCCATGGCGGAAAATCATCCGCTGCCCCTGCTAGAGGAAAAACTTCTGCGGTTGGACGGCACCGTGATCGAAGCCGAAGTCTCTGGCGGCAGCCTGATCCTTGACGGCAAGCCAACGCTGCAAGTCATCGTGCGCGACATCTCGGCGCGCAAGTTGGCGGAACGAGCGCGGGAGCAGGCGCTGACGTTGCTCCAGCAAATCGCCCGCCGGGTGCCCGGCGTCGTCTATCAATACCGGTTGTTTCCCGATGGCCGTTCCTGTTTTCCCTTTTCGAGCGAGGGCATGCGGGAAATTTACCGGCTCGCTCCGGAAGAGGTCCGCGAGGATGCATCCAAAGTTTTCGCCGTGCTGCATCCGGAGGACTACGATGGCATCGTCGCCTCCATCCAACAATCGGCGCGGGAACTGATCCCGTGGCGGCATCAATATCGGGTGAAGTTTCCCGATGGCACGGTGCGCTGGCTGGACGGCAACGCCATTCCAAATCGCGAACCGGATCAATCGATCCTCTGGCATGGCTACCTGTCCGATATTACCCAGCGCAAACAGGTCGAGATCGAACGGCAGCGGCTCAGCCAGGAGCTGCAGAGTATTCTGGAGGGCAGTCGCGACATCATCGCCATGCTCGACACGGAGTATCGCTACATGCTCTTCAATTCCGCCTTCCACGACGAGTGCCTGCGGATCTTCGGCCACGACTTCAAGCTGGGCGATTCGATGCTCACGGCGCTGGCGCATTTGCCCGCCGACCTCGCCGCGTCCAAGGCCCACTGGGACCGCGCCTTCGCGGGCGAGGATTTCACCATCACCCAGGAGTTTGGCGATTCCGCACTGGAGCGGCACTGGTATGAGCTTCACTTCAGCCCGATTCGCAACAGCGACGGTCAAGTGGTCAGCGCCGTGCACATCGTCCGCAACATCACCGAGCGCAAGCGGCTGGAGGCGGAACGAGAGCAATTCTTCAAGTTCTTCCTCCTCTCCTCCGACCTGATGGTCTTTGCCGATCCCCGTGGTAGTCTCAAGCGAGTGAATCCGGCGGCGCTGAAGCTGCTCGGCTACTCCGAATCCGAGCTGCTGGGACAACCGTTCATCAGTTTTGTGCATCCGGATGACCGGCAGTCCACCCTCGATGAAATGGCGCGGCAAATTCGGATCGGCGCGTCGATGAATTTCGTCAATCGCTACCTGCGCAAGGATGGTTCCGTGCGCTGGCTTTCGTGGCGGGCGAGTTACGTCGCGCTGGAAAACACCACTTATGCTACGGCGCGTGACATCACTGGGGAACGGTTGGCCGAGATGGCGTTGCGAGAGAGCGAGAAGGAGTTTCGCTCCTTGGCCGAATCCATGCCGCAAGTGGTCTGGGTCACCCGGGCCGACGGCTGGAACAACTATTTCAACCAACAATGGATCGACTACACGGGGCTGACTCTAGAGGAGAGCTACGGCCATGGCTGGAACACGCCGTTCCACCCGGATGACCGGCAGCGTGCGTGGGAGGCGTGGCAAAATGCGGTGCAGAACGCCTCTCCCTATTCACTCGAATGCCGGCTGCGGCGAGGCGATGGCGTTTACCGCTGGTGGTTGGTCCGGGGAGTGCCGATGCGCGCCGCGGACGGGACGATTCTAAAATGGTTCGGCACGTGCACCGACATCGAAGACATCAAACGGTCCGAGATGGCGCTACGGAACAGTGAGGAGGAATTTCGCCAGTTGGCGGATAACATCACCGATGTCTTTTGGATTACTTCGCCCGACTTTCACACCATGCACTACGTCAGTCCGGGTTATGAACTGGTTTGGGGCCGTTCGGCGGCGAGCCTGTATGCCCATCCGCACGAGTGGACTGACGCCATTCTCCCGGAGGACCGGGCGCGGGTTTTGGCAGAGTTGGCGGGGCTCTTTGGCAACGAACCAACGGCGACCGTCGAGTATCGAATCATCCGGCCGGATGGCTCGGTGCGCTGGGTTGCTGATCGGGCTTTTCAAGTTCGGGATGAGGCGGGCAAAGTGATTCGTCTCACCGGCATTGCCCGGGACATCACCGAGAGAATTTCGCAGGAGCACAAACTCCAGGTGTTGCTCGACCAAACCGAGTGCGATGCGCGGACGAAGGGCGAGCTGTTGCGCGAGGTGAATCACCGCGTGACCAACACTCTCTCCTCCATCCTCGGCTTGTTTGTTGGCGAGCAGAAAGCCGTCACGCCCGCGGATCGTCCCATGGTGCAACCCATGCTCGACCGGCTGAACCAGCGCATCCACGGTTTGCTCACCGCCCACCGACTGTTGTCGAGGACCTCGTGGGCCCCGGTGCAGGTGGCGCAGCTGGCGGAAAAAATCATCACCGCCGCCCTCTCCGCCGATCCCAGCACCCGCGCGGCCCAGATCACCATAACCCCGAACCCGGCGGAAATCTCGCCGCGACAGGCCAGCAGCCTCGCCCTCGTCCTGAATGAACTGACGACCAATAGCATCAAGCACGGCCGCCGGCCGGAATCGGCTCTCCAGCTCCAACTTGAGGCCAGCGCCGACGCCGAGTTCGTCACCGTGTGCTACCGCGACAACGGCCCGGGTTTCCCCGCCGAGGTCCTTGCCGGCACGCGTAAGAATGTCGGCCTGCACCTCATCGACAAACTCATCACCGAAAGCCTGCGCGGCGAACTCACCCTCGCCAACGACTCCGGTGCCGTGATCAAACTTCGGCTCCGGATCGAGGAGCCAAACCGCACCTGAATTTTTTAATCCCATGAAAACAAACCAAGCCGTGCACTGCGTGATTGCCGAAGACGATTCCCTCGTCGGCGATGTGATCCAGCAGGAGCTGGAATTGTTCGGGATCAAGGTCGTCGGCCGGGCCACCGATGGCCGGCAGGCGATCGCCCTCACGCGCTCGCTGAAACCCAGCGTTGTCCTCATGGATATTGCCATGCCCGAGATGGACGGCATCGCCGCGGCCGCCGCCATCCAGGACGAATGCCCGACCCCGGTGGTGGTTTTGTCGGCGCACGAGACGGCGGAAGACGTGGCGCGAGCCTCCGCGGCCGGCGTGGGGGCGTTTCTGGTGAAACCACCGCAGGGCGCCGAGCTCGATCGGGCCATCACCGTCGCCATGTCCCGCCATACCGATCTGATGGAACTGCGCCGGATTAACCGCGACCTCACGACGACGCTCTCCGAGGTGAAAACGCTGAAAGGCCTTCTGCCGATCTGCTGCGGCTGCAAGAAAATCCGCGACGACAAGAACTATTGGCAGGAGGTGGAGGTTTACGTCATGGCGCACACCGACGCGACGTTCACGCACGGCTACTGCCCGGCGTGCATCCAAAAATATTTTCCGGGATATGCTGCGCCGGTGTAAACCACCATGAAAAACTGGCTGCACAGCACTTTCCTGACGGCACCCGTCTTCCCGGACGACGAGGTGAAAACCCTGCGCGCGCGCATGCTCAACAACGCCCTGCTCACCACCGTGGCATTGACGGCCTTTTTAATCCCGGCTGCGCTGTTGGGCCACTTCGCCAGATCGATCATCGCGCTGGAGATCGGGATGGCCGTCACGCCGCTCTTGCTGCGCCGATGGGTGTTTCAGGGTCGGCTCAAGTTGGCGAGCGGAGCGCTGCTGGCGGTGGGTTTGATTGTGCTCACGGCGGCGATTGCGCGGTTGGGCACGATCCGGGTGCCGGCCGCAGGTTTCTATATCGCGCTAGTCCTGGCGGCCGGACTGTTTCTCGAGTTTCCCGGTCTGGCCGTGATGACCGGGCTGAGTTCGCTCGCAGTCGCCGGCTTGATCGTCGCCGAAAATGCCGGGCTGCTGCCGCGTCCCAATTACGCGGTGACGATCACCCAGTGGCTCGCGACGACGGGATTTCTCGTCTGCATCGGTTGGTGGTCCTACGCGGTCCTCAAGGCCTTCCGCTTGAGCTTGCACCGCATCGGACAGGATGCCGCCGAACGCCAGAGCCACGAGACCCGGTTCAACCTGGCGATGGAGGCGGCGCACCAAAGCTGGTTCGAGCTCGATTTGCGCACCGGTCTGGTGGTGACGAGCAAGGAATACGCCCGCATGCTGGGCTACGACCCAGCCACCTTCACCAGCACGCAGGCGAACTGGCTGGAAAACATCCATCCGGAGGACCGGCCGGCCACCGAGGAGATTTTCCGGTGCGGCATCGCGAGCGGGCAAACGCTCTTCACCGAATACCGCCGCCGCACCGCCGCCGGCGGCTGGATGTGGTTGCACTCGGTCGGCCGCGTCGTCGAGCGCGATGCCGCCGGCCAACCCGTGATGCTTTCCGGCACGCATTCCGACATCAGTGAACGCAAGCGGGCGGAGCAATCCCTGCGCGAGAGCGAAGCGCGTTACCGGCTGCTGGTCGACACCGCGCCAGACGGCATCGCGATGCACCGCGCCGGAAAGATTATTTTCGCCAACGCCGCCGCGCTCAGAATGTTCGGGGCGACCAAGCCCGAGGAATTGGTGGGCACGCCGATGATCGAACGGGTACATCCCGATCATCGTCCTATCGCGTTGGCCCGGGCGCAGCTCGCCTTGGGCGACGGGCAGACACTGCCGCCGATGGAGGAAAAATTTCTGCGCCTCGACGGCACGGCCATCGACGTCGAAGTCTCCGGCGGCGGCCTGATCCTCGACGGCCAGCCAACCGTCCAGCTCTTCGGTCGCGACATCACCGAACGCAAACGCACGGAGGCCGCGCTGCGCGAGGTCGAAGGGCGCTATCGTCGTCTGGTGGAGACGAATTTCGATGGCTGTGTCGTTCACCAGGACGGCCGCATCGTCGACGCCAATAGTGCCTGCGCCAAAATGCATGGCTCCTCTGTCGCCGAACTGATCGGCAAACCGGTATTGGAATTAGCGCCGCCTGAACACCGCAGCAAAGTGGCGGCCGCGATTCAACAGCCGGGTTCACCGATCTTCGAATCAGTCGGCCTGCGCAAAGACGGCACCCAATTCCCCGTCGAGCTAGCGGGTGAGTCGTGCGTGTTCCAAGGCCGGCCGGCACGCATCGTCGCCTTGCGCGACATCACCGCACGCAAGGCGGCGGAGCTCGCGCTGAATCGAACCACCGCAGAACTGTTGCAGGCGCAGGAAATCGGCAACATGGGCAGCTTCGTTTACGACGTGGCGAGCCACGGCGTCACCTATTCGCCGCATTTGAAAAAGCTTCTTGGGCTCGCTTCCGACCGTGCGGATTCGGTCGCCGACTGGCGGGAAATGCTGCATCCGGATGATCGGCCAGCCGTCGGAACCGCTGAGAAGGCCTGCCTCGAACAAGGGGTACCTTTCGATCTGGACTACCGGATCATTCGCCGCTCCGACGGCCAGACCTGCTGGCTCCGCGGCATGGGAAAAGCGGAACGAGACGCGACTGGCCGGATCGTCCGTCTGACCGGAGTAAATATCGACATCGCCGAGCGCAAACGGTCCCAAATCGCGCTGCAATCAATCCAAACTCAGCTCGCACAGGCGATGGATCAGGCGCACCTCGCCAATTGGGAGATGGATGCGGCGACCTCCACCTTCACTTTCAACGACCGATTTTACGCCATCTATGGCACGACCGCCGAGCGCGAAGGCGGCTACCGGATGGCGGCGGAAGTTTACGCCCGCGAATTCATCCCGTCGGATGATCAGCATCTCGTCCCAGACGTTGTGGCGAAAATGTTGTCGGGACAGATCGAACACTTGCAACTGGAGCACCGCATCCGCCGGCGCGACGGCGAACTCCGCCATGTCATCGTGCGCGTCAACGTCGTGCGCGACCCTTCGGGCCGCGTGCTGGGCACTCGCGGCACCAATCAGGACATCACCGACTTGAAGCGGACCGAGGAGAAATTACGCAAGAGCGAGCACCTGCTGCGGGAGTCCCAACACATCGCAAAACTCGGCAGCTGGGATTTCGATCTCGTCACGCAAAGACTCGAATGGTCGGAGGAAACCTTCGTCCTGTTCGATCAGTCGCCGGCCGCGTTCACGCCGTCGTTCGAGGCGTTCGCTCGGTTCGTTCACCCCGAAGATCGCGCGAGCATGCAAACCGCCTTCGAGCAGGCGCTGTCGAGCGATGCCACGCCCTTTCATGTCACCGTCCGAGTCGTCAACGCCACCGGCCGGCCCTGGGTGCTCGACTCATTCGGGGCCGTCCGTCGCGATCCCGACGGCCGGCCGCTGAGTGTTTTCGGAACCGTGCAGGACGTGACCGAACGCATCGCGCAAGAGGAGCAACTCCTGGAGTTGCTCGCCCAATCCGAACGCGATGCGCACATCAAGGATGAGCTCCTGCGCGAGGTGAACCACCGGGTGACGAACAACCTCGCGGCCGTGCTCGGGCTGATGGCGTTTGAAAGCGAGCACTCGCCCACTGCCGCGGCCCAAGTGATTTCGCCCGTCATGGATCGGCTGGGACAGCGGATTCGCGGCCTGCTGCAGGTCCACCGGATGTTGGCGCAGTCCTCTTGGGCCCCGGTCCGCATCGATCAACTGGCCGAGCAGATCATCCGAGCGGCGTTGAGCGCCGCTTCAGGTCGCAAACCGGCAACGATCCTCATCGCCACTTCGACGGTGAAAGTCTCGCCGCGGCAGGCGGGCACGTTTGCGATGGTGCTCAGCGAGCTGGCGACCAACACGGTGAAACATGCCGGGGCCTCCGCGGGCGAAGTGTCCGTCCGTTTCGAGACCGAGAGCGACGCGGAAACCATCACGATGCGCTATCACGACAACGGCCCCGGCTACGCGCCGGAGGTGCTGCAAGACGAGCGGAGCAACGTGGGGCTGAAACTGATTCGTGAACTGGTGTCCGGGTCGCTCCGTGGCACCGTGGCCCTGACCAACGACAACGGTGCGGTGACCACCATTCGCATCCGGCAGGAGGAAGAAACCCGCACGTAGGCGCTCCGCGCCACTGCTCTTACCATGAAGTCATCCCCATCCATTCGCGTGTTAATCGCCGAAGACGACGCCATGGTCGCCCGCCTCACCCAAAGAGAACTGGAATCGATCGGGCTCACGGTCGTCGGCATTGCGCCCGATGGTGCGCAGGCGGTCTCCCTGACCGCCGCCTTGAAACCCGATGTCGTGCTAATGGACATCACCATGCCCGAAATGAACGGGATCGACGCGGCCGCGGCCCTCCAAGCGGACTGCCCCACTCCGGTCGTCATCCTCACGGCGCACGATGCGTCGGAGCTGGTCGAACGCGCGACGGCGGCCGGCGTGGGGGCGTTTGTCATCAAGCCGCCGCGGGCCGACGAACTCGAGCGCGCCATCGTCATCGCCACCGCCCGCCACGCCGATCTTCTCGAACTGCGGCGCCTCAACCAAGAACTGCAAGCTGCGCTCGCCGAAGTGAAGGCGCTGAAAGGCCTTCTTCCCATCTGCTGTGGCTGCAAGAAAATCCGCGACGACCGAGATTATTGGAGCGAAGTGGAAGTCTACCTGATGAAGCACACAGACGCCAAATTCACGCACGGCTACTGTCCGACGTGTCTCGAAAAATATTTTCCGGGGCTCAATCTCCCGGGTTCCGGCTGAACGCGCTGGCCGTTGGCTGGCTCGAAAAATTGCGCTGCGGGCCCACTCCCAAGCCCCACGATCACTGGTTAGAGACATTTGCTGCGATTTCAGCGAGGTCCGCCGTGGTTCATACTGCCGGTGGCGAGAAATGTGAAATTAGGTCTTGGTCCCGTCTCATTACCGGAACCGAAGATCGGACGAGCAGTGAAGTAGGAACATTACAATGCCGGCAAGAAATACCCATACGACTCGCGTCTCCATCCGCCGCCGTCATCAGCAGGCAGTCCACGTTCCCGCTAGTCTAAAATTCACAACAACAATCAGTTCCCAACCAATGATGTCGACCCAAGTCACCAGTGCATCCACCGCCCTAGCGGCGCGGTTTTCTGCCCTCAAACGCCTCAACCTCGTTGCCCTCGCCTGCACCGCCGTCATCCTGCAAGCCCAAAACCTGCTCCTAAACGGCAGCTTTGAGACAGGCAACTTTACAGGTTGGTCTGTCGCCGGCAATCCTTCCGGGATCAATGAGGTGGTGGATAATCACAGCGCCGGCACCGACGGCGTCTGCAGCGCCGTTTTCAACGCTGGCGATACCGTGCCGAGCGGAATCATCTCGCAGAGTTTTGCCACTATTCCTGGCGCGCAATACACGCTGTCCTTCGATTACGCCACCGGTTACGGCAATTGGTAAGACCCTGCGCAGGCGTTGGATGTCATGGTGAGCAACAGCAGTCTGGGTCTCAAATTGGCCCGGTCATTGGCGCATCCTTTCCCCGGTTACCCGCAACTGGCGTCGCTATTCACGACGTTCACCTACACCTTCACTGCGACCTCCACCTCGAGCACGCTGATCCTTTCTGATGATCCGACCAACTTCACCTACAGCGCGGATGGTGTGCTGGATAACGTGAAGGTGATCAGAATCATCCCGCCTCCAGTGCTCGTGTTGCCCAAGAACATTACGGAAGAAGCCGAAAGCGCCGCCGGTACCGAAGTCGAATTCGAAGCCAAGGCCACGGCATCAGTCGCCGGCAAGGTCACTCTCACCTACAGCAAGGCGTCGGATTCGGTCTTCCCGATCGGTGTCACGACGGTCACCGTCACTGCGATCGACGCGGCGGGCAACAAGACCATCGGCACTTTCACCGTCACCATCACGCCCAAGCCAGTCAAAGTCGTCGGTAGCAATGACGACAACAAGTCCACCAGCATTCCGGCGACCACTCCGCCAAAGAAAACCGGCGACAACTGATCGCCGCCGCGCCCTGCGTTTCCCTTCCAGAGCCCGCCGATGCGGGCTCTTTTTTTGCCCGGAGAGGACAATTTTCCCTCGTGCGCGACGAGGGAAAAGGAGAACAATTTCACCATGGCCACCTGGAGCAGCGGGCAATACCTGAAGTTCGCCAACGAGCGCACGCAGCCCTCGATCGACCTCGTGGCGCGCATCGCGATCGAGGCGCCGATGCGCATCATCGATCTCGGTTGCGGGCCCGGGAACAGCACCGCCGTCCTCGCGCGCCGCTGGCCGCGGGCGGCGCTCACCGGGCTCGACAATTCGCCCGCTATGCTTGCCGCCGCGCGCCAAAGTCATCCGACTTGGACGTGGCGGGAGCACAGCATCGCCGAGTGGGCGCAAGAAAACACCGAGGTATTCGACGTCGTGTTCTCCAACGCGGCCCTCCACTGGGTGCCAGACCACGCGACGCTCCTGCCGCGGCTCTTCGCCGCCGTCGCGCCGGGTGGCGCGCTGGCCTTTCAGATGCCGCACAGTCTCCGCGATCCGCATCAGCGTCTCATGCGCGAGCTCGCAGCGTCCGCCGTGTGGCGCTCCCGTTTCACGCAACCGCCGGTGACCTGGCAAGTCGAGCCCGCGGCGATCTATTACGACTTGCTCGCGCCCCTCGCCACCCGCATCGAACTGTGGTTCACGGACTATGTTTTCGTTTTCGAAGGACCTGAGCAGATCGTCGAGTGGCACCGCGGCGCCGCGCTCCCGCCGTTTCTGGAGGCGCTGCCCGACGAAGCGACGCGGGCGGAATTTTTGCGCGACTATCTGGCCGCCATCACACCCCACTATCCGCGGCGGCCCGACGGAAAAGTCCTCCAACCTTTCCGCCGCTTCTTCGCGATCGCCTATCGCTGAGCCTGGCGCGAGTCGTTCCACCCATGGTCGTCATCCGCCGCCTCGTCGATCGCCAGCGCGCCTACACGGGGATTTTTCTGCCCGGCGAGCCGGCGAAAATTTTCCCGACCACCGACTACGAGCACGCCCGCATCCTGCAGATCTACAAACAGGACCGGCCCTACGACGACGTGTGCAACGATTTTTCCGACTTCGCTCTCGGGCATGACACGCTGCCCGACCAAAAATAAAGCCCGCCGTGACGCACCACGGCGGGCTTCAGTGAACGCAGGGTTTCGGGCGTGAGAAGATTTACCAGTGGCGGTAGTTGCGACCGCGGTAGCCGCCGCGCGGACCATAACCGTAGCCAAGACCCACGCTCACGACCGCGGACGGATAACCATAGTAGCCCACCGGCGATTCGACGTAATAGGGCGCATAGACGACCGGCGCGGATTGCTGCACGTAGACGACCTGCGCCGGCTGTTGCAAGTAGACCACTTGCGGATAACCGGCGGCGGGCACGACGGCCGCCGTCGGCACCATCTGCCCCGTCGGCACGGTTTGCACGACGCTGACGGGCGGTTGCTGATAGACGACAGCCCGCGGCGGTTCGACCGCCGAACCGATGAGTGCCCCGGCGACCGCACCGATCAGCGCGCCCTCGCCCCAACGATCGTGATTGTGCCCGCCGATGATGGCACCGGCGATGCCGCCAAGGAGCGAACCGTTGACGACGTTGGGCTGATAAACCTGTGCAGTTGCGGTGCTGACACCAGCGGCCGCCAGCGAAAGAGCGAAAAGGATGGTTTTCATGCAACCAGTCAGACCCGCGCCCCGCGAAAAGGTTTACTCAAAATTGCACCCGCTGCGGATTTTTTAGGTCGCGCGGAAAAACTTCCGGCTTCCGCGCAGCCAGCGCCTCCGCTACAGTGCCGGCCATGTCTCCTTCCGGTGAACCGCCTGAGGTCAAACGCCGCAGCCACCGCCATTTCCTGACCTCCATCCGCTGGTCGCTGGAGGGATTTTTCGCCGCGCTCAAACACGAGCCATCCTTTCGCGAAGGCCTGATCTTTGCGCTGCTGCTTGTGCCGGTCGCGATCATCCTCCCGGTCAACGCGGTCTCGACCGCGTTGATGATCGGTTCGCTCGCGCTGATTCTGGTCGTCGAACTGCTGAATTCCGCCATAGAGCTCATCATCGACTACCTGCGCCCCGAGCACCACCCGCTCGCCAAACGCATCAAGGACATGGCGAGCGCCGCCGTTTTCCTGGCCTACGTCAGCTGCATCGTCATCTGGACGATCATGTTGTGGCCCAGCAACGCCGTCTGGCGCCGGATCGGATTCTGATGAAAACTCCGCTGCACGCTCTCGTCACCGGCGCCTCGCGAGGCATCGGCCACGCCATCGCCATGCAACTCGCGGCGCGAGGGTGCCGCGTCGCGGTGCATTTTCAGCAGAACCGCGCCGCAGCCGAGGCGACTCTCGCCGCGCTGCCCGGCGAGGGCCACGCCATTTTCGCCGCCGACATCGGCGACGCGGCGGCGGTGGAAAAATTGTGGCGCGAGGTGATGACGGCGTTCGGTCGCGTCGATGTCGTCGTCAACAATGCCGGCACCTACGCCTATCATCCACCGCTAACGACCGCCTACGCCGCTTGGCAGGCCGCCTGGCAGCAGACGCTCGCCACCAATCTTTTCGGCCCAGCCAATCTCTCGCATCTCGCCGCCAACGCGATGGCGGCGGCCGGCGGCGGCCGGATCGTGAACATCTCCTCACGCGGCGCGTTTCGCGGCGAGCCCAACGCGCCGGCCTATGGCGCCAGCAAAGCCGGGCTCAATTCCCTCAGCCAGTCGCTCGCGCAGAAACTCGCGCCCGCTCACGTTTACGTTTTCTGCCTCGCGCCCGGCTGGGTCGAGACGGACATGGCAGCCGACTATCTCACCGGCCCGCGCGCCGCGGAAATCCTCGAGCAGCACCCGCTCGGCCGCGTCGCCACCGCCGACGAGATCGCGCACACCGCGGTGTTCTGCGCCCTCGACGCGCCGGCAACGATGACCGGCAGCATCATCGACATCAACGGCGCGAGTTACCTGCGCACCTAAAAATACAGACTGGCCCCGTTTGCGTGACTCGGGCAAAAAGGGTCCATGAAGCTACCCCAAGTGATCGCGGTCTGCGGTGGAATCTTGCTCGCCGGCGTCGCGGTGCACGGTGCCGAGCCCTCGCTGCAAGTGACGACCAAAGCCGGTCTCGTGCAGGGCAAATTTCAGGGAAACGTCCGTGCCTTTCTCGGCATTCCCTACGCCGCGCCTCCGGTCGGCGCGCTGCGCTGGCAGCCGCCGCAACCCGCCGCGAAATGGGACGGCGTGCGCATGGCGACGGAGTTTGGTCCGCGTCCGATGCAGGTCGTGGTGTGGAAAGACTATGTGTTTCGTGATGCGGGCTACAGCGAAGACTGCCTCACGCTCAACGTCTGGACCCCGGCAAAGAACGCGACCGAGAAGCTGCCGGTGATGGTCTGGATTCACGGGGGCGGCCTTTTTGCCGGCGGCACCTCCCAGCAAAATTTTGATGGCGCGCATCTCGCGGGCCGCAGCGTCGTGGTCGTCTCGATGAATTACCGGCTCGGCGTGTTCGGTTACATGACGCACCCGGACCTGATCGCGGAGTCGCCCCAGAACGCCGCCGGCAACTACGGCTTCCTCGATCAACTCGCCGCGCTGCGCTGGGTGCAGGGCAACATCGCGGCATTTGGCGGCGACCCGGGCAACATTACCCTCTTCGGCGAAAGCGCCGGATCGGCGTCGGTCAGCGCGCAAATGGCCTCGCCGCTCGCGAAAGGATATTTTCACAAGGCGATCGGCGAAAGCGGAGCCACTGGCTTTACCAGCGACGGGCTCGGGCAAAAGCCGCTGGCAAGCCGCGCCGCCGAGGACGCCGCGACGCTTTTCAACGTCACTGGCGCCCACACCATCGCCGAACTGCGCGCGCTGCCCGCCCTGGCATTGCTGGAGGCGGCTGAAAAGGCACCCAACCCGATGGGCATCCGGTTCGGCGCGGTCGTAGACGGATATTTCCTGCCCAAAACCGCGGCCGCAATTTTTGCCGCGGGCGAACAGAACGACGTCCCGCTGCTCGCCGGCTGGAACCGCGACGAGCGCGGCCTAGCGCTCGGCCCGACCCCGCCACCGATCGAAGCGATGCAGAAAACGGCGCGTGAGGCGTTCGGCGAAAACGCGGCGGAATTCCTGCGCCTCTATCCGAGCGCTACGCCCGAGCAGGCCGCGCGCTCCGGCGCCGAGTTCGCCGCCGATCGCTTCATCGCGTTTGGCACGTGGGCGTGGCTGGAAGCGCAGGCGAAAACCGGCCGCTCATCCGTCTACCGCTACCGCTTCGAACGCGCCCCGCCGACCGACTTTTTTGGCGTTGCGCGCGGCTCCTATCACTCGGCCGACATCCTCTACGTCTTTGGATCGTTCGACGCCCAGCCGCAGGTGCCGTGGACTCCGACCGACCGCGAGATCAGCGACCGCATCCAATCCTATTGGACCAACTTCGCGCGCAGCGGAAATCCCAACGGTCCCGGCCTGCCACTCTGGCCCGCCTACGCGGCCAAGGGCGATTGGCCGGTGATGTATCTCGATACTCAGTCTGCCGCGCACGCCGACGACTTCCGCGCCCGTGACCTGTTTCTCGAACGCGTCTGGAAAAAATAACCGATCCCGTTCACCGCAGCCGCGCGAAAAACCACGCCGCCAGCGTCGCCAGTCCGGCGTTCGGCAGCCACGCCGCCAACGACGGATCGAGATAACCCTTGGTGGCGAGTGACGACGCAAAATTCGTCAGCACGTAATAGAGAAAAAACAGCCCGATGGATTTCGAAACGCCGACGGCGGGATTCACGCGCACACCGGTCACCGCAAACGGAATCGCGATCGCGATCACGATGAGTGGGCTCAGCGTGTCGGCGATGAGGCCGAAATAGCGCACCGCGTAGTCGACCGCCTTCGGGCTGTGTTCGCTGGTGAGATAATCGATCAGCGTCCGCAGCTCGCGCAGCGAAAGATCGATCGGCCGCCGATCGATGAGGAGCATCAGCTCGGGTTTTTCTTCGTAGGCCGCCACAAATTTATCGGTGAAGGGCTGGTCGGCGATCAACTCCCCCGTTTCAGCGGCGAAGCTCAACAGCCGGCCGCGCTGGAACTGCCAGCCGCCCCGCGCCGCGTCGAACCACGCCTCGGTCGCGACGAGGCGCGCAGTCTCATGACGGCGCGCGTCGAGTTCCGAGACCGACACGCCATACGCGTGTTTCGTGAAGCGCGAGTAACGGTTGAAAAACCACATCCGCCGCGCCCGCTGGTTGTCGAACGCCACGCTGGTGGCGGCGCCAGTGCGGTCGGCCGTGAGCGTTTTGACATCGTGCTGAAATTGCAGGTCGTCCCGCAACTCGCGCGAGTGCTCGACGGACCAGGGGACAATGCTCGTGTTGAGCCACCACGAGAGCCCACAGCACAACACACCTGCGACCCAGACAGGCGCCAGCAGCCGTCCAAAGCCAACGCCGGCGGCGCGCATCGCAGTGAGTTCGTTCGCCCGGTGCAGCGTGCCCAGCGTGTAGAGGAGCGAAATGAGCAACGCGAGCGGCAGCACGAGTGCGAGGAAACTCGGCAGCGTCACGCCCAGATATTCCCACAGCACCCAGCCGTGCGCACCCAGTTCGCGCAGCGAACGGAAATCGTCGTAGAGCACCTGCACGACGAGCAGCCCGCACGTCGCCGCGAGGACGAGGCCGAGAATCTGCAGCCACTCCCGCAGCAAGTGCCGATCGAAGGTGTTCACCGGGGCGAGCAAAACGCGCCGGTCGCTCGACGCAAAGCCCAAACCCGAAAAAACTCCGGCGCCGGGAACAAAACAACGGTGCGCCACACCGCGGCTCCGCTTCACGGAAACAGTTTGGTTGAAAACCTGCTGGGCCTGCCCTTCTCTCGCCGCCTTCTTTCTTCCTCCGTGCCCATGCGTTTTCCTCTCCGGACTGTTTCGATCGTCATTGCTGCCGCGTCGTTCGCGGCCCTCGTCTGCGCGGAGGACACGATTAAAATCGGCGAGTTCGCCTCGATGACCGGCAAGGAAGCGACGTTCGGCCAGATCTCCCATCAGGGCGCTTTGCTCGCCATCGAGGAAGTCAACGCCGCCGGCGGCGTGCTCGGCCGCAAACTCGAACTGCTCACCGAGGACGACCAGTCGAAACCCGGCGAGTCGGCCACCATCGTGAAGAAATTCATCTCCCGCGACAAGGTCGTCGCCATCCTCGGCGAGATCGTTTCCAGCCGCACGCTCGAAGCCGCCCCGATCTGCCAGAACGCCAAGATCCCGCTCGTCTCGCCCGGCGCCACCGCCCCTGAAGTCACGACGAAGGGCGACTACATTTTTCGCGCCTGCTTCATCGATCCGTTCGTCGGGACCATCACGGCAAAGTTCGCACGGGACACCCTGAAGGTCCGCCGCGCCGGCATCCTGTCGTCAGTGTCGTCGGCGCAGAGTGTCGGGCTCGCGAAGTTTTTCCGCGAACGTTTCACCGCCGAGGGCGGCACTATCGCGCTCGAGCAGAAATTCGGCGAAGGCGACAAGGATTTCCGCGCCCAGCTCACCGCGATCCGCGCGGCGGGCGTCGACGGCGTGTTCATTCCCGCCTACTACACGGAGGCGGCGCTCATCTGCAAACAGGCTCGCGACCTCGGACTCGTCATCCCGCTCTTCGGCACCGACGGCTGGGAGTCAGCCGAGTTTCTCGCGACCGGCGGCAAGGCCGTTGAGGGCTGCTACCTCGTCACCCATTACTCGCCCGAAAATCATTCGCCCCTCGTCCGCGCGTTCAACGCCCGCTTTCAGCAGCGTTGGGATACGCCCTCCAACGCGCTCTCCGCCCTCGGCTACGACGCCGCCATGCTGATCGTCGATGCGCTCCGGCGCGCCGGCACAACCGACAGCGCCAAACTCCGCGATGCCCTCGCCGCCACTGCGGGCTTCGTCGGCGTCACCGGCGTTTTCACGCTCGATGCCCAGCGCAACCCGACAAAATCCGCCGTCGTCCTCACCGTGAAAAACGGCAAGTTCGCTTTCGTGCAAGACGTCAGTCCGTAAACTTTCACCGCTCACCTCATGAAAACTCCCACCCTCCTCCTCGCCGTCGCGACCCTCGCGCTGGCCGCCCGCGCCCAAGACACCATCAAGATCGGCGAATACGCTTCGCTCACCGGCAAGGAAGCCGGCTTCGGCCAGACCTCGCACCACGGCGTCGTCCTCGCCATTGAGGAGATCAATGCCGCCGGCGGCGTCCTCGGTAAAAAACTCGAACTCGCCTACGAGGACAACCAGACCAAGGCGGGCGAGTCCGCCACTGCCGCGAAGAAACTCATTTCCCGCGACAAAGTGATCGCGCTGATCGGCGAAGTTTCCTCCACCCGCTCCCTCGAAGCCGCCCCGATCGCGCAGCAGTTTCACATCCCGATGATCGCGCCGGCGGCCACGAATCCCGAGGTCACGAAGAAGGGTAACTACATCTTCCGCGTCTGCTTCATCGATCCATTTCAGGGCACGGTGATGGCGAAGTTCGCCAAGGATGAAATCAAGGCGAAGCGCGTCGCCGTCCTCTCCAGTGTCTCCAATGCCTACAGCCTCGGCCTCGCGAAATTCTTCAAGGAAACGTTCACCGCCGGCGGCGGCGAAATCGCCACCGAGAAAAATTACTCCGAGGGCGACAAGGATTTCCGCGCTCAACTCACCGCAGTAAAGGCCGCCGGCGTCGACGCCGTCTTCGTGCCCGGCTACTACACGGAGTCCGCACTGATCGTCCGCCAGGCCCGCGACCTCGGCATCACGGTGCCCTTCTTCGGTGGCGACGGCTGGGAGGACGAGCAACTCCTCGGCATCGGCGGCGAGGCGCTCAACGGCTGCTTCTACTCCACACATTTCTCCGCGGAAAACACCGATCCGGCAGTCGCAAAATTCGTGGCGAAATACAAGGGCCGGTGGAATGGCGAAGTCCCCGGCGCGTTCTCCGCGCTCGGCTACGATGCGATCTATGTGCTCGCTGACGCCATCAAGCGCGCCGGCACGACCGACGGCGCCAAACTGCGCGACGCTCTCGCCGCGACGAAGGGCATCGCCGGCCCGAGCGGCATCACGACCCTCGACAAAGATCGCAACGCCTCCAAGGCCGCCACGATCATCGCGCTGAAGGGCGGCAAGGCGACGTTCTTTAAAACCGTCGCGCCGTGAATCGCGTGCGTCTGTTCGCCGCCCTTCTCGCAGGCGCCGCTCTGCTGCCTGCCGCCCACGCCATCGAGCCGATCAAAATTGGCGAGATCGAACCGCTCACCGGCAAGGAAGCCGCGTTTGGCCAGTCGGCGCACAAGGGTATCGTGATGGCCGTCGAGGAAATCAACGCCCGCGGCGGTGTCCTCGGCCGCCCGCTGGTGATCGTCACCGAGGACAACCAATCCCGGCCCGGTGACTCCGCCACCATCGCGAAGAAACTCATCGCCCGCGACAAGGTCGTCGCGATCCTTTCCGGCGCCACCTCGAGCGGCTGCCTCGAGATCGCGCCGATTTGCCAAACCGCGCGCATCCCTTTTCTCGCCACGACCGCCACGAATCCCGAGGTCACCGAAAAGCGGAATTACGTCTTCCGCGTCTGCTTCATCGATCCGTTTCAGGGCGCCGTGCTGGCCAAATTTGCCCGCGACACGCTCAAGGCGAAACGCGTTGCGCTGCTTACCTCCGTGTCGTCGTCCTATAGCGTCGGACTCTCCAAGGTCTTCCGCGAGCGGTTCATCGCGTCGGGCGGCGAGATCGCGGTCGAGCAAAAATACGGCGAGGGCGACAAGGATTTCCGCGCGCAACTCACCGCCATCCGCGCCGCCGCGCCCGACGTCATCGCGACCACCGGCAACTACACCGAGGGCGCCCTCATCTGCAAACAGGCCCGCGAACTCGGCCTCACCGGCCCGATCATCGCCGGCGACGGCTGGGAGGCGCCCGAGTTGATCGAAATCGGCGGGGCCGCCGTCAACGGGAGTTACTACTGCTCGCATTATTCCTCCGAGAGCACCGCGCCCGAGGTGCAGGCGTTCGTGAAGAAATTCCGCGCGCACTACACCGAGACCCCCGACTCGATGGCGCCGCTCGCCAGCGACGGCCTCACCGTGCTCGCCGAAGCCATCGCGCGCGCCGGCACAACCGAGAGCGCCAAGCTCCGCGACGCGCTCGCTGCGACGAAAAATTTCCCCGGCATTACTGGTCGCACCACCATCGACGAACAACGCAACGCGTCGAAACCTGCCGTCATCCTCGCCGTCAAGGACGGTCACACCCAATTTCTCCAATCGATCGAACCGTGAAATCCTCTTTACCGTTTCCTCTCTCCCGCCTCGGGTTGCTCGCCGTCGCCGCGCTCGCGTTTGCTGCCTGCACCCGCCAGCCCGACACCATCAAGCTTGGCCATTACGGTTCGCTCACGGGCAAGGAAGCCGCGTTCGGCGTCGCGACGCGCAAAGGCGTGCTCCTCGCCATCGAGGAGATCAACTTGAAAGGCGGTGTGCTCGGCCACCCGCTCGAATATCTCGTGGAAGACGTCCAGTCGAAGGCCGGCGAGTCTGCCACCGCCGTGAAGAAGCTCATTTCGCGCGACAAAGTCGTCGCTGTCATCGGCGCCAATGCCTCCGCCAACTCCCTCGAAGCCGCGCCGATCTGCCAGAATGCGAAAACGCCGATGATGGCGATATCCTCGACGAATCCGCGCGTGACGGAAGTTGGCGACTACATCTTCCGCATCTGCTTCATCGATCCGTTTCAGGGCGCGGTGCTCGGCAAGTTCGCCCACGATTCGCTCCACGCGAAACGCGTCGCGTTGCTCACCGCCGTCAACTCGCCCTACAGCGTCGGCCTGTCCGACGTGCTGCGGCAAGACTTCACCGCGCGCGGCGGTGAAATCGTCGCCGAACAAAAATACGCCGAGGGCGATAAGGATTTCCGCGCGCAACTCACCGCCATCCGCACCGCCAAACCCGACGTGATCGCCGCCACCGGTTTCTATTCCGAGGCCGCGCTCATCTGCATCCAGGCTCGGGCGCTCGGGCTCGATGTGCCGATCATCGGCGGCGACGGCTGGGAGGCCCCGCAACTCATCGAGCTCGGTGGCAAAGCCGTCGAAGGCACCTACTACTCGACCTATTTCTCCGCCGAAAACAACGCCCCCGAAGTGCGCTCCTTCGTCGAACGCTATCGCGCCCGCTGGGGCGGCGAGGTGCCCGAAGCGGTGTCGGCGCTCGGTTACGATGCCGTTTACCTGATCGTCCAAGCCATGAAAAAGATTGGCACCACCGATGGCCCCAAACTCCGGGACGCCATCGCCGCCACCAAGAATTTTCCCGGCGTGACCGGCCAGACCACGATCGATGAAAAGCGCAACAGCACCAAAGCCGCCGTGATGCTGGCCGTGAAAAACGGCCGCACCGGTTTCTTCGAATCCGTCACGCCGTAGGCGTTGACGCGCGCTGGGCGGCAACTAATCCTCGCCGCTTTCCCTTGGCCGAATTTCTTCAGCAATTACTTAACGGGCTTTCTCTCGGCGCAATTTATGCGCTCATCGCGCTCGGTTACACGATGGTTTATGGCGTCCTCCGGTTCATCAATTTCGCGCACTCCGACGTGTTCATGGTCGGATCGTTTATCGGCTACTACGCCGGCAAGCTCGTGCCGGAAAACACCATTTGGGGCGGCCTGATCGTTCTGGTTATCTCGATGGTCGGCTGCGCCATCCTCGGCATGACAATTGAGCGGCTCGCCTACCGCCCACTTCGCGGCGCCGCCACGCTCAACGTCCTCATTGCCGCCATCGGCGTTTCGCTACTGCTCGAGTATTCCGGCCAGGTTTTTTTCGGGGCGGCGCCGCGCACCTTTCCCGCATTGTTTCCCTCGATCAACTTTTCGGTCGGCGGCCTCGTCCTTTCGACCAACCAATTGCTCGTGATCGTCGTCACCACGTTGTTGATGGTCGCACTGCAGTTCATCGTGCATCGCACTAAAATCGGCACGGCGATGCGCGCCGTGTCGCTCAATCCGAAGGCCGCGCAGCTCGTCGGCATCAACATCGACGTGGTCATCTCCTTTACTTTCGCCCTCGGGTCCGCCCTCGCGGCCGCCGGCGGCATCCTCTACGCGCTCAACTACCCGTCGATCGATCCGCTGATGGGGGTGATGCCCGGCCTCAAGGCGTTTGTCGCCGCGGTGCTGGGCGGCATCGGCAACATCCCCGGCGCCGCGCTCGGCGGCCTCATCCTCGGCGTCGTCGAGACCTTCGTGAACGGCAGCCAGTGGTCGACCTACAAGGACGCCATCGCATTCGCGATTCTGATCATCATCATGCTGTTCCGCCCGGCCGGGCTGCTGGGCAAATTCACCATCGAGAAGGTCTGAGTCATGCCGAAGCCACATCTTCTGCTCCTCGCTGCGCTACTCGCTGCCTTCGGCGTCTCGCATTACGCCGACCGGATCGATCCCTACTTCCTCGATGTTCTGACCGGCATTGGGATCAACGTCATCCTCGCCGTCTCGCTCAACCTGGTGAACGGCTACACGGGCCAATTCTCGCTCGGCCACGCCGGCTTCATGGCGGTCGGCGCGTATCTCTCCGCCGCTGTCACCGTATTTGCGGGACCCAAGCTACTCGGCGAGGACGGCGGAACTTCGTTGCAACAAGGTTCTCTCTTCTTCGCCGCGCTCGTCGTTGGCGGGCTCAGCGCCGCGTTTGCCGGCCTGCTAGTCGGCGTGCCGTCTCTCCGCCTGAAAGGCGACTACCTCGCGCTCGTCACGCTCGGCTTCGGCGAAATCATCCGGGTGATTTTCCAAAATGTCGAAGTGCTCGGCGGCGCGCTCGGACTCAACGGCATCCCCGCCTTCACCACCATCTTCTGGGTGCTGGCGTTCGTCGCCATCACGATCTTCGTCGTCCTGTGTCTTGTCCATTCGACCTATGGCCGCGGTTTCCTCGCGACGCACGACGACGAGATCGCCAGCGAGGCCGTCGGCCTCGACACCACGCGTTACAAGATTGTCGCGTTCGTCGTCAGCGCGTTTTTCGCCGGCATCGCCGGCGGACTCTACGGCCACTTCAAGCTCACCATCACGCCGACGGGTTTCGATTTCACGAAGAGCATCGAGATCGTCGTCATGGTTATCCTCGGTGGCATGGGCAATACCATCGGCGTCGTGCTCGCCGCCGTCCTGCTCACCCTGTTGCCCGAAGTGCTCCGGCCTATCGCGGAATACCGCATGATCCTCTATTCGTTCTTGCTGATCGTCCTGATGATCCTGCGGCCGCAGGGGCTGTTCAATTTTAAGTTCGGCAAGGTGAAACTCTGATGCCCGCGCCGCTGCTCCAACTCGATCACGCCACGATCCGCTTCGGCGGACTGACCGCGGTTAACGCCGTCGATTTCACCGTCGGCGAGAACGAGCTCTGCGGGCTCATCGGCCCCAACGGCGCAGGCAAGACCACTGTCTTCAATCTGATCACCGGTGTTTACCAACCGACCGAGGGCACAGTCACGTTTGATGGCCGCAGCATCGCGGGCAAGCGCGTCAACGAAATCGTCGAGCTCGGCATCGCGCGCACGTTTCAAAACATCCGGCTTTTCGGCTCGCTCTCGGTCTTCGACAACGTCCGCGTCGCCTGCAATCTTCACCGCGCCACGCATCCCGCGCAGTCGCTGGTCCGCCTTGCCGCCTTCCGCGCCGACGAGGCCGCGATCACGAAGCGCGCCGAGGATCTGCTCGACATCTTCAACCTCCGCCGCTTCCGCGACGCGCTGGCAAAGAGCCTGCCCTACGGTGAACAGCGCCGGCTTGAGATTGTGCGCTGCCTCGCGACGCAGCCAAAGCTCCTCCTCCTCGACGAGCCCGCCGCCGGCATGAACCCGACGGAGAAGGTCGAACTCGTCCGGCTCATTCAGGAAATCCAATCGCGTTTTAAGCTCTCCGTCCTCCTCGTCGAGCACTCGATGAAAGTCGTGATGAGCTGCTGCCAGCGCATCGCGGTCCTCGACTACGGCGTGAAAATCGCCGAGGGCAGCCCCGCGCAAATCCAGGGCGACCCAAAGGTCATCGAGGCCTACCTTGGCGAAGATCACCAAAAGAGCCTCTCGCACCACTGAGCATGCTGACCGTTTCCGATCTTCAGGTTTCCTACGGCGCCATTAGCGCACTCGGCGGCATCTCGTTCAAGATCGAGCCGGGCGCCATTGTCACGCTTATCGGCGGCAACGGCGCCGGCAAAACCACCACGCTCCGCACCGTCTCCGGTCTGCTGCGCGCCAAGACCGGGAAAATCGAGTTTCTCGGCGAAGACATCACCGCTCTGCCGGCGCACAAAATCGTCGCGCGCGGACTCTGCCACGTGCCGGAGGGTCGGATGATTTTCTCCAACCTCACCGTGGATGAAAACCTCGCGATGGGCGCTTACCTGCTGACCGACCACGCACTCATCGCGAAAAACCGCGACTACGTCTTCTCGATTTTTCCCCGCCTGAACGAGCGCCTCAAGCAGACCGCCGGCACGCTTTCCGGCGGCGAACAGCAGATGCTCGCGATCGGCCGCGCATTGATGGGCAGCCCGAAATTTCTGATGCTCGACGAGCCGTCGCTCGGCATCGCCCCGCGGCTCATCAGCACTATCTTCGAAAAAATCGTGGAGATTAACCGCAGCCACGGCATCACGATCCTGCTCGTCGAGCAGAACGCCAACCTCGCGCTGGAAATTTCGTCCTACGCCTACGTCCTCGAAACCGGCCGCATCGTAATGGCCGGCGAGAGCAAGCAGCTGCGGAACGATCCCCAGCTCAAGGCCACCTACCTCGGCGGGTGACGATTGCCGCGCTGACCCGCCGGCCCAGCTACCCGGTTTACGGTCGCATCTGCGTTACACTGGCGATGGACTGTCCGAGTGTTGCCGCTTTGCTGACGAAGATCCCGCCGCGCACCATTCGCCTCCCTCCCCTATGCGCTCACTCCTCCGCGCCCTCTCACTCGCATCGCTTTTTGCCGTGGCGGTCCCAGTCGGCGCCGTCGACGCCGATCTCGGCTGGCCGGAAATCACCCGCGAAAACAGACCGTGGACCCGCTGGTGGTGGCCTGGCAGTGGCGTCGACAAGGCCAGCCTCACCGCACAGATGGAAAAGATCGCTGCCGCCGGCATTGGCGGCGTGGAAATCACACCCATCTACGGCGCGAAGGGCTATGAGGCGCGCTACATTGATTTTCTCTCGCCAAAGTGGATGGAGATGCTCGAACACGTCGGCCACGAGGGCCAGCGGCTCGGGCTCGGCATCGACATGGCCACCGGCACGGGCTGGCCCTTCGGTGGCCCCTGGATCGACGAGGCCCACGCCAACACCAAGGCCGTCCTGCACGACGGCCGGATCGTGGGCGAGCCGACCAAACAAATGGTGAAGCGCGCCGCACCCGGCGACGAGGGTCTCGTCATCGATCCATTCTCGACCGAGGCCATCGACCGCTACCTGGCACCGTTCGGCAAGGCGTTCGCCAATTTCCCGCGCGGTCTCGTGCGCAGCCAGTTTCACGACTCGTTCGAGTATTACGGCGCGAGTTGGACACCGGGGGCCGCCGAGGTCTTCCAGCAGATGCACGGCTACGACATCCAGCAGTTCGCCGCCGAGCTAATGGACGCCAAACCGATGGACCGCGACACCCTCGCCCGCATCAAATGCGACTATCGCGACACCCTCGCCCAACTGCATCTCGACTACCTTCACACCTGGGTCGAGTGGTCCCACGCGCACGGTTTCCTCGTGCGCAACCAGTCCCACGGTGCGCCCGGCAACCTCCTCGATCTCTACGCCAACGCCGATATTCCCGAGACCGAGATTTTCGGCTCCACCCCGTTTCCAATCCCCGGACTTCGCCGGGAAGCGATCGACATTCGCGGCGATCAAGATCTCCCGGAGTCACTCGTGATTAAGATGGCGTCGTCCGCCGCGCACGTCGCCGGCCACCCCTTCGCGTCGAGCGAGAGCCTCACTTGGCTGCGCGAACATTTCCGCGAATCGCCCTCGCAGATGAAACCCGAGCTCGATCGCATCCTGTGCGACGGCATCAACCATATCTTCTATCACGGCACGGTCTTTTCCCCGGCCGACGTGCCGTGGCCGGGCTGGTTGTTTTACGCCGCGACGGAGTTCCACCCGAACAATCCGCTGTGGGACGATCTCGGGCAATTGAACCGCTATGTGGCCCGCGTCCAGTCCGTGCTCCAGCGCGGCCTGCCGGCCAACGACGTTTTGCTCTACTGGCCCATCGAGGATATCTTCGACGATGCCGATGGCCTCGTGCTACAACTTGCGGTGCACAACGTGAAGTGGCTCTACGCACAGCCCGTCGGCAAACTCGCGCAACGGCTGCGCGCCCGCGGCTATCAATTCGATTTCATTTCTGACGCACAGCTCCAGCACATCCGAATCGATGGCGGTGAACTCGCGACGACGGGCGGCCGCTACAAAGTCGTCGTGGTCCCCGCCGCCCGCCGGATGCCGGTCGCGACGATACAGCAACTGGCCAAGCTCGCCGCAGGCGGGGCCACGGTGATTTTCGAGAAACTCCCCGAGGACGTGCCTGGCTACGGTCGGCTCGACGCGCGCCGGGCGGAGTTCAAGTCGGCCCTCGCCACTCTCAAGCCCGCCGCGGTTCAGGCCGATGTGCTCGCCGCCCTCGCGAATCAGCCCGTCACCCGTGAGGCCGCCGCCGACCACGGCCTCAGCGTTATCCGCCGTGCGACGCCCGGCGGCCGCGACTATTTCTTCGCCAATCTCTCCGGAGGAACCTTTGACGGCTGGATCGCACTAAGCAGCGCCGCCCGGACTGCCGTGCTGCTCGATCCGCTGACCGGCGCCGCCGGGGCCGCCGCCCTGCGCAGCGCGGGTGAGTCGAACGTCCCGCATGTTTACCTTCAGCTCGCGCCCGGCCAATCGCTCCTGCTCCGCACCGCGACAGCCGCGATGGCCGGCCCGCCGGCCTGGGCCTATCGCGAAAGCACCGGCCAGCCGACGCCGATCACCGGCACGTGGAAAATTGAGTTCGTAAAGGGTGGCCCAGAACTTCCGGCGGCCGTGACCACCCATGAACTCAAGTCCTGGACCGAACTTGGCGGCGACGAAGCCAAGCGTTTTGCCGGCACCGCCCGTTACCATGTCGAGTTTAATGCACCGCCCGGAAAAGCCGATGACTGGCTGCTCGACCTCGGCGACGTGCGCGAAGTCGCGCGCGTGCGCGTGAATGGCCGCGACGTTTCCACCGCCTGGAGCGTTCCTTTCCGCGTGCGGGTCGGAGACGCCCTCAAACCCGGCCGCAACGTTCTCGAACTCGATGTCACCAATCTCGCCGCCAATCGCATCCACGATCTGGACGTCCGGAAGGTGAACTGGCGAATCATGCGCGAAATCAACTACGTGAACATCAACTACCAGCCCTTCGATGCCAGCACGTGGTCGCTCGTCCCAAGCGGCCTCCTCGGCCCGGTGACGCTCACGCCGCTAAAGCACGTCGATCCGACCAAGAGCTAGGCCAAATTCTCCCGCTTGATTTTTTCCGGGGCCCGCTAAACTAGCGGGCTCTTTTGCTTTTCGGGTCTTTCAACTGTCACTTATCACCTCTCTACTCACCCTTCCATGTCCACCGCCACGCCGCAAAAATTCGAATTCCAAGCCGAGATCAGCCAACTCCTCGATATCGTCACCCACTCGCTCTACACGGAGAAGGAGATCTTCATCCGCGAGCTGGTGTCCAACGCTGCCGATGCCCTCGAGAAGCTTCGCCATACGCAGCTCACCGAAAAGGAAATCTTTGACGACCGCTTGACGCTCGAAATCAACGTCACCACGGACGACAAAGCCAAGACGATCACGATCCAGGATTTCGGCATCGGCATGACGCGCGCCGAGCTCGTCGAAAACCTCGGCACCATCGCCCATTCCGGTTCGAAGGCATTTCTGAAGTCCCTCGCCGAGGGCGACCAGAAAAACACGAATCTCATCGGCCAGTTCGGCGTCGGCTTCTATTCGGCGTTCATGGTCGCAAAGACCGTGAAAGTTTACTCGCACTCGTGGCGCGCCGCCGAGCCCGGCCATGTCTGGACGAGCACCGGTTCTGGCAGCTACGAAATCGAGGAGAGCGACGGCCAGCGCCGCGGCGCGAAAATTGTCATCGAGTTGAAAGACGACTGCGCGGACTTTTCACAGGACTGGAAGGTAAAGGAGATTCTCGAGCGCTACAGCGCGTTCGTCTCCTTCCCGATCAATCTCAACGGCAAACACGTCAACGCCATCCAGGCGCTCTGGCTGCGCAACAAAAACGAAATCAAGGACGAGGAATACACCGCGTTCTACAAATTTCAGGCCCACGCTTTCGACGAGCCACGCCTCCGGCTCCACTTCAGCGCCGACGCTCCGCTCTCGATCAACGCGCTCCTCTTCGTGCCGAAGGAGAATACCGAAAAACTCGGTTTCTCGCGCCTCGAGCAGAGCGTCGCCCTCTACTGCCGCAAGGTGCTTATTGACGCGAAGCCGAAGAACCTCCTCCCCGAGTGGCTGCGTTTCCTGAAAGGCGTCGTCGATAGCGAGGATCTCCCGCTCAACATCTCGCGCGAGACGATGCAGGACAAGGCGCTCATCGAAAAGCTCAGCAAGGTCATCACGAAACGCTTCCTGAAATTCCTCGAGGACGAGGCCAAGAACCGTCCCGACGCCTACGCCGAGTTCTACACCGAGTTCGGCATTTTCCTGAAAGAAGGCGCCGCGATGGATTTCACTCACAAGGACAGCATCGTGAAGCTCCTCCGCTTCGAGTCGTCGCTCACCGAGAAGGGCAAGACCACGTCGCTCGCCGACTACGTCTCGCGCATGACGGGCGATCACCGCGAAATCTATTACCTCGTCGGGCCGAACCGCGCCGCAATCCAGAGCGGTCCGTATCTCGAGGCTTTCAAGGCGCGCAATCTCGAGGTGCTCTTCTGCTACGAGGCCGTCGATGAATATGTAATGAACAACGTCCGCGAATTCGACGGCAAAAAACTCGCCGCCGCCGACCACGCCGACGTCAAACTCTCCGAATTGCCGAAGCCCGAGGGCGCACTCAGCGACGCCGACGTCGCGACGCTCACCAAGTGGATGAAGGACACGCTCGATGCCCGCGTTTCCGAAGTGAAAGCCAGTGACCGCCTCGTCGATTCGCCCGTGCTCGCGCTCAACGCCGACAAATTCATTTCGCCACACATGCGCCGCATGATGAAAGCGATGAACAAGGATGGCAGCGATACACCGCTCCGCGTGAATCTCGAAATCAACCCGCGCCACGCCGTCGTCAAGCGTCTCTTCGAAACGCATGCCTCGTCACCGGAAAAGGCGAAGCTCGTCGCCGAGCAACTCCTCGACAATGCGCTTATCAGCGCCGGCCTGCTCGACGACGCTACCGCGATGGTCGCCCGCATCAACAAGCTGCTCGAAAGCGTCTGACGCTGCCAAGGCCGCGACCGATTACCGGTTAGTTGGTTCCACCGCCGATGCTGGCGCCGTGGGCTTGGGGAAATGATCGCGCACGAACGCCTCGATCCGGTCGGACGACAGGATGGTCGCAGAGTCATAAACGAATTTCCATTTTCCGTCGGCCTACCGCCTCCAGATCGTGACGTAGACGCCGTAGGGCTTGAACGGCCCATCCTTGGTCGGCGCTGATTCTGCGACACCCCACGTGTAGGCCAGGTCACCGGCAACGGCGACTTCAGCGTGCAATGGTTGCCACCGAATCACGTCAGTGCGGCGCGGTGATTTCGACGGCACCGTCGTCACGCGCTCCGCGGAAGTGTCGCGACCGAGCGTGAGGCTTTTGGCCACAAATCCGTCGTCCGCGATGTAAGCGTGCACCGCCTCATTGAAGCTGCGCACGAGCGCATAATCAAAAAATTCCGCCTCAGTGCGAACCAGCTCGGCCTTGAGTGCCGCGGGATCGGTCGCCGCCAAAGTCACCGTGATCGACGCCAAGGAAATCCAGGCAGCGCAGAACGTTTTCAAACAGGGGTATCCTCGGAGAAGAACCGATCGAACCTTCTGCGCCAATCCCTAACATCACTCCTCGATCGTTCCGACTGACCACCAACTCGTGCACTCTGATGACTAGCTCGCTCTCGGCGAGCATCACGACGCTGAGGCGGTGAGTTCCTCGCGCGGCCGAATGAGGAGCACGGTCAAGATTGAAAGCAGTGCGACCCCGGCAAATGCCCCAAAGATCAGGTTAAGCGGCACGTGGTGGTCGCGCAGCGTGCCAAACGCCCAGTCGCCAAATCCGCCGCAGCTGATGCTCACCAGATTCATCACACCGTAGCCAGTCGCCCGCCACTCCGGCCGCACGATCTGGCAGAGGATTGGCATGTTGTTGCAGTCGAAAAAGCCCCAGCCCAAGCCGAACACCATCAGGCCCGCGAGCGCGATGGTCAGCGTGGCGGCGTTACCCACGCTGAAGAGGGCCGGGAGAAATAGCCCCATGCCGATTGCACTCGTGAAAATGCGGCCGCGCGGCGTCGTGCGCATCCAGCGATCCGCGAGCACGCCACCCAGCAGCGCCCCGATCAGCGACGCCAACTGTACAAAAAGGATCGCACTGACACCGGCGCGCCCTTGGCCGAGGTGAAATTTCTCCTTCAGGATATCCGGCATCCAATCGCGCACCACCCAACCCGCAATCGCAGGCAGCGTAAAATAGAGCACGAGCAGGAGAAAGTTGCGATCACCCAGCAAGCCGCGCCACACGCCGCCAGTTTTCATTGGTGTCGGGTTAGTCACACCCGGACGAACCGGATCGCGCAGCAGGGCCAGCAAAGGCAGCGCGTAGATGATGCCTACCATGCCACAAGTCGAAAACGCCCAGCGCCAGCCATATTCCGGCGAATCCGCCACGTAGCCGGCAAAGCCGCCGCAGATTTGACCGAGATAGATGCCCGTTTGGTGCAGACCGACGGCTCGCGATCGGGTCGGTCCCGGGTGAAAATCGGTGATGAGCGCCAGTGCCGCGGGCACATAAAACGCCTCGCTCACGCCCATCAGCGCCCGCACCGCCAAGAGTTCATGAAAAGTCGAAACGTGCCCAGTCCACCACGTCACGGCTGACCAGACAAACAAGCTCGCCACGATCACTGGCCGCCGACCGATGCGGTCGGCAAAGTAGCCGGCGAACGGACTCAGCAGCGCATACGTCCACTTGAAACCGCCGAGCACGAGCCCCCAGTCGGCTTTGTTCGCAATCGTCGGAATGTCACCGACCATCGAGGCCTTCATCGTCGCGAGCATCTGCCGGTCGAGGTAGTTGAGCAGTGCGACTGGGACGAGCAGGACGACCACTAGCCACACGAGACGACGGCCCGTGAATTCCGACGGCGTAATCATGAGGCTCGTTGGCCGCTCGATTCAGAATGTGCCAGGTTCAAAAACCAGATGCTTGTCGCCGCCCAAATCATACGATCGGTATCACCGACGCATGCCCGCACCGCAAGTGGTCTCTTCCAGAAATTGCAGCACTGTCGGACCGCGCCGCGAATTCCGTTTGTCACCGCGCAACGCGCCCGGACAATGCCGCCATGCGACTTGTCTCGATCAATCCCGCCAACGGCCGCCAGTTTGCCAGCTATCCGGCGCACACGCCCGCTGACGTCACCCGAGCAGTGGACCAAGCGCATGCGGCGCACCTCGTCTGGCGCAAATCCTCACCGACCACCCGCGCGCGACTTTTTCGGAATCTAGCGCGTGCGCTAGGGGCCCATCGCGATGAACTCGCCGCGCTCGCCACGGCCGAGATGGGAAAACCGATCGCGCAAGCGCGTGCCGAAGTGGAGAAGACCGCCGTCGGTTGCGAATTCTACGCCACGCACGGACAGGGCTGGCTCGCCGACGAAGTGCCGGCCGGCGCGCCGGCTGGCACCCGCGTGACGTTCGAACCGGTGGGCATCGTCCTCGCGATCATGCCGTGGAATTTCCCGTTCTGGCAGGTCTTCCGCGCCGCGCTGCCCGCCTTGATGGGCGGCAATGCGCTCCTGCTGAAACATGCGCCGAACCTCCCCGGTTGCTCCCGCGCCCTCGAAAAACTCTTCGCCGAAGCTAGACTCCCCGCCGGACTTTTTCAGGCGCTGCTCACTAACACTTCCCCTGTGCCCGGCCTGCTGTCCGATCCGCGCATCGGTGCCGTCACGCTCACGGGCAGCACCGTCGCCGGCAAAAATGTGGCCGCACTCGCCGGCGCGGCGTTGAAACCTGGCGTCTTCGAACTCGGTGGCAGCGATCCCGCGCTCATCCTCGCCGATGCCGACCTCGATGCAGCCGCGGAAACCTGCGCCACTGCGCGCCTCCTCAACTCCGGCCAGAGTTGCATCTGCGCGAAACGTTTCATCGTCGTGCGCAGCGTCCGACGGGAATTCGAAAAGCGCTTCGTCGCCCGCATGGCTGCACGACGCGTCGGCGATCCGACTGATCCAACGACTGCAGTCGGGCCGTTGGCACGGGCCGATTTGCGCGACAAACTTCATGCTCAAGTCGTCGACAGTGTCCGCCGCGGTGCGCGAGTGTTGCTGGGCGGCGAGCCGCTGGCCGGCCCAGGATTTTTTTATCCGCCCACGGTTCTAACCGCCGTAGCGCCCGGCATGCCTGCGTTCGACGAAGAGTTATTCGGCCCCGTCGCGGCGATTGTGGCGGTGCGCGACGAGGCGGAGGCCATTCGCGTCGCCAACGCCAGCGCCTACGGTCTCGGCGCGACGCTTTTCACGCGCAACCGGGCGCGCGCCCGGCGCATCGTCCCGCAACTCGTCGCAGGCACGGTCGCGGTCAACGACTTCATCCGCTCCGATCCCGCCCTGCCGTTCGGCGGCACGAAGCAAAGCGGCTATGGTCGGGAACTCGGCGTGGGCGGCATGCGGGCGTTCCAAAACATCAAGACCGTCTGGGGCGCGTGAAGCGATCGGAAAGCCACCGCAAATTAACTCGTTCGCCGAACGGTCCAACTATGCTTTCACCAGAAGTGGAGTGATTGAAATCAATCCGAGATCGACAGTAGGAAGGACGGGAAATCACGGATACCGGTCGCACGGAGGGCAAACGGTGTTGAATCGATAGCAGGGATGTGATTACTTGAGCACATGAACGGACGAGACGCAGCATTTGGGATCCGCCTACTGATTGTTACCCTTGCACCCGCGGTAATTCTCGCGGCGATTTTGTTTCGGGTCTTTGACCTACGATCCACAAGAACTGCGATTGACATTGTAGAGTTACGTCAGGTCGCAAAGGCGGAAGCCTTTAAGCGTGCAGTGGATTCGACCCCAAGCGGTTCCATAATATGGGTGCAAGCCATTTCACCTGCTGATAGCCAGCGAATTCGGGCGATGGAAGCGACCCACGATTCTGAATATTACCGCCAATGGATGGCAGGCAAGTTCGCGGTCGGCGGGACAATTTCGCTGGTCGTGCTCTGCAGCCTTTGGGTGTTCATCCGAAAGACCGACTCCGCTTCATTGAAAGCAACGCAACCGTCACCGAGCAATTAATCTGATTGGCATATCAGAACGCCAGCCTCCGAAACCCGGCGACCATTCTTGCGGCGCAAGTTCGTTCTCCCAAACCAAACAACCTGCACCTACGCCGAGATGACGATGGATGATTTGCCTGAGAGTAAAATCACCGAAATTTTCGCCTTCCGTTTTTCAGACTGAACCCTACTTTTTCCCCTTCCCAGCCGGAGAGGTGGCAGAGTGGTCTATCGCACCTGACTCGAAATCAGGAGTGTCCGCAAGGGCACCGTAGGTTCAAATCCTATCCTCTCCGCCACTTTCCCGTAAGAGTATTGGTCAGACGTTGTCGTCATCGCCCGCGCGACCTTTGCCACCGTTGGCTGGTAGGTGTTGGGGAAACAGCAGATAATAATTCATCAGCCACCAACTGCGCGACGAACGATAGAAGAGCACCGGAAACCCCAGCGCTCCGACACCCGCCAAGACGATGGCCAGCGTCGTCCCAATCACACCGTAAAACGCCAGCAGCATGATGGGGACGAGGTAGAGCACGATCGTCATACCGAAATTAAGCGAGGCTGAGCCAAGGTAAAAACCCTCGTCGTTAGCCCGCTCAATGGTGAAGCCGCACGCGGAGCACTCCTTGTTCACCTCGAAAAAAGTGCCCGCCTTGAACAACGTCCGGGCTCCACAGTTGGTGCAGCGGTTGGTCAGTCCTCGGGCGACGATTTGGACGCGGGTGACTTTCATGCGGCAAAAATATGTAGCGGCGGTCTACGACCGACGACGAAAATCAGATCACGCTCGCTCGGCGGTCATGGTCCGCCGCTACATGAATCCGCTCACGTGCCGAGTTGGAAGCGAACGAAACGCCGAATCTGGATGTTTTCTCCAATTTTCGAGATTTGCTCGGTCAGGAGATCCTTCACCGATTTCTCGGGCAATTTCACGAACGGCTGATCGATGAGGCACACCGTCGAAAAGTATTTCTCAAGTTTGCCCTCGACGATTTTCTGCACGGCGGCCGGCGGCTTGCCCTCGACTTGGGCCACGGCAATGTCGCGCTCCTTGGCAAGATCCGCCTCGGGCACTTGATCGCGTGTCACGTAGAGCGGGCTCGCCGCAGCGATCTGGAGGCAGAGATCCTTCACGAAGGCTTTGAAGGCGTCGTTGCGTGCGACGAAGTCCGTCTCGCAGTTGACCTCGATCAACACGCCGACTTTACCGCCAACGTGGATGTAGCTCTCGACGAGGCCCTCCTTCGCGGAGCGGCTCGACAGTTTGTCGATCTTTGCGCCGAGTTTCTTGCGGAGTATGGTCGTGGCTTGTTCGACGTTACCAGCGGCTTCGGTGAGTGCTTTCTTGCAGTCAAGCAAACCGGCACCGGTGGCGGTGCGCAGTTCGTTAACCATTTGAGCGGAAATTGTGGTGCTCATTCTAAATATGAATGGATAGAAAATTACTCGGCCTTGACGGCGGGTTTTTTGGTGCGAATCGGCTTCTTTGCAACGACGACCGGCTCGGCGTCGCCCTCGACGATGGCTGCAATCTCGGACGGAATTTCAACCTTCGAGAGATCGACGTCATCGGCGGTGGCCACGATGTGAGGAACTCCGGCCTGCGTCGCTTTGATGTCGGCAGTGCCGCGCTGCGCGCGACGGGCATCGCGCTGACCAAGACCGCTCTGAATCGCGGCGGTAACGGCCTCGACGATGATGCGGATGGATTTCACGGCATCGTCGTTGCCCGGGATCGGGTGCGAGACGGTAGTAGGATCGGAATTGGTATCGACAAGGCCGACGCATGGGATGCCGGCTCGGCTCGCTTCGGCGACTGCGATTTTGTGATGGTTCACATCGACCACAAACATCGCGGAGGGCAGGCCGCCCATGTCGGCGATGCCGTTAAAATTCTTCTGCATGCGGGTCATCTCGCGTTTGATGGCGGATTCTTCCTTGCGGGGAAGCTTGGCCATTTCGCCGCTCGTCTCCATCGCCTGATATTTTTTAAATTTGGCAATGGATTTCTTGACGGTCTCGTAATTGGTGAGCGTGCCGCCGAGCCAGCGGTCGACGCAAACCGGCATGTTCGTCGCAGCCGCAGCCTCGCGGACAATTTCTTTCGCCTGCCGCTTGGTGCCGACAAAGAGGACGTTGCCGCCGTTGGCGACGGTTTCCTCGAGAAACGCACAGGCCTTAGTGAGGGCTTCGTGGGTTTTGCCCAGGTCGATAATGGAGATACCCTGGCGGTGATCGAAGATGAAAGGCTTCGAACGCGGGTTCCAGCGCTTAGTCTGATGCCCGAAGTGAACGCCTGCGTCGAGCAGGTCTTTTGCGGTGATGCTAATGCTCATGATGATCTATGTATCTTACGAGACACAGGTCGGCCAAAGGGCCGCCTTGCGATCGATGGATGTCTGATGGTTATGGTTGCAGAGAGATGAGAACTGACAGAGCTGCCCAACACACTGGTCAGTGCGGGCTCTGGCAAGCGCGAAGTGTGCGTTTCTTGAAATAGACGTTGACAGTCCAACTCACGGCAGGGATTTTGCGCCCTCACTCGTTGCAGGGTGGAGCAGCCTGGTAGCTCGTCAGGCTCATAACCTGAAGGTCGTTGGTTCAAATCCAACCCCTGCACCCAATTAACTCGCACACT
>CAIMFY010000073.1 GCA_903840415.1 uncultured Opitutia bacterium | reverse complement strand
GGCGCAACTGGCGCGCAAGGTCCAAAGGGTGACATCGGACTCACTGGTCTCCAGGGTATTCAAGGAGTGAAGGGCGACACGGGAGCCGTTGGTCCAGCGGGTCCTCAGGGCCCGGCCGGCGCGAATGGCACCAACGGTGCCACCGGAACGAGTGTGACCGCCGTCGCGGAACTGCCTGGCCTAAATCTGACCTACGGTGGTGCCAAAGTTACCAATACCGCTGACAATACAGTCATATACGTTGGCAACGGTGCCCCTGGTGCCACGGGAGCGCAGGGTTCCCAGGGTGTCGTTGGCCCGACAGGCGCTGCGGCCACAATCAGCGTTGGTTCCGTCACTACCGGTCTGGCCGGTTCGACCGCGAGTGTGACCAATTCTGGCACCACGAGCGCGGCCATTTTTAACTTCAACATTCCGCCCGGTTTAAACGGAAACAATGGCCTACCCGGTGCGCCCGGTCAGCCCGGTTTGAAAGGTGACACCGGTGCCGCTGGCCCGCAAGGACTCACCGGCCCTCAGGGTTCCGTTGGCCCAATCGGACCGCAAGGCTTGAAGGGTGACACGGGTGCGACTGGCGCGGGCTTCAATTTTCGCGGCGCGTATACTGTCGGGACGACTTATTCCCCCGGCGACGTGGTTTCATACTACGGCAGTTCCTGGGTCACCACGAACAGTTTCGTCGGGAGTAATGCCACCACCCCGAATCCAGACAACAATTCTTGGTCCCTATTCGTCGCCCAGGGAGCACAAGGCCCACAGGGCGCAACTGGAGCGCAAGGCCCAGCTGGCATCAATGGTATCGACGGCGCTCCCGGTGCCACCGGCCCCCAAGGTTCCGCAGGCCCGGCCGGCGTGCAGGGCATCGCGGGTCCTTCAGGCGCTCAAGGGGCAACTGGCCCGCAAGGGCCGGCGGGTGCCAACGGATCCAACGGTGCTGCGGCGACGGTTTCGGTCGGCACAGTTACGACGGGAGCAGCGGGCTCAAGTGCGAGCGTGACAAATGTTGGCACCGGCAATGCTGCCACGTTCAACTTTACGATTCCTCAAGGTCCGGCCGGCAAAGATGGATCTAACGGAGCGGCGGCAACGATTTCGGTCGGCACAGTTACGACCGCAGCAGCGGGTTCAAACGCTATTGTGACTAACGTCGGCACAAGCAGCGCCGCGACCTTCAATTTTACAATTCCGCAAGGTGCGCCCGGAACGCCCGGCGTCAATGGATCCAGCGGCACCAATGGTGTTGCCGCAACAATTGCGATTGGCACCGTTACGACTGGAGCAGCGGGCTCAAATGCAAGCGTGACGAACACAGGGACGAATAGCGCGGCCACCTTCAACTTCACGATCCCACAGGGAGCAACCGGCCCGCAGGGCCCTGCTGGGCCCAACAACCCAACGGGCAACGTCACGCTCCTCGAGTCCACGTCCGCTAGTGTCGGAAACATCTTCAAAGGTAGCCTTTGGTTTATCCACAATTATGGGAGCTTTAATACATTTGTGGGCGAGTTAGCGGGTAATTTTTCCATGTCTGGCAGTTACAATACAGGATTGGGCGATCAGGCGCTCTATGCCAACACGACTGGCTACAACAACACTGCCAGCGGGTTTCGTACGCTCTATTCCAACACGACTGGCTACGGCAACACTGCCAGCGGGTATGCGCCATTATTTTACAATACGACGGGCAACAACAACTCTGCCGTCGGGAATGAGGCGCTATTTTACAACACGACGGGATACAACAATACTGCCTGCGGAGGTAATGCGCTCTATACCAACACGACCGGTATCGACAACACCGCCAGTGGATTCCAGGCGCTTATCTTTAACACGACAGGTAGCTATAACACCGCAATTGGATTTCTAGCGGGACAATCCCTCACGACGGGTTCTGCCAATATTAACATAGGTTACAACGTGAGCGGTCCCGCGGGGGAAGCAGCCACTATTCGAATCGGAAATCAGGGCACTCAAACGGCGGCGTATATTGCCGGCATCTCTGGCGCCACCAGTTCGAGTGGTGTCCCTGTCTTCGTCAACGCTTCCGGACAACTCGGCACGGCGACCTCATCGCGGCACTACAAAGACGACATCGCAGATATCGGTGAAGCGAGCGCCGCACTCATGAAGCTACGGCCGGTGACATTCCACTATAAGCCGGGTGTGGACGATGGCTCAAAACTGTTGCAATATGGGTTGGTGGCCGAGGAAGTGAACGAGGTGCTGCCCGGCCTAGTCGCACGCAAGGCTGACGGCACAATCGACACCGTGCGTTACCAATTCCTGACGCCGATGCTGCTGAATGAAGTCCAGCGCCAGCAGCGGACGATCGAGGCGCAGGCGGCACGGGTTACAGCCCAAGCAGATCAAATTGCCGCTCAAACAGAACGAATTGTCGCCCTCGAAAAGCAGGCTGACGAAATCGCCGAACTGAAGCGTGTGACAGCGCACCTCGCCGAGCTGGTGGGTCAGCAGGGTAAACACTGACACAGCTACTGCGCCATCATAACTCATTCGCTTCGCCTAGCAAAAGCGAAGCGCAAGCAAAATTGCACTTACCGCGGGCCGGGTCGCCAAGGCGGGTGAAAAAAGTGGTTGTGCCAAAATGGAAGCTATTCGAAATGACGGCTCAGCTCTGGGATTGGACTCGATAAAGCCGCCTCGTCTGCGATTTTTGCAGGAGAGAGCAACTCAGCGGTTTCCTCAAAATCCATGAACAAGATTATCAACCTTGTGGCGGTGTTGGTCGTTCTCAGCCTGCGTGCCTTCGCCATTGAACCGGCCGATCTTTACGGGACATGGCAGCTCGTGAGTAACACCAGCACCCTGGTAGAGACGGGCGAACACAGCGACCTCTTTGGACCAGCTCCATTGGGTTTCCTTACCTATACGCCAGATGGTCGCATGTCCGCCATTCTATGCGGGAGCTCGCGTCCAAAGCCGTCGGACTTGGCCAAGGTCACGGATGAGGAAAGGCTGAAGTTGTACCGGACGATGACTGCTTATGCAGGAACTTTTACTCTGGTAGGTTCTACCGTGACGCACCACGTCGAGATTTCATCGAATGGAACATGGACTGGAACCGACCAAGTCCGGCAGCTGACCTTGGAGGAGATACGCTCGTCATCCGTGTCGGGCCACAGCCGAGAATCACCGACGGCAAAGTGGCCGTGAATGAACTGAAATGGGTCAGAGTCAAAAGCGCGCACTAAGCGGGAGCATGTGAACGACGTTCGCGGGTTAAATTCACCCGATGGGTTGGCAGATAGCGGACCCGGTTTCTGGCTGTGCCAGAAAGCAACGTCCTAGTATCGGCAGATTTTAGCTAGGCTGGGGTCGCGCACAGATTCGACCGATCTGGCTTTGGTGAGGGCGATGCAGAACGCATCTCCTCATGAACACAAAAAATCTAACGATCATTTTTGCGGCACCGTTTTACACGCGTTCGCCAGCCATCAAACGCGACCATCAGGCCTCGGGCAACGCTAGCAAAAATGACCCGAATCTCTCGTCCGGTGTGACGTTTATTGTGACGTGATGTCACAATTCGAGTCCCTCCTGACGAACATTTGTCGTTGAAAAATAACGATCTGCGACGCGTTAGAAAGTTGGAATGATGACTGCACTTTGGCGTGGCGTTCGACCGACCATCAGCGGTCAGCCGAACAAACTACTAGTTAATTCGGTTCCCGCCGGATAACGGGCGGCGCCGGTAGGAGCCGAAGACCAACCACACAGCCGCCCATACTTTAGAGATCCAAATCAGCCATGAACCAAGTCATGAAATGGAACCCGTTCGCCCAGTTCGAAAACATGCACCGTGAACTGGCGACGTTGATTGATGGCCGCGCCCCGATTCACAACGCCGTGGCCGAGTGGGCACCCGTCGTGGACATCATCGAGGAGGAGAGGGCATATGTTATCAAAGCCGAACTTCCCGAGATGAAAAAGGAGGACGTGCATGTCCAACTGGAGGGCGGCGTCCTCACGATTACAGGTGAGCGTAAGATCGAGAAGGATGAGAAGACCCGGAAGTATCACCGGGTTGAACGCGCCTATGGCGTGTTTGCCCGCAGCTTTGAGCTGCCCGAGAATATCGACGCGAACAAGGTCTCTGCCTCCTACAAGGAAGGCGTGTTGACCGTAGCCGTTGCGAAGTCGGAGCAGGCGCTCCCGAAACAGATCGAAGTGAAGGTCAACTGAAGCCTTGCGGGCGGGTCCGCGCGGACCTGCCCGGTCCAAAGTTAAACCTAAAAATTATCCAACCATGAACTCATCAGCTCTTCGTCAAATTTGTCTGATCGGCGTCGCCGCCCTGTTCATGTCTTTGCCGCTCCGTGCGGCAACCCCGCCGACGTCCGATACCGACACCCTAAAGGTGCAGGTCATTGTGCCGCCGACTTGGAATCTCCTCATCGATGACAAGGTGAGCGAATCCTTGGTGGATCGCGTGCGGGATGTTTTTTACCGGGCCGGCTTCACTATGCCGGTCAGTGAACTGCGGCTTCCGGAAGATCCGTCGAAAGTGCCGTGTCTCCTCACGATCAATCTGACCGAATGGCGGATTAATCGGATCGGGAATATCGACTGCGCGTGCACTGCTAGTCTGAAGACGCCCCGTGGGACTCGCGAATTGGGTCTCTACACAAACACTACGATGCAATGGCTCGATGGCCCCGGTCGCTTTGGCTTGAGCCGGAGCTTCGTCGAGGCGGCCGAAGGCGCGCTTCGCACCCTCTACACCGATCTCGCGCATTCTGACCTGCTGCCCAACTCGAGCAACCGTTCGCATGCCTGATGGTTTAAAGACGGACTCGTATGTTTGAGGCGCCGCGACGATTCCGCTGCGCCCGGTCGCCGGGGAGGTTCCCCGGCGACTTTTCACTTCATCAGACTTTTGTAGCAAACACGCACTGCAATTAACCATGATCAACTCAATCAAGAAGACACTTCTGGCCGGGGTCGGCGCAGCCGTTATCACCAGGGACAAAGTCGAGTCCGCGCTCGGCGAGTTTGTGCAACAGGGGAAGGTCTCTTCCGCCGAGGCCCGCCAGATGGCGGAGAAGATCGCCGATCAGGGTCGCCGGGAATTCGAGTCCCTGAGCCACGAGCTCAACGAAAAGCTGCGGGAAAAATTCTCCGGAGGCGAACGGCGGACCCAGGAGAGGATCGACGCGCTGGAGGCCCGCGTGACGGCGCTGGAGCGTGGTGCTCCGTCGACGGTTGAGACCGCGCGGCCGGGAGCGTGAGACCCTTCAACGTCCTCAATCACGCGGTCCGAGCCAAGGAAATCCTTGCGGTCCTGACGCGGCACGGGTTTGCGGATTTCCTCAGCCAAATCGATCTGCCCGTCGGCTTCTGGCAGCGATTGCTTCCCCGTCTCCCCGAGCGGCGCAGCACGGCGGAGCGGATCAGGCTCGCCGCCGAGCAATTGGGCCCGACGTTCGTCAAACTTGGGCAGCTTCTTTCGATGCGGCCGGATGCGGTGCCGCACGATGTGATTCTTGAGCTGCGGAAGTTACAGGATCGTGTGCAACCTTTGCCATTTTCGGTCATGCAACCGGTGCTGACCGGTTCGCTTGGACGGGAGGTAGGGGAGGTTTTCAGTGAATTTAACGAAGAGCCCGCCGCCTCGGCCTCGTTGGCGCAGGTCTATTTTGCGCGCCTGCACGATGGCACGCCAGTGGCAGTGAAGGTGCAGAAGCCGGATTTGATGCAAACGATGGAGGCGGACTTCGACCTCGCACTATGGCTCGCGAATCTGCTGCACGACCGGGTGCCGGCCTTGCGGCCAATCGATTTACCAGCGGTGATCACCGAAGCGCGCGCGGCGGTTTTGCATGAGTTGGATTTCCGGCGCGAGGCGCGCAATCAGGAGTATTTTAACAGCCTCAATCCTCACCCGGCGCGGGTCTTTGCGCCGCGACTTTACCCGGAATTTAGCAGCGAGCGCGTGCTCGTGATGGAGCGGGTAGACGGCACGCCGGTGAGCGCGCTGGGCGCGGCATCGGACGAGCAGCGCAAGAGGCTCGCGGCGGCAGGTGCGGAATCGCTGATGCGCCAGGTATTCATTGCCGGCTTCTTCCATGCCGATCCGCATGCGGGCAACATCTTCGTCGCGAACGACGGCCGACTGTGCTTTCTTGACTGGGGACTCGTTGGACACCTCACGCGGAGACTGCGCAATGCTCTGGCTGATTTCTGGATTGCCTCTGTCGAGCAGGACACCGAACGGATCGTTCAAATCGCCGCCGATCTCGCTCCGGTGGACGCCCGGCCGGACCTGAGGACCATGGAAAAAGAGGTCACGCTCGCTTTACGCGAAGAACTCAACTTCACGGTCGGCCGCCAGGCGTTGGGCCGAGCGATGCTTCGCCTCCTTTATATTTTCGGCCAGCAGGGAATCCCTCTCTCCCGCGACTACGCTCTGATGGCCAAAGCGGTGATTTCAATTGAGGAGGTCGGCCGGACACTCGATCCGCAGTTCGATCTTCGCCGCCACGCCGAGCCAGTTTTGCGGGAACTCCACGGGGAGCGCCTTCATCCCCGGATGTTCGTCCGTCGCACCACCGAAATGCTGCGCCACACGCTGATTGGCCTGCAGGATCTGCCGTTTGAACTGCGTCGCCTCGTACGGCGACTGGAACACGACAATCTCGCGATCAACCTTAACCACCGCGGCCTGGAGCAGCACGACGACGCGATCAAGATCGCCGCAAACCGGATCGCACTCGGCGTGATTATCGGCGCTTTGATCATCGGTTCGTCGTTGATTGTAATCACGGGAATCCAGCCTCATTTCTTGGGCTATCCGGCCCTCGGCATCATCGGATACCTACTTTCGGCGGTGCTGGGACTTTACGTGATTTGGGACATCATTCGCCATGGGCGTCATCGTTAGCCGTTCCACTTAGTTTTCGCCGTCGCCAATTGGCAATCAGCGGCAGGTCGGAATCGATTTTCGCCGGGATCAAAATAGAAGCACCGGGAAACAACCCTCCCCTAAAAGGCCTCGCCCCGTTTCTGACGCCATACCTTTTCGAAACGCCAATTTTGTCGGAATCGCTGATCAACGACTTAGACCGCGACCATTTTTGCGAAAACCGTTGATCGAGGTCGGTCACCAAAATCGGTCCAAATAGAAACGCGACAATTCGTGAGACTTTCGTCAACGATTTAGGCGATCAAAAGTTTCGCGCAAACCACCGATCGCGGGCGCGTGTGTAAAAGGCGTAGCTAAAGCAACAACGCCGCTCAACCCGCCTGACCGCTGCCGTCTGCCATACGCGAAAGCCCGCTGGTTAAACTCAACGCGTGGGTTATTCGAGCGCCCGCCTTGTCCGTCGGAAATAATCTCTATCCTGGGGAATATCGCGGCCCAAGGCTGCTCTCACGCTGACTCCAGTAATGCGGGCAGGTTGCCTGCACCTGGTTCCCACCCAACCAAAAAATATCGATATGAATAAATCCACACGTCTCCTGATCACCGCTGCGGCCGTCGCCGGACTTTATACCGGCGCGCTTGCGAGTCGGTCCTATGCGCAAACCGATAAGGCCGGCACGGAAGACAAAGCCAAAGCCGACAAGGGCAAGCATGATTGCAAGGGCAAAAATGGCTGCGCCGGCGAAGGCGGCTGCAAGACCGGTGACAACGGCTGCAAAGGTAAGAACAGTTGCAAGGGCAAGGGCGGCTGCAAGACCGCTATGGCTGAGACGAAAGCCGACAAGAATTCCTGCAAGAGCAAGGACGGCTGCAACGCGAAGGACGCCAAGAAGTCCGGCTGATCGCACTTTGACGAGGCGCGGCCGGCAGTGAATGTCGGCCGCGTTTTTTCGCACCATGCCCGCAAACCGCTTCAACGCTTTCACCGAATACGGAATCGGCCTCGGCCTGCGCGTGCCGCACTACCAGCATATCCTGGAGCAGAAGCCGACCTGCGACTGGTTCGAGATTATCTCGGAGAATTTCATGGTGGACGGCGGCCGGCCGCTCCATGTGCTCGACCAGATTCTCGAACAATACCGGGTCGTGCAGCACGGCGTCTCGCTGTATTTCGGCTCTGCCGACAAGATCGACCGCACGCATTTGCGGAAACTCAAGACGCTCGTGCGGCGCACGAAGACGCCGTGGCTCAGTGACCACCTGTGCTGGGGCAGCGTCGATGGCACGTTCACGCACGATTTGCTGCCGATGCCCTACACGTTTTCGGCGGCGCGGCACACCGCGGAAAAAATCCGCCAGGTGCGCGACTTTCTTGAGGTGCCGATCTGCGTGGAGAACGTGAGCAGCTACGCCGAGTTCCACCAGAGCGAGATGACCGAGTGGGAATTTCTCACGGAGGTCGTCGAGCGCGCCGACTGCGGAATTCTCCTCGACGTAAACAACATCTACGTCTCCTCGAAGAACCATGACTTCGATCCCTACGATTATCTCAAAGGCGTGCCGCACGATCGCGTCGGCCAAATCCACGTCGCCGGCCACACGAAGTTCGAGAAATACCTCTTGGACACGCATGACCACCCGGTGCTTGACCCAGTGTGGAAACTTTACGCCCACGCCATCCGCCAGTGCGGCGTGACGGCGACGCTCCTCGAGTGGGACGATAAAATTCCATCGTTCCCGGAGGTTTACGATGAGGCGATGAAGGCAAATGCGTTCATCGCCGGCGCCCGCGCGACCCGCGCTCCAAGAAACCCCGCGGTCAAAGCCGATGCCCGCGCCCGTTAAGCCCGCCGGCCTCTGGCCGGCGCCGAAACACGCCCCACGCCGCCTCCGCACCGACGCCGATCTCCGCGCCTTCCAGCGGATGATGACGCACGCGCTCGTGCAGCCGCTCACCACCAGCGACGGGTTGGGCCCGCGCTGGCGCGATGGACGGCCGATGGCAGAAGTGGTGGCGGAGTTCATCAAGCCGAACGATCGACTCACCGCTGTCGAGCGGCTCGAAATTTACAGCCGCAGCTATTGGTATCGGTTGATCGACTGCGTTTATGATGACGCGCCCGGACTTCGCGCGCTCCTCGGTGAGAAAAAAATTTCGGCGCTCGTCCGCGCCTATTTGGCGAAATACCCGTCGCGCTCGTTCACGCTGCGCAACCTCTCGGCGCGACTGGCGCAGTTCATCCGCGAGGCGCCGCGGTTCACCGCGCCCGACACTGCGCTGGCACACGCCATCGCGCGCTTCGAGTGGGCCCAGACGGTGGCGTTTGACGGCGAGGCGCGGTCCGTGCTCACGCCCGACGACATCGCCGACACCCCGCCGGCGAAACTGCGGCTCGCGTTGCAGCCTTACCTCACACTCCTCGCGCTCGACTGGCCGGTGGACGACTACGTGCTCGCGGTGAAGCAGCGCGATGCGCTCCGCCGCGAAACGAGCAACGCCATCGATCACGGTCCGCGCGCTGCGCTGCGCAAAATCGTGCGCCGCCCGCGCCGCCGCCGGACGTTCATCGTCGTCCACCGCTACAATCTCAAACTTTACTACAAGCGCATCGACGCGGCTGGATTCAAAATTCTTTCTGCGCTTGCCGCCGGCTGCACCCTTGCGATCGCGGTCGCCGCGGCGGGCCGCGGCGTGCAAGCGGAGCAGATGCGCAACTGGTTCACTACATGGATGGAACTTGGCTGGTTCTGTCGTCGGAAATAATCCGGCGCTCCACGTCTCCCACACCGATGAACCTCTCTTCTGCTTACAGCAAACTCGACGGTCTGCTCTCAACGCTCGGCGGCTGGTTGCAACCGGTGCTGCTCCTCCTCGTCCGCGGTTGGTGGGGCTGGTCATTTTTTCTGACTGGGAAGGGCAAGCTCTTGCACCTCGACAAAACCGCGGCCTTCTTCGCCGACCTGAACATTCCTTTGCCGAAGCTGAATGCCCTCCTGGCCGGCTCGACTGAATGCCTTGGCGGCCTGCTGCTGCTGCTCGGCCTGCGCTCGCGGGTCGCGAGCGTGCCGCTGATCTTCACCATGCTGGTCGCCTACGCGACGGCAGACAAGGAAGCGCTGCACGCGGTTTTCTCCGATACCGACAAGTTTACCGGCGCGACGCCGTTTCTCTTCCTGCTCGCCAGCGTGATCGTGTTCGCCTTCGGCCCGGGAAAAATCTCGCTCGACACGCTGCTCTCTGGGAAATCTACGGAGTGAAGCACGGTTGCGTGGCGATCAGAAAACCGGGAATAAGTTGCTCAGGAACAACTCGTATCTCTGACCCATGAGCAACGAAGCCTTCACCCAGTTGGTAGACGCGCACTACGCGCCGCTCTACCGTTTTGCGCTCAGCTTGGCGCGGCGTGAGGCAGACGCCTGCGATCTCGTACAGCAGACGTTCTACATCTGGGCAACGAAGGGCGAGGCGTTGCGCGAGGTGTCGAAGGCGAAATCGTGGCTCTTCACGACGCTCTACCGTGAATTTCTGCGCGGCCGGCGGCGCGACGCACGGGCGACTTCGATCGAGGACTTACCGCCCGGCGAACAGGACATTGCAGCGGAAGACGTGGATCGCGTGGCGCGGCTCGATGCCCTGACGGTGGTCGCGGCCCTACAGTCGGTGGACGAAGTTTTCCGGGCGCCGCTCACACTTTATTATCTGGAGGATCTTTCCTATCTCGAAATCGCCGAGGCGCTCGCGGTGCCGATTGGCACCGTGATGTCGCGGCTTTCGCGCGGGAAGGCGCAACTCCGGGCTGCCCTCGCCCGCGAGGAAAGCGCGGCGAGGGCGAAGGTCGTGCCGTTCACCGGTGCAGCCGGGAGGAAGCAAGCATGAACAACACCGAGGCAAAATTCATTCTCCAGGCCTACCGCCCAGGCGGCCGCGATGCCGGCGACCCCGCGATGGCGGAAGCGCTCGCGCAGGCGGCGCGCGATCCCGAACTGGGCGCGTGGTTGGCGCGCGAGCAGGCACACGGCAAGGCCGTGGCAGCCAGACTGCGCGAGATCGCGCCTCCTGCCGGATTGCGCGACGCCATCCTCGCCGGCGGGCGGGCCACGGGACGGGACGGAGCGGCGCAACGTTCCTGGTGGGCGCGTCCAGCGTGGCTGCCGCTGGCCGCGGCGTTGGTGCTCGGTCTCGCGGCCTGGTGGCGATTCGCGCCGGTGCGCGGCGCGACGATGGAGGAGTTTGCGGTGAATTTCGTCGATCACGGCTTCGAGCTGCCAAAACGCAGCGCGGACTTGGCGGTCTTGAAGACCTGGCTCGGTGAGCAACACGGGCCGCTGCCGGAGGCGTTACCTGCGAAATTCGCGGAGTTGCACGCGCTCGGCTGCCGCACACTCGACTTTCGCGGTCGTGCGATCTCGCTCGTGTGTTTCGAGCGCGGCGGAAAAGAATTCCACGTCTTCGTGGCCCGACGGGACGACGCGCCAAGTGCGACCGATACTTCTCCGCAGTTCCTCGACCACGGCAAATTTGTCGCCGCCACATGGGTTGATACCAAGAACCGCTACGTGCTCGTGAGCACCGCGGGGATGGATGCTGTGAAGCAACTGCTCTAACGCGCCGCATGCTTGCACCACACCCCGGACTTTCCTTATGAAGCTATCGCTCCGCTTTGCCCTTTTGTCTGCCTGCGCATTCGCGCCCGTGCTGTTCGCGGCCCTGCCCCCGCCAGCGGCCTCTGCCGAAGCGGCGAAACCGCTTGTTGTTGGCGCGCCCGCGCCCGGCGCCTCACTCACCGATCCCGAGGGTGCGCCAGTCGAGCTCGCGGCGGCCTTGGCGGGGAAACCGACCGTCCTCGTGTTCTACCGCGGCAGTTGGTGTCCGTATTGCAATCACCAGCTCGCCGCGCTGGGCGAACTCGAGCCCCAGTTGCTCGCGCTCGGCTACCAAATCTTGGCCATCTCGCCTGACCGCGCCGAAGGCCTGAAAAAGATGGCCGGTAAAAATCACCTCACCTACCGGCTGCTTTCCGACCGCGGCATGGTAGCGTCGAGCGCGTATGGCGTCGCGTTTCGCCTGACTTCCGAAACCGAAAAGGCTTACCAGGCCCATGGCATCGAACTGACGCCCGTGCCCGGCGGCGAAGGCTGCTGGCTGCCAGTGCCGGCCGTTTTTATCGTTGGTCGCAACGGCGTGATCCAATTCGTGTTCTCTGATCCAGACTACAAGGTCCGTCTCACAACCGACGCACTGCTTGCTGCAGCGCAAGTCGGCGCAAAATAGCTGACCAACCGCCTGTTCAGGAGGTGCAGATTCGCGCCAACTCTTCCTTCGTTTCAAATACCAACGTCTCGGCAACAGGCGCGACCAGCGGGCAGGCTCCGCTATTCGCTTAGGGAGCCAACGAATACTTGGTGCTGCGCCCGCCGCTGGTGCTGCGAAGCATGATTCCAGCATCGACCAAATCTTTGATGTCTCTGAGGGCCGTATCCAGAGAGCACTTGGCGAGCTTCGCATAACGCGAGGTGGACAATTCTGGTTCGGCACCATCGAGCAGTTGATTCACCACGGTGCGCTGTCGGTCGTTTACCTGGAACTGGCCGTTGATGCGCTCCCATGTGACAGATTTCCGGAGCACAACCGCTAATGAAGTCTCGGCGCCTTGAATCGCGCGATCCATGCATTCGAGGAACCATTTCAACCAACCCGTGATGTCCATGCCGCCTTTCTGGGTTTTCTCGAGGGTCAGGTAGTATGCCTTCTTGTCGGCTTCGATCTGCGTCGAAAGACTATAGAATCGTGCGGTTGACGCCTCAGCTCTTGCCAGAGCCATGTCGGCGATTGCCCGGCTAACACGACCATTTCCATCTTCAAATGGATGGATCGTGACAAACCAGAGGTGGGCCACACCGGCGCGCAGGACGGGGTCCACTCCATCGCGGCATTCGAACCATTTCAGGAATGCGGCGACTTCTCGCGGCAATCGGTCAGCGGCCGGGGCCTCAAAGTGGATGTTTTTGCGATGGATCCGGTCACGACTAATTGGCCCGGACACGACATGCATAGGATCGAGCTCCGCGGTGCGCCACTTACCCACGAGAACGCGCCGTATGCCGCTGCGACCAGCGGGGAAAAGCGCGGCCTGCCATCCGCACAAGCGGTCGGCGGTCAGTGGTGCAGCGAAATTCTGCGTGGCATCGACCATCATCTCGACGACGCCTTCGACGTCATGGCTAGCTGGCGTGTCGCCTCCGAAGTCTAAGCCGAGGCGGCGTGCGATCGATGAGCGGACCTGGTCTGCAGGAAGATTGGAGCCCTCGATCGCGCTCGATTTGATAACATCGGCCGTGAGGTTGTTGAGACTGGCTTCGGCCCGGAAGCGAAAGCCCAGTCCTTCCATCCGGCCAAGCAAATGCCCCTGTTTGTGCCGAACAGCAGCCAGCACCGGCAAAAGTTCGCCCTCGTCCCAAGAGAACTTGGGCCAATGGGGATCTTGATGGATGTATCGCATGACGTTTTTGTCCGCAGGTGGTGCGGTGATTGCAAGGCTATTCGCCGCTTCTTTTGCGGTGATTATCAGCCCCATTCACCGCAAGAATCTCACAGGGAAACGACCGAGACTGGGAGCATCGTGGGGGCGAAATACGGCTGTTTCGCAAAGGAAGGATAGAGAAACGCACTCAGCCGATGACGGTCGTGCGCGTCGTTCAGGCAGACGTAATCACGTTACGACCTTCCAGCCCGAAATGAGTGGCTGCGGTCAAGACATGGGCGTCGTGTGAAAAGACTACTTTGAAGCCATGCTGCGCCGCGGCGGCCAGGTGAAGGGCGTCGGCCGCGCGCAAAAATACTCCTGCCGGAAGAGAACCGTAGACGCCGGCGACGCGGGCCAGTGTCTCCTGCGCCAGCGGCAACCATTGGAATGCTCCGGCATGATCATCGGCAGCGAATTGCCCTAAAAGGGCAGAATAGTGGGAAGGTCGGATAGCCCCCTCCCGAAGCTTGCGGTGAAACGCAGCGAGCATTTCCGCCTGACCGTGCCAGGCGCACGCTACATGGTCCGTCGCAGCAAGCTTGCGCACCACCTGCCAAGCAGCGTCTTGGTAGTAGAGCCTTACAAGATAGCTGGTATCGAAATAAATCACGGCACCGCGTCGTCACGGTCGCTGCTGATCATCGCGGTGGCGTCGGTGCCACCGGTCAGAAACCGGTGAGCAGACTGATAAGCACGGGTCAATTTACGCCTAGCAAAAAATGGTTCGGCAGGTGGCGCCGCGGCCGGCACGAGCTTTGCCACCACGCGCCCGCGCTCCGTAACATGCAACTCGCCCAAAGCCGTCGCGCGTCGCACCCACTTACCTGTGGCAGCGTGTAGTTCGCGAATGGTGATAGCTTTCATGTGACACACCGTGTCACATACGCTGACAATGTCAATCTTCCGTGGGGAAGTAGCGCGTCGAGTTGATTGTCAAAACACGCATTTGCCATTCAAACGGAGAATCAATCTGCGCAAACTACCTTGTTGTGCAGACGCCGAATCCAGATCCTCACGCAAGTTCCCGGCACTTCAAGTTTGGGTGTTTCACACCCCATCCTATTCTGGGACACCGCATTCTCCACTATCTTGGATCAACGACTTGCGCGGTTACCCAAATCGCGTAAACCGCTGAACGTCGTGTTGTGCCAAATACGGTCCTAAAAGAAACGCCCTGGGGCCCGGAGTTAGCTGTAATGTTCGGCTCCTTGTCATCGTAATATCGTTGGATGGCTATCTTCTCGGTTCATACCGCATCGCCACCGCCCCTGAGCCGAACTCCAGCCGGCTTACGAGCTTCAAATCGAGAGGCTTCGCTAGACCGGCGAACAACGTCGGCCCATGGCCCGC
>CAIMFY010000072.1 GCA_903840415.1 uncultured Opitutia bacterium | reverse complement strand
GCGGGCCATGGGCCGACGTTGTTCGCCGGTCTAGCGAAGCCTCTCGATTTGAAGCTCGTAAGCCGGCTGGAGTTCGGCTCAGGGGCGGTGGCGATGCGGTATGAACCGAGAAGATAGCCATCCAACGATATTACGATGACACGGAGCCGAACATTACAGCTAACTCCGGGCCCCAGGGCGTTTCTTTTAGGACCGTACTTGGGACAATGAAAATCTGCGGGAATTAAGCGCGTAGGGTCTACATCCTGACGGATAGGGGGATTCTGAAACAGCGATTGTTTTGGCCTTTCCCGAGCTGGCTTGGGGCAGAAAAACGTCCTCCGAAGCCCGTTAATTGACGGACTAGGGGTGCGGCGAAGGCCCTGCTGGCGATTTGCCCCGCCGGGCTTTCTTCTAGCCAAGGGGCGCTTGTTTCAGAGATATACGTTTTGCGCCCGCCGTCCACCCGTTGGAGCGGCGGATGCTGATTTCATCCATGCACCCAAGCGAGAGCGTCATCCTGCTCGATCCGCATCCCCGGCGGATCGAGCGCATCTTTGACGAACCAACCAAGCGCCGGCTTGAGCGACTCGGCCGCGTCGTGTGGCATGACGGCTCCCCGGCTTCCCCCGAGCACATCGACCGATACCTGCCGCACGCGATCGCGCTGATCGGACAGTCGCCGCTGGACAAGGCGCGCCTCGGCCGGGCGCCGCACCTGCGCGCGGTGTTCAATGTGGAAAGCAATTTCCTGCCGAACATCGATTACGCCGAGTGCCATCGCCGGGGGATTCCCGTTCTGTCGACCGCCCCGGTCTATGCGCAGCCGGTCGCCGAGATGGTGCTCGCGATGGCCATCTCGCTGGCGCGGCGGATGCACGAGGCGGACGCAGCGCTGCGCATCGGTATGGAATTCAAGGGCGACAACCACGACTCGTTTCTCCTGCACGGCAAACGGCTCGCGCTGGTTGGGTTTGGCAATGTCGGCCGGGCATTGCTGCCGCTGGTGCGGCCCTTTTCCGGTGAAATCCTGGTGCATGATCCGTGGATTGACCCCGCAGTGCTCCGCGACAAGGACCTCATCCCGGCGACGCTCGACGAATGTTTCGCGCGGGCGCGCGTCGTGTTCCTGCTTGCCGCGGTCACAAGCGAGAACGCGGGCCAGATCGGGCAGAGGCAGTTCGCCAGCATGCAACCAGGTAGCGTGGTGATCCTAGCCAGCCGCGCGGCGCTGGTAAACTTCCCCGAGTTGCTCGCGGCGGCCCACCGCGGCCATATCCGCGCCGGCATTGATGTCTGGCCCGTGGAACCGATTCCGCGCGAGGAGCCGGGGCGTGCCACCCCCAACACGCTGATCCAGGCGCATCGCGCCGGCAGCGTGCCGGAAATCCAAAAACTCATCGGCCAATTCGTTGCCGACGATTTGGAATCAATCCTCGCCGGTTTGCCGCCGCAGCGCTGCCAGCGCGCCGTCCTCGAGACGGTGAGCAAGTTGCGCAGTATTCCGGTCGGCGCGTGGTCGCTCAGCGACCCACGTAAACCCTGACTTCCTGCAATGAAAATCCTCCTCATCGGCGGCTCCGGCACCATCAGCCGGGCGGTCACGCAGCAGACCATCGCCGCCGGCCACGACCTCTGGCTGCTCAACCGTGGCCAACGCCGTCCGGTCGAAGGCGCGCGTGTCATCGTCGCCGACCTGGCCGACGTCGCGGCCGTGCGCGCCGCGCTGCGCGGTCACGCGTGGGATGTGGTCGTGCAGTTCATCGCGTTTGCCCCGGCCGACATACGCCGCGACCTCGAGTTGTTTCGCGACACCACGCGCCAATACCTCTTCATCAGCTCAGCCAGTGTTTACCAGAAACCGCTGGAGCATTACCTCGTCACCGAAACCACGCCGCTCGCGAACCCGTATTGGGAATATGCGCGGCTGAAGATCGCGTGCGAGCAGGAGCTCGGGGCGGCGCACCGGGCAACGGGTTTCCCGGGCGTGATCGTGCGGCCCTCCTACACCTACGGGGAGGATCTGGTGCCGCTCATGCTCAACGCGCCCGGCCGGAGCTGGACCTTGGTCGACCGGATGCGCCGCGGTGCGCCGGTAATCATCCCCGGCGACGGCAACTCGCTGTGGACGATGACGCACAACTCGGACTTCGCGGCGGGGCTGATCGGTCTGTTCGGCCATCCGGCCACGCCCGGCGAGGCGTTTCACATCACGTCGGACGAGGTGCTGACGTGGAACCAGATTTTCTCGCAGACGGCGGAGGCCGCGCAGGCGGCGGCGCCGCGGTTCATGCACCTCGCGACCGACTTCATCACCGCCTGCGTGCCGGCGGCGGCGGGCTCGCTGCTTGGCGACAAGGCGGTTTCCGCGGTGTTCGACAACGCGAAGATCAAGCGTTTTGTCCCCGGCTTCACGGCCCGGACTCCCTTTGCGGCTGGAATTCGTCGGACGATCGCCTGGTTCGAGGCCGATCCCGCGCGCCAGTTGGTGGATGACGCGACGAACCAGCGCTGGGATCAGGTCGCCGCCGCCTACGAGACGGCGCTCGCGCAGGCACGGACGCGGTTTGCCGGCGGCTGAGCGGCCCGATCAAAAGCGGGCGCAGGGGCGCGGCGTAGCGCGAAGCCCCGCTTTGGTCCGGAACGCGGGGTTCCGGGGAGGAGGGGAGGGCGGACGGGGAGCGAAGCGCGAGCGGGAGCGCGCGAGATAAACTGGTGCGGCGGGATTGGACTTGGGCGCGAACGGGATCGGGTCCGGCGCAAAGACCCGCGCCGCGGGCGTGAGGTGCGCGCGGTTGATGATGATCGTGGCCGCGAGCGTGTACCCCATCGTCCAGTATTTGAAGTCCCCCAGGTCGACGTAGCGATGCGTCAGGGCGAAGAAGGGCTCGTCGTTCCCGCAGCGCCGGATCGTCATGACGAACCGGCGAAACGAGTCGTCATCGGCCACGTTCTTCCGGACCCCGTACTCATGGGGACACTGCGGCATCGTCATGGCGTTGGTCCTGCGATGGGCGCCTGCGAAATCGTGGAGTTCGGCGGCGGACATCGAGGCAAGCTCGTCGCCGTCGGCAACGGCCGGTGCTTCGGGTGGTTTCATCGGCTCCGCCTAGAATTTAAGGCGCTCGCGCCACCCGCTGCAACTCAGGGCCTCCTCCAGATCGGAGCCGGCGGCGCGGGCGGCGTCGCCCAGCGCCACATCGGTGCGGCGGGCGAAATCAGAAAACGCCTCCAGCAGGTCGTTGTGCTTGTAGGGGCGCTGCAGCCCGACCTCGGAGGAGATGACGAGCGGTTGGTCCGGGCGTTCGACGACTAGGAGCTTCCTGTCGCCCTCCTCCTGGGCGCTGGCGGAGGCGACGACTTGCTTGATCTGCGCGGCCGAGAGCGCCACCTGCGGGACCATGACCAGCATCACCGTGGCCCCGAACCGGTCGGCGCTCGGCACGCTCAGGATCGTGGTGCCAAAATCGGAAGTGAGGGTGATCGTGGGGCCGCAGCGCAGAAACAGGTAGTCCTGCTCGATGAAAAGCTGCTCGAAGACCGCAAGCACCTCGCTCTCGCGGGGCGTCAGGAGGCGGCCGGAATCAAGGCCGAGGCGTTCGGTGATGTGCATGCCGGCACTCTACGCTAGGCCCTCGGACAAAGACTGTCCCATGCTAAGTTTTCCGCCGCGCAGCCTGCTCAGGGCTCCGGCTCCGCGAGCGGGAGTTCCCCGGGCGTGTGCCCAAGATCAAGGAGCCCTTGGCGGGCGTTGGCGGCCAGGAGTTTTGCCCAGGCGGTGTCATAGTTGCGGCGGAACCACGGCCGGAGCGTTTTTCCCGCCGCCGACTCACGTGGCAGGGTTCCCGTGGCCTCAAGCTGGTCGAGGATGTCGGCGCTCAGCACCCAGACCGGAATACTCAGCTTGGTCGCCTTTTGCAGGACGAAGCGCGGTTCGGAACTAAGCAGCTTGGCCACGGTGCCGAGAGCTTCACCATAGACCACGAGGTGCAGGTCGGCAGTTACCCCGGTCATCTCGCAGCGGGGAAGCTGGTCAGCGGTGTCATCGTCGCTAAACAGCGCGATCTGTCCGGCGTGGTCGGCGGGACGGGGCGAATAGGCGTCGCCGGAGCGGATGAGGGACGCGAGAATCACCGCCGGGAATTTCCGGCCGTGGCGCACCCCCGCGTCTTTGAGTCGGCGGACGGCGGTCGGGGATAGCGCGTAAGCGATAACCCGGTCGCGGTCCTTGGTCAGGGCGAGGGCGACCTGTTTGGGCAGACTTTGGAAAAGCGGCATGGGGACAGCCTAACCGGCTCAGTCAGACAGGGGCTGTCCCAGGGTGCGGGCTTCGGCTTCGACGAGATGTCGTCGAGGCTCCGCCCGGGCGACAGGGACGGCTCGCGAAATTTTCACCCGTTCCTTTTGGCGATGGCGCGGCCCAACCTGGCGATTTCGACGCGCAATTCCTTCGGGCTCTTGACCTCCACGTGGTCACTCCAGCCCAGCACCCACCGGGTCACTTCCTCAAAGGTGCTGAGCTGAAGCACCAATTCCAGCGTGCCGTCCCTCTTTTCCGTGACGACCTGGGATTCGTGCCAGAATTTCTCGCGAATGTATTTGGCCGAGAATTCGTCGAACAGGAGCACGACATTGTGGTCGCCGTTGCCCTGAAAGATCCCGAACGAGCCGCGCAGGTGGTTCTCGATGGAAAAGCTCGCCGGCCGCACAAATTTCCTGGTCGTGGTTTGAACGCTGGTGATGCGCGACAGCACAAACGTGCGGATGGCTTGGCGGTCCTGGTCGTGGCCGATCATGTACCACTGGTTTTGGACGCAGGTCAGGTGGTAGGGCTGCAGGCGCCGCGGCTCCGCCTCGCGGGCGTTGATCTTTTGGTAAGCAAAGGTGATTTCCCGCTGGTGCAGAACGGCGGTGCTGATCTTCTGGAAGTGGTGCAAGGTGGCGGTCGGAATCCCGACCGGCTTGAACGAAATAAGGCGGTTGGCGTCCCCCATTGAAAGCGTGACCTCCTCCGGCAGGCGCGAGGCGAGCTTGTGAAACGCATTGGCCAGCGGGGCCTCAAACGGAGTCCCGCGATATTGCTCGATGGCCTTTTGCGCGACCAGCAGGGCGACCAGCTCCCCCTCGGAAATCGTATAGCTCGGAAAGTTTTCCACCGCACTGGTGTACGCATAGGAAAACTCCATCGGATCGTACTCAATCGGGAGCGACCAGCGGTCCCGCATGAAGTCGATGTCACGTTGGATCGTCTTGGTGGAAACGCTGAGCTGCTCGGCCAGCTTGGTGCAGTTGACCTTCACCCCTTGCTGGAGCGCCTCGTGGATTTTCTGGATGCGCTCGAGGGCCGGACGTGTGACCCGGACTGGTTTCATCGTGGGGTAAGACGGGGCATGTCCTAGAGGTTGGTTGCCCGGTTCCGCCGGGCAAGTTTAACCGAAAGCGAGCGAGGGCTTGTAGATGGGCCGTTTTTTTGACGGCGGCCGGTTGACGCGGCTGACGGCGCGTGGCTATCGCCGCAAGCCCGGCGAGGACTACGCGAACCGCCTGCTTCGCGTCGAGGACCTGCTCGACGGCAACGCGCTGCTTGACGAAAACGGAGTGATCCGAGTGATTGACCCGGTGATCTTTCTCCAGTGAGAATGGGAACCGTCGCGTTTGAGACTGGCCCGCCGATTCCGAAGTTGAGTGTGACGTTCCAACGGATTTGATCTTTTGGCTGCGCCGCCGTTAATCATTCGAACTTCCAGTGATCCCGACCAAGCGCCACCTGCAATTTGCCTCGGGCTACTTCGCCCTTGGGATGATCGCGGAAGCGACCGAGGAATTGGCTTTGATTCCCCGTGAGGATTGGGCGAACGCCGATGTGCTGGAGGCGAGGATCGAACTGCACATGGCCAAGAGGGAGTGGACCATGGTGGTAGGTTTTGGAGAGCAACTCGCCCGTCGGCATCCCGAAAACGAGCATGGCTGGATTGGTTGGGCTTTTGCCCTCCGGGAGCTAAATCGCGTCGAGGATGCGAAAGTCGTGCTGCTTGAGGCAGAATCGCTCCATGGGGAAATGTGTGCGTTGGTGCATTACAACCTCGCCTGCTACTATTGCCTCCTCGGCGAACAAGTGGAGGCCAAGAAGCGGCTGCGAATCGCCTGCAAGATGGACAAGCAGTGGAAAAAGGCGGCGCTCGACGACGAGGACCTCAAGGCGATGTGGGATGACATCGCGGCGATGAAGTAGTGGGGCTAGGAAATCTATTATCGCCCGGCGTAGTTATCCGAGTACACCTTGTGCTCTTCCCAGTTGGCAAGATAGCGGGTCGCCATCTTCGGGTCGTGGATGACGAGGAGGTTCTCGGCGTTGTTCTGCTCCGCCGCCTTCGTGAAATTGAAGCTGCCGGTGAGCACCACCGCCCGGCCGATAATGATGATCTTGTTGTGGGCGATGGCGTGCCTGGTGTCGATGTAGGTCGGGATGCCCGCATGGGCGACGAAATCAGCCTCGGAGTATTTTTCCGTCCGCTGCGATTTATCCAAGATGACCTCGATCACGACGCCACGCTTCTTTGCGGCCATGAGGGCGGTGGCAATCGGAGCGGAGGTCCAACTGTAAGCCTGCACGTTGATCGTCTTCTTGGCTGCTGCGATGGCGGCAACGCAGGCCTCCGTCGCCCCTCCGATGGGCGAGAAGAACACATCAACGCTCGCCGGGTGAAACGGTCCGTGATCTTGAGCGCTTGCGGGAAACGCAAAGAGCAGGGCAAGGATGAAAAGGCCGAGGACGTGACGCATGAATTCAGCTACGCCAGCAGCTTTTATCTCGTCAACGCTAGCCAACCATTCGCGCTTGCGCCGGTCCAAACTAATTCAGATCTCGGCTCGACGCCGTCTGCGATACATGGAGCAACCCAATGCACAAAGACCGGCGAGCACGGCGTAGGTCGACGGCTCCGGAACCGCAGTCAACGTCACGTTATCGAGGATGTCCTGATCCTGTAAATTGGTCCAGTCACCCAAGATTCGAATGGAGGTGAGATTGCTCAATATGCCTTGAATTTGCGCGTCTGTGGCTAGAGTTCCGGACACGAAGTCAATCGGGGAGCTGGTGTTCGTAAGGCCCCATGCTGTAGCTGTGCTTAGGTTCAGCGCGAACGTCGTAAAACTAGCCGCGTTTGGGTATTGGTTGCTGGGCGGGAGATAACCAATCGACAACGAACTGTTGTTGTAGGTCCCGGTTAGGATGACCATGGCGGCCTCAGAACTGTGATCCCAGGCCGGATTCAACATCAGGTCGAAACTAAGAGTTCCAGTGTAGTAGGCGGAAAGGTTGCCGGTGAACTTTGCTGGAGCTACAAAGTAGTCGTTCGCGCCGTTCGCGGGTTCCTGTAGAACGATTGCGCCGGTGCCTCCGACTCCGCCTGAAGGCGAATAGGCTATGGTCGTGTGGGGATCCGCATTCGCGTATGCAGTCCAGAAATCGGTTGTTCCAGAATTGAAATTCGAGATAATGGTCTGGGCTTGGATCCAACCAGCCGAGAGACCAAAGAGAAAAAATAGTCGAGGACGAACCCGGAGCATCAGCTTAAGGTGGCGAATTGTTGTTTTGGTTCAATTCGGAAAATGCCAACTTAGGGACCAACCGACCCCGTCACGGATCTGCGGAGTGAAATATTCTTCCTCGCGCAATTCGCTTTCCGACCTCGATGCGGGTATTCGGATTGCTCGAACTGGCAGTGATCCCGCTTACGGCAGTTCGTAAATCTCAATGAGCGCAATGCCCGTGGCGCTGTCCGCGCTCGTGACCTGCGCCGTGTAGCCACCCGGAGCCAAGGTGGCGATCACCGCCGAATCCTGACTGCCACTTTGGAATGAAAACAGGCCAACCTGCCGAGCGGCCTGAGTAATGGCGGGGGCATCCGACGAAGTGGACCACCCCGTGTTTTGGGCGACAACGACCTTGCCGGACAACAAATTCAACTGGGGACGCGCCAGGGCGCCGGTCAGACCAAACGGCGTGAGCCCTGGACCACTGGCGCGAATGATGAGGCGTAACGGCTGCGAGCCGGCTACCACAAATCCCGCGATTAAGGTGTCAGACCCCGCTCCCACCACTGCACGAATGGCAACGTTGGTTAACCGCGTCTGAGAGTTCCCACCTGCGACATCATAAACCTCGACTAAGCCAACGCCGGTTTTGCCGTCGGCCGCGCTGGCGATGGTAGAGTACCCGGCAGGCCTCTATCTCGATCTCTAGGAAATCATCACCGGCCCGCATCTGTCCGAGATGTTGGCGCGAACCATCGGCGAGATTTTGAACGCTCCGCTCACCGGTATTCTGTCTCTGCCGGTGCTTCTCGCGCCCTACTTGAATGGAGCAGGCAAAATCAAATCCATGATCGTAGTCGAATCCGGCAATCCGACTATTCTTCGCGTCGATCGGATTACAAATGTCGTTTCACCGTTTTTGATTTCATTCGTGATTCTTCCCAATTCTGGATTTTCCCCTCCTTTATGCTGGATGCTATGGTAAGCATGCCGCCACCAGCACGAGCAGCACGGGCACGTGAATCAATTAAGGCCGCGCCGTTTACAGCGCGGCCCGATTGGAATTTGGCGGACAGACTAGCGACTCGCGGCCGCCAGTCGCTGCTCTTCGATCCGTTGCCACGCGGCTTGCGATGCAAAGCGGCCCTCAGTCCACGCGAGTTTCGGCTTGGTCGCTTCATAACGCTTGCGCAGTTCCGCTTCGCGCTCCGCGAAGTTGCGGCCATTCGAGCCAAATTGCGCATACCCCTCATAACCGTTCCGATACGCCGGACCATAGTCATCGTAGGCTCGACCGTTGGCATAGGTCTGGAGGCGGTGATTTTCGCGCCAGTAGGCATCTTCGACGGTAGGATTGACGGCTTCCGCCACACCTTTGCCGGCCAGGCCGCCGACAATGGCTCCGACCGCGGCGCCAGCGATGGTGCCCGCGGGACCTGCGACCGTTCCGATCGCGGCTCCGGCGGCCGCGCCACCTGCGGCCGCGCCGATTCCGGTGCCAATCGGATGGGAACCAGGAGCCCCGGTGATGAGATCGGGGTTGGACGACTTATTATTCTTCACTGCGACTTTTCTTGAATCATTCATGGATTTCGGGTGCTGACGTTCAGCGACGCACAGATTGTGTTATTCGCTGGTCGAGAGGCCAACGTGGTCGGTTCTCAACGGCGCGTATAGTGCACTCAAAGTTCGGTACGAACTATGGGGTCTAACCCGTTCGAGGCCCGACATGCCTGGCGTCACCACGATTCTGCGCCATGAGCCCTGCTAGGTCGTTTGCCACCTCGGACGGAATTCAAGGTCCGCCTACGCCCAAAGACTCTTCGCGCATCGTTGAAAATTGTTGAGCCAATCGATCCAGCTCGAATCGTCGTCGACGCTGGAGCTGCAGAGCGGGCTGCCGCGTGCGGCGGTCGGTTTGGCAGGTGGGCTGGCGGGCGCATCAAGGAGGGCGTTCATCGTTAACTTGGGAGGCGCAATTGGTTACTCAGAATCACGGGCGCCAGCTGAACAGAAAGACGCTGTCAATTCTCGTGTGCGCGGCGAGCGCTGTGACCATAGTTTCAGTTCCGCGGCCCCATGATATGGTGTCCCCCCCATCGGCTGGTCACATCGTACTCCTCGAGAGAACCTCGCCATGCGACATAATAAACCAGCCAAGAAAACTACGCCGCCAACGCGACTCGACCGAAGCGAAAGACTCGCTCTGGGAAAAATCTTCAGACCGAGGGAATGATGACTTGGACCATTGGTTGGAAATAGCTCCCGACGGCGGCATTAACCCCTGAGTTCAGTAACACCCTTTCGTGCCGCCGCGTTTTCGTGAAACGGAGATGCCTCTTCTCGGGATTGTGGCGGCAAATAGAGCAGTAGGGTTACACCCCATGGGAAACCATCGGTATTCCAACTATTGTTTTTGACAGTGACAAAAACCGTGCTCACAGCTGAAGCGGTCGCCAGAGACGGACGTTCGGGAAGTATCAAGAGCTTGGACGGGCTCTTGGATATCACCCTCGGTAAGCTGGTCAAAACCTCCAATGACCCAGTCGAAATGTTGCGGGCCGATCTGGAGAACGAACGGGTGACGGTGGGGCCGTACCGCGAGCGCATTCGCCAAATCACTGGTTCCGATCCAGCCGACGCGCCTGCCATACCCCGAGCGACCAAGTTCTCATTAGCGGCGAATTATGATCCAGATCTGATTCCGAAGCTCGCCCCCTATCCGGTTGATGAAGTTTACGGCAAACTACCCAACGACGGTGTCAGCGGTGACCGTCCTCGCTACCTAGCGACGCCGCTTTCGGAAACAGATCTGCAAGATTACGTAGGCCTGCTCGACCGTCATGGCATTGCGTTCAATTATCTCCTGAACGGCGCCTGTTTCGGCAACCACGAATGGACCCGCCCCTGGCAGAAACGGGTGACGGCCCTGCTAGCCAAGCTGGGCGAAATGGGCGTGCGCCGGGTCACCGTGTCGACTCCATTTCTGCTGGAACTGGTCAAACGCCGTTTTCCTGAATTCAAGGTGAGAGTCGGGATTTACGCGCAGGTGGACACGCCCCGGCGCGCCCGCTTCTGGGAAGAACTCGGGGCGGATGCGATCGTGCTGGAGAGCTTTTCGATCAACCGGAATTTTCGGCGCCTAGCGGCCATCCGCAAAGCGGTCCGTTGCGATCTGGAACTGATCGCGAATCACACCTGCCTCATGAACTGTCCGATGCAGAGTTATCATCAGAACGGTTTCGCCCATGCGTCTGACGACACCAGCACGCTTTTCATCGACTACTGCTTCCTGCGCTGTTCGCGGACGCGCCTGAACGATCCGTCGCAGTTCATCAAGTCGGCTTGGATTCGGCCGGAGGACCTCGCCGTCTATGAAGCGATGGGATATACGACCTTCAAGCTGCTCGAACGGGGAATTCCTTCTGCGGAATTGCTGCGGCGCGTCAAAGCCTACAGTGAGCGGCGGTTCGATGGCAATCTGGCGGAACTGCTGCTGTCGTATGGCTTCAAGCAACCGGTCCGCAAGGAATCGCTCTGGAGCCTGCGTCATTTCTGGAAGCCGCGGCAGGTCAATCCGCTTCGTCTGAAACCGATGCTCGACCTGGCGCGCCTGCAAGGCTGGCTGTCGCCGCTGCCGGAGTGCCCGATCCGCGTGGATGCGCGGCAGATTCCGGAGAATTTCCTGGATGGTTTTCGCAACCGCGATTGCGCCTCGACGGACTGCTCGGCGTGCGGCTACTGCGAGCGGGTCGCCGCGCAGGCCGTTTCGATCGCGCCCGAGTATCGCACCGAGGTGCCGAACAAATATGCGGAAATGGACGAGACCATGGCAACGGGGAGACTCTGGAATGTATGACCTATGCACCACGGCCACGGAGTGCCTGGACCGACCGGACTGCGATTCGGTTGGCCATCGCGCACGCCTGACACCTTTCCCCAGCCAAGCTGCTATGCCTGTTGCACCGACCTCCACGATGTATTTGCACGCCCTTGCCACTGCCCTGCCTCCCACGATGTTAACGCAAGCCGAGTGCTGGGACATCGTGCAGCGATCTGAGGCGCGCCAACGACTCAACCGCCGCTCAGTGCTCACTCTCCAGGCCATTCTGCGACACGACAGCGGCATCTCCACCCGGCATTTCGCGATGCCGGATATTAGCCGCGTCTTTTCACTGACGCCCGACGAACTCAACGAGGCCTTCCGCGTGGAGGCTCCACGGCTCGCCTCCCGTGCCCTCGCCTCAGCGCTGACGAAGGCTGGCCTCGCCGCCGATCAGGTGGACGCGTTGCTTATTTGCACCTGCACCGGCTATCTCTGCCCCGGGGTGACCAGCTATGTGGCTGAACAACTCGATCTGCGAACGGATGTGTTCTTGCAGGATCTGGTGGGCCTGGGTTGTGGGGCCGCGATTCCCGGCCTGCGGGCGGCGCAAGCGATTCTGGCGGCGCAGCCTGCCGCAGTGGTGGCCTGCGTGGCAGTGGAGGTGTGCTCCGCGGCGTTCTATCTGGACGACGATCCGGGGGTGCTGGTGAGCGCGTGTTTGTTTGGCGACGGCGCCGCCGCGACGATCTGGCGCGGCACACCGGGACCTCGCGCGCTGCGCTGCAGCGATTTCACCACGCTGCACCAACCGGCCCACCGGGACCGCATTCGGTTCGAAATGCGTGGGGGTAAACTGCGCAACCTGCTTGATCCGGCGGTGCCCGCGCTGGCCGCCGCCGCAGTAGATCAGCTGTTGGCGGGTGAACGCACGCGACCTCGAGCCCGACCGATCTCGCGCCTCATCGCCCATGTTGGGGGACGCGATGTGCTCGATGCGATTGAGAAGTCCTGCGCTGGCTGCGACCTCTCTGCCAGTCGAAAGGTATTGCGCGAGTGCGGCAACATGAGCAGTCCCTCCGTGTTGTTCGCGCTGGAGCGGGCCTTGCGCGATGGGTCACCCGATGAAAAGGGCGACTGGTGGCTGACGAGCTTTGGAGCCGGCTTCAGTGCCCACGGTTGCCGCGTCGGAGTTGTTCCTTAGAAATTACGCGTGCCTCGGCTGGTTTGAGCGAGAAGCAGAGAAGGGCCGCTTGCTTGAGCAGGGAGCGCTCTTTGCGTTCGTGAATGAGGGTTGGATTGCCGGGTTGGGACGGATCGAAGGCCATGGGCATCGTCGTCATGGAATATTCGACCGCTCCGCTGACCACCATCGCGCGCGAGTAAGTATCGCATGGAACGAAGATGCCGCGATTCCCCATCCACTGTTCACCAGCTAGAGCAATGGGACCGAACGGGCTTTCGAATATCTGCGAAGTCGACTGTTCTCACTGGCAACCGTCAGGGTCACCGGGCTCCTGCTCATTGTGTCGCTCGTTGCCAGCGCAGTGCTGAGCTGGCTGGAGACGCAGACGTTCAGGTCGCGACAGCAGTGACCCGCGCCGCTTTACAACACCGCGGCCGCCCACGCCGGAAGCGGGAATTTGCGGCCGTGAATGTGATCTTCGAGGAAGTGCTGGACCCAAGGGCGCGAGCAGCGGCTCGCCGCGACGTTAATAAATTTTTTTCCGCCTTCATCCGTAATCTCGTATTTTTCCACGGTGACCGCGATAGGTGCGGTTTCGCCCTCGAGCAGGCACACGACCTCGATTCGCTGGCGCGCCGAGTCGACGCACAACTCCTGCACGGTGCCGTAGCGCGTGAGCAGAGTGTTGCAGTGCAGCCGGGCAGCCTTGCTCGTGACGCGGTCTTTGAGGGCGTTAAACATGAAGTCGTCGGATGACTTCGTGGCGGCTCCGGCCCTTTTGTTCCGTCGCGGCGACAACCTCATGGGAAAAATGCTGTCAGGATTGCGACGGGCACGCGGTGCAGTCGCCTCGCGCCGCCCGTTCGTCCGACCATGAAACTTTCCACCATTCACCTGAAACGTTACAAGGAGATCGCACAGCTATTGTGGAAATACGGCCGTTCCGACCTGGCGCAGCAGATGGCTGCCGACGGCGACGCCATCGACGCCAAGGAAATCAAGCCCGCCAGTCCGGGCGACGCCTCGCCGGAGCACCTCGCCGACGATCTTGAGGCGATGGGCCCGACCTTTGTGAAGCTCGGACAGGTTTTGGCCGGCCGGCCCGACTTGCTGCCCGCGCCTTATCTGAAAGCGCTCGCGCGCCTGCAAGACCACGTGAAGCCGTTTCCCTACGAGGATGTGGAGCAAATCGTCATGGCGGAGCTCGGTGTACGCATCTCCAAGGCGTTTTCCGCTTTCGATCCTGAACCCATCGCGGCCGCTTCGCTGGGCCAGGTGCATGCCGCGGCGCTACGCGACGGCCGTTCCGTCGTGGTGAAGGTGCAGCGGCCCGACATCCGCAAGCAAATCGCCGAGGACTTCGAGGTGCTGGAGCAGGTCGCCGGGTTTTTCGACGCGCACACCGACGTGGGCCGGCGCCACCGCTTCCTGTCCGTGCTGGAGGAATTTCGCCAGACGATCCACCAAGAACTAAACTACGAGCGTGAAGCGCAGAATTTGATTACGGTCGGCGAAAATCTGAAGGATTTCCCTTTGATCGTGGTGCCGCAGCCCGTGAGCGACTACAGCACGCGCTGCGTCCTCACGATGGACCGCATCGAAGGCCGCAAGATCACCAAGCTCGGCGGGATTGCCCGCCTCGATCTGAAGGGTGCGCCGCTCGCCGACGAATTGTTCAAGGCGTATTTGAGGCAGGTGCTCATCGACGGCATCTTCCACGCCGATCCGCATCCAGGCAACGTGTTCGTCACGGACGACGGCCACATTGCGCTGCTCGATCTGGGCATGGTGGGCCGCACGACGCCGGCCATGCAGGAAAATCTTTTGAAACTCCTGCTCGCCATCAGCACGGGCAACGGCGACGACGCGGCCGAGCTGGTGATTCACATGAGCGAGAAGTCGGAAGAATTCGACGCCGTGGCGTTTCGCCGGCAGATCGGCCAGCTCGTCGCGCAGCATCAGGACCAGGGCCTATCGCAGCTCAACGTCGGCCGCACTCTCCTTTCGCTGAGCCGTCGTGCCACCGACACCGGCCTGTTCGTGCCGAGTGAACTCACCCTGCTGGGCAAGACCATGCTCCAGTTGGACGAAGTCGGCCGCATCCTCGATCCCACGTTCGATGCGGCGGCCTCGGTCCGCCGCAACGTGGAGGCGCTCATGTCGCAGCGAATGGGCAAGGACATGACGAAGACCAATGTCGTCAGCTCCCTGTTGGAAATGAAAGGCTTTATGAGCCATCTGCCGCTGCGCCTCAACCGGATCATGGATGCGGTCACCAACGCCGAACTCGAAGTACGGGTGAAAGCCGTGGACGCAAAGATGGTGATGGCCGGCACGCAAAAAATCGCTAACCGCATCACCACCGGCCTCGTGCTCGCCGCGCTCATCATCGGCGCCTCGCTGCTCATGCGGATTGAAACGCGTTCCCGGCTCTTTGGTTATCCAACACTTGCGATCCTATGTTTCATTACCGCGGCTGGCGGCGGAATCTGGCTGCTAATCACGATTTTCCTGCAGGATCGGAAGGATTCGCAGAAACGGTGAAGCCAGCAAGAACCCAGCCGTTTTCCAGGAGATAACTCAGGGAACCGAGAAATGGCCTGAAGCAAGAGCCTTCTCGCTCTGTTCCTTCATTTTCTCCTGTAAGAATCCTCCGCGCTTAAGGCTTGGCCACCCATTGCGCAGATTGGGCGCGAATAGTGCGCAGCTCATCAATCTGGAAACACGCCTGACGCACGCAACACCGCGCACAGACTGAGCGGCGACCGCGTTAGCAGTCGCGCCCAAGTGGGCCGGGATCACCGCAGGCGACACCTACAAGGCATTTGTGGCGCATCTATTTTCACAGCGACGGCCAGCGGTAGCCGAGCCCGAGCAGGAAAATATCGGCATCGCGGTTGTAACTGGTGGTCACGCGATCAAAGACCAGCCGCAAAATCCAGTGATCGGAGAGCCGCGTGGAAAACGTAAGCGAAGCCAACGGGGCGACTGTCGCCGGGTTCTTCCTACCCGAGGTGGCCGGGTTTTTGCGATCGAGGTAAACATAGGGGCCGAGGCCCGCGCCGATCGCGATGGTGTCATTGAAGAACGTATTCACAAACCAGCCTTGGGTGGCGAGTCCATTGCGCCGGATAATCTTCGGGTCGCCTTCATAAATGGCCGAGACGGTCCAATCGAGATGGGGAATGACGCCCCGGCGATACTCCCCGGCGTAGGCGAGCGCCTTTTGACTCAAGAATGTGTTCACGATACTCTGACCGCCGAAGAGCGTGAGCTCGTTTTCGGTCACGTAGGCGTATTCGTCCGGCGCGTCGCCGAGTTTACCGGGAGTCGGTTTTTTCCCCTGGCCCAGCCAAACGCCCACGCCGACCGTCATGGTATTCACACGAATCTGATTGGCGGGCTCGATGCGGTTGAAGTTGAGCCGATAGAACCACCGGTTCGACAAGTAGCCCGTGGCCGAAAGACTGTAGATCGGCGCCATGCCGTGGACATCCAATGTATCGCCACCCGGCAGCGGCTGCGTGTCGAAATAGTAGTAGGCCCCGACGCCCAAGGACAGCGATACGCGATCCTGGAAGAAAGGCAGGCGTCCCCAAGCCTCAAACGCGGTGCCGTCCCGGTGGTGCTTTCTCAGATGGCCTTCGTTGATCACGGCGATCGACGCGGCCAAGTTACGGTATAAATCCTGGCGGTAATCGAGTTGCCAAGTGTAGCTCGATCGCTCTAAGGCCGTCTGGGGCAGCAGGCCGCCCAGAAAAGTGAGCTCCTGCGCCGGAAGGTTCAGGCCCGCGCAAAGCATCAAGAAAGCGGATAGTTTCCAAGTCTGGTGGGAATAGTTCATGGTGTTTGTAGTGAGATTGGTGCGGCTACTTCCGGTCAACGGGGACGCCATAGGGTTCCATCACGAGCATCGCGCGACGATTAACGCGAGCGGGCCGGTGAACTCAGATCGGGATGGCCATCCCGAACGGCAGGTTCAGCCCGAAGACGATGAAGAAGAGTGCAGGAAGAGGTGAACCAGGTGGAGGTGGTTGAAGGTTTCGCTCAAATCCGATGGGTGAGCATCAGCACGACAAGAATGACGAGGACCAACCCCAAGCCGCTGCTGGGATAGTAGCCCCAGCTACGGCTATGCGGCCAAGTGGGCAGCGCGCCGAGCAAGAGCAGGACAAGCACAATCAAAAGGATGGTTCCAAGGGTCATGAGATTTTTCTTACGGCGGAGAGGCGCGAACGCCCTGGCCGCCGCCGGGCGCGATCGGAGTTCCCAGAGCGGGAATGTCGGTGTGTTGCGGCACGAGGCTACCCTTGGAGGCGGGGTTGTGCTATGGGGTGTTGGCCTGCCAGCGGGGATAAAAGAGTGAGCAAATCTCCGCAGCCAACCGCTGAGGTGCTCTGAGCTCGTGATCGCGTGAAATGCACGGCGTTTGGACAGCTGTGCATGTAAAGATCGGAAAATGCGATACCCACGGGCGGTATCGCATTGCTCTCCTGAAAAGAGGCGGCGGGAACCGAAGGGGCGGAGACTGCGTGGCTTCTACTAGGTTTGCATTACTGCACGCGTCGAATCTCACGTCTGCAGCTCTCGGTCACGGGCCGACCTTATTTTTCGGCCTCCAAACTGAGCATGACCTCAGTAATTGATGGGAAAGAGGGCTATTCGGTTCACAGTAAACGAAGGAATGAATCGCCGGTCCAAAAATTTTCTTGGCGAAGTGAACGAGATGTCGGCACGCAGGCGATCACGCCACCGTAGATAGGTTGGGTTGACCCGCCAGTTTTGGCGATTGCGGACGACGGTTCGTAATGTATATACCATGACAATGCCAAAATCGAAATCCTCCGCTCCACTTACGTTTGACCTCCCGGTCTCGCTGGTCGCGAAAACGGCCCGCGCCAAGCGTGGCCACGCCTTGAGGAGCACAAGCGAAGTAGCGCGCCTCGCGCTTGCCGAATTTGACGCAGGGTCATTCCAGCCCACCCGGGAGTCGCATCAGCCGATTTCGGTTCGCATCAGTGGGAAACAGCGGGCGGAATTGGCCTGGGCAGCCAAGAGGAAGGCCGCCAGCGTTGGGGAACTCATTCGCGCCGCCTTGGAGCAGCTGCCCGAGAAGCCGGCACGGGCTGCCAAGCGCGGACGGCGATAGGCGTTGTCCCAATCCTTGGGTTGCGCCCAAGTCCGCGCTCAACGAATTATGTGAGTAAGTGAGTCGTCTGAATCAGTTTTTTGATCCGCGTGACATTCGATTTTGAAACGCACGAAAATCGAGGTGCGGTTGTTCGGTGGCCAATCGGGAACTCGGGCCAGAACCGTTCGAAAAACCATAGGCTTTTATCGCAACGAGCCTGTGAAGGCGGTTTGAGATAAAGAGCCAATGAGGCCGCGCGAACAGCGAGTGCGGCCGTTAATCTCCGGGTTTGCACCGGACACAATGATCGCCGCGTCGGTT
>CAIMFY010000071.1 GCA_903840415.1 uncultured Opitutia bacterium | reverse complement strand
CAACGCAGACGACCGGGATTTTTCCGAGGCGAAATCGGCGGCGAGCCTGGCTTTGTCGGCGGACGAGGCTTCGGCGTCGCGGCGCGCGGCCGCCAAATCAGAGGCGAGCTGCGCTTTGTCGGCGGTAAGGGCGTGGGCGGATTCGATTTGTTTTTGCGCGGCGGCGAGCGCGGCTTCGAATTTGGACTTCTCGGCGGCGGACTGCGTGGCGGCGGTGCGCGCGGCGTCGATCTCTTTGCGGGCGGTGGTGAGTTCGACGCCGAGGTTCGCGGCTTTGGTCTGCGCCTCGCCGTTGGAGAGCGCGGCCGACTCGGCTTTCGTCAGCCGATTAGTGAGCGCTTCTTTTTCCGACGTGAGTTGAGCGAGAGTTTTCGCGGTCGCCACGGCCTTGGCTGATAACTCGGCCGACCTTGATCTTTCCGCGGTGAGATCGGCGGCGAGTTTGGCTTTGTCGGCGGACGAGGCTTCGGTATCGCGGCGCGCGGTTGCCAAATCAGAGGCGAACTTCGCTTTGTCGGCGGCGAGAGCGGTGCGTTCGGTTTCGAGAGACTGCGTCTGGGCACGGGCTTGGGAAAGTTGATCGGCTGAAGTGGCGGCGGATTTGGCAGCGGCTTCGGTGGCGTCGCGCAATTTCGCCTCGGTCGTGGCGAGTTGCTGGCGGGTCTCGACGAGAGCGCGCGTGGCGGCCTCGAGTTCGCGGGCTTGGTCGGAGGCCGCTGCTTGCGCCTTAGCGTTGGCGGCGGCTTCGGCGGTGAGGCGGGCAAGTTTTTCGGCGTTGGCGGCGGCGGCTTGATCGGCGGCGGATTTCTCGCTGGCCAGCGCGGTCTGCGCGGCACTGGCGGCTTGGAGTTGGTCGCGGGCGGCGGCGAGTTCCTTGGCGCGAGTCTCGGCCTCGGTGGTCGCGGCCGCGAATTTTGCCACGAGGGTGGCGGCTTCGGCTGCCTGGGTTTCGAGAGTGACGCGGCGGGCCTCGGCGGCCGCGAGCTTTTCCTGGGCGGCGGCGAGGGCCACGCGGATTTTCTCGGCTTCGACTCGGGCGACGGCGAGTTCCCGAGATTGGGATACGAGACTGGCCTCGGTTTTGGCGAGGTTGGCTTGCGCCGCGGACTTGGCGGTGGTCTCGCCGGCGAGCGAGGTCAGGCGAGCTTGCGCGGCATCCAATTCACGCCGCGTGTCGGCGAGAGTGGTGGTGAGTTCCTGGACCTTCGCGAGCGCGGCAGATTTCGCGGGATCGGTGGCGGGAGCGGCTTCGGCGGCGGCAGTCCGGGCGCGGGCCGTGGAAAGTTCGCCTTGGAGGCGTTCGTTTTCCTTGCGGACGGTGGCGAGGTCGCCGGCGAGTTGTTTTTTCTCGTCGGAGACGCTGTTGAGTTGATCGTAGAGGTTTTTCGCCTCGGTTGAACTCGGGGCGGAGTCTCTGCTGATCTCTGGTGGCGCGCCAGCCGGAGGGGCGACTGGGTTCGATCCAGATTTAGGTGGCGTGCCGATAGCTTTGCTGGCGGTGGTGGCGCGAGGCTTGAGGTATGGATTGGTCGCACGGAGGGTTTCGAGCTGGCGGCGGCCGGCCGCAAGTTGATCGGCGTTGATGGTGCCGAGGAGATTTTCGAGGGCCTTGCCGGTGCTACCGCTCTCGGAGGCGAGGGTGAGCCAGACAAACGCCTCCGCGAGATCGGCTTTTGTGCCACGGCCTTGGGCGAGAGCGAGGCCGAGGTTGTATTCCGCAATGGCGTTGCCGCGCTCGGCGTTCGCGCGGAGGGCGGTGATTTCAGCGGTGTCGGCGGACGGGGCCGGCTTGGCGGCGAGGGCCGGCGGCGGGGCAGGCGGTGCGGCGACGAGAAATAGCGGAAGAAAGAGGAGCGACGCGAGGCGAGCGAACTTCATGGCAGCAGGTGCCAGTGATAGTGGGGATCGGCGCGGGAGACACAACACGCGAAGTGGAAAAGCGCGCCGCACTCTCCGGCGCCGGCCGCCCTGGGATCGCCCCGCGCCTCCGCCCCAGACCAAAATGTAACGGGAGCTTGCGTGAGAAAGTAAGCTAGCTTACCAATCGCGATTCATGGTCTTGGTTTTGCCCAATTTTGATCGCAGCCTCGGGTTTGTCCTCGCGGACATCACGCGGCTCACCCGCAAGGAATTCGATCGCCGCGTCCGCCCGCTCCACCTGACGCGGGCGCAATGGCTCTTCCTTTATTATGCTGCGCGCCAGCCGGGTTGCACGCAGGCGGAGCTCGCCGACGCGATGCAGATGCAAAAAATCACCGTCGGCCGCCAGGCTGCGCGCCTGCTGCGGGCCGGCTGGATCGTCCGGAGCGACCATGCGGAGGATAGGCGGGCATATCGGCTGCACCTGTCGGCGAAGGCGGAGCGGATTGTCGCGCAACTCGCCGAAATTGCCACGCAACTGCGCGAAGACTACCTCCGGGGCTTGCCCACCGCTCGCCGCACGGCTTTGTTGAACGACCTTTTGCACATCAAAGCCAACTTGCAACGCATGGAGTTGGCCGCGAAAAAAACCTCTCGTGTTCATGAATCCATCTAACCTCCGCCTGCTCCTCGTCGCGCCGCTCGCCGTCGCATTTGCCACCCTCGCCGGTTGCAATCGCAATGCCAGCGTCGCGTCCGCCGCGATGCCGCCCGTCCCCGTGCAGGTAGCGGTGGCGGTGCAGCAGGACGTGCCGCGGGTGATCGAATCGATCGGCAACGTCCAGTCGCAGCGCAACGTCTCGATCAAGTCCCAGGTCGACGGCATCATTGCGCAAATCCATTTTCGCGAGGGCGACGATGTGAAGGCGGGCGACTTGCTCGTCACGCTCGATCGCCGGCCGTTGGAAAACTCCCTGCGCATCGCCCGCGCCGATCTCGTCAACGCCCGTGCCGAGGCCGCGCAGGCCGCGGTCGACGCCGAACGCTACACGCACCTCGACCAAAAGGACGCGATCTCGAAGGAGCAGTTGAACCAGATTCTCACGAAAGCCGAGACCACCAAAGCGCAGGTGCTCGCGAAGGAAGCGGCCGTCTCGAATGCCGAACTCCTCTTCGGCTACACCGAAATCCGCGCACCGATCGCCGGCCGCACCGGGCAGCTGGCGTTGCACGAGGGCGCGCTGGTGAAGGCCAACGACAGCGGCTTTTCCATCGTCACGCTCAACCAGCTCTCGCCGGTCGCGGTGGCTTACTCCGTGCCCGAAAGCTCTCTCGACGAAATCCGCGCCGCGACCGCCGCACGGCGCGTCAACGTGGCCGTCACCGAGCGCATTTCCGGGCTCAAGCGCGACAACGGCCGGCTCGAGTTTGTCGACAACACTGTCGATGCCGCCACCGGCATGATCACGCTGAAGGCGGTCTTCGACAACGAGGACGATGCGCTTTGGCCGGGCCGTTTCGTCAACGTCAGCACGCAAGTCGGCGTCGATCTCGGCGCCATCGTCGTGCCCGGCACGGCACTCCAGACGAGCCAGTCGGGCTCGACGATTTATGTGTTGAAGGCCGACCAGACCGTCGAGCTGCGCAACGTGAAAGTCGCCCGCACCATTGGCGATAACGTGCTGGTGGCCGAGGGAATCAAAGCGGGCGAAACCGTCATCACCGACGGACAATTGCGGCTCGTGCCGGGGGCGCGCGCCGAGCCGAGAAATCTCGCCGCCGCCGCCGCGCCGCAAAAGTCCGACAAGAGCTGACGCACCCCATGAATCTTCCTGAAGTCTGCATTCGCCGTCCGGTGATGACGACGCTGCTCACCGCGGCGGTCTGCGTGTTTGGCCTGATGGCGTTTCGCCTGCTACCCGTCAGCGATCTGCCGAACGTCGATTTTCCCACCATCGTGGTCAACGCCGCGCTGCCCGGCGCCACGCCGGAGACGATGGCGAGCGCCGTCGCCACTGTGCTGGAGCAGCAGTTCTCCACTATCGCCGGCATCGACTCGATGGTCTCGACGAGCAGCACCGGCAGCACGCAACTCACGCTGCAATTCACGCTCGACCGCAACATCGACGCCGCCGCGCAGGACGTGCAGGCCGCCATCGCCGCCGTGCAACGCCGGCTGCCGACCGACATGCCGGCGCCGCCGTCGCTGCGCAAAACCAATCCCGCCGATCAGCCGGTCATTTTCCTCGCGCTCTATTCGCCCACACTGCCGCTCTCGGTGGTCGACGAATATGCCGAGACGATGATGTCGCAGCGCATCTCGACGGTGGATGGCGTCTCGCAGGTGCAGGTTTACGGTTCGCAAAAATACGCCGTCCGCGCCCGGCTCGATCCGCGGTTGCTCGCGAGCCGCGGCATCACGCTCGACGAAGTGCGCAGCGCGCTCAGCGCCCACAACGTCAATCAGCCTACCGGCCTCCTCGACGGCTATCGCCAGTCGGTGCAAGTGCTCGCCAGCGGCCAGCTCGCGAGCGCCGCCGAGTTCACCAACGTCGTCGTCGCCTACCGCAATGGTGCCCCGGTCCGCCTCGGCGAACTCGCCCAGGTGATCGACAGCGTGCAGGATTCGCGCGTCGCCACGTGGTTTGCCGAACGCCAGCAGGATGGGCCGCTCGATCCGGCGCGCGCCATCGTGCTCGCGGTGCAAAAGCAGCCGGGCGTCAACACCGTCGAAGTCGTGCGCCGCATCCGCGCCCTGATGCCGGTGTTTCAAAAACAACTGCCCGAGTCGGTGCACCTCGCGGTCATGCGCGACAATTCCGAGGCGGTCCGCGATTCCGTGAACGACGTGCAGACGACGCTGCTGTTGTCCATCTCGCTCGTGATCTTGGTCATCTTCATCTTCCTGCGCTCGGTCTGGGCCACCGTGATCCCCAGCATGGCGATCCCGATGGCGCTGCTCGGGACGTTTGTGGTGATGTATTTTTGCGGCTACTCGCTCGACAATCTCTCGCTGCTCGCGCTCACGCTCTCGGTCGGCTTCGTCGTGGACGATGCGATCGTGATGCTCGAAAACATCGTCCGCCACATCGAGGGTGGGATGCCTGTGCGCGAGGCGGCATTTCGCGGCTCGCGCGAAATCGGCTTCACGATCGTTTCGATGACGCTGTCGCTGGTCGCGGTGTTCATCCCGCTGATGTTCATGGGTGGTATCCTCGGGCGGTTGCTGCACGAATTTGCCGTCACGATCACGGCGTCGGTTCTCGTGTCGGGCGTCGTGTCACTCACGCTCACGCCGATGCTGTGCAGCCGGTTCTTGAAGCCGCACGGCGGCACGGTGCACGCGGCGCACGGCAAACTCTACGAATGGAGCGAGCACGTGTTCGAGGGGATGAAGAATTTCTACGAGCGCACGCTGCGTCAGGCGCTGCACCACCGTGTCATCGTCGTCTCGATCGCGCTTGTGATGGCGGTGCTGACGGTGTTTGTCGGCCGCGAATTGCCGCAGGGCTTCATCCCATCGGACGACACCGGCTTCGTGCTCGTTTTCATGGAAGGTGCGCAGGACATCTCGTTCGAGGAGATGGTGCGCCACCAGCAGACCGCGGCCGCCATCGTCGCGCGCCAGCCCTACGTGATGGCGATGATGTCGTCGTTGGGCTCGAGCGGCGCTGTCAGTGCGACCTCCAACCAAGGCCGCATCTTCATGCGCCTGAAGCCGCGCGACCAGCGCCCGCCGATCAACGATATTCTCTCCGATCTGCGGCAGCAGCTGGCCGGCATCCCCGGGCTGCGCGCCTACCCGCAGATCCCGCCGTCGATCCGCATCGGCGGCCAGCTCACTAAGGCACTCTACCAGTTCACGCTCTTCGGCAACGACCTCAAGGAACTCTACGGCGTTGCCGACTCGCTCGAGAAAAAATTCCGCACGCTCCCGCAGCTCGTCGACGTCAACTCCGATCTCCAGATCACGAGCCCGCAACTGCGCGTCGACATCGCACGCGACAAGGCCGCGACGCTCGGTGTCACCCCCGCGCAAATCGAGGACACGCTCTACAACGCCTTCGGCACGCGGCAGGTCTCCACCATCTACACGCCGACGAATCAGTATTTCGTCATCATGGAAGTCGCGCCCGAGTTTCAGCGCGACGCCTCCGCACTCTCGCTGCTCTACGTGCGATCCCGCAGCGGCAAACTCATCCCGCTCGACGCCGTCGCCTCGCTTCGCCGCGATGTCGGCCCGCTCACGGTCAACCACCTCGGCCAGCTCCCCGCGGTCACGATTTCGTTCAACCTCAAACCCGGCGTCTCGCTCGGCGACGGCACCGCCGCCATCCAGGCGCTCGCGTTGAAAGACATTCCCTCGACGATCAGCTACAGCTTCGTCGGCTCGGCGCAGGCGTTTGCCTCGTCGCTGCAAGGCATGGGCCTGCTGCTCATTCTCGCGGTCGTCGTGATCTACATCGTGCTCGGCATTCTCTACGAGGACTTCATCCATCCGCTGACGATTCTTTCCGGCCTGCCGGCGGCGAGCTTCGGCGCGCTGTTCACGCTCTGGGCGTTCAAGCAGGAGCTGAACATCATGGGCTACGTCGGCGTGATCCTGCTCGTCGGCATCGTGAAGAAAAACGCGATCATGATGATCGATTTCGCGATCGCGAAGGAGCGGGAGCAGGACAACGCCTTCAACGCCGAGCAGGCGATCTTCGAGGCGTGCATCGTGCGTTTCCGCCCAATCATGATGACGACCTTCGCTGCGCTCGCCGGTGCGATCCCGATCGCGCTCGGGCTGGGGGCCGGCGCCGATTCGCGCCGGCCGCTGGGACTCGCGGTCGTGGGCGGCCTCATGGTGTCGCAGATGCTGACGCTCTACATCACGCCGGTGATTTACATCTACATGGACAAGTTCACCTCCCGGCTGCGCCACAAGAATCCCGCGATGGCCCACGCCGGGGATGCGTTGCTGGCGAAGTAGGGCGAAGAAGGGTAGTTTCGGTTTAGCTGAAACCTTGCGCGCGGAGGCGTGTCGCACAGGTTGTCCTGACTACCATGAAAACTCTCTTCTCGATCGGCCTCGGCCTGCTCGCGCTGGCATCTGCCCAGGCGCAAATCTTCAGTCCCCAGACGTTGAACGGCGCGTTCCTCGGTGGCATCGCCGGCGCCGTCATCGGTCACAACAGTGGTTCGCTATCGCACAACGGCTGGCAGGGCGCCGCCATCGGTGCGGGCGTGGGCGCGCTCCTCGGCGCCGCGGCCGACAACAATGCCGCGCGCTATGGCTACGGTGCGCCGGTCGCTTCGGGCAGCTACGTTTACCGGGATGGTTATCGCGGCGGCTACTCCGGCGGTTATGGTTATTATGGCGGTAGTGCGGCGGCGGACGGACTGGTATTCGGTGCGCTCGCCGGCGGCCTCATCGGCCACAATCGCGGTTTCGGTCACGGTCGCGACGGCTGGCGTGGTGCCGCGTGGGGCGCAGGTGCGGGCTGGCTGCTCGGCTCCATCGCCGATGCGAATTTCGGCTACTATCGCGGCTACGATTATGGTTATCCGCGCACGGTCGTCATGCCGGCGACGCCACCCGTCGCCGTGCAGGCAGCGCCTGCGGCGCCTGCTCCGCAGCAGGTGACGATTATCAACAATTACTACGGCAACGCTTCGCCGATGGCGGGCGCGAATTCGCTCTTCGGCCGCTGAGTCGCTCCGGCCGGATTGTTTTTCCAGTTCCTCTTTTTTGACCACCATGAATAACACCTACCGTTTCCTTTTGCTCGCCGGCGTTACCGCGTCGTCGGCATTTTTTGCTGGCTGCGAAACCGCGCAGGGCGTGAAAAATCCCTCCGGCGTGCCCGTCACCGAGATGCGCCCCGATGAGCGCGGCTTCGTCGCCGGCACCGGCGTCGAGTCGCAGGATCTCGTGGCCGTCACCGACAAGATGGCGCGCAGCATCCTCGGCATCCCGCAGATTGCGCGGGCCGCCGTCGAGCCGAGCATCGTGCTCGAGCCGGTCGTGAACAACACGCGTTTCCCGATCAACAAAGACATTTTCCTGACGCGCATCCGCTCGCAGCTCAACTCGAAGGCCATGGGCCGCGTGAGCTTCCTCGACCGCGCGATGATGAAGACCCTCGAGCATGAACGCGCCCTCAAGCAGTCGGGCCAGGTGACGGCGAGCGCGAATCCGAACGCCGTCGAGTTCGGCGGAGCGGACTTTTTCCTCACCGGCCAGCTCGACGGACTCGCGACGCGCACCTCCCAGGGCACCAGCGACTACATCCTCTACACGTTCCGTCTCACCGATGCGCGCACCAGCCGCATCGTCTGGGAGGATTCAGCGGAGATTAAGAAGCAGGGCCTCGAAGACGCGGCGTATCGGTGAATCTTGGCGGTTGGTTGTTGCTGATCGCTTATTTGGTCATTGCGGAAGTCGCAGGCCGCGCCTTCTGCCATAGCCGATAATCCTTCACCCATCAGCATGAGACCTCTCACCAGATTCCTTTTCGCTACTGCGGCGCTGCTGGCCTTCGCCGGCTGCGTCGAAATTCCCGATCAACCGCCGGGACCGCGCGCCGCCGCGCCCGGCGGCGATCCGCGCTTCGCCAACGTCGACGACCGCGATCGCGTGCTGTTCGAGTATCGGTTCGCGGCTTCGTCCATGCGGGCGGGAAATTTCGACGACGCGCGGAAGCTGCTCGACGACGCCATTCTCCGCATCGGCGGCGTGATTTCGGGGCCGGATGAGGCCGCCCGTCGCGCCCGCGGGCTCTTCACGGCGGAACGCGAAAAGACTTTCATCGGCGAACCCTACGAGCGCGTCATGGCGTTTTATTATCGCGGCCTCCTCTACTGGCGCGACGGCCAGCCCGACAACGCCCGCGCGTGCTTTCGTTCGGGCCAGTTCATCGATGGCGACGCCGAGGCCGACACCTACAAAGGCGATTACGTCCTGCTCGATTACCTCGACGGTCTGGCCTCGACGAAACTCGCCGCCGACGGCAGCGACGCCCGCACCCGCGCCGAAAAGACCGCCAAGCACTCGCTCCCCGCCTACGATCCGGCGGCCAACGTCCTCTGCTTCCTCGAATTCGGCCCCGGCCCGCGCAAAGTCGCCGCCGGCCAGTATGGCGAGCAGTTGAAATTTCAGCTTTCGCCGTCGCGCGTCCGCTCCGCCACGCTCTCACTCGCCGGGCAAAACCTGCATTTCACGCCGTGGGACAACCTGAATTTTCAGGCCATGACGCGCGGCGGTCGCGTGATGGACTACATCCTCGGCAACAAGGCCGTCTTCAAGCGCAACGCCAATACCGTCGGCGACCTCGCGCTCGCCGGTTCCGCCATTGCGACCGACAACGCCTACAAGGAAAAAAAGCGCGTCGTCACCGACGAAAACGGCCGCCAGCACGTCGTCACCGACGTCGAAAAAGATCAGGGCAGCGAAAACACTGCCCTCATCCTCGGCGCCGTCGGCATCGCCAGCAAAATTTTCTCCGCGGCGACCGAGACGCGCGCCGACACCCGCACCTGGGATAACCTCCCGCAATATCTGAGCTTTGCCGCCCTGCGTCTGCCGCCCGGCGAACACATGGCCATCCTCCAGTTTTTCGACGCCGACGGCCACGCCATCCAAGACCTCACCCGCCGGGTAGCGATCACCGTCGGCGACCCCGCCCGCGACACCGTTGTATTTTTGAGCGAACTTAAACGCTGACCTGCAGTCTCACCTCACACCTGACCCTTCGCTGACCATGAAACTGAAATCGTTTTTCCTCACCTCCGCGCTCGCCACCACGGCCGTTTTTTCCGGCTGCGTCGAACCCCAGCCGGGCCCGTTTGCGCCGCTCGACACGACCAAGTTCACCTTGGAAAACACCGACAAGTTCGTGCTGCTCGACCAGCCCGCGCAATACTCCGTGACCTGCACCGGCTTGCAGGAACGCACGCTCGGCGACGGCCGGCTCGAGGTGGTCGCCAACGTCAAGAACCGCGAAAGTCGCCGCATTCAGGTCCAGATCGACTGCGTTTTTAAGGACGAACAAAGCGTCTCGACTGGCGACGAAACGCCCTTCCAGACGCTCATCCTGTCCGAAAATTCCACCGAGGCCGTGCGCTTCACCGCCATGAACACTCTCGCGAAAAAATACACCATCCGCGTCCGGCAGGCGCGGTGAGTTGCAGCGTCATCCTCCCTCGAACCTTCGTCGCGCCATGAATCCCCGTCTTTCGCTCTTCGCTCCGTTTTTCTTCCTCGTCGCGCCGCTGCTCGCCCAGCAAGTGGAGACGCCCGCCACGCCGCCGCCAATGGTGGTAGCGCAGGCCTACCCCGCCGTGACCGCGCCACTTCCGGCCGGCAGCGGCCAGCAAGTTTACGGCCCGTCGGCCGACACGCTCGTCGCCCGGCAGACCGCCGATGGCATTCTCGAGAATTTCCGCAAGGTCTACAAAACCGACCACGCGCCCCGCATGGTCATCTACGTGAACCGCGCGCTCGTCGACACCGCGTCCGGCTTCAAGCTGACGGGCCACACCGAAAAATATTATACCGAGGACAACAAGGTGACCAAGACCAGCGGCGAAAATACCTACGTCGCCAAAGACGCACCCGCTCCCACGCTCGCCGACCAGCAGACTGTCCGCGAAATCGAACGCCTCTTTGGCCGCGCCTTCCGCAACGCCGGCGCGCAACTCGCCGATCCGCAAATCGCTGCGTCGCTCCTGCCTAGCCAGCCCGGCGGCCGGCTCACCGGCGAGCAAGGCGCCAAGGATCGCGAGGCGCTCGCCAGCGTCGCCGACCTCGCTATCGAGGTGCTCATTTCGAGCCGCGCGCTCACCGTGCCGGAAATTTCCGGCGACGCCACCTACACCGTGCCCGACATTCAGGCCACGGCGATTCGCCTGAAAGACGCCGCCATCGTCGGACAGGCCGCCGCGAGCGACATTCTCGGCCGGGGCGCCCAAGCCGGCCAGATCGCGCGAAAGTTCACCTCCGCCGACATCACCGAAGCCACCGCGATCGCGCTGATGGCCGACATGCTCACCGGCACGAAAGAGTGACGCCGGGCGCGGCGCGCTACAGCTTCGGCGGTGTTGCAGCCGCTGGCGGTTCCGCGACCATTTCGACCGGCTTCGCGGGCGGAAACGTCACGGTCGCAGCGGCGTCATCCATTTCCTTCACCGATTTTTCGATCGCGGATTTTTGTTTCGCGTCGTCCTTCACGACCGCTCGCCCACTCGAGAAATCGATCGTCTTGCCGTCTTGAATCGCGATCTCGGGCTTCGCCACTTTCGCCTTCGTGGCCCGGCCCTGCATCCACACATACGCCGCCATTGCACCGACGAGCAGCCCCGCCAGCAAAATCAATTCGATGCGCGGCGATTTCCTCATAGCGCCAATCTACGCCTAACCAAGAGCGAGCGCAATCCGTTGAAATTCTCCGTGTGCCCGGCGCTCTCTCCGCTCAACATCCTCGCTTCATGCCGCGTTTCCGCGAAGAAATCCGCCCGACGCTCACGCTCGCCGCACCCATCATCGTGGGCCAGGTGAGCCAGATGCTTATGGGCGTGACCGACAGCGTGATGATCGGTCATGCGGGGACGGTGCCGCTCGCGGCGTCATCGTTTGGCGGCAATGTCTTTGGCGTATTTTTCGTGATCGGGATCGGGTTGATGCTGCCGGTGGCGATCCTGGTGTCGCGGGCGCGTGGCGCGAACCGGCCAGACGAATGCGGCGAATATCTGCGGCACGGGCTCGCGCTGGCGCTGTTCTTCGGTGTGCTGGAAACTCTCGTGATGGCGGCGTTGAGCCTGCAACTCGCGCGCTTCGGCCAGCCGCCGGAAGTGCTCGCGATCGTCACGCCGTTTTTTCTGCTCATCGCGGCCTCGGTAACGTCGGTGTTTGTCTATCTCGTGCTCCGGCAATTCGCCGAGGCGATGGGGCATCCGTGGGTGCCGATGTTCATCATGCTCGCGGGCGTCGCCCTCAACGCGGCCTTGAACTGGGTGTTCATCTATGGCCACCTCGGCGCGCCGGCGCTGGGACTGACTGGCGCGGGGCTCTCGACGCTGCTCTCCCGCACGCTTGGCGCGCTGGTGATTTTTCTCTGGCTGCGGCGCGATGCCGCCGTGCGCGCGGCGTGGCCCCAGCGCTGGTTCGGCAATTATTCCTGGGCGCGATGGCGCGAGATGCTGCACATCGGTCTGCCGGCATCGGGGATGCTGGGGTTCGAGACGACGGCGTTTGCCTTTTCGAGCGTGATGATCGGCTGGCTCGGCGCGGTGCCGCTGGCGGCTCACCAGATCGCGATCACCTGCGCTTCGCTCGCCTTCATGTTCCCGCTGGGCCTGTCGATGGCGGCCGGGATGAGGGTGAGCCGCGCGGTCGGCGCCGGCGAACTTCACCGACGGCGGCCGATCGCGTTCGGGGCCATGGCGATCGGGTTGACGGTGATGGGAGTGTCGGCGCTGGTGTTTCTTAGCGGCGGCCGATGGATTGCGGGGTGGTTTGTCCATGACGCGGCGGTGGTCGTGCTCGCGGCGCAACTGCTCGCGGTGGCCGCGCTTTTTGCGGTGGTGGATGGCCTGCAGGTGATCGCGGCGGCCTGCCTGCGCGGCATCACCGACGTGAAGGTGCCGGCCGCGATTACGTTCGTCGCTTACTGGCTCGTTGCGCTGCCGCTGGGCTACGCACTCGGCGTGCGCGGTTCGCTCGGCGCCGTCGGCATGTGGATCGGGATCGCGAGCGGACTGGCGCTGGCGGCGGTGGCGCTTACGACGCGGTTCGCGCGGCTGACGCGTTCACACGCCTAGTTTCGCTCGCACCTCGGCGAGCGTGAGGCCGGCGATGCGGACGAGTTTCTGGCGGGACTTGTCGCCCTGCGCGAGGCTGACGGCGCGGCGGGGCAGGCCAAGTTCATCGGCGAGGAACTCGCAGAGCGCGTCATTGGCGCGGCCGTCGAGCGCGGGGGCGTGGACTTTGATTTTCAACGCGTCGCCGAGCCAGCCGACGATCGCGCTGCGCGGGGCGTTGGGCACGGCCTTGATCGCCAGCGAGCAGAATTTTTCCACTGAAATTATGCCAGCGCTTCGGCGAGCGCGGCGATGATTTCCTCGGCGGGTTCGGTGCCGACGCAGAGCCGGAGCAAGTCGGGCTCGATGCCGCTGGCGTAGAGTTCGGCGCGGCCCGCATCGGTCGTCACGAGATCATAGTGGGCGAGATACATGAAGGGGCAGATGAGCGTGGTCTTCATACCGAAGCTCGGGCCTTTCGGCAGGCGGAGTCGGTCGTAGAATTTGGCGAGCGGGGTGCGCAGCGAAAACGAAATCATGCCGCCGTTCGCCCCGCGTTTCGTGGTAAGGCCGAGGTAGTGGTTGCGCGAGTCGGGATGCAGCGTCCAGAAGACCTCGTGGACAGCCGGCTGCACGACGAGAAAGGCGACGACGCGTGGCAGGTTTTCATGGATGCGTGCGAGCACCTCATCAGTGTGGCCAATTTGCCACGCGAGGCGGGCGAGATCGCGCGGATAAACCGGCTCGAGCGCGGCGGCGATGCGGGCGCGCAACTCGGCGGCATCGGGCCCGGCGGGATTGATCGCGGCGAGGCCGGCGGTGAGATCTCCTTCGCTGGCGGTGTATTTCGTGAGGCTGCACGTGACGACGTCGGCGTGCGCGAGGAGGTCGAGGTTGAACACCGAGACCACCGACGGATCGAGGACGAGGCGGGCGCCGTGCTGGCGGCAGAGGGCGGCGAGGGCGGCGACGTCGGGCGTCTGGATGAGCGGGTTGGTCGGGACTTCGGCGACGACGCCGGCGAGGCGCGGGCCGATCGTGGCGAAGAGTTTTTCCAGCGCGACGCGGTCAAACACGTCGCGCACATAAACGTAGTCGCCGGGCGTGGCGGTGAATTTCTTGAGGATCGCGATGGTGTCGAGGTAGAGCCAGCCGAGCTGCACCCAGACGGTGCGGCCGCGCGCCGCCTGCAAATCGGCGATGGCGCGGAAGGCGGCGTAGATGGCGTTCATCCCGCAGGGAGCGAGCAGCAGATCGGCGTCGCCGGCGGCGGGCATCGCGCGGCGGAGGTGGCGGCGGATTTCGGCGGCGGCATCGCTGGCGAAGGTTTCCTCGGGGTAGGCGGAGGCGAGCGCGCCGCGGCGGACGAGTTCGTCCTCGGCTTCGCGCGAGGAGAGGAAGCCGCCGATGTTTTGGAGGAAGGTTTTCGCGCGGGCCGCGAGGTCGGTTGAAACGGGGTGGGCCACGCCGTGCACGGTGCCATCGTGGATGAGTGTGGCGGAACCAGCGCCGCCGAGGAGCGCGGCGAGTGCGTCGGCCATGTGGGCGGACGAGGTGAGCCAGAGCGTCTGGTCGGCGAGGTTTTGTTTATCGGCGATCAGCGCGGCGAGTTGGCGCGCGAACGGATGCACGACGAACCGCGGGTAAGCCGAGGTGAGATGCTGCGTGACGGCCGGATCTTTTTCTTCGTAGCCGCGGACGTCGCGCATCGTGGGCAGGCTGCACGAGACGGCATGCGGGCTGGCTGGGATGCGTTGGCCAAGAGGAAGGGGAGGGAAAGCGGACACGATGAGTGGAGAGTGGAGAGTTGAGCTTTGAGAGAGGCAAGAGTGACGCAACGGCGGGGCGTGTCAGTGCGTGTCATCCCGCCGATTGCTGGCGAACATCGGGCTTTGCTTTTTTGACGGGGAGAGCAGGATGCGACCGTCTCGTTCAATCCCATTAACCCATGAGAGATGTTATTCTTCACCTGAATTATCTCGCGGTGTTCGTAACCGCTGTTGCCGGTTTCATGCTCGGTTGGCTGTGGTATTCTGTGCTGTTCGGCAAAGCCTGGATGGCCGAGATGAAAATCACCGAGGAAATGGTCGCGGCGATTCGGGCCCAAGGCGGAATGGCCGGCAGCTTGGCCGGTGGTTTCGCCTTCACGGTGATCAGTACGTTTGGGCTCGCGGCACTGATCGCGGCCCATGATTCGCACAACTGGAAACACGGCGCGGCGCTCGGCCTGTTCATCGGATGCGTCGTGGCGGGGGCGCGGATCCTCAACGGTGGCGTTTTTGAGCGAAAGTCGGCCAAGCTCCAGATCATCAATCTCGGCCACGAACTCGCGTTGTTCGCTGTGCAAGGCGCGATCCTCGGCGTGTGGCGGTGAGGCGCGAAACGGTTTGCGCCGGGTGCGGGCGGCGCCTGAAGTCGCCCGCATGAAACTCGTCTCCTGGAACGTCAACGGTCTCCGCGCCGCGTTGAAAAAGGGCGCGATGGATTATTTCGCGGCGGTGAAGGCTGACGTGATTTGCCTCCAAGAGACGAAGGCGCATCCGGGCGACGTGCAACACGTCGTCTGGCCGAAGGGCTACGAGGTCTTCTGGAACAGCGCCGACAAAAAAGGCTACAGCGGCACCGCGATCATCACGCGGGTGAAACCGCTCCGCGTGAACAACCACATCAGCGTGGCGGCGCACGACACCGAAGGGCGCGTGATGACGGCGGAGTTTGCGGAGTTTTATCTCGTGAACGTCTATCAGCCGAATTCGCAGCGCGGGCTGACGCGGCTCGACTACCGCACTCAGGCTTGGGACCCGGCGTTTCTCGCCTTCCTGAAGCAACTCGAAAAGAAAAAGCCGGTGGTATTTTGCGGTGACCTCAACGTCGCCCACACCGAACTCGACCTCACGAATCCGAAGACGAACCGGCGCAACGCGGGCTTCACCGACGAGGAGCGCAATAATTTTTCCGCGCTCCTCGCGCAGGGGTTTGTGGACACCTTTCGCGAATTCGAAAAAGGCCCGGGCCACTACACGTGGTGGAGCCAGATGATGAATTGCCGGGCGCGGAACATCGGATGGCGCGTCGACTATTTCGTCGCGAGCGCGGTCCTGCGGCCGGCGCTGAAACGCGCATGGATTTCGCCCGAGGTGATGGGCAGCGACCATTGCCCGGTGGGGTTGGAGCTGAAATGAACCGGCCGCGCAAATTTGCGCCGGCGCGCATTTGCATTTGAATCTTTGTCCCCGGCGTTTCGTCATGCGGGCGTGAAACCCCGCTTCCTTCCCCTTCTTGCTTTGGTTTCCCTCGCGCTGCCGGGCGCCGCCCTGCGCGCCGCCGACACCGTCAAACTGACGAAGCTCGCCGACCGCGTGCATGTCGAGATCGGGGGCGCGCCGTTTACCGACTACGTGTTTGGCGACGGCGCTTCGCGCTCCTATTGCTATCCGCTCCTCGCGGCGGACGGCACCCAACTCGCCCGCGATTTCCCGATGAAAAAGGATACGGGCGAAGACACCGATCACCCGTGGCACCGCTCGCTTTGGTTCGCGCACAGCATGATGAACGGCGTCGATTTTTGGAACGAAGGCACCGGCGACGTCGGCCGTTCGCCGAAGGACAAAGGCCACACCGTCCTCGATGCGATGGTGGAAACCACCAGCGGCGAAGTCGGCGTCATCCGCACGCGCGATCGCTTCCTCACGCCCGATGACAAACTCATCTGCACCGACGAGCGCACGCTGCGGTTCCGAGCCGATGCGGACGGCCGCTACATCGATTTTGAAATCACGCTCCACGCGCTGCCCGAGGCACCGCTGCTGATGGGCGACAACAAGGATGGCACGATGGCCACGCGCCTCGCGCAGTGGTTGACGATGCCGCACAAAGTAAAAGGCGCCGAAGTCGGTGGTCAGGGCCACATCGTCACCGCCAACGGCGACCGCGATGCGAAGGCGTGGGGCACGCGCGCCGATTGGTGCGACTACCACTCCGCGCGCGGCAACAAGACCTACGGCATCGCCATCTTCGATCATCCCCAGAATCTCCGGCACCCAACGTGGTGGATGGCGCGCGACTACGGCCTGTTCGGCGCGAATCCCTTCGGCTGGCACGACTACGAAAAGGAGTTCGCGAAAGATCCGCACAAGGGCGACTACACGATCCCCGCCGGCGGCAGCCTGACGTTGCGCTACCGTTTCTTCCTGCATCTCGGCGACGAGACCGCCGCGCACGTCGCCGCGCATTACGCCGATTACGCCGCCGGAAAATAATCACTTCAACCCCAACCCCCGCCTCCTGCCATGAATCAACTCACCCGCCGCACCTTCATCCGCAACACCGCGCTCTTCGGCGCCGCCGCCGCACTTTCCGCCCGGTCTTGGGGGCAGGTCGCTGGCGCCAACGGCGATGTCCGCGTCGCCGTCCTCGGCCTCAACGGCCGCGGCAAAAATCACCTCACGAGCCTGAAGGCCGTGAAGGGCGCCCGCATCGTCGCCCTCTGCGATCCGGATTCGAAGGTGCTCGATCGCGCCGCCGCCCAACTCGGGGGCGACGTGAAAAAATTCACCGATATGCGCGAATTGTTCGCCTCGCCCGACATCGACGCCGTCACGATCGCCACGCCGAACCACTGGCACTCGTTGGCCGGCATCTGGGCGATGCAGGCCGGCAAGGATGTCTACGTCGAGAAACCCGTTTCGCACAATGTCTGGGAAGGCCGCCAGCTCGTGGCCGGCGCCAAGAAATACAACCGCGTCATCCAAGCTGGCACGCAAATCCGCTCCGGCGAAGGCCTGCGCGAGGCGGTCGCCTGGGTGCAGGCCGGCAACCTCGGCAAGATCACCGCGTCACGCGGCTTTTGCTACAAGCGCCGCGACAGCATCGGCAAGACCTCCGGCCCCACTCCCATCCCGGCCTCGATCAATTATGATTTGTGGACGGGACCGGCGCCGCTCGTCGAATCGCACCGGAACTCGAAGAAGAACGGCCCCGTGCACTACGACTGGCACTGGATTTACCTTTATGGCAACGGCGACGTCGGCAATCAGGGCATCCACCAAATGGACGTCGCGCGCTGGTTCCTCGGCGAGTCCGGCCTGCCCCGCCACACGCTCAGCCTCGGCGGGCGCCTCGGTTACGATGATGACGGCCAGACTGCCAACACGCAGGTCGTGATTCACGATTACGCGACGGCACCGCTGATTTTCGAAGTGCGCGGCCTGCCCGCGAAAGCCGGCGCCGGTGCGCCGATCCCGGCGGATCTCGGAGGGGCTGATGCGGCGGAGGCTGGCGCCAAGTCGATGGACAACTATCGCGGCGTCGGCGTCGGCAACGTCGTCGACTGCGAGGGCGGCTATGTCGTCACCAAGGCCTACTTCACGGCGACGGCTTACGACAAGGCCGGCAAAGTGGTGAAGGAATTCAAGGGCCACGATCGCCACATGCAGAATTTCATCGATGTCGTCCGCAGCCGGAAGCTGGCCGATCTCTACGGTCCAATTCAGGAGGGTCACGTGTCGAGCGCGCTCTGCCACCTCGGTAATCTTTCGCACCAACTCGGTGCGACGGCCGCGCCCGGCGTGTTGCAGGAAAAGGTGAAAGGCAACGCGCCGCTCGCGGAAGCCTACGGCCGGATGGTCGAGCATCTCGCCGCCAACAACGTCGATTTCGGCAAGACGCCGGCAACGCTGGGCGCCCCCCTCACGATCGATCCGGCGGCGGAGCGGTTCACCGGGGCCGACGCCGCGGCGGCCAACGCGATGCTCACCCGGGCCTACCGCGCCCCGTTTACGGTGCCGCAGTTGGCGTGAACCGCTGACTCAGGTCCAACGTCCTCGATGGGTCGCCCCGCGCGACCCTCAGGGCGGGCCCCCGTTCTTCGTCGCCGGCGCTGGCGGCATGGTGGGCAGCGCCTGTCCGGCCTGCGATCGCTTGAGAGAATTCGCCTGCTGAATGGCCCGCAGATCTTGCAGCGCCTGCAATTGGGTGGGCGACAGGAATTGCTGGGCGCCGGCAATCACAGGATCGGTCACGTGGGTGGCCCCGGTAGCCTGCAGCACCTGATTCAGGCGGGTAATCTGGTCGGGCGTCAGCGGCTCAGCGGTGCCGAGCAGGGAGGTTTGGAGATTGTTGATCACGCCGGCATGCGCGGCATTTTGATCGAAGGCCTGATATTGCGCGTAGGCCGGATCGCCGAGCAGGGCTTGGATTTGATTTTCGATCGCGGCGCGCGATTCGATGACTTGGCTGCGAAAACCATCCATATTCGCGGCGGGATCGGTGCCCGCTTGCAGGCTGGCCACGACGATATCCATCGGCGTCTGCCGCTTGTCGGTGAGCAGTTTGGTGAACGCATCGGTTTGCTCCGCGGACAAATTCAGCTGCGTAAACAAGGGCGCGTAGCGCCGCACCGTTTGGTTGTGCGCCTGCGTGCTCATGCGCCGAATCACGGCGGGATCGTTGGCGTCGGCCAGCCACTGCTTCACGGTGGCCACGGAGATCTTGGCGTCGGCCGACGGCGCGACACCCGGCTCGGCGGACGGTTTCGCGATCAACGCGGCGTGGGCCTCGTCCAGTTTCTTTTCCAACGCCGCCGTCTGTTCGCGAGAGTCGCTGGTGGTTTTTTCCAGCGCCATTCGTTCGGCGATGTTGCGGGCGGATGCAACTTCGGCCGACTGCGCGCGGGCTTTCCATGCCTCCAATTCTTGGTGCTGCCGCCACAACCACACGCCTGAACCCATCAGGAGCACGACGAGCGTGGCGGTAAGGTAAGGCGATCGAACATTCATGCGGCACCCGGGGTTGGGGCTCTAACAATACCCTCGGGTGGACGGATTCAATTGCATTTACGCTCGGCGACCACGATTCGCTGGACGTCGCCGCGTCTTCCCGGCAGTAGGCATGGCTTGGTAAATTTTCCCCGCGCCGTGTTTTCACGTTTTTTGCTCTTCGCTTTACTTTCGATCGCGCTGATGGCGCTCCGGCTCCATGCGGCCGAATCGAACGACGCCGTCACGCTTCCGCCCTTTATCGTCGAAGAGGCGAGCAAGGGTCCGCCGTGGCGTTACACCGAAATGCCTGGCTTCGAAATTCTCTCGCGCTGCCGCGATCGGACGACGCGCGAACTCGCACTGGCGCACTACCGGTTGCATCGGTTGCTCGAACTGCTGCTGCCCGAACGCCTCCAACTCGCGTTCGCCGCCCCCAAGGCGATCATTTTCTACGACGAGGCGCTGCAACCCGCCGCCTCGCAGGAAGTGATCGCCTCAATGATGCGGCGGGCGACGAAGGAACAGGCGCCGGTCGATTTGGGCGCGCTGGACCTGGGGCGGTTTGGATTGCGCGGCGCACCCTCGGCGTCGTCGCGTCGCATCAGTTTTTTACCGAATCTCCGTCTGTGGGATCGCGACGAGATGGCTGTCTTCGCGATCGTGCGTGATGGCGGCTACGACGCCGATCGGCTCGTGCTCACGGGCGACTACGTGAGTTACCTCCTCCTGAACCGCACGCCGGCGCTGCCATGGTGGTTTGTGAGCGGCGTGCTGCGGCTCTACGAACTCACTGACTACGAAAGCAAAGCGCTCACCATCCATCCGATCACGTGGATCTCGGAGGAAGAAACCGACGCGGTGAAACACGAACCGAAGACCGCCACGGCGCCGCTGCCGCTCGCCGAATTTTTCTCCAGCGGGCCGCCGGCGGCGACCCCCGAAAACGAGGCGCGCCGCAAACTTTGGATCGCGCAAGGAACGTTGTTTCTGCGGTGGGCGCTGGATGGGCGGACGCCCGCGCAGCGCGAGGCGTTTTTCGAGTTTGTGGTTCATGCCACGACGGGCGTCACGCCGGCGGCCTTTCAACGCTGCTTCGGCGTCGATTTCGCCGCGGCGGATGTGCAACTCGCCGCCTACCTGCCGACGGCCGTCCGCAAGACCGTCACCCTCCGTCCGGCCCATCCGCTGGTGCCGCCACCGATCGAGTTGCGCGACGCAAGCGAGGTCGACATCGCGCGCATCAAAGGCGATTGGGAGCGGCTCGAGGTCGGCTTCGTTCGCGCTCACACCCCGGAGCTGACAGACAAATATCTCGAGCAGGCGCGCCGCACGCTCCACCGCGCCTACGATCGCGATGGGCGCGATCCGCGGCTGCTCGCGGCGCTCGGGCTGTGCGAATGTGATGCGGGCGACGATGCGGCGGCGCGTGAATTTCTTGAGGCGGCTGCCCGGCTCGGCCCGCTGCGGCCGCGCGCCGGCTACGAACTCGCGCGGCTGCGTCTCGCCGCAGCCGCTGCGAAACCCGAAGGTGCTGGTGACCGGCTCAGTGTCGATCAGGTCAAGAGCGTGTTCACGCCGCTCTTTGCGGTGCGCGAAGCCGCGCCGCCGCTCCCGGAGGTTTACGAACTGATCGCCAAAGTATGGGCGTGCTCCGCCGTTCCGCCCACGCGCGGCCACCTCGCGGTGCTCGACGAGGGTGTGCGGCTGTTCCCGCGGCACAGCTCGCTCGTCTATCAGACTGCCGCGCTGTTCGCAGACAATGGCTTCCCGGCAGAGGGCGCAGAATACGTGCGGCTCGGCGTTCTCTTTACGGCGGATGCCGCCGAGCGCGAACGTTTCACTTCACTGAAAGCGCGGCTGGACGCCGCCACGGTGCCGGCGAAGTAAGCGGCGACGCTCGCTGCCAGCGCCACACCGCATGACCGTAGCGGACTGTCTGGCGGAAATTAAGCGCGCGCCGCGGCGTGGTAGGTGTTGAGTCTGAACCGCCGGCGCGCGAAGGTTGCGCGTCCGCGAAACGCCACCCCTCGTCGCCTGCTGTTTTCTCCATGAAACTCCTCCGTCCATTGTTCGTCTTCGTGGCACTTGCCGCGCTTTTCGTTTCCGCTCGCGCCGCCGAACCGGGCGCCAGCCTCATCCTCGACGCCACCAAACCCGGCCCGGTCATCAACAAGAATGTCTACGGCCAGTTCGCCGAGCATCTTGGCCGTTGCATCTACGGCGGCATTTGGGTCGGCGAGGACTCAAAAATTCCGAACACCAAAGGCTACCGCAACGACGTGATCGCGGCGCTGAAAAATCTCTCGGTCCCCGTGCTCCGCTGGCCGGGTGGGTGTTTTGCCGACGAATATCACTGGCGCGACGGCATCGGCCCGCGCGCCTCCCGCCCCGCGATGATCAACACCCACTGGGGCGGCGTCGTGGAAAACAATCATTTCGGCACGCACGAATTTTTGGATTTCTGCGAACTGCTGGGCATCGAGCCCTACGTGTGCGTCAACGTCGGCAGCGGCACCGTGCAGGAGGAAATGGAATGGATCGAATATATGACCTCCGACGCCGACTCGCCGATGGCTAACCTCCGCCGCAAGAACGGCCGCGACCAGCCGTGGAAGATTAAATATGTCGCCGTCGGCAACGAGAGCTGGGGCTGCGGCGGCAACATGACCGCGCAGTTTTACGCCGACAATTACCGCCGCTATAACACCTTCGTCAAAAATTACGGCGCGAACAAAATCCAGCGCATCGCCGGCGGCCCGAGCGATTTCAACTACGAGTGGACCGAGACGCTGATGAAGAGCGCCGCGAAGCAGATGAACGGCCTCTCGCTGCACTACTACACCCGGACCACGATGGGCTGGCCGCCGAAGGGATCGGCGACCGAGTTCGACGAGGCGCAGTGGCTAAATGTGCTCTCCAACACGCTGAAGATGGAGGAACTCGTCACGAAACACTCTGCGATCATGGATAAATATGATCCGCAGAAAAAAGTCGCGCTCGTCGTCGATGAATGGGGCACGTGGTATGCGAAGACGCCCGGCAGTCACGACGGCTTTCTCGAGCAGCAAAACACCCTGCGCGACGCGCTCGTCGCCGCACTCAATCTCCATATTTTCCAGGCGCACGCCGACCGGGTGACGATGGCCAACATCGCGCAGTTCATCAACGTCCTCCAGGCGATGATCCTCACCGACGGCGACAAGATGGTCCTCACGCCGACCTACCACGTCTTCGAAATGTTCAAACCGCACCAAGGCGCCACCTCACTGCCGCTCACGCTGACATCACCCGACTACACCTTCGGTGAAAACAAAATTCCTGCGGTCAGCGCCTCCGCCTCGCGCGACAAGGACGGGAAAGTCCACGTCTCCTTCGCCAACACCGATCCCGCCAAAGCGATCACCGTCGCCTGCACCCTCAACGGCGTGATGGCGAAATCCGTCAGCGGTCGCGTGCTCACAGCCGGAGTGATGAACGCCCACAATACCTTCGCCGCGCCCCACGCCGTCGAGCCCGCCGCCTTCACCGGCGCCAAGTTCGATGGCGGTTCACTCACCGTCACGCTGCCGGCGAAATCGGTCGTGATGCTCGAACTGTAGCGAGCTTCGGACCGCTGGCTCATGCTACCTCGCTCACTCAATCGCCGTGAATTCATCCGCACCTCGGCCGCGCTGGCCGGCACCGCGCTGCTGTCGCCGTTGGCATTCTCTACTTCGGATCCAACCGCCAAGCGCACCGCCGTCGATCAGGTTCCGCTGGGCCGGACCGGGATCAGGCTGAGCCGCTTGGGCATGGGCACGGGCGTCGATGGCGGAAAGGTCCAAGTTGCGCTGGGCAAGGAGAACTTCGTTCGCGTCATCCGCCACGCCTACGATCAAGGTATTACCTCCTTCGACACCAGCGATAATTATGCGACCGTCAGCTGGGTCGGCGATGCCATCAAGGGTCTGCCGCGCGAAAAGCTGTTCGTGCAGACCAAAATCTCCGGCCAGCCGAGCGACCCGCTTGCCGCCATCGACGCTGAGCGCAAAAAACTCAACACCGACTACATCGACAGTGTCTTGATCCACAGTCAAATCGTCGCCGGTTGGACCGGCATGGATACTTGGAAGCGGATTATGGATGGCTTCGATGAAGCCAAGGCGAGAAAATGGATTCGGGCCAAGGGTGTCTCCTGTCACAATTTGCCGGCGCTGCGCGATGCCACCGCCTCGTCGTTCAACGAAGTGCATCTGGTGCGCGTTAACCCGCAGGGCAAATACGTGGATGGCCCCGGCGGCCGGGGTTACACCGCGACCGAGACCAATCCCGTCGATCCTGTGCTCACCCAGATCAAGAGCATGCACGCGAAAGGCCGCGGTGTGATCGGGATGAAACTCATCGGCAACGGCCTGTTCACCGATCCCGCCGATCGCGACAAGGCCATCCGCTTCGCAATGGCGTGCAAGGACATCGACGCGGTGATCATCGGCTTCAAGAACACGGCGGAAGTGGACGAAGCGATCCAGCGCATCAACCGCGCGCTGGCGGGATAATTCGGAGCTCAGCCTTGCCAGCGCCCACCAGCCGGACTGAGTCTTCCTCGGCGGGCCCGCCGCCCTTGAGACGTGCGGAGCCGGCGATGACTTCCATGCGACTACCCCGTTCAATGGTTTCTACCCTCGGTCTGGCCGGTGCGCTGCTCTTGCAGCTGTCTCAGGTTGGATTGGCCCAACCGGCGCGTCCCGGGGCCGTGGTTCACCACGATCTCACTGTCACCGTCGATCCAGCGACTCATCATGTCCGGGTTCGGGACCGAGTGAAAATTCCCGCGGCCTTGGTTAGCGACCCGTTGACCCTGTCGCTGAACTCCGATCTGAAACTGATCGAACTGCCGGGCGGCCTCGCACTCACCCGGATCAAATCGCACGTGGCGGCGGCCGATGTCGGGATGGATCGCGAGGACGAGAATCCGGCGATGCGCGTGCCCGTCGATCTCTATCGGGTGGCGGGTGCCGTGGCAGGCCGGGAATTCAGCGGCGAGCTGGCGTATGAGGGCGTCATCAACCATCCCGTCCAGCAGCAGGGCGACGAATATGCGCGCGGGTTTAGCCAGTCGCCCGGTTTGATCGAGGAGCGCGGCGTTTATCTGGCGGGCTCGACGCATTGGGTGCCCCAGTTCAAGGACGAGCTGCTCACCTTCACGCTGCAATCCGAGCTGCCGGCCGGCTGGAAATCAGTGAGTCAGGGCGAGAGGAGTATTTCCGCCGCCGCGGACGGCGGCCACAGCGCGCGGGAACGCTGGTCGGTCGCGACGCCGACCGAGGAGGTTTATTTGATCGCGGCGCGGTTCACCGAGTATTCGCGCGCCGCGGGTGCGGTCACCGCGATGGCGTTTCTGCGCCAGCCCGATCAGGCGATGGCCGATCGCTACCTCCAAGCCACGGCCGAATATCTGGAAATGTATCGCGGCCTGCTCGGTCCTTACCCTTACACCAAATTCGCGCTGGTCGAAAATTTTTGGGAAACCGGTTACGGGATGCCTTCGTTCACACTGTTGGGCGAACAGGTCATCCGCCTGCCGTTCATCCTGCACTCGTCGTATCCGCACGAGTTGCTGCACAACTGGTGGGGCAACGGCGTCTACGTCGATTTCGTCGGCGGCAACTGGTGCGAGGGTCTCACCGCCTACCTCGCGGATCACCTGATTGCGGAGCAGCGCGGGCAGGGCGCGGAACATCGCCGCGACATCCTGCAGCGCGTCACCGACTATGTCGCGCCCGAGACGGATTTCCCGCTAACTCGCTTCCAAAGCCGCTCCAACGCCGTCACCGAGGCGATCGGCTACGGCAAGACCGCGATGGTCTGGAATATGTTGCGCGAGCAGATCGGCGATGAACTTTTCGTCCAGTCGCTGCAGAAATTCTACCGCGATCACTGTTTCTCGGCCGCGAGCTTCGACGACATCCGAAAAAGTTTCGAGGCGGTCACGGGCCGGAACCTGAAGCCGTTCTTCGACCAGTGGATCACGGTCACGGGCACGCCCGAGTTGAAATTGGAAAATGCCGCGGTCCGCGGCAATACGCTGGATCTCACGCTGGCTCAGGTGCAACCCGGCCGCCGCTTCGCACTCGATGTGCCCGTGGCGATCCAGACAGCGGCCGGCGTGGTCACGCGCACCGTGGCGATGCCGGCCGACCACACGCGCGTGCAACTGAGCCTGGACCTCGGCGCGCCGGCGCAACGCATCGAGATCGACCCGCAGTTTCAGCTCTACCGTCGCCTCAGTCCGTTCGAGACGCCGCCCTCGCTGTCGAAGGCGTTCGGCGCAAAAAAAGTCCTGATCGTCACGCCCGCCGACGGCGCGGGGCTCTATGCCGGCCTCATGAAAGCGTGGACCAAGGAGGGCGTCGAAGCGGTCGCCGACAGCCAGCTGAGCACCTTGCCGGCCGATCACGCGGTGTGGGTGTTGGGCGCGAACAACAAATTTGCGCCGGTGGTCGTTGGGGCGCTGGCGCCCGCGGCGGCGTCGCTGACGCAAGGCGTGTTGCGGGTGGGCGACAGTCGCTACGCGCCCGACGGGCGGAGTGTGATTGTGGGCGTGCGCCATCCGCAGAATCCATCGTCCGTCCTCGTTTACGTGACGGCTTCGAGCGCGGCAGCGGCGGATGCCCTCGCCCGTAAATTGCCCCACTACGGCAAATATTCCTGGTTGGTGTTCGCCGGCGACGAAGCGGTCAACGAGGCCAAGGGCGAATGGCCCGCCCAAGACTCTCCGCTGGTGCGCGATCTGATTCCGGGCGCCCGGCCTATCAAGCTGGCGTTGCGCAAGGCCCTGGCCGAAACGAAGCCGGTCTTCGACACGTCGCGGCTGAAGCCCGATGTCGAGTGGCTGGCCGCGCCCGAGCGCGAGGGTCGCGGAATCGGCACCAAGGGCCTGGATACGGCCGCCGATTACGTCGCCGAACGTTTTACCCAGCTCGGCCTTTTACCGCTGGTGTCGGGGGCGAACGGAGCCGGCCGCTTTTTCCAGCCGTTCACCGTGGCCGGCGAAAGCGGCCAGCCGGTTGCCGTCAAGAATGTCATCGGCATCATGCCGGGTGCGAGCGCCGCTTTTGCCGGTCAGGCGCTGATCGTCTCGGCGCATTACGATCATCTTGGTTTTGGCTGGCCCGATGCGCGGGCCGGAGCCAAGGGCAAACTGCATCCCGGTGCCGACGACAACGCCTCCGGTGTCGCGGTGCTGCTCGAACTCGCGCGACTCACCGCCGTGGCGAAACCCGAGCGTACCGTCATCTTTGCGGCGTTCACCGCCGAGGAGGCCGGGCTGCTGGGCTCGCGCCACTATGTTCAAACGGCGAAGATTCCCGGAGCTGCGTTTCCGTTGTCGACGCACATCGCCGATCTGAATTTGGACACGGTGGGACGACTGCAGGAGGGCAAGGTGACGATCTTCGGGGCCGGATCGGCGCGCGAGTGGACCTTCATTTTTATGGGCGCAACGGCGGTCACCGGCGTGCCAACGAATCCGGTCACCAAAGATGTCGACGCCTCGGACCACACCGCCTTTGTCGAAGCTGGCGTCCCCGCCGTGCAACTCTTCGCCTCGGTCGCCACCGACTATCACCGGCCAACCGACACGCCCGAAAAGATCGACTACGCGGGTATGACCAAAGTCGGCGCGATCCTGAAAGAGGCAGCCGACTACCTCGCTGTCCGTCCCGAGCCGCTGCATTTCTCGGGCGCCCCGACTGCCGCCACTCCGCCGGCATCGTCGGTTCGTCGGGCCGCCACGGGCATCGTGCCTGACATGGCCTTCGAAGGCGAAGGCGTGCGAGTTGGCAGTGTGCAGCCCGGATCGGGCGCAGAAAAAGCCGGACTGCGCGCGGGCGATCGTTTGCTGGCACTGGGTGCCACGAAAACCCCGAACCTGAAGGCGCTGTCCGAGGCGCTCAAGAACTTGCACCCCGGTGAATCGGTCACGATCGAATTTGCACGCGATCAAGCGGCGCAGACCGGCACGCTCGTGCTCGGTGAGCGCTGACGTTCGCCGAGCATTGAGCGGGATCACGCCGATCTGACCGGCAGATGAGGTCCGCATTGCCTGCGGCAGTGGGTGGCCTATCGTCAAAAATCACCTATGCCCCTGCTCGGATCGATGAATCGTGCCGGATTGTATTCCGGACTTCTTCTTCTCGCTTCGTTCTTTGTGGCCGTTGCGAGTTTCGCCGCAGAAGCGGCCGACAACTCCGCTGGGAAAATTGCGCCGAAGCCACTCTACCGCGATCCGATCTTCGACGGCGCCGCCGATCCTTCGATTATCTACGATCGGGCGGAAAAAAAGTGGCTGATGTTTTACACCAACCGCCGCGCCAACGTCCCTGGCCTCACCGCCGTCACGTGGGTCCACGGCACACCGATCGGCATCGCCGAATCGACCGATGGCGCGGTGTGGACCTACCGCGGCACCGTCGATTTTCCGAAAGACATTCCTGACACCGCCGGCGACTCGCCGACGTTTTGGGCACCGGCGCTGACCTACGATCTCGGCGTCTATCACCTGTTCGTCACGGTGGTGCCGGGCATTTTCACGGACTGGCAGCACCCGCGAAACATTGTCCACGTCACGAGCCCCGATTTGAAGCACTGGAAATACGAAGGCACGCTTCCGCTCGTCACCGACAAGGTCATCGATCCCTGCGTGCTGCGTTTGCCCGACGGCACGTGGCGCCTGTGGTATAACAACGAGCGCACCGGCAAGACCATTTTCTACGCCGACAGCCCAGATCTCTACCGCTGGACCGACAAAGGTTCCGCGCATCTCCCGCGTGATCGCGGCGAGGCGCCGGTGGCGTTTTTCTGGCACGGTCATTATTGGCTGTTGATCGATTTGCTCGGCAACATCGGGCTCGGCGCCTACCGCTCCGACGATGCGCTCACGTGGGAACGCCAGCCCGCGAGCCTCCTCGATCGGCCGGGCACGGGCACGGACGACCAAAATGGCGGCCACCATCCGGAAGTGGTGCTGAGCGGCGATCGCGCGTTTCTATTTTATTTCGTCCACCCCGGCGTGCCCAACATGAAGCGCAGTTCGATCCAAGTTGTGGAGCTGAAATTTGCCGACGGCTGGCTCACCTGCGATCGCGACGCGCCGACGCACATCGAATTGCTGCCGCCGAAATAAATATGAAAACACGAGTGCTTCTTCTGGTTGGCGTCGTTGCTGCGCTGGTTGGAGTCGCGCACGGAACCGAGCCGTCGCGCCGGCTCGTGTTCGACGGTGTGCTCTGCGAGCGAAAACTCTCGCTGTCGGAAATCGATCCGGCGCTGCCGTCGGACTGGTCGGGTTACACGCACCTCGTCGTCGAGATGAAAACCTCCACGCCACAGCGGTTCGCACTTTGGATCTACACTGCGGACGGGCCGCGGCGGGTCGAACTGCAGCCCTTTGGGCAAAACGTCTGGCTGCGGGCGTCGATTCCGCTGCAGCACCTGATCGGTCACGACCAGAAAGGAACCGACCTCGCGTCGGCGACGAATCGGCGGACGAATTCGTTTTGGATGTCGGTGTGGGGCCCGTTCGGCGAATTAAAGTCGGTGGAAGCGATCGGTCTTTCGATGGATTATCCGCTGAACCAACCCGTCATCGAGCTGCGCAATCTCCATCTCGCGAAACAGGATGAAGGTTCGGAGTTTCTCGAGGGCCAGCCGGTCATCGATGAGTTTGGGCAGTGGGTGCACGTCGATTACCCGCGGAAGATTCACAGCCGCGCGCAGCTCGATCAAGAGCTCGCCGCCGAGGAAAAATCGTTCGGCCACGGCGCCGACTTCGGTTACTGTGAACTCGGCGGTTACAAAGACACGGCCGGCCGCGCGAAGGCTACCGGCTTCTTCCGCGTCGAAGAGATCGACGGCGTGTGGTGGTTTGTCGATCCGCACGGGCATTTGTTTTTGTCGACGAGTTCGAATGGCATCGGCGGTTTCGGTGGTAGTGGTCGCGGCGGCGCAACCGCGACGCCCACGCCCGCGCAAGTGGCCGCACAGCAACGCCAGCTACGCCGGCTCGACGCGTGGGGTCTCAACACCGGTGGCGCCGGCCGGCCCAGCATCCAGATGCTCCGCTGGCCGCGCACGCCGGAGACGACGTTTCTCGGCGTGCCGGATGTCTACGCGGAAGATTTTGTGCCCGGGATCGACGAGGCGGCGAAGACCCAGTGCACCGCGCGCAAGGATGATCCGCTCGTCATCGGCTACTTCATCGGCAACGAGCCGCCGTGGGGCGATCGCGAAAGCGAAGTTGTAGACTTGATTCTCGCCGGCCCCGACACGGCGACCAAAGCCAAACTGAAGGAATTCCTGGCCGCGGGCGACACGCCGAAGCAGCGGCGGCAATTTGTCGTCGGTGCGTTTGCGCACTACCTCGACGTGATTTGCACCGCCGTCCGCAAATACGATCCGAACCACCTCAACCTTGGCATCCGTTTCGGCGGCAAGCCGGCTGACGAAGTGATGCGCCTCGCGCGCGTCTTCGACGTGTGCAGCATCAACGTCTACGAATACGAGCCGACCAAGCAGCTCGAGCGATCCCATCGTCTCAGCGGCCGGCCGATTCTGATCGGCGAGTTTCACTTCGGCGTGCCGGAGAACGGGCTCGGCGCCGGGTTGGTGCAGGTCGCGAACCAGACCGAGCGCGGCAATGCCTACCGCTATTTCGTCGAGCAGGCGGTCTCGCTGCCCTATTCGCTCGGCGCGCACTGGTTCACGTGGCGCGACGAGCCGGTGCTCGGCCGGTTTGACGGCGAGAATTACAGCATCGGTCTCGTCGACTCGACCGACCGGCCTTATCCGGAACTCGTCGAAGCCGCGAAGGTGACCCATCAGCGACTGCACGATGTTCACGCCGGAACACTTTTGCCCTTCGCGCAGAAACCGAAGGCCGCCGAAGCTGGCACGCCCTCGACACCTTGGGGCCTTTAGCGACCTCCTGCCATGAAGCCTCACCGCATATTTTTCGCAGTCTGGTTGCTGGCGAATATTCCGGTCCCGCTTGTCGCCGCTGATCTCAACGCGCGCATCACGATCGAAGCTGGCGCGCCGGGCCATGCCGTCAGTCCGTTGCTCCACGGGATTTTTTTCGAGGACATTAACTACGGCGCCGACGGCGGTCTTTACGCCGAACTCGTGCAGAATCGATCGTTCGAGCACGCCGAGTCGCTCTATGCGTGGAGTTTGGTAATTCGTGGAGCCGAAGGCGGCATCGACATAACGACCGCAGATCCGCTCAACGCGAAAAACCCGCACTACCTCCGCCTTGAGGTTGCCAAACCCGGCCAAGGTTTCGGCATCGCGAACTCCGGTTACGGCGGTATCGCGTTAAAGGCCGGCGAAAACTATTTCTTTTCCGTCCGCGCGCGGGCGTCTGAGAATTATGCTGGTTCCTTGCGCGCGGTGCTCGAAGACGAAACCGGCCGCCCGCTCGGCGAGTGCAAACTCGACGGTCTCACGACCGTGTGGAAAAAACTCGAGGGCACGTTGAAGAGCAGCGGGACGGTGACTCATGCGCGGCTCGTCGTGCTCGCGACTGCGACCGGCCGCGTCGATCTCGACGTCGTTTCACTTTTTCCCGAGCACACGTTTCACGACCGCCGCAACGGCCTGCGCGCCGATCTGGCGCAGATGCTCGCGGAGCTGCAGCCGGCCTTCATGCGTTTTCCCGGTGGCTGTATCGTCGAGGGCCGAGACCTGCCAAACCGCTACCAATGGAAGGACACGATCGGCGACATCGCCGAGCGCCCGCAGAATTGGAACCGCTGGCAAGATGCGATCCGCGGACAGACGGCGCCGCAGTATTACCAGACCTACGGCCTCGGCTTTTTTGAATTTTTTCAACTCTGCGAGGACCTCGGCTGCGAGCCGGTGCCGATCCTGAATTGCGGCATGGCTTGCCAATACCAGAGCAAGCAACTTGTGCCGCTCGACCAACTCGATCCGTTCGTCCAGGACGCGCTCGACCTCATCGAGTTTGCCAACGGCCCGACGACTTCGATGTGGGGCGCGAAGCGCGCCGCGATGGGTCACCCGGACCCGTTTCATCTGAAGCGACTCGGCATCGGCAACGAGCAGTGGGGCGAGGATTATTTCGCGCGCTACCAAATCTTTCAGGCGGCGCTCAAGGCGAAGCATCAGGAAATCCAAGTCGTCAGTGGCGCCGGTCCGGGCGTGGACGACGGCTCCTGGAAACTCGCGTGGGATAAATTTCGCGGTGGCACGCCCGCGGATATCGTCGACGAGCACTACTATCGTCCGGCGCAGTGGTTCTTGGAAAACTCCACGCGCTACGACGCGCAATCCCGCAGCGGGCCACGGGTCTTTGCCGGCGAATTTGCGGTGCGCGACGGCCGCATGCGCTCGACGCTGCACGGCGCCATCGCCGAGGCCGCGTTCATGACCGGGCTCGTGCGCAACGGTGATCTCGTCGCGATGTCATCCTACGCCCCGCTCTTTGCGAAGGCGGGTGCGTTCCAGTGGCAGCCCGACCTCATCTGGTTCGACAACACGCGCGTCTTTGGCACCGCGTCGTATCACGTGCAGTCGCTCTTTGCGCGCAACCGGCCCGATTTCGTGGTGCCCGTCACGGTTGAGGGCGCACCGATCGTGCTTCCGTCGCTGCCTGCGCGCGACGTCGCGACCTACGGCGCCACGCCGCTCCCACCCTTCCATCCGGATTCGCTGCCCACGCTCTTCGCCGTCGCCGGACGCGATGATCGCGCCGGCGATCTAATCATCACGGTGGCGAATCCGTTTGCTGAGGCGCGCGAGGCGGAGGTGGTGCTGCGCGGGGTCGCGCGGATTACGCCCGACGTGCGGGCCACCGTGCTGACTTCGGGTAGCGCCGATGACGAAAATTCCTTCGAGTCGCCGCGCAAGATCGCGCCCCGCGATGAATCATTCACGGTCGCTGGTCCGGTCTTCGCGCACCGTTTTCCCCCCAACTCGCTCACCATTCTCCGTCTGAAAATCCGCGAATGAAATTTCCATTTTTTCGTCAGCACATATTTTGCGTAGCGCTATTGCTCGGGGTGGCCTTGCTGGCGCCGGTCGCCATGCGCGCCGTCGAGATAGCCATCGACGCGAGTATTCCACCGAAAGCCCCCGCGCCGCTGGCCTTTGCCGTGGGCGGCAAGTCGCCAGACGGGCACGTGCTCGCGGCCAACACGCGCTACCTCACGCGCGACGGCCAGCCGTGGTTTCCGGTGATGGGTGAGTTTCACTTCTCGCGCTACCCGGCGGCGGAGTGGGAGACGGAGCTGCTCAAGATGAAGGCCGGAGGCATCACCGTCGTCGCGACATATGTTTTCTGGCTGCACCACGAGGAGACCGAGGGAAATTTCGACTGGTCGGGCTCGCGCGATCTGCGGCGCTTCATCGAACTCTGCGCCAAACACGGCTTGCTCGCGTGGGTGCGGATCGGCCCGTGGTGTCACGGCGAGGCGCGCAACGGCGGTTTTCCCGACTGGGTCGTGAAGCTCGGCGACGTGCGCAGCAACAACCCGGCGTATCTCGCACGCGTGAAGCTTTTCTACGGCGAGATCGGGCGGCAGTTGCACGGGCTGTTCTGGAAAGACGGCGGCCCGATCGCCGGTGTGCAGATCGAAAACGAATATCATCCGGGCCGCGGTGGCATCGAGCACATGCAGACGCTGCTGCAACTCGCGCACGCCGCCGGCCTCGACGCTCCGTTTTGCACCGCGACCGGCTGGGACAACGCCGCCGTGCCGCCGACGGAGTTTCTCCCGGTGTTTGGCGGCTACACTGAGCAGTTTTGGAGTGGTAGCCTGACGGAATTGCCGCCCAACCAGAACTTTTTCTTCACCACGATTCGCGCCGAGGACAACGTCATGGGCGATCTCTCGCCGAAGAATCCCGGCTACAATTCGAAATACGACGACTTCCCGTTTCTCACCGCCGAGATGGGCGGCGGCATGTCGATCGCCTATCACCGGCGGCCGCTCATGCACGCCGCCGATTCGACGGCCGCGGCGCTCGTGAAGCTTGGCGCGGGCATCACCGGCCTTGGCTATTACATGTATCATGGCGGCACGAATCCCGACGGCCTCACCGCGCTGCAGGAGACGCAGTCCGTCTGGAACGGCTACAACGACATGGAGGCGAAGTCCTACGATTTTCAGGCGCCGCTCGGGGAGTTCGGGCAGTTCAACGAAACCTATCGCACGATGCGGGTGCTGCACCTGTTCCTCGGGGACTTTGGTGGACAGCTCGCGCCGATGGCCGCATATTTTCCTGCGCCGATGCCGAAGAACCGCGACGACGTGACGACGCCGCGGGTCGCCGCCCGCATCGACGATGCCAGGAAGCGCGGTTTTGTTTTCATCAACAACTACCAGAGGAATGTGCCGCTCGGGGACAAAACGGATTTTCAAGTCGCGCTAAAACTTCCAACCGGCGTGGTGCGAATCCCGGGGCAGCCCACGATGATTCCGGACGGCGTTTATACCCACTGGCCGGTGAATCTCGATGTCGGCGGCGTCACACTCCAATCCGCCACGGCGGAAGTGCTCTGCCAAATCGACGAGCCGCGCACGCTGGTGTTTTCCGCGTGGACCGGGGTGAAACCAGAGTTCGTGTTTGCCGCTGCGGCCGGCGACAAAGTCACGGCACCACATTCACGTCTCACTCATGAAGATGGCCTCACGTGCGTCACCGACATGGCCTCTGGCACCGACATCGCGATCGAAGTCAGCCACGCCGGCGGCCCATCAATCCGAATCCTCGTGCTTCCGCGCGAACAGGCGCTCCACCTCGCTAAGGCGAAACTCGGTGGCCGCGACCGGCTCGTGTTCTCGCCGGGTGACATGTGGTTTGAGGGCGATCGGGTCCACGTGATGTCGCGCAATCCTGCAAACCTCTCGGTCGCGATCACGCCGGCGCTGGAGCACGCTGGGGCGGGGTTTCGGGACGCGGGCCGCGATGGTGTTTTCCAGCGTTACGCTCCGACAGTGCAATTCTCCGAGAAAGAAATCGCGGTCGAGGTGAAGGCCGTGAAAGTTGCCGCCCCCTCGGTGCCCGCGAAGATCAATCCGAACCCGAACCGAACAGTCGCGCTGGAGCCGGAGGATGCCGATTTCGATCGCGCGGCGGTCTGGCACCTGCGCGTCCCGGCCGAGGCGCTCATCGGCACCGGGCGGATGCTGCTGCAAATCTCGTATGAGGGCGACGTCGCCCGGCTCTACGCCGGCAGCCGCTTCGACAACGACAATTTCTACAAGGGCATGCCGTGGGAGATCGGGTTGTGGCGTTTTACGCCGGCGGAACTCGACCGTGGTCTCGACCTAAAAATCCTCCCGCTGCGGAAGGACACACCGGTGTTTCTTGAGCACGGAGCCCGGCCGGAGTTTTCCGCCAGCGGTGAGGAACTGCGCCTCAAGGAAGTAAAACTCGTGCGGGAATACGAAGCGGTGCTCGACGTCGGCCGCTGAAGCCGCTCCCCGTCGTTGACCAGAATCCTTTTTATGTCGCCGCCCCTACATCGAACCAGCGCTGCGTTGCCCCTGATGATATTGATCGTCGCGTTCCTCGGCGGATGCGCGACGGCGCCGGAGGTGTCTGCGCCAGTCGTGGCAACGGCGCTACCGCGCCCCGAACTCGGCTACGCCATCGGCGCCGATCTTTCGTTTCTGGCGCAGGCAGAAGCGGGCGGCGCGAAATTCAAGGATGGCGGCGTGGCGAGACCCGGCCTGCAGATTTTCCGCGACCACGGCTACGGTTGGATTCGCCTCAGGCTGTTTCACGCGCCGGGCAATCAGGCGCGGCCGCTGCCGAACGATCTGGCCTACACCATCGCCGAGGCTAAGGCGGCGAAGGCGCTCGGCTACCAGTTTCTCCTCGACTACCACTACTCCGACACGTGGGCCGATCCCGCGAAGCAAACGCTCCCGAAGGCGTGGGTGGGAAAATCTCACGCCGAGCTCGTCGCCGCCGTGCGCGACTACACGCGAGATACCATCGTCGCGTTTCGCGACGCCGGCGCGATGCCCGACATGGTGCAGATCGGCAACGAGATCACGCCCGGCATGCTCTGGCCCGACGGCAAGCTGCCGCAAAACTGGGACAACTTTGCCGACCTCGTGAAAGCCGGTATCGCCGGAGTCGATGCCGGCCGCGGGTCGGCGTCACGTCCGCGCATCATGATTCACATCGAAAAATCCGGTGATCGCGAAAAGACCGCGTGGTTTTTCGACCATCTGATTCAGCGGGGCGTTGAGTTCGACGTCATCGGCCAGTCCTACTATCCGTGGTGGCACGGCACGCTGCTGGAGTTGCGCGACTGCCTCGCGTTCATGGCGCACCGGTACCACAAGGACATCATCCTCGCCGAGGTCGCCTACAACTGGAAGCCCGCCGAATACCGCGATTTTCCCGCGCCGTTTCCGGAGACGCCCGAGGGCCAGCGCGAGTTTTTGGCCGAGGTAAATCGCACCGTGCTCGCGACTCCCGATGGGCTGGGGAAGGGCATTTTCTGGTGGGAGCCCGCCGTCACCGGCCGCTTGAACCGCCGCGGCATGTTCGACGACGACGGCAACGCGTTGCCCGTGCTCTCGGTGTTTGATCGCTACACCCGAGGAAAAACACCCGAGAACCTGCCGTGAATCTTGCATGAAAACTTTCGTGCTCTTCCTCGGTCTCGCAATGAGTGCCACGCTCGCACCGACTCTGCACGCGCAGCGGGAAACGCACTCGCTCGCTGGCGAATGGCGGTTCGCGATCGATCGCGCCGACGCGGGTGTGACCGAGCAATGGTTTCACCGCGATCTCGCCGATCGCATTAAACTGCCGGGGATTTTGCAGGCGCAGGGCTACGGCGACGAAATCCGCACCGACACTCCGTGGGTCGTCGGTCTCGGCGACGCGTGGTGGAAACTCCAGTCCGCCGCGTTGCGCGAAAAGTTTTCCCAACCCGGCCGTGTCGAGGTGCCGTTCCTCTCGCAGCCGGCGCGTCACTACCTCGGCGCCGCGTGGTATCAGCGCGACCTGGAGATTCCCGTGGTGCCCGCCGCCCGCCATTTTCAGCTCTTTCTCGAGCGTGCCCACTGGGAATCGACCGTCTGGCTCGACGATAAAAAGATCGGCGGGTGCAACAGCCTCGTCGCCCCGCACGAATTCGATCTTGGCGCGATCACTCCAGGTAAACACCGGCTCACAGTGCGGATCGATAATCGCCAGATAGTCCGCGACCCGGTAAACGATGGCCACGGCGTCGATGGCCACAGCGTGTCGGATGCGCTCGGCGCGACGTGGAACGGCATCGTCGGCCGGATCGAGTTGCGATCGACTTCGCTCGTGTGGATCGAAGACGTGCAGGCCTTCCCGAATCTCGCAAAAAAAAATGTGCTCTTCAAAATCTGGATCGGCAATGCGAGCAACCAACCCGGGGCGGGCACCTTGTCGATCAATGCAGTGAAGTATCCGGTGACGTGGGGCCTGATTGGCGGCGAATGCGAGTTTGAGCTTGGGTTCGGCACCAATGCGAAGATTTGGGATGAGTTTCATCCCGTTCTCCAAACCATTCCCATCGAATTGAGCGGGGGCGGCGCCCGTGATGATCACGAGGTGAAATTCGGCCTCCGCGAAGTGACCCACCGCGAGAAAGACCTTCTGATCAACGACCGGGTCGTGAATCTCCGCATGACCCATTCGGGCGGAGATTTTCCGCTGACGGGCGCGCCGGCGACGGACATGGCGTCGTGGAAAAAAATCTTTCGCGTGTGCCAGGACTACGGGCTCAACGGCATGAGGTTTCACTCGTGGTGTCCGCCCGAGGCGGCGTTCACCGCGGCGGATGAGCTGGGATTTTATCTCGCGCCCGAGTGCGGGCTGTGGGCGCCGTTCAATCCCGGCAGCACCTACACCAAGTTTCTCGACGAGGAGACGCCGCGGTTGCTGCGCGCCTACGGCAATCATCCGTCGTTCATCCTGCTGTCGCCGAGCAACGAGCCGGCGGGCCGCTACGTGCAGGTCACACCGGCGTGGGCCAAGGCGTGGCACGAAAATGATCCGCGCCGGCTTTACGCGGCGGGCACCGGCTGGGCGGCGCCCGAGCAAGTGACGGGCGGCGCGCAATACGCCGGGCTCGTCCGCTTCGGCCGCGGCGAATTGCGCAACGCGAGCGGCTGGTTCGGCCGCGATTACCGCGCGGCGCTCGAGGGCGTCGGCATTCCGGTGCTCGCGCACGAAGTCGGTCAGTGGTGCGCCTATCCCGACTTCGATGTGATCAAGAAATTCACCGGTTTCCTCCGGCCGTCGAACTACAATATTTTCAAGTATATTGCCGAGCAAACCGGCGTGCTTGAGTTCAACCGCGACTTCGCGTGGGCCTCAGGCCGCTTCCAGCTCGCGTGCTACAAGGAAGAAATCGAGGCCAACCTCCGCACGCCTGGACTCGCCGGCTACCAGTTGCTCGACCTGCATGATTACCTCGGCCAAGGCACTGCGCTCATCGGACTTGTCGATGCGTTTTGGCAACCCAAGAGCTACCTTGCCGCCGCGGAGATGCGCCGTTTCAACAGCGCCACCGTCCCGCTGGCGCGCCTCGCGCAGCGAACCTTCACGACCGCCGATACTCTGACGGCCGACGTCGAACTCTACCACTTTGGCGAACAACCCATCGCCGGTGCGGCGCCATATTGGAACATTACCGAAGCCGCCGGCCGGACGGTCGCCGGCGGCGAGTGGCCGGCCCGCGACGTGCCGATTGGGAAAAACATTCCGCTCGGCTCCGTCTCCGCGGCGCTCGCGAAACTCGCCGCGCCCGGCGCTTACAAACTTGTCGTCGGAGTGAAGGGCACAAACGTCGCCACCGAAAACGACTGGAATTTCTGGCTCTATCCCGCGGCCCCCGATACATCGACGCCGTCCGGCGTGCTCGTGACCGACGTGTGGGCGGAAGCCGAGACGAGGCTCGCGGCGGGAGGAAAAGTTCTGTTCACCCCGCGCGCCGCCGATCTCGATCCGGCGAAGTCGCCGCCGATGAAACGCGTGCCAGTGTTCTGGAATATTCAGATGACCGTCCGTCCGCCGCGCAACCCGACACCGCGTTTCGATGCGATGCTCGGCCTGCTCGCCGACGCGGAGCACCTGGCGCTCGCGGAGTTTCCGACCGACCGCAACTGCGATTGGCAGTGGACGCCGCTCGTCGACAACGTCCGCTCCGTCAACCTCACCGATGCGCCGCGCGAGCTGAAACCCATTGTCGCAGCGATCGATGACTGGAACCGCAACTGGCGGCTCGGGGTGATTTTCGAATGTCGCGTCGGCGCCGGCCGGCTGCTCGTGTCGGTAATCGATCTGAAAAACTCCGCGCCCGGCGCGCAGCAGCTGCGCCGCTCGCTGCTCGACTACGCGGCGGGCGAGAAATTTAGCCCCGCTGCGGTGCTCACGCCCGAGCAGGTGCGGAAACTGTGGGTAAGCACCGCCGCGCCAGCGCCCGGAGCCACGCCCCGCGCCTTCGATCGCGATCTCGACGACGGCTCGTCGCGGCTGCCGGCGTCGAAAAAATCCTAGAAATCTTCGCCACCGCGCAGCATTGTTTTCCCGTCACAACACTCAGCCCCACCTCCATGAAAAACTCCTCCCTGGTCCTCTGCTCGTTCGCGTTTGCTTTGGCGCTCGTTGGTTCCGTTCGTGCCGCCGATATTGATGGCAAGTGGAAGGCCGAGTTTGAGACGCAGGTCGGCGTGCAGAAATATATTTTCGAGCTAAAAGCCGACGGCGAAAAGCTCACTGGCAAGGCGCTCGGCGAACGGGAGACCGACAAATCCGAAACCGCGATCACCGAGGGCAAAATCGCGAACGGCGCAGTGGCCTTCGTCGAGCCACTCAAGTTTCAGGACACGGAGCTGCGCATCGCATACCAAGGCCAGCTGGCCGGCGATGAACTCAAGCTCACCCGCAAGGTCGGCGACGTCGCCACCGAGACGCTCGTGGCGAAGCGGGTTAAGGTGGTGGCCGGCATCGACGGCAAATGGCAGGCGGAATTCGACAGCCAGATCGGCGTGCAGAAATATCTCTTCGACCTAAAAGCCGATGGCGAAAAACTCACCGGCAAAGCGTCCAGCGAGCGGCAGGGCCAAAAAGCGGAGGTTCAAATCAAGGACGGTAAAGTAGCGAACGGCGCAGTGTCGTTCGTCGAACCGCTGAAATTTCAGGACCAGGAAATCCTGATCGAATATCAAGGGAAGATCGTCGGGGACGAATTGAAGCTGCACCGCAAAGTCGGCGAACTCGCCGAATACGACATCGTGGCAAAGCGCGTGGTCGAAAAAAAATAGGCATCCGCGGGGCGGCGAAACTGAAGGCACGCTGGACAGTGTCAGCGCCCATTGGCTGGCTGTTCTGCCTCTGGCCGCCGGTGGTTTTGTCGGACACGCCCGAGCAGGGGGATCAGGGTTTTGCGTCCTCGCTGAGTTGCCTCCCTTCGGTCATTCGGAAATGAACGCCATTGCCCAATGACCAAATCACAGAGTGCATTGCGAGTCCTCGTCACCGGAGCCACAGGATATATCGGTGGGCGACTCGTGCCGCGCCTCGTAGCTCAGCACCATCACGTGCGCTGCGTCGCTCGGAATCCCAGCCGTCTTGCAGGACACCCATGGCCGAGCGTGGAAATCGTCGCGGGTGATCTTGGCGATCCTGCGGCTACGGCGCGGGCGCTCCAAGGCATCGAGGTCGCTTACTATTTGGTGCATTCCATGGCGGCGGGCCACGCCTTTTGGGATCGAGACCGGGCCATGGCGCTGACGTTTGGTGAAGCCGCGGCTAAGGCGGGGGTGCGGCGCATCATCTATCTCGGTGGGCTCGGCGATCCCGAACAAGTTCACAGCCGGCACCTCGTCTCCCGGCAGGAAGTAGGGCGTTGTCTGGCGGCGGGTGGAGTGCCGGTGGTCGAATTCCGCGCTGCCGTGATTGTAGGATCAGGAAGCGCGAGCTTCGAAATGATCCGACATCTCAGCGAACGCCTTCCCGTGATGATCACTCCGATGTGGGTGAATACGCGGTGCCAGCCCATCGGTATCCGCTCGGTGCTGGCGTTCCTGACGGAGGCGCTGGACCATCCTACCGCCGAGGGCATTTACGAAATCGGCGGACAAGACATCCTCAGCTACCGCGAAATGATTCTGCGTTACGCGCGTGTCCGGGGGCTGCGCCGTTTCATTCTGTCGCTGCCGGTGCCCAAACCCGAGCTCTCCAGCCGCTGGGTGGATCTCTTGACTCCCATCCCGTATCGGATTGCCCAGCCGCTGGTCGAGAGCCTGCAAACCGAAGTCGTGGTGCGGAGCGATCGCGCCCTGCAGACCTTTAGCGTGCGACCCACTGGCTACGACGAAGCGGTGCGGCGCGCTCTGGCCCGCATGGCCGAGGACAATGTCGAAACCACGTGGGCTTCGAGCCTGTCCAGTCTCACCGGCGATCAACCGGAGGCGGACATGCTTGGTTCGCACGAAGGCATGCTGCTGGATCGCCGGCGGCGGCACGCGAAGACGACGCCCGACCGGGTGTTCGATGTGATCTGTTCGCTCGGTGGAGAGGAGGGCTGGCTGGCGGGCAATGCGCTGTGGCAACTTCGCGGCCTGATGGACCGCATGGTCGGAGGCATCGGCATGCGCCGCGGCCGGCGCCATCCGAGGGAATTGCGGGTGGGGGACCACGTGGATTTCTGGCGCGTCGAGGCACTGGAGGCTCCTCACCTCCTGCGATTGCGGGCCGAAATGAAACTGCCGGGCCGCGCGTGGCTGCAGTTTGAGGTTCTGCCCGATCCCGCCGGTGCTCGCGTTGAACAGACTGCTTTCTTCGAGCCTCATGGCGTGCTCGGATATCTCTACTGGTATTCGGTGGTGCCCTTCCATCGCTTCGTATTTCCCGGTCTCATTAGCACCCTGAAACGGAAGGCTGAAGCGGCAAGTGTCGGGGCTACGATTGAGTAGGATCAATGAGGCGCACAGCACGGGTTTCCGAATCCCGGTTTCGCGCGGCAGGCGGCGCCTTACGTTCCGTAAAGTCGATCGCCGAAATCGCCGAGGCCGGGAAGGATGTATTTCCGGTCGTTGAGCGCGCGGTCGAGGGCGGCGGTGTGGATGGTTGTGCCGGGATGGGATTTCTCCACCTCGGCGACTCCTTCGGGTGCGGCCACGATGCAGACGAGCGTCGGATTTATGGCCCCGTGCTGTTTCACCACGGAGAGCGCATTGCTGGCGCTGCCACCGGTGGCGAGCATCGGATCGATAACGAAGACGCGCCGGCCGGTGAGCGGCGGAAGCTTGCAGTAGTAGCTGCGCGCTACGGCCGTCGCGTGGTCGCGCTCAAGGCCAATGTAGCCGACGCTCACATCAGGAAACATGTCGGTGAACGGCTGCACCATCCCGAGGCCCGCCCGCAGGATCGGCACGACCACCAACGGTTGATGAGTGAGCACGCTGCCAGTCATCGACTCAAGTGGTGTCGCGATGGTTTTCTCCTCGGTCGGGAGATCGGCGGTCGATTCGATCGCGAGGAGCAGGCTCAGTTGATAGGCGAGCGTGCGGAAGGTCGCGGGCTTGGTCGTCTGGTCGCGCAGGTGCGTGATGATGTGCGCGGCGAGCGGATGATCGAGGACGTGGAGCGGCATGGCGGGGCGGAAAAGGAAAAAGAAGAAACGGTGAAAAGATGAAACGCGCTCGGCGCGGCTCAACGCAAAAGGCGATGTGACCCCCCGCGGCAAATCACGGTGCCAGTTCGAGGGTGTGTTCGGTTTTTCCAGGCAGAAACGGCGTGGCCTCGCCGCGCACCCAGACTTCGTGGCCCGCGCGGAAATACGGGGACAGCGGATGGCCGCTCTGGCCACCCGGCATGTGAAAAATTCCCTCGGCTTCGCGACCGGGCGAGACGACGAAACGCTCGCTCGCACCGTGCGTCGGCGTGAGGACGCGCGGCAGATCGCTGTCGCCGGGCAACTGATCGGCGGGCAGGTTCAGCCAGCCGGTGAGCCACGCTGGCAACGTGCGGCTGAACGGGTGGCGGATGCGCGCGGTGTTGAGCGCGCCCCAGGTCGCGCGCGGGAGTGGCACGCCTTGCTGGTCGAGATTCGCAACGATGTCGTCGGCCGCGGCGACGAGCACGTCGTCCCACGTCGCAAAATCGGGATTCAGCAAATGCGCGGGCTTTTCGCGCACTAACGTCCACATCGCCGGCTCCAGATTCAGGCGAGCCCAGTTAAACCCTTCGTCGGCCTCGACGCATGCGGCGAAAATCGGCGTGAACACGCGCGTCAACACCGCGGTCCGAAACGCGCGCACCAGCCGGTAGCTCACGGAATCGATACTGGCGTGGCCCTCCCAGTTGGCGGCGAGGGCGCGCAGTTCGGCGCGCGAAGATTTTTGGGCGACGACAGCGGGCGTGAGCGTGTCGACGAGCAGTTTCTGCCACGCCGCGAGAAACAGCGCGCGGTTGTCGAGCTGCACGGCCAGCAGATCGCGCGGCGTGGCGTGCTCAAGCGGCAGGAGGTCGTCGCGAACCTGCGCGGCGCGGGCTGGGCGCGCATAGCCGCCATCACCAATCAGCGCGAGCGCAGCGCCACCGACCTCGCGCTGGTTGCTCGACCACAGCCGGTCAGTCGCGGGCGAAATGATCGCGGGCACTTCGGTGGACTTGAGCTGGCCGTCCCAACTCCGGTCGCCAAACGCCCAGTTGGTCGGCAGGCGGCCGTCGTAGCCGACGCGTTTCGGGAGTTTGCCGGCGATGGTCCACGCGATGTTTCCGGCGGCGTCGGCGCCCATGAAATTCAACGCCGGCACACCGGCGCGGTGCGCAATCTCGACGGCGGCGGTGACGTCAGCGGCGTCTTCCATGTCCACAAGCGTAAGGTTGCTCGCCGTGGGATCGTAGCCGAGCCAATGGTAGGCGAGGGGATGATGCAGCTCGGTCGTGCCGACGATGGGGCCCCAGATCGTCCAGGGATATTCGACGGCGACGGGCGCGCTACCTTTCACGCGAATCGTGTCCTTGCGCATTTCGATTTCGAGCGAGGTGGCGTGTCCAGGCGCGCGATAAAGCGAGGGCGCGCCGGGCACCATTTCGATCACGACGAGATCGCCGGTGTCGGCGTAGGCGACGGTGAAACCCCACGCGACATGGCCGTTGCTGCCAGTCGTGACAATCGGAGTGCCGGGCAACGTGGTGCCGGTGATTTTGTGCCCGGGATATTCGAGCGAGGCGCGATACCAGATGTTCGGCACAGCGAGCGCGAGGTGCATGTCGTTCGCGAGCAGGCCGGCGCCGCTGGCGGTGTGGGCGCCGGCGAGCGCGAAAGCGTTCGAGCCGATGTCGGCCGCAACCTCCGGAGGAACTTCCGGGAAAATCCCAGCCAATTGATCAACGACGGGGCGCGCTGTGAGCGCGGCGGACTTCGGGCGCCGCCGCAGATCGATCACGTTCGGGCCGGGTGGCGGGGCGGCGGGCGCAGTCGTGCCATCGAGCGCGGCGTCGGCGGCCGTGACCAGTGGTGCGAAGAACGCGAGCGACTCGGCGCCGAAATGATCGCGGAGGGTCATCAACGTATGCTCGTAGCGGCCGGTGCTATCCTGCAGGTCGAGCCACATGGCGAAATTCACCAGCAAGCAGTCTTCCGGCAGCCAGGGCTGCGGCGTGTCGCGGAGCACGAGATACTCGAAGGGCTTCGCGCCGAGCGCGCCGAGGCCGGCGTTGACGCCCGCGGCGTAGGCCTCCACGAGTGCGTGCTGGTTCGCCGGAAGTTGGGCGAGAATTTGCCGCGACAACGCCCGAAATCCGTGCCCGCGCGTCGCGCGATCGAGCGGCAGCGCAGCCGGGCCGAATAGTTCGGCGAGTTCGCCGGCGGCGCGGCGCCGCAACAGATCCATTTGAAAAAACCGATCCTGCGCGTGGAGCCAGCCGAGCGCGCGGGCGACATCGGCGCGGTTTTGAGCTTTGATCGTTGGGATGCCGAGCGCATCGCGGGTGATGGTGACTTTCGCCGTCAGTCCGGTCAGCGCGACCGGACCGTCGAGCTGCGGCAGGCTCGCTCGCATCCGAAAATAAAACCAACCCGCGGCGACGAGGCCGGCGAGCACGAGCAAGCTCACGGCGCTGGCGAGCAGGCGGAGGCGTTTGGTGGCGGCAGGGCTCATGGGTGGTAGGGGTGGCGAATCTGCGCGACGAAGGCGGCGGCGCACGAAAGAGTGGAGGGACGGAGCAGCATAAGGCACAGCGGCACGCCGGAGGGCGGAGCCGCCACCGGCCGGCCCGCGCCGCTAACGGGCCTCGAGTGCTGCGCGAACTGTCGTGAGAAGTTCGGCGGCCGCAAAGGGTTTTTGCAGGAAATATTGCCGCGGCTGCAGCGTGAGATCGCTACCGGCGATCTCCGGGCTGTAGCCCGTGGTGAAAATGACCCGCAGCGTGGGTCGATCGGCTTGCAATTCGGCGGCCCCGCAGATCGTCGCGGGTGGCGTTGAGGATGAGGCCGGCCTCGTCGCACACGAGCGCGGCCGTCAAGTGCGGCACGGCGTGCAGCCGATCGAAGAGCGGACCGCTGGCCTTCGCGTCGCCGCGTTTGTATCCGGCCTCCAGCTCGGAGGCGATCAGCTGTCCCAGGCCCGCGGCCCGCTGCACCATCAGGCTTTCGTTGCGCTGCGCAACTTCCCGGCTTCGAATCACATAGGAGACCGTCATTAACACCGCGCTCAACGTGAGAAAGCCGAGTGGCAGAGCGTAGCGGAGAGGGATGGCGTGGCGCATTGAGATTGATCGGGCTGGCGCCGCTGGGGCGCTTCGCGGCGCGCCGGCTCAAGGCGGTAAATTAACCTAGCACCCGCACACTAGCGAGGAATTTTCCCCCCCTCCGTCGCCACGTGGCCGTCTTGCTACTGTAACCCGAACCCGCGCCGGATTTGCGCAACGATCGCGGCGGGAGTCTGCGCGATATCCACGACGAACGCGTCGCGCGGCGACTGCAGCGCGGCGAGTTGGGACGCCAGCATCGCGGGTCCCATAAAATGATCGGTGCGGCCGGCGAGGCGCGCGACGAGCAGCGCCGGATCGCCGGTGAGGTGGACCAGCTTCACCTGCGCGGAATCGGCGACGAGCAGGGCGCGGTAGGATTCTTTCAGCGCGGAGCAGGCGATAACCGCGTTCTCGTCGCGGGCGAGGTGTTCGTCGATCTGCATCCGAATCGCCGCCAACCAAGGCGCACGATCGGCGTCGGTGAGCGGCTGGCCGGCGGACATCTTTGCGATGTTGGCGGGCGGATGAAAGTCGTCGGCGTCGCGAAAACTCCAGCCGAGTTCGCGGGTGAGCGCACGGCCGACGGTGGTTTTTCCGCTGCCAGCGACGCCCATGATGAGAATCACCATCGCTGCGGCGCGCTCACTTCAGCCACAACTGATCAGCGGTCGGGTCGCGGCCTTCGTCGAAATCAAGATAGTCGAACATGGTGAGCACGGGCTTGCCCTCGAGCACGCTTTCTTTGATCCGGCGCGCGAGGACTTCGGCCCCGGCATCGCGCCAGCCGCGTTTCATCATGAAGCCGCTCCAGACTTCGCATTCTTCGTCGGTGCGCCGACCGCCGTGTTCCTCCGCCCATGCGAGCAGTTGCTCATCGTTCAAATCGCCACCCTGCACGCGGGCCTTGAGCTCGTCGTAGGCGACGCGCAGGAAGGCGCAGCAGCGGCCGTCGAAGGCCTTGCCGAGATTGGCCACGTAGTCCGCTGGGAGCTTGGCCGCCGCGTGCAGGCGGATTTTGTCGACCATGCGGCCGAAGTAGACGAGGCGACCAACTTTGGCGTAGGGGCTGCGGAGACCGGGGACGTGAGGCATGTGGAGTTTTCGATTGGGAGTTTGGCTTCTCGATTGGGCGAACGACCAAGGCTGAATTGAAAAAGCCCAAATCGAAAATCAAAAATTGCGCCACTTATGCGTCAGTCGCGCCGCGTGCAACCGTAGTAAACGCCAGTCGCGAGCACGCCGAGCAGCCACGTCGGAAAATTGATCCAGAGCGAGTGAAACGGGATGTGGTAGCGCCACACCGCCCAGATGATCGCCATGTGCTTCACCGCTATCAGCGCCCAGCCCGCAGCGACGAGCCGCATCACCCGCGGATCGCGGGCTGGAGGTGGCGCCGACACGCGCACGGTTTCGACGAACGCGGCGCGTCCGATCTCCGCGGTCGGCGCGCGGCCGGTGACGAGTTCGAGGAAATTCGCAAACACGGTGGGAAACGGCAGCACCGTAGCGCGTTTTGGCGAAAAGAAAAGTGACCTCGTCAATCGGCCTGCCACTTGCTAGCGACAGCCATGCCCGCGCGATCTCCCCGTCCCGGCGGCATGGACCGCGTCGCCTACGCGCTCGCGGCGAAGGTCGAGCGGCAGATTCGCTATCGTGCCGAGGTGCGCGAAATCCGGCGCACCGCGGCCGGCGGCGCGCTGGCCGCGCCGCTCGCGGCCGTCGACTTCACCGGCTGTCGCCGCGCTCGTGAATCCCGACTGGCTGCTCGAAATCGAGGCGGTGGCGGTTATCTGGAGAAAGAATAGCGCAGGTTCGCGCGGGAACAATTCTGTGCTACGGTTCGTCCAACCGTAGCATGAACTCCCCCCGCCTTCTCCTGCTCGCCGCCCTCGGCTTGGCAGCAGTCGCCGTCGTTTCAGCCTTCGATCCGGCGAAGGGATTGCCCCGCACCGAGGTCGTGTTTTTCGAACCAGAGAAATTTACCGATGTGCGCGACAGTTCGTTCGGCGATTCCGAAAAAGCGCGCGATGCGACCCTCGGCGAGCTGCGCACCTATCTGATCAAACAGGCCAACCGCCTGCTCGCCCCCGGCCAGCAACTAAAGATCACCGTGACTGACGTCGATCTCGCAGGAGAATTCGAACCGTGGCGCGGATCGCAGTGGAATGACGTGCGGATCGTGAAGGACATTTATCCGCCGGATATCAAGCTGGCGTTTCAACTCACCGACGCCGAGGGCCAAGTGCTGAAGCAAGGCGACCGCAACCTGCGCGATTTGGGCTTCATGATGAAACTCTCGATCGATCGAAACGATCCGCTGCGCTACGAAAAATCGCTGCTCGACGACTGGCTGCGCGAAGAATTTCGGGGGTTGAAGAACAAGTAGCCGGCGCGCGTGTGAATACCGCCGCCACCGACGATTCCGTCGCCCGCCTCGACAAATGGTTGTGGGCGGTGCGCATCTTCAAGACCCGCGCCCTCGCCACCGAAGCCTGCCGCACCGGCCACGTGAAGATCAACGAACTGCCGGCGAAGCCCGGGCGGACGGTGCGCGCTGATGAACTCGTCGTGGTGCGGCAAGGGATCGTAATGCGCACGCTGCGTGTGATCGGCGTGCCGCGCTCCCGCGTCGGCGCGAAGCTGGTGGCGGAATTTTGCACCGATCTTACCCCGGCGGCTGAGTGGGAGAAGGCGAAGGAGCACCGCGTTCAGCAACTGCTCGAACTCGATCGCAGTGGCGGCCGCCCCACGAAACGGGATCGACGGCTGCGCGATCGGTTGTTCGAGTAGCGCCGGCGTCCCGCCTGCATTGAGCTCGACGGCAGGCGGGGACGCCTGCGCTACTTTTCGCATGGATGTTTTCTCCAAATTCGAAACCGAACTCTCCGTGCGGCCCGACGACATCGATCTCTACCAGCACGTCCACTCGACGCGGTATCTCGATTACGTGCTCGCGGCGCGGTTCGAGCAGATGGAAAAAAATTATGGGATGTCGATGAAGGCGTTTGCGGATCGCGGATTAGGTTGGTTCATGGCGGCGGCGACCATCCACTACAAACGGCCATTGGGCTGGGGCGACAGGATGACCGTGCGGTGCTGGATCGCGCAATTTTCGGAGACGGGCTGCCAGGTGGCGTTCGAGATCGAGAAGCTACCGACAGGCAAACGGGTGTGCGACGGGCACTGCGATTACACGCTCGTGACGCTCGCCACCGGTCGCGCGACCCCGATTCCCGAAGACGTGCGCGCGAAGTATTCGATCTGAGCAGGACGGGAGACGGCCAGAGGGGCGGCCGCGAATTCCCTTGCGTTAGCCGGTAGCCCGTGTGTCCTAGCCGTTCGATCGTTAGAGAAAGCGTTAGGTGACAGTATCTGGTGAGTCGTTGGCTGAGCGTTTGGCTTAAGTGATGATTTCGAAACCCAAGTTGGGAACGGACTGGCAGCGGACGGTGGATCTACGAGACATCACATGAGTAATTCCAAACTATACGTCGGTAACTTGTCCTTTAAGACCACCGAAGATGAACTGCGCGCCGCTTTTGGCCAGTTCGGCGCCGTGACCGACGTTTACGTCGCCATGGACAAGATGACCGGCCGCCCCCGCGGTTTCGCGTTCGTCACCATGGGCACCGCCGAAGAGGCGAAAGCCGCGGCGGAGAAAATGAACGGCGTCGACCTCGGCGGCCGTCAGTTGACGGTTAATGAGGCCCGTCCGAAGGAAGAGCGCCCGGGTGGCGGCTTCGGCGGCGGCGGCGGTGGCCGTGGCTTCGGCGGTGGCGGCGGTCGCGACCGTGGCGGCTTCGGCGGTGGCGGCGGCCGCGATCGCGGCGAGCGCCGTTACTAAT
>CAIMFY010000070.1 GCA_903840415.1 uncultured Opitutia bacterium | reverse complement strand
GGCACCGTTGGTGCCATTCGCGCCGGCCGGGCCCTGAGGACCCGCTGGACCAACGGCTCCCGTGTCGCCCTTCACTCCTTGAATACCCTGGAGACCAGTGAGTCCGATGTCACCCTTTGGACCTTGCGCGCCAGTTGCGCCAGTCGCACCTGCTGGCCCCGTCTGACCTTGGGCGCCCGTGTCGCCTGTCAAACCCTGGACACCCTGCGCGCCAGTGGCACCAACCGGACCCTGCGCGCCGGGCGCGCCATTGACCGCGTAGGCGATGTTGCCCGAGCCATCAGTGACTTTAGCCCCGCCGTATGCGGCATTTGGATCGCCTATCGGCAAAGTTGCCACGCTCGCACCGGTGCCATTATTACCCGCTGGGCCTTGGGCACCGACAGGACCGGCCAAGCCTTGCAGCCCAGTCAATCCTGTATCGCCCTTGGGGCCTTGGGCGCCTGCAGGGCCAACCACGCCTTGCGAGCCCTGTGCGCCGGTCGCACCCGTCAAACCGGTGTCACCTTTTAAACCTTGTGGACCCGTTACTCCAGTCGCACCAACTGCGCCCGGGTCTCCCTTTGGACCAGTCAAGCCAGTTAGCCCCTGCGGTCCGATCGGGCCCGCAGGACCCGTTGCGCCAGCGGCGCCAGTCGATCCTGTCAAACCTTGCAGTCCCTGCGGGCCTACCGGACCGGTCGCTCCCGGCAAACCGGTATCGCCTTTCACCCCCTGGGGACCTTGAGAACCCACTGCACCAGTCAAGCCCTGCGGACCAGCGACACCCTGCGGCCCAATCGGGCCAATTGGGCCTTGAGCCCCCGTCATGCCTTGCGGACCCGTCGCGCCAGTCGGCCCAGCGGGACCAGTTGAGCCCGTCGCGCCTTTCAGTCCCTGAGGTCCTACGGGGCCCACCGGTCCCACGGCGCCAGCAGGTCCTGTCGCACCCGCCGGACCTGCGGGACCCTGTGGTCCCTGCGCGCCTCCGGTGCCGGAGCCTATTGCTACGTCGGCCGTTGCGATCACGTTGCCGTTATCCTCGCCGTTCCCTTTGTTGCTGTCTTGGAGGGTCAGCAAGTAGGTCCCCGATGCCGGGACGCTGGGCAAGGTGGCCGTCACGACCAGCGTCGTGGCGTTGAAAGCACCAAGAACTGTTGCGCCGTTGAGTTGGACGTAAACCGGTGTAGTGATCTTTTGGTCCAGCTGGATGGTCAGGCTGGCACCACTGGACTTCATGCTAACGATGTTAGGTGGGTTGTCCGCGCGCAACGGCACGGCGACGAGCAGCAAGGCGGCGATCAGGAGGGATGATTTCATCGGAGTATGGCTGGAACGGGTATGCAGACTAAATCGATGCGAGTAACAGTTTGGAGCGCTGATGACGGCTCCTATCCTTTCATGCGCAAACTCCCGCCAAAAACTCTCAGCGAAAGCACATTTTCTTTTTGCGTTCTGCCCCCGTGCGAAAATAGCACCCCAGCTTCCGCGCAACGCACGATGACGGTCGCGAAGGCCGAAGCTTATGCAATGCGTGCGCCAATCCGGCTGGGGTAGCAGTGGGGCACTCACATTAGAGCACCCTCGAAGGCGGGTTCACTCAAAGTAAATTATCATGCCGCTATTGCACCACGGCATAAAGACTACTGTTCTTGCACACTTCCCCGGCTAGATAGGCGTTGAGACAAATGTTAAGGCTTCGTCGAAGCTGCAGGGGGGTCGGGCTTAGGCTTCCACTCGACGGCCTTTTCCGGCTGACCGCGCTCGATGTAAAAGTGAATGACGCGTTCGCGGGCTTCGCGCAACCAGCGCAGCGCCGAGCGCGGAATCTGTTTTTCGCGTTCGAGCATTCCCTTCAGGCCGCCGACCAAAAGCGGCTCGGCTTCTTCGAACCGCTGCTGGCCCGCGACAGCACCGCCAAGAAGATTGCTGGTGCAATATGTCCGCCATTCGTCCGGCGACGTCTTCCGGCGGGTCACGAGCGATTCATGCAGAATCTTTTCGGCCGAGCCGAACTCGCGCAGTTGCAGGTAGAGGTCGCCGAGTTGGTCCGCAGTTAACAGCGTATCCGGATGCAACGGCCCCAGGACCTGACGACGCGCTTCCAGAATCGTGCTCGTGAGCGCGGCGGATTCGGCCAGTTCCCCGAGGGCGGCGAGCGTCACGGCCAGTCCGCTCATGGTGCGGAGGGTGTCAGGGTGCTGATTACCCATCACTCGCTGGCGAACCAACAAGACTTCGCGCATCAACTTGGCAGCATCGCTCAGGTTGTGTTGCGCGGAGTAAACGTTCGCGAGGCCGCTTGCGGTGCGCAGCGTGTCAGGATGCTCTGGCCCGAGAACACGGCGGCGCGTTTCGAGCACCTGGTTAAGCAACTTCGCGGCTTCGTCGAATTTTCCGAGGAAGGCGGAGTTCTGGCCAAGATCGTTTAACGCCGAGAGGGTGTCGGGGTGCTCGGGGCCCAAAATCCGACGGCGAAGGTCGACGATTTGGCCGAACAGAATATAAGAATCGGTATAGTGGCCGAGAGCGCCCGTGGCGTTGGCGAGGCTTTGCAGCGCAACGATGGTCGCGGGATGGTCGGGACCGAGGACCTGCTTGCGCGCCTCCCATACCTGCGTGTGCAGCGCGAGGCCGTCCTCACGTTTCCCAAGCCCATCCAGGAGGGCGGCCATCTCCTCCACGGAGCATAGCGTATCCGGATGTGAGGCACCAAGCACGCGCTGGCGGAGCGCAAGCACCGGCGTTTGGATTTCCATGGCGGCGGCCAGGCGGCCCTGCTCACGCGCGAGGGTGGCTGCCATTTGCATGGACGCCAACGTGTCAGGATGCTCCCTTCCGAGGGCCTTGACCCGACGATCCAGGGTGTCCTGGTTGAGCGCCTCAGCTTCCTTGAACTGCCCGGCGCGGCGCTGCAGCTCAACGAGCAGGGCCGCGGCCCGCAGCGTTTCGGGATCGTCGGCCCCAAGTTGCTGCAGGCGGATTTCGCGGGCGCGCTCGAGATGGCGCCGAGCCTCACCCGATTCACCAAGGGCGAGGTAGGTGTCGCCCAGCGTGGAGCGAATCTCGGCCTCGACAAGCGGCTGCTGGGGGAACCGCCCATCGATTCGCTTTGCCGCGGCGTCCAGCACGGTGCGCAGCTTCAGGTCCCGGTCGGGCTGGTTGTCGGGCGAGGCCTGCGCGAGCAGGTCGTTTTGGAGGAATTCGCTGATGGCGCGCTCGGTCGAAGCTTCGGTCTGGGCGTTTTTTTCCGCAGCGAGCGCATGACCCCGCTCCCGCTCGGCCGCCGCCCGGGCGGAGGACTCAGAGTGCAAACGGTCGGCGGCAAGTGTCTCAGCGCGGGTGGCGCGCACCGCTTCCCAAGTGCTAGCGATCAGGCCGAGCACGAGCACCAGCGCCACCGCCGCGGCCGCACCGAATCCGAAGCTATGGCGGCGCACAAACTTTCGCAGGAGATAAAGCTGGTTCGGTGGACGAGCCACGACGGGCTCGTGACCAAGATGCCGCTGCAAATCCATCGCGAGGCCGTTGGCGGTCTCATACCGGCGCGTGCGGTCTTTTTCGAGGCAGCGCATGACGATCCAGTCGAGGTCGCCTCGCAGGAGTTTCGCCAAATGCGCAGGGTCGAGCCGCCGCGATCGCGCGGCGCTGGCGAGCGCGTCACGGTCGAGCGCGACCAGCAGTGCCGATGGCCGCGGCGGCTCAACCTCCCGGATGCGGCGGCGGATTTCGTCGACACTCTCGCCTTGGAGCGCCTTCGCGTCGAACGGCGTGCGGCCCGTGAGCAATTCGTAGAGCAGCACCCCGAGGCTGTAGATGTCGCTGCGGGTATCGATGTCGAGCCGGCCAAGGCCGGCCTGCTCGGGGCTCATGTAGGCGGGCGTTCCGATAAAGTGCTCAAACGCCGTGAAAAACGTTTGGTTCGTGAGCCGCCCCTCGGTGGCCTTCGCGATGCCAAAGTCGATCACCTTCGGAACCGCGGCACCGTCGTGGGCCGCGACCAGGATGTTGGACGGCTTGAGATCGCGGTGGATGACACCTTTTTGGTGCGCATGCTGCACCGCCTGGCAAACGGTGATCAACAATTCAAGCCGCGCCTCCGGGGTGAGCTGGTGCCCATCGCAATATTTCGTGATGGGCTGGCCGTCCACGAGCTCCATCACGAAAAATGGCCGGCCAGCCGCGGTCGCACCGGCGTCGAACACGCGCGCAATGTTGGGATGATCCATCAGCGCGAGCGCTTGTCGCTCGGCCTCGAATCGGGCGATGACCTCGCGGGTGTCCATCCCCAGCTTGATGATCTTAAGCGCGACGCGGCGGCGCACCGGCTCCGCTTGCTCCGCGAGATAGACCACGCCGCAGCCGCCTTCCCCGAGCTTTTCGACCAGGGTGTAACGGCCGATCACCGTTCCAAGTCCCTCCACCGCCAGCAGCTCATCGCGGACCGACTGGGCTGCTTTGACCAGCTCCAGCGACTCGGGCGGAGCGTCCAGCCAGTTGGCGGCCTCCTCGTGGGCGCGCAGGAGAGCTTCGATGCGCGCCAGCATCGACTGGTCGCCTGCACAGGCGCGAACGAGAAATTCCCGGCGTCTCGCATCAGGCAGCGCGAGTGCGTCGGCGAAAAGAGCTTCCTCGCGATCAAGCGGTTGGCTCATGGAAGTAAAGTATTCGGGCGGGCCATTTCCCTTTCATGCGAATTTTGGTCGGGATAGCTCTCAACGAGTTGCCCTTCAGAGCGAGCCCTGCATTTCACGAATGAGCCACGCCCGCGCAAACACCCACCAGCGATGTGCGGTGGCCGGAGAGATTCCCATCGCTTGGGCCGCGTCTTCGACGGGCAGGCCGGCAAAATAGCGCAGCTTCACCAGTTCTGCCTTCTCGGGGTCGAGGGACGCAAAGCGATCCAGGACCTCATTGAGGGCGAGCAACCGGCCGTCGAGTGGCAGGGGTTGAGCGACTTCGACGTCGTTGATGTCGACGCGTTCCTGTCCGCCACCGTGCCGGACCGCACTGCGGCGACGAGCTCGCTCGATGAGGATGCGGCGCATAGCCTCGGCGGCCGCGCCAAAAAAATGCCGGCGGTTTTGCCAGCCGGGTTGCGCGTCTCCACCCAGTCGCAGCCAAGCCTCGTGAACGAGCGCGGTCGGCTGAAGCGTATGACCGCCGGCCTCAGTTGACATCTTGCCGGCAGCGAGCCGGCGGAGCTCCTCGTAGACGAGCGGGAAGAAGGCCTCCTTCGCCGCCTGATCGCCGCGACCAATGCGTTCGAGAATCAGGGTGAGTTCGCTCACTGAGCCATGATTGCCGAAAGGCGTTGTTGTAAACAAGCCGGTTTCTTGGCGCAGTTCGAATTTCAGTTGCTCAACGGCTTTGCCACGATGCTTCTTTTGGGTCCTAATCGAATCCGTTTGCCCAGCCTTATTGCGCCGAGCAACCGTTTCGTATGATTACTCCACCCAATTCCGAATTGCTGCCGCATCTCGGAAAATCAGCGATCGTGACTGGTGCCAGTCGAGGCATCGGCCGCGCTATTGCAGTCCAACTCGCGAGACACGGTGCCAACGTGCTGCTCACGGCGCGAGACGAGATGTTGTTGAACGCCGCAGCAGTGGAGATTCGAGGCCTCGGTCGGCAGGCGGCAGTCTGCGCAGTTGACCTGCGACTGGCGACTGCTGAGGCGAAGGTGGTGGCTGCCGCAATCACCGCGTTTGGCGCGATCGATATCGTGATCAACAACGCCGGCGCGACCAATCGAGGAGATTTTCTGAAGCTGACCGACGAAGATTGGAGTGATGGATTCGCGCTCAAGTTGCATGGCGCGGTTCGGCTGACACGCGCGGCCTGGCCGCATCTCACGAGCCGCCGGGGTTCGATCGTAAACATCGCGGGCGTCGGCGGACGCACGCCTGGCGCCGATTTTTCCATTGGAGGGTCGGTAAATGGCGCAATTCTTTCTTTCACCAAAGCCCTCGCAGACGTGGGTGTGCGTGACGGCATCCAGGTCAACGCTGTCAATCCTGGCTTTGTCCGCACCGACCGCTTGACGACTCGACTCAGACAGCGGGTCGCTGAATCCGGAGAAACGCTCGCACAAGCCGAAGCACGAATCGTGTCTGAGGCTAAGACAGTTCGACTCGGTGACCCGGACGACATCGCAAAGTTGGTGTCCTTCCTAGTGTCGCCCCAAGCACGTTATCTGCATGGTGCGCTAATCGATGCTGACGGTGGACAGACCAAGACCGTTTAGCTGTATCGCGGCTCAATAACCGGGCTGTGTCACTGACGTTCCATTGAAACACAGTTTGATCGGAGAAGAATCATACGGCGGCATAAGAACGGCATTGCGAGAAGACACCGGACTACTATCTTCAAAATATGACCAAGTTGGTAGAAATCCAATCGGCAATCCTGCAACTCGAACCTGCAGAACGAGAGGAGCTGCGGCATTGGTTAGACGAGACTGCGGAAGAGACGCCGGAAATGCTCGCCGCGATCGATGAAGGACTGCGTTCGCTCAAGGAAAAGGGGATCATCCCGTTGGACGAGGTCCGAAAGAAAATTCCGCTATGGGCTACAAAGTCGGCTTAACGGACGCAGCACAAGCCGACCTTGCCGCAGCAGTCAGCTTCTTGGCCGAGAAAAGCCCCGAGGCCGCAATGAGAGTGGGCAATGAATTGCTCGATGTTGCTCTCTCGCTCACTTTGATGCCCCGACGTGGAACCGCTGTGCGGCGGCGACCGGGCATGCGCAAAGTCTCTCACCGCTATTATTTGATTTTCTATCAGGTCAACGAGGCTGACCAGTGGGTAGAAGTCGTGCGCATCTGGGATGGGCGCAAAGACCCGGCTGCGCTACAACTCCCGTAAAGCTAAATGTCGCGCGAACCCGGTCTCTGGTCGCGTGCGTGCTCCCTGACTGGCCGCCTGTTGCCGAATCGTTCCTTTTTTAAGTTTCTGTAAGATAAGCAGGTTACGTAAATTCGACGAATGCGTAAATTGTTGATCGAGGATCTCGACAAACGGCGTGTGCCAGAAAGGTCTGAGGTGTGAAACAGCGGCCAGGTAGCTTCAGTCGGGCCGTTAATTCACGCACGCTGGAGCACTATGCGACCACGCCCATCTCCAGGAGAAACGATTTGGGTGTGCGCACCTTCACACCGTAGACAACCGTGCCAAGGAGGTGCGCAAAATCCGTCGTGTCGGACGTGACGAGATAGTCTGCGTCGCTGCCAATCGCAGACAAGATGACCGGTTTGTCCTTCGTGACGTCGAAGACAATCGGACGGTCGAGCACATAAACTGAACCGACCGATTCCAATTGTGCGCGAACGATGCGCACCCAATCAACCGCACCCGCAGGGTGCTTGCGCACGTTCTTTTCGACCTCGCTGATGCAATAGTCTGCCGTGACCAGTCTCCAATGGGCCTTTGGTGCATACTCGATGAGCAGTCGCGAAAGGCCCCGGTTCGACCAGCAAACGGCGAGAATTGTCGAGGTATCGAGGAAGACAGTCACCGCTTGAGCACCTTGACGCTTGCCGCATCGGCTTCGTCATCCCTGACCCATTTCTTGATCGCGCTGGCTGGAATATCCCGCACGGGCACGGTAATAGCCGGGTGCAGAAAAATGCCGTCAGGCCGCTCTTCCACTAACAGAACCGAGTGATCCTTTCGGTCGAGTTTCAGCCGGCGGCGCAAGCCGATAGGAAGAGTGATCGTTCCGCGCGGAGAGATTTGAATAGTAGCGGGCATGCAGAAAAGCTGCTTTACTGATAAGCGGAAGTCAATGCAGGCGCGTCCAGAGCGCCAAACCAAGCGCTGTCGTTTCCAATTCCTTGCTTTCTGGCACAGCCAAAACCGGTGTCCCGTATCTAACACCTAATCGGGTGAATCCGCGGACATCGCTCACTCGAAGCCTTTGAAATTGCGGGATGTCCCAGGCGTCGTTAAAAGTGCTGGGTGGATGGCAGCATAGGGATTGGTTTCAGGGATTGGTGGATTGGCAAGGGTGATATACCTCGGAGAGACAAAGGCGGGTGAGATGTCTTGGCCGGCGCCGAGGACAG
>CAIMFY010000069.1 GCA_903840415.1 uncultured Opitutia bacterium | reverse complement strand
GTCTGGCACAACTGGGGCCAATGGGCAAAAGCCCAGAAACCCCGCCGCAAGAGTGCCCTCAAGCCGAAAGGAAGTCATGGCTCCCAGCCATCCAGTGACCGGGAGAATACCCTCGATCCCTCGCCACCCAACGACCGGGCTCGTGCCTGGCGCGCTGGCGGGGCGATACCGCGAACCGACGCGGCGATCATTGTGTCCGGTGCAAACCCGGAGATTAACGGCCGCACTCGCTGTTCGCGCGGCCTCATCGGCTCTTTATCTCAAACCGCCTTCACAGGCTCGCTGTGATAAAAGCCTATGGTTTTTCGAACGGTTAATTGCGCGCAGGCTGCGCTGAGCAACGTTGACCGCAATCGCACTGCCGCGCTAACTCTAGACATGACAGTCTTCGGTTCGACGGCCGTTGTTTTCTGATTGCCCTCCCGCGCCCGGTGGCGTTTTCCCTTCACGGCAACAGGGGTTTCTCGTTCTTGATCGACTTCGGTTGCCGTGTCTTTTCCGCAATCATGTCGCTCATCCCTTTTTCTAGCCAGCTCATCGCCGACGTCGGCATTTCCCTCGGCGACGAGGGCAAGGGCCGGCTCATTCCCGAGGTCGCCAACGAACTCCGCGGCACACGGGCCGCCGTCTCCGTCGTTCTCAAGGTCAATGGCGGCGCAAATTCAGGCCACACCGCGGGCGGAATTAAGCTGAACCTCCTCCCCGCGGGCGTGGTTGTGCTCGATGCCGCGCACCTCTGCATCGGCGGCGGCGTCGTGGCCGATCCGCGCAAAATCGGCTGGGAGGCGAAACCGCTCGAGCAAAAGGGCCACGCGGTTTTTTCCCGGTTGCTCATCGACGAGCGCGCGATGGTTTCCGATCTCACGCACCGATTGCTCGACCTGGCGTGGGAGAACTACCGCACGCGCGTCCTTGCTGAAGAGCCGCGCGGTTCCACCGGCCGCGGCATCACGCCCGCCTATCTGGACGAGGTCGGTCAGTCGCAAATCTGGTATTTTGATTTTCTCGCCGGCCGAAATTTCTTCGCCCGCAAACTCGCCCAGCGCGCCGACCGCGCGCTCCGCGTCATCCAGCACGTGTGCCGCGTGTCGCCGGAAACGTTTGCCAGCTTTTTCGATCAACTCACCGTCGCCGAGCAGCGCGCCAACGCCGAGGCGATCGCGCTCGGGGTATTCGACAAATCGGAGTTCGACTTCACCCGTTTCCGCGGCGCGGAGCCGTTCACACTCAACCTCGACACCCTCACCGAGGTTTACTGGAAAGCAGGCACCGCACTCGCAAAAAACATCGGTGAAGTCCGCGAACTCATCCTGCGCGAACTGCGCGCCGGTCACACGATCATCGGTGAATTCGGACAGGCTTACTGGCTCGACAAACGACACGGGTTCCCGCCGAACGTCACGGCCTCGCACACTTATACGCCGGAGTTTTTCGAGAGCGCGGGGATTCCCGTGCAGCGCATCCACACGTTTGGCGTCGCCAAGGCCTACGACACCAAGGTCGGCACGCACACGTTTCTAACGCAGATGGACGACGCGCATCCGCTCGCGGTGAAGTTGAAGCAAATCGAATTTGGCACCAGCACCGGCCGCCAGCGGATGGTCGGTTGGTATGACGCTGTCGAAAAGGGCGACGCGCTCCGCTACGGTGGTTTCCAAGATGTGATGATCAACAAACTTGACGCGCTCACCCATAGCGGCGCGTGGAACGGCGAACTGCTGATCTGCACCTCGTATCAGGATGCTGCCGGCAAGATCTTTCACCACGTCCCGCGCAACGAGGCCGTTCGCAAAACCCTGCGCCCTGTTTACACCCGTCACGCCGGCTGGACCGAAGACGTTTCAACGATCCGCCACTTCGCCGAGTTGCCCAAAAATGCCCAATGCTACGTCGCCGCGATGATGAAGAGCTTGCTCGATGTCGCGTTCGCCGGCGAGCCGCTGCCGGCCGCCGAGAAACTCCCGAATCTCCGTTACCTCGGCGTGGGCCCCGATCCCTCGCAGATCATCAAGGACGTGCCCGCCACCTCGGATCTCGTGAAACTCGTCTGACCCCGCACCATGCTCATCGCTTGGACGACTGTTGGCACTAGCTCAGACGCCGATCGGCTGGCCGCCGACGTGGTCGCCGCTGGTCTGGCGGCCTGTGTGCAAATCGACGGTCCGGTCATTTCCCACTTCCAGTGGGAAGGTAAACACGAACGAGTGGAGGAGTTTAGGCTGTGTTTCAAATTCCTACCCGACCAGTTTGATGCCTTGCGCCAGCGAGTGCTAAGCGGCCATCCCTACGACACTCCGGAATGGCTCGTTGTGCGGGCCGAAGACGTGGGAGAAAAATACTTGTCATGGGCCGAGGCGACCGTTCACTCTCCGCCCCTTTAGCAACTCGCACCCATCACTTTTCAATATCATGTCACAGCATAAAAGCCTCCAAGGCGTCTCCGGCCTCGTCGTGAAACGCAACGTCCTCAAGCGCTTCGAGCGCGTCGATATACTCAAGAAGCGCGGCCAGTGGAAAGCTGGCGACCGCGTGCAGGGTCTGCGCAAGACCAAGCCGGACGTCTGAGCCAACCCACTCCCTTTCCGGCAGGCAGTCACCGCTGCCTGCCTTTTTTTTACCCCCATGCATGACAAGCTGATGGAACTCATCGCGTGGTATCGCCAGACCCTCGAGGGCGGCGGCTACCCGCTCATCGTTCTCCTGATGGCGATCGAGAGTTCGTTCGTGCCGCTGCCGAGCGAACTCGTCATCCCCTTCGCCGCCTACTACGCCCACAGCCACGGTCACATGAGCCTGACCGGAGTCGTGCTCGCCGGCGCCCTCGGTTCATGGATCGGCGCGACCATCATGTATTGGGCGTCGCGCTGGGCCGGTCGGCCGCTGGTGCTGCGCTACGGAAAATTTCTCGGCGTGTCCCCGACGAAAGTGGAACTCGCCGAGCGGTGGTCCGAACAGTTTGGCAGTTTCGGCACGTTTGCCTCAAGATTTATTCCGGTCGTGCGCCACCTCATCGGCATTCCCGCCGGTGTCGTGCGCCTAAACTACCTCGCCTATTCCATCTACACGCTCATCGGTTCCGCGCTCTGGTGTGCGGTGCTGGCCTGGGTCGGTGTGCAAGCCGGGCAGGACGAAAAACTAATGAACGGCGAACTGCGCCAAATCACGATCTGGGCCGTTGGCGGCTTGGCCGTCCTCGGCGCAATCTACTGGGTGTTCGTGCATCGGAAGCTCTCGGCCAAGCAAACCTAACACACTTAACTGCGACCGGTTGGTGCGAGCGCTGGGAATCGAACCCGTGCGTAACGATACGCTGGATTCAGATTTTTCGCCTCTCAAACCGTCTTTCAGAGCGAGGATTCGCTCTGATTGGATTTTCATGCCGTAGCCGATAGATGCAGCGAAATGCACCGTTTGCAAGGTTTCTGGCAACAGTGTGGCAACAGTGGTTTGCGAACATGCGCCCACAAAAAACCCCGCCGTGTTATGGCGGGGCTGGAAGCGTTAAGCGGCCTTTCTGGTCTGTCGCTGCAATATGCTTTCGAGCATCGCGGCGGATTGCTCGCAATCGGCGAACGTCTCGTTGGCGTCTTTCCGAGTTAAAGTCGAGATCGTGCAGTTCATGGCCGATTTGATCCAGCCGGCCCGCCCGCGTTTCCATTCGGCGAGACTACTGGCCGGATCGTTGGCGGGGTTCGGCCCGAAGTGATTCGCGTCTAATTCTGCCGCCAGCGCGGCGCAGAGATATTCGAGTTCGGTTTCGGTCACGAGGAAACGCGCGGACTGCGCGGAGGTATTTTTCGATGGCGTGTTTTTCATTGGTTGCCGTTGTGACGAGTCTGTTGTCCGTCCGTCTCGGCGTCGATTTCAACGGAATTCCGCGAAACGCTGTTTGCTCCAATCGCAAAGCAACCGGACACCAGAAATCACGCCCCTCTGAAGGTTGGACCATTTTTGGGTCCACCACTTCGCAGGTAGTAGATAGTCTAAACGGCAAGCGGACAATTTATGCGCCAATCGCCACCGCGATCCATACTCTCACGCCAGCGGCGAGCACGCAGAGCGCGAGCAACACGATCACTTCGCGGACGGTTGGCAGATATTCACGGACGGATTTCATGGCGAAAATTTGATGTTAGGAAACGCGCGGGCGGTGTTGGCAATCGATGCGAACGCACCTTTCTGGTAAGATTGCTCAATGAATTTGGCGCGTCCCATCATGACGCTGGCCAGCACGCGATCCATGCCGATCCTGTTGTTGTAGGGCAGCGTATTGGTTCCTTGGATGAACGCGGCGACGCCGTCGCCACCCTGTGAGCCGATCCCGTTCTGGTAAAACTTTTGATTGGCGGCGACCGCACCTTTTGCGCGAGCGAGGTCACGCATCCCGATTCCGCCGCCCTGCACTTGTGCAAGGTCGATCCCAAGCGACTCGGCAATCTGGACCACAGACTGCCGCGCGATTCCCACAGAGCCGTAAACTTCTTTGTAAGACTTCGGGTATTCGCTCGAAACCTGTGCAGCGCGCGAAGTGATGGCGGTTCCGGACGGTGTATTGGCTCGGCGGTTGCCAGAGAGTGCGACCGTCCCGGCTATGACGTTCGCCACGCCGGCAAAATGAGGTTTTCCGTTCTTACCACGAATCCACACGACGCCGTTGCGAGCGCCCTTGCGCACGCCGGCGTTGATCGTGATCGCGTTCTGGCCGGCACCGAATTGCGTCAGTTTGATTTGGCGCAACGCACGCAGCCGCGATCCGCGTTGGATTGCTTCGTCGTTGGAAACTGCCGGCGTCCGCGCGGCCCACGCACTCAGAATGCTTCCCATCTCAGCGCGCAGGACCACCTGATGGTTGAATCCTGGCAGTTGCTTCAGGCGTTGAAATGCGGCGGTGTAATTCGCGCTGACGGCGCGGGCGTCGAGTTTGGCTTTCATTGAAAACGGTTTCGCTGCACTTCATATTGCTCGGTGAACGCGGATTGCATCGCCGAGTTCAGCACACGTTGAAGGATCCCGCCGCTGTCCAGATTGGTTAATTCGATCACCAAGTCGGTCTCGACGGGCGTGTAGATTCTCTTTGCGTCCCATCCATCGGCGGTCTCGCCCTTGCCGTCCGGCTGTCCAAAAACTACCGCCCACTTTCCGGATGCGATTTTGACCGCGCGAAGTTTGGCGATCCCGTTGCCGAGTTTGATAATCATTTTTGAAAGTATTCGATTCAGCCGGCAATCCCCCGGCAGGGGGATCTATCGCTTTGGATTTTGGCTTCGGCTAAATCGAAAGTGATTGCGGCAATGTCCTCATGCACCGGCGCCAGTGAGACGCCGGGACTCGGTCGCAACTTTTTTAAAACGCCGAGTCAGGACATTGCCGCAAAAGGGTCATTGCAGGTCGGCGGGCAGAGCAGACACGAGGTCGTTCTCCGCGGCGTAGGTCTGCGCGTCGAGGACCGCGGCGGCGATGTTGGCTTCGTTGACCGCGATACGCTTTTTGATTTCCACCACGAGACGCTCGGCAACCCACGGCGCCGAGAACGTTTCGGGGAATTTATGTCCGGCTGTGAAGTTAACGTTCACGTCCTCGCCAGAGCGCAAAAGCCAGTTGTCGAAATGACTTTGCATTTCAGTTTCCCATAACTGGTGACGCCTGAGCATTTCGGCTAGGAAAGGGCGTTTTGCGAGCGCGGCCTGCGCGAGTTCGATTTTAACACCGAGCGGACGCGTGATGGCGTCGAGACGGTGCATCTCGGCAGTAACTTCGGCGAGGTCCGCGGCAGCTTTCGCTTTAATGGCGTCGGCGGCGTTAGTCAGATCACGATTTTTTTCGATGGGATTCATAGAATTTGCAGTTGAAAATTTCAGCCTTTGACGAGAGCACGGGCGCCCGCGATTGCGTTGATCGCGCGTATTTCAGAATAACGGACGCGCGATGCTTTTGCCTGCGCCGAGTAGGCATCGATTTTGCAAGCCAGATTTCGGATACTGGCCGGCACGGTGTCACCGAGGCCGGCGCGGGCTGTCACAATCGCGGCGAGACTGGCGGCGCCGGCTTCGAGGTTGGTGCGGGTTGCAGCGTATCCGCGGTCAATCGCGCCCAGTAGCGCTTGCGTCGCGTTTGCGGCGATTGGTGCGCTGGCGGCGGTCGTCACACTGCCGGCTGGATTCGCAGCGGCCAGCGTTGAGCGTAGCGCGGCCTGTGATGCCTTGAGTTTGCCAAGCGTCACGCCAAACGCCGCGGAGCGTTCGCGGATCGATGTCATGGCCGGCGATGCACTCGGCGTGATGGCGGCGGGCGTGATAGTCGGAGCGGCTACGGCGGGCGTGATGGCGGCGGGCTTGGATGCTTTTGCAGCACCGCGACGCAGCTTCGGAAACTTGGCCGCGAATTCTGCGGCTGTGCTGGTGAAATAGTTCATGATAAAATCAGAGAGGAAAGCGTTCTTTCAGCGGGCGCGCAGCTCGGAGCACCTCGATAATCTTGAGGCCGGAAAACACCGGCTGGCCGTCGCAAAACGCATCGGGCTTCATTAGCCCTTGCGCCACGATCCGCGTGACAACGGTTCGGTGCAGGTTCGCGAGGCGGGCTAACTTGGTCGTCGTGAAAAATGCGGGTGCGTCGTCCATTTCCCTAGCGCCGACTGTCAACCACGCATCGCGCAATGCATGCCGTCAGTGTATCGCTGGCGCGGGTGCAGCGATGGCGGTCCGCATCTGGGTTTCGCCGTTCTCGATGAAATTTCCGACACTATCGATCATCGTCTCGACAAACCATGCCGGCATCTGGTTGCCGGTCGCGACCGTCACCGCCCGCTTGAACGGCTCGACGTAGGCCGCGTCCAGCAGCACCGGCTCCAGGATGCGCCTCGCGGCGTCATAGGACTGCACGCCAACCAATCGGCGACACGTTGCCTCCATTGCGCCATCGACGCACCGCATCGCGTGATAGCACCACGCCGCTACAACTCTTTCGATCTCCGACCGCGGGAATAGATCGCCAGTGTCCAGCTTCAGGCGAGCGGCCCGCAACGCGGCGTCATGGATCACGCCCTCGAACCGTTGCAAGAGCGTCGCAAAGAATCGCATATTCTCGCGGTCGTTGGCTTTTGCCGCCTTCTCAAACTGAAACGACGCGAAGTCTCGCGCCCTCGTGAGAGCGGCCATAGAGTTTTTGTGATCGTCGCCGACTGCGCCCTTGCCGTGTTGATCCATGAATTCGATCCATGCCTCGGCGTTCGCGGCGCTCGGCGCTTGGTCTGGATTGCTTGGCTTGCTCGGTGATAACTTGGCGATTGCCGAGCGGGTTTTGTCACTCAGCCGCGGCTGGCCAGCCGCCCAGTCTGGCATTTTCGATGGGTTGTGAATTGGCGCCGGCGGGTGCATTTTCGGCCACGAATAGAAGACGGTTCGCACGCTCGCACCGTAGACGGCGGCGATCTGCTTTTTAGTCAGTTTTTGCTTTTTCATAAATTGAAGGATCGAAGGAAAGAATGATGGGTTTGAGCAGGTGCTCAGATTTACAGGGCGCGGTTCAAGCTACCTGCGCGATGCTGGCGGCCTAATAGATTCCTTAGATGTAAAAATTCCGGTCGGCGTCAGTCGTCGTCGTCGTCGCTGATTTTCCGTTTTGCTTTTCGCGCCAAGCGTGCGACCTCGGCGGTAGCGCGCACTTCGTCCAGCAGTTTGTTGTCGGCGTCTTGTGCGGCCTTGCGGGCAGCAAGAACGTGCGGCGCTGGTGTTGGCGTGACCGTTGGCCCTTGCGGCTGGCGACCGCCCGACCGGGGCGGAGGCGTGATGCCTTCGGGTGTCGCGCCGGCAAGGTAGTTGCCACAGAAGATCGCACGCATCCAAGCCGGCATCGCGTCCCATGTCTGCCACGGCAACGTGGCGACCTCGGTGTCGTAGAGCATGTGAATCATCTCTGGCGGATGCCCGTGCGTCAGGTTGTAGAGCGTCAGTTGCCAATCGGCGCCGACGGTGTTGGGCGTCAGGTTCGCCGGTTGTGATGCGTTGCGACTGGCCTCGATACTCTCGCGTTGTATCGGGACAGCATTGACGCTGTCCCACCGCGCGGCCAGATAGCGCCAGCGTTTGTCACGCGGACTACCCATCTGTTCGGCGAACCATTTCCACGGCGTCAGGTCTGGTCTGTCCTTTCGTGCTTTCCGCACGTCCTTATCGATGTAGGCCCGCTTGGTCAGCTGGAACTCGTGGTAAAGATCGGCGACTTGATACAGGTCCAGAGTCGCCAACTGCGGCGCGGCTTTTCGTGCGGCGTAAAGATCGGTCACACTCAGTTGCTCACTCAGCCATTGTTGATCGGACAGCGGTGCGAACCCGGCGCCACGCGCCGGGGGGAAAGCACCGATGTCCTCCACAGGTATTTTACTATTGGTGATCTCGGTAGTAGAAGGTGCAGCTGTAGCTGCCCCTTCTACTGGGATCCCTTTGTATCCCCCCGATCGGGAGGGGTAGGCATCCCCCGCTTTGGGAGGGCTACCCCCCTTGTTTGAACCCCTCCCCTCAATTGGGAGGGGTATGCACCATGCGGAATCGGGATTGATGTAATAAAGCGTCGTGTCGCCAGACCGCTCTTTTTTCGTTATCATGCCGAATTCCACGAGCGTCTTGAGGCCGTCCCGCACGGTATCGTTTCTTAGGCGACAGGTTGCGGCCATGGTCGTAATGGCAGACCATGCTGGCCCCTTTTTGCCAGCGCGTCGGGTTAGGTGACAGAAGAGCCGGAACAGTGACGCAGGCAGCATGGCGTCGTCTAACTTGGCGGGAATCAGGGCTTGGTGACCGGGGATCGTGTCCTTCTTCGGTGCTTGGGTGGGCTTCATGGCGAGGGTTGCCCTTTCACCGCGGCGCGCGCCTTCGGCCCCTTCCCGGCAGCCCACTTTGCCCGCATGATCTCAGCACGAGTAACGCGGTTTCCGACTCTCTTAAATTGTGAATGCCAGCCGAGACGGTCCAGAACCGCCAAATAGACTTTCGAGATCGCGGCCTTGGTGCAGCCAAGTTCCTCTGCCACTTCGGCGAACGAGCGCTCTTCATTGTGCAGTATCGCCTGCAATACGACACGCCGAATTTCTAAGAAAAGCTGATCGTCAGGTTCGGGAGATTGCCAGAGCTTCAGCGGTTCGGGGAGATCGTCGGAGTTGACGGAATCTGCTTGGGTAGCAGTTAGGTGTTTCTCATAGGGACCGCCGCTCTTTTCGCCGAGGGCGGCGTTTCTGTTTTCGGGCGGCTGTCGTAAAATGGTATTCAAGCATTGGGTTCCTTTCGTTCGCGGACGGTAAAACGTGTATCAAGTGCGCTGCGGACCTGCACCGGATCGAACCGGACAAATCGGCCAACCTTGACGTAGGGAATGGCGCGGCGCTTCTGCTGACTTCGAAGCCAGCGTAGTGATGGCCGCGAAGCGTCATCGAATAGGGCCGACAAAAGGCCTTCGGCTGCGACAAGTCTATTGTCGAAAACTGCTGGTGGATTTTTCATGCGATTATGAACCGGCGATCACGGTTTGCCGCCCGCACGAGTTAGTGCGGCGCGCAAGGAATTCGTTTAACGCAAACTCAGGAAAAACGATGCGCCTGGCGGATACGCGAACGCATGGGAAGCCTTCGCGCCAACATGCTTGCCAGAAAGCGCTGCGCGAACGGTAGCAGAGCATTTCAGCGACGGTTTTAGAGGATAAACAGCGTCCCGCTGGTGCGGGTTGTGGTGGTGTGATTGTTTTCGTGCTTGCCATACCCAAGCACGTTTTGTCAATTAAGTGTGACAGTTCTCCTATGAGAAACCCGACTTTTAGACTTCACACAAAAGCACGTCGCGAAGTGCTTCGTGAGGTTGTGCGCGGAAAGCGAGAGCAACGGGTAACAAAATCTTGTGCGGCCCGTGAAATCGGTATTTCTCGCCAGACCGTGATTCGCTACGCGAAGAAACGACTTATTTCACAGGACCGAAAGGGCCGCGTCCTGCTTCGGGAGATCGCGGAGGTCTGGCAATATGTGCCAAGGCTTCGAGGTAGCCCGCGCGGTCGGCGAGCGTTAGTGGGTAAAGGCATTGAATGGTCGCGCGAATACCATTCGCCCGCGACCTCAGCGAAAAGAGACGCGAGGATGAAGCGCGTCACTGGCTACCTCATCCCCGCCCCCTCGTCCATTTAGCCCGTCAGAGCAACGATTTCTCCGGTGGTCACGCCGGGTGCGATGCTCCAAAACGACTCGGCGTCTGCACCGCTGACGACGTTGTAATAGTGCTTCCGAATCATTGTCTCGGAATTCCCGGCCTCAAGTGCTGCTTCACCCATGCTCTTGAATTTGGCGACGTGCATGGAAATGAACGTGTGCCGCAGCACGTCGTCACCAATGCCGAATTTGACCCTGATTTCTTGGATCATTTTTCGGTAGCCGAGCGGCAAAATCGGAAATTGTTTGGTCGGGTAGCGCATGAGCCATGCGGCGAGATTTGGGCGAATGGCGATTTGTCGAACTGCTTTGACCTTTGAAATCTCAGGACTGATCCGGATCGCGTTAAGGGATAGGTCGATTGCTTTTCCGAGATCGGAAAGTTTCGCCATTTTTGAGATCTCCCCGCGCAGCGGACACGGTCGGATGCCGGCAAAAAGGCAGAGCGCAAAGTATGGCACCATGCAGCCAGCCGGAAGGTCGCGACCGTCGCCGGTGTAACTCTCCAAATACTCCATGAGTTGCTGTGCGGTAGTCACCGAAATGATTTCAGGCAGCCCGCGCGTGATCTTGAACGCCTGCACGGGCGCAACCGGATTTTCGCGAGTCCAGCCGCGCAGTGGCGATTTGCACCACGAGAAAAACGCGGCGAGCGTGCCGCGGAAGTTATTGAAGCGCTTCTTTCCAAACCCCCGGTTGCCGAGAAATTGTTGAATGTCGGCGGTTGAAATCTCGTGAACGCATTTCGTCGGGAACGCGGCCCGCAACTTCTCCAGGTCGCGCCGGTAGTCGGTCAGAACGACACTGCGAACGTGTTGGCCGCGGTCAGCCAGAAAGTCCGCAATGGCCGTTCCGATGGCCGTGGCGGTCTCTGGCGGGCGGTAGGTCTCAAGATACCAACTGACTGCTTGGGAGAGCGGGCGCCCAGCAAGACGGGCGAACGCGGACTCAGCTTCGGCGAGTTGCTCGGTGCTCAACCGGGTCACTCGTGCTCGCACGTTGCCGGACCCGTTGGCGGCTTTAACCTCAAGCTCGTTCTTGCGGCCTTCGGCTTCCTCTTGGTTTTTGAATTGCTCGCGGATTCGGCGACCGTCGAGCCAGCCCGTTAGACGGTGCGTGCGATAAGTGAAATCGCCGTTTTTGACCTTCGTGGTCTTGATTGTGAACCCAGTCGTCATGGTTGCCTCCATGCGCTAGGCCGCAGTGTCAACTGACTGTTGCCAAAAAAACTGGCAACAGTAGGGGGGTGGTTTAGGGTTTCTCCTCTGAAAGAAGTGGTGCGAGCGCTGGGAATCGAACCCAGATCTATGGCTTCGGAGGCCACTACACTATCCATTGTGCTACGCTCGCGGTGAACAGGCGGGCATGAAGCGCGGCAGCGCCAGTCGCGTCAAGCCCGCGTCGCACGCCAATTGTGGCGTTGCCTCGCACCCGAGCGCCTCGCAATTTTCCACCATATGTCCGTTGAGCCTACCGACTCCAGCGCCGCCGCCACAGCTGCGCCCACCGACTTTATTCGCGACATTGTCGCCCAGCACGTCGCGGAAAACCGCTACCCGAAAATTGTCACCCGCTTTCCACCAGAGCCGAACGGTTATCTCCACATCGGCCACGCCAAGTCGATCTGCCTGAACTTCGGCATCGCCCGCGAAAATGCCGGCCAGTGCAACCTCCGCTTTGACGACACTAACCCCGTCAAAGAAGACCTCGAATACGTCGAATCCATTACCGCCGACGTAAAATGGCTCATCGCCGGCTGGGCCGATCAATGCCTCGGCTTTAAGCCGAAGGGCGCCATACCCACCGTGCAATCGGTCAACGGCCAATCCGACTTCTTCCTCGACGCCGTTTCGCCCGACACGCCCGGCGCTGAGCCGTTTTTCGCCAGCGACTATTTCGAGCCGATCTACGGTTACGCCGTAGAACTCATCAAACGTGGCCACGCCTACGTTTGCGACTTGAGCCCCGAAGAAACCGAAGCCTACCGCGGCTCGCCCGATCAACCCGGTCGCGATTCGCCCTACCGCACCCGCTCCGTCGTCGAAAACCTCGATCTCTTCGGCCGGATGCGCGCTGGAGAATTTCCGAATGGTGCGCGCAGTCTTCGAGCCAAGATCGACATGGCGTCGCCCAACATCTGGCTGCGCGATCCGCTGCTCTACCGCATCCGCCACGCCTCCCACCACCAGACGGGTGACAAATGGTGCATCTACCCGCTTTACGATTTCGCTCACTGCCTCAGCGACTACCTCGAAGGCATCACCCACAGCATCTGCACCGTTGAGTTCGAAGTCCACCGGCCGCTCTACGACTGGATTCTCGAAAACCTCGGCCTGCCGCGCCCGCTCCCGCACCAATACGAATTCGCCAAGCTCGTCCCCGGCTACACCCTTGTCTCGAAACGAAAACTGCTCCAACTCGTCACCGAAAAAATCGTCAACGGCTGGGACGACCCGCGCATGCCCACCTTGTCCGGCCTCCGCCGGCGCGGCATCCCGGCGAGCGCGCTGCGCCGCTTCGTCATCGGAGTTGGTGTCACCAAATTCGACAGCGTCACCGACATCGCCGTCTTTGATCACGCCGTGCGCGAAGAACTCAACACCCTCGCCCAGCGTCGCCTCGCCGTCCTGCGTCCGATCAAAATCGTCCTCACCAACCTCGCCCCCGACGAAGCGATCGAGTGCGCCGCGACGAACGATCCCCAGAACGAAAATCCCACGACGCGCAAAATCGTCCTCACACGCGATGTCTTCATCGAAAGCGACGACTTCGCCGAGGTGCCGCCCCCGAAATATTTCCGCCTAAAGCCCGGCGGCGAGGTTCGCCTGAAATACGCCTGCATCGTCAAACTCGACGAGATCGTGAAAAACGCCGCCGGCACGATCACCGAGTTGCGCTGCACCGCCGATCTCACGACACGCAGCGGCCACCCGAATTCCGATCGCAAGGTGAAAGGCACGATTCACTGGGTCAGCGCCGCACAGGCTATCGACGCCGAGGTTCGACTCTACGATCGACTCTTCACCGTCGCGGAGCCCGCCGCCGAGGACGATTTCCTTCAAGTCGTGAACCCGCACTCGCTCGACGTCGTCACCGCGAAGCTTGAACCGTCGCTCGCCACAGCCACGACGGACGACCGTTTTCAATTCGAGCGCCTCGGCTACTTCGCGATCGACCCGAGGGACAGCGCGCCCGGCAAACTCGTGTTTAACCGCACCATTTCGCTGAAAGATGCTTGGACGCCCAAGACGCCGCCGCCAAAAAAATAACTCGCTCTGGCCTCACGCCCCATGAATGCCACCCGCCTCCTCACTCTGATTTTTATCGCCAATGCGGCGTTCGCCACGCCGCCCGTCGCTCCGATCAAGCCGGTGAGCGACACTTATCATGGCGTGACTGTGGTCGACAATTATCGGTGGCTTGAAGACTGGAATGATCCCGCGGTGAAAGCATGGTCCGACGGACAAAACGTCCACGCCCGCGGTCGCCTCGACGCGTTGCCGCACATCGCTGAGATCCGCGACCGTGTGGCCGAGATTCTTTCCGCCCAATCCATCTCCTACGGCGGCCTCCACTTTGCCGGCGATCTGTTGTTCGCCATCAAACGCCAACCGCCAAAGCAGCAGCCGTTTCTCGTCGTGATGGAGTCAGCGCTGCACCCCGAGGCGGCGCGCGTGCTCGTCGATCCCAACGCTTTGAACGCGAAAGGCACGACCGCGATCGATTGGTATGTGCCGAGTCCCGATGGCAAACTCGTCGCAGTCTCGCTCTCCGAGGGCGGCAGCGAGTCGGGCGATGTGCATGTCTTCGACGTCACGACTGGCCAGCCAGTCTTTGAAGTCGTCCCGAGAGCGCAAAACGGCACGGGGGGCGGCGCGCTCGCTTGGCTGCCCAATGGCAAGAGTTTTTTCTACACGCGTTATCCGCAGGGCAACGAACGTCCGCCCGAAGACCGCGACTTCTACATGCAGGTCTACCATCACGTGCTCGGCACCCCCGTCACGCAGGACCGCTACGAAATCGGCAAGGATTTTCCGAAAATCGCCGAGGTGATCATCGAAACATCCCACAGCGGGGTCGCCCTCGTCAGCATGCAGAAAGGCGACGGCGGCGAGTTTCAACACTACGCGCGTTCGCTCGACGGCAACTGGCACCAACTCACCCACTACGAGGATCGGGTAGTGCAGGCTGCGCTCGCGCCCGACACCGCCGGTGATCGCACCGGAATTTATTTCGTGTCGTTGAAAAATGCTGCTCGCGGCCAGCTGCTGAAGCTCACGCTCGCTTCGCGCACCGGCAGTAGCACGGAACCGACACCGATGCAGGTCGTGCTTCACGAGGGGCCCGACACGCTCGTCTCGGAGTTTTCGCTGCACGCGTCGAATCTCGCATTCACTGCCACGCGCATCTACGCGACTTACCAGCTCGGCGGACCGAGCGCCGTGCGCGCCTTCGATCTCAGCGGGCTGCCTGTCGGTGAGCCCCGGCAGTTTCCGGTCGGTTCCGTTACCGACGTCGTGGCCGGTTCTAGCGGCAGCGATACGGTGCTGTTCCGCGATACGAGTTACATCGACGTGCCGAGCTGGTTCGCGTTCGATCCCGCCGTCAGCGCGACGAGCAAGACGCCGCTCTCGCAGACCGCGCCGGTAGATTTCGCCGACTGCGAAGTCGTGCGCGAGTTCGCCGCCTCCAAGGACGGAACGAAGATTCCGGTGAATATTATCCGCAAGAAAGGCCTCGTGCTCGACGGCTCCCATCCTTGCCTCGTGACCGGCTACGGCGGTTACGGCATCAATATCACGCCGGCTTTCCGCGCGGCGCGGCGCGTGCTCGTCGAGCAGGGTGTGATTTTCGCCGAGGCCAATCTTCGCGGCGGAGCCGAGTTTGGCGACGAGTGGCACCATCTGGGCAGCCTCACGCGCAAACAAAACGTGTTCGACGATTTCGCCGCGGCGTGCAGCCACATGATCGAGGCCGGCTACACGTACTCGGAAAAACTGGCGGTCGAGGGCGGCAGTAATGGAGGCCTGCTCATGGGCGCGACGCTCACGCAAAACCCGGCGCTCATGCACTGCGTCGTCAGCCATGTCGGCATCTACGACATGCTGCGCGTCGAGCTTTCGTCTAACGGCGCGTTCAACATCCCCGAGTTCGGCACGGTGAAGGACGAGGCGCAATTCAAGGCGCTCTACGCCTACTCGCCCTATCACCACGTGCGCGACGGCGAGAAATATCCCGCGATCCTCTTCCTGACCGGTGCCAACGATCCGCGCGTCGATCCGCTACAGAGCCGCAAGATGACCGCGCGTCTCCAAGCCGCCGGCGCCGACTGCCTCTTGCGCACCACCGCCGACAGCGGCCACGGCATCGGCAGCAGCCTTCGGCAAAGCATCGCAGAAACCGTCGACGTCGACGCGTTTCTCTTCAGCCAGCTCGGCGTCGACTACCGGCCGGTGAAGAAATAACACCGTGGAGCCGCTCGTCCTCAGCCCTGCCGAAGTCCGTGTGCTCGGCGCCCTCGTCGAAAAATCCATCGTCACGCCCGATTATTATCCGCTCTCCCTGAACGCGCTCACCAACGCCTGCAATCAGCTCACGAATCGCGAACCCGTCATGGCCCTCGACGACTCCGACGTCACGCGGGCACTCGAGAGTTTGCGCGTGAAGCGACTGGCTTCCGTTTACCACGGTTCCGAGAGCCGCGTCGCCCGCTACAAGCACACGCTCAACGACGCGATTCTACTGACGCCCGCCGAGACCGCATTGCTCTGCGTGCTGATGCTGCGCGGCCCGCAGACCGTCGGCGAACTGCGCACTCGGAGCGAACGCCTCTTCGCCTTCGACTCGCTCCCCGAAGTCGAGGAAACGCTCAGCACGCTCGCGGCACGCGTTGCCGATCCGCTCGTCGTCCGACTTCCCCGGCAGCCCGGCACCAAGGAGTCGCGTTACCTGCACCTGCTTTCTGGCCCAGCCGAATCCGCGGTGAGCACAGCGGAAGTTTCCGTGCCAACCGCCGTCACATTGCCCGCACTCGCCGACGCCCGCATTGCGCAGCTCGAATCCGACCTCGCCGCCGTGCGCTGCGAAGTGGCCACGTTGCAGGAGCAATTCGCCCACTTCCAAAAACAATTCGAGTGAACGCGATTTTGTCATTGCGCGCCAGCGCCCGCGCCGAGGCAATTCTACGGTGAAGCAAAGCATCGTCACGCTGGACATGGAAGGCGTTCTCACGCCCGAAATCTGGATCGCCGTCGCCGAGCGCACCGGAATCCCGGAACTGCGCCGCACGACTCGTGACGAGCCCGATTACGACAAACTGATGCGCGCTCGGCTGGAAATTCTCGACCACCACGGCATCACGCTCTCGAAAATTCAGCAGATCATCAGCGGCCTCACGCCGCTCCCCGGTGCCGTCGAATTCCTCAACTCCCTCCGTGGCACCGTACAATTCATCATTCTCTCCGACACGTTTGAACAATTCGCCACACCCTTTCTCCGCCAGCTGGGCTGGCCCACGCTGCTCTGCCACCGCCTCATCGTCGAAAACGATCGCATCACCGGCTACCAGCTCCGCCTCGCCGATCAGAAGCGGCAGGCCGTCATCGCGCTTCAGTCGCTCGGCTACCACGTCATCGCCGCCGGCGATTCGTTCAACGACACCTCGATGCTCGCACAGGCTGACCGCGGCATCCTCATCCACGCGCCGGACAACATCGTGAAACAGTTTCCGCAATTTCCCGCCGTCAACGATCACGCGGCACTGCTGAATTTGATCCTCGCGCGGCTCTGACTGGTCGTGCGCGGCGCCGCCGCGGTCAACGATATGAGCAAAATGCCCGCGATCTGAGCGCACCTTCCCCGCGGGCGGTGCGTTTACCCCTACGTCTATGATCAAATCCCTGTTCACTCTCGCTTCCGCCTTGGTTTTTTCCGGCGCCCTCGCTGCTCAAGTTCAGCCCGATTTCAAATCGCTCACCGCCGATCTCGGGAAAGCGCCGCGGGCGCATCCTTACCTGCTGTTCACCGCCGCTGAAAAACCGGCGCTGCTTCAGCACATCAAACAGGATCGCCGCTCCGCGGAGGTCTTCGAAAAAATTCTCCTCGAGGGCCGCCGCTTGATAAACGCCACCGTCGAAAACGAGCTCCCGCCGCCGCGCGAAATGCACACGCGCTACGTCGGGGCCGACGACTACCGCCGATTCGTCGCCCAACACCTCAACGCCGCATTTAGCCTCGCGTTTCTCTATCAGATGACCGGCGACGAAAAATACGTCGCGAAGGCGTTTTTTCACGCGAACATCGTTTGCGCGCAAGAAAACTGGATGCAGACGCCGCACCAGTTCGACGTCATCTACCCGCGCGTCTGGCCCTACGGCGCGAAAGACGACGAGGTCGCGTTTACCTACGACATTACCGCCAGCGCGACCAGCCAGCAGATGGCCTACATCTACGATTGGCTCTACCCCGCGCTCGCCAAACCCCAGCGCGATCGCCTCCGCGGCGCGCTGCTGGAAAAAGCCATCATGCGCGTCCGCGGCAATTACGAGTATCTCTGGTGGGCCACCGCCTACAAATGCAACTGGTCAGGCATCTGCCACACCGGCCTCGGCCTCGCCGCCCTCGCGCTCCTCGACGACGATCCGCAACTAACCGACGTCGTTGCCCGCTCCTGCGAAGGCATCTGGAACATGATCGAGCACATCGGTCCCGACGGCGGCTGGCAGGAAGGCCGCGGCTACTGGGCCTACGGTCTCGGCGAAAGCGTCCGCTTCATTGACGCGGTCAAGCGCGCCACCGGCGGCAAAATCGATCTCTTCAAGCACCGCAGCCTCTCGCCACATCCGGTCGACTTCGGACTCTTCGGCATGACCGCGGGATTTGGCGACGGCTCGGGCAACGCGGTCGGCGATTCCTACGTGATGAACAAGCTCGCGCAGGAATCCGGTGACCCGCGCGCGGCGTGGTATGTCAAAAATTTTGTCCGCTCCGGCGAAACCATCTTCGATCTCATCTGGCCGGCCACGACAGTGACTCCGGAAAAACCCGCCGAAACGTCGAAATTTTTCCCGAGCATCGACTGGGCCGTCATGCGCAAGGATTTCGGCGCCGACTACATCACCATCGCGACGAAGGCCGGCATGAACGACGATCCGCACCACGGCCACCTCGACTGCGGCACGTTCAGCATCAACTGGCAGGGCCTCAACTTCGTCGGCGAAGTTCCGCGCACACCCTACGACGAAAAATATTTCGGAGCGATGCGCTGGGATTATCTTGAGGCCCGCACCAGCGGTCACAATTGCGTCATGGTCAACGGAGAGGAACAAATCGAGGCGAAGTTGAAAGACCAACCGTGGCGCGATGGTATCGGCGGCCACATCACGTCCTACACGTCGGAGTCAGGCTGGGCGGCCGTCTCCATGGACCCCACGCACGCCTACCCGGGCAAGGAATTGAAACGGTGGAACCGCTGGATCGTCTTGGACAAGGAGACCAACCTCGTCGTCGTCCTCGACCAAGTCGCCTGCGCCGTCGGCGCCGAGATCGAGGTGCGTTTCCATCCGGGCGTCGAAACCGACGTGGCTCGGGACCACGTCACCCTTCGCGCAACCGCCGCCGAGATCGGCCGTGGTGGTCGCCAGGCCGCTGCTCCTACGACGCTAGCGTCCACACCGATTCCGGCCGCCGGCGCTCATCGCTACGCCACCGGCGAAACGCCCACCACGCGCACCCGCCGCACCGATCTCGAAATGATCCCACTCTTCAACGGCGATTTCTCGCTCATCCAAGGCCGCCAGCCTGACCTGCCGGTGATGCAGGAACCGCAACTGACGTGGGCAACCTACTTCAGCACCGTCGTGAAAGCGTCTGCCGAGGAAAACGTCATCGCCGCCATTTTTTGCCCGAGCGACCTCCGCCAGGGCGACGGCGCGCTGACGTGCAAAATGGATTCCACCGGCGCCGCGCCCGTGATCTCCTACTCCGTTCGCGGGAAAACAACGAAGCTCACATTCGCCGCCGACAAGCTCACGCACGAGGAAAAGTAAGGGCGTTCAGACCGTTGCGAGAAACTTCTCCAGCCGGCTCCGCACACGTTCGCGCCCGAGTACATAGAAAATTCCCGTGATGTTCGGGCCGACGTTGGTGCCGGTGACCGCGAGCCGCGCGACGCCCTGATAGTCGCCGAAGCCGAGACCCTTGCTCTCCGCTAGTTTCTTCAACGCCTCTGTGAGCACCGCTTCACTCGAAAAATCCGCGGCCTGCGCCACCTTGATCAACTCCGCCAGCCGTGCCTTCGGATCGCCCTTGGCCATGACCTTCTCGCGGACTTTCGCATCCACCGAAAACTCGTCGGTGAAAAAATAACTCGTGTAGGCTGGCAGTTCCTCGAAGCCCTTGATCTTCGGCTGACTCAGCCGCATCACCTCGGCGAAATACTCCGCCGTAGCGGCGGCCGCCGCTAGTGTGACAGGGCTTTCCGACTGCCGCGCAAAAAATTCCCTCGCCTGCGCGATGAATTTTTCCGCCGGCAATTCCAGCAGGTAGGCCATGTTCACGTGCGCCAGTTTTTTGTCGTCGAACCGCGCGTTGCTCTGGTTCACGCCGGGCAGGTCGAACAGCCGGATGATGTCCGCGATCGGCATTTTCTCGCGGTCGTCGCCGGGATTCCAGCCGAGAAGACAGAGGAAATTCACCAGCGCTTCCGGCAGGTAGCCTCGCTTCTGATATTCCTCGATCAGCGCGCCTTGATCGCGCTTCGACATCTTGCCCGGCCCATTTTGTTTCAGGATCAGCGGAATGTGCGCGAAAATCGGCGGCTTCACTCCGAAGCCCTCGTAGAGCAGCACGTGTTTGCTCGTGTTGGAGAGATGGTCTTCGCCGCGGATGACGTGCGTCACCTGCATCGCAATGTCGTCGATTACGTTCACGAGGTGGAAGACCGGGTTGCCGTCCGAACGCACGATGACGAAGTCCTCATCCTCCAACCGCTCGACGCGCCCGCGGATCTGATCTTCGATCACGACGGGCGGCAGTTTGACTTTCATCACGGTCTTTTTGCGGTGCTCGTCGAAGATCTCGTAGCGCTCACCAAACAGTTTGAACCAAATTGCGCCGTCCTTCTCGTAGGCGCGCCCGGCGGCGAGCAGTTTGCCGACATATTCCTTGTAGATCGCGCCGCGCTCGCTCTGGCGGTAGGGTCCGAAATCGCCGCCGCCACTCGCACCAATCTTCGGGCCTTCGTCCCAGTTGAGACCGAGCCACGAGAGCGAATCGTAAATCAAATTGAGGAACGCTTCGCTGTTGCGCTCCTTGTCGGTGTCCTCGATGCGGAGGATGAACACGCCGCCAGTGTGGCGCGCGTAGAGCCAGTTAAACAGCGCCGTGCGGGCGCTGCCGATGTGAAAGAAACCCGTGGGACTGGGAGCGAACCGAACGCGGACTTGGGACATTTCGGCCAAGAAACCACGAAATCCACGAAACACACGAAAGAATTTTTTCCGTCGGGCGGATTTGTTTTTCGTGTGTTTGGCGGGTTTCGTGGTTCCGTTCCGACCCAACGTGAACCCTCCAACCGCCAGTGCCGCACCCGTCATCGATCCACCGGCACTCGCTGCGCGCTTCGCCACGGCCGCCGGCGCCGCCAGGATGCGACTCGAACCGTTTGGTGAGGCCGGCGGTTGCCCGCTGCTGGCGTTGACGAAACGCACGCCCGGCCCGCAGCCGCGCATTTATCTTTCCGCCGGTATCCACGGCGACGAACCCGCCCCGCCGCTCGCGTTGCTTGCCATGATTGAGGCGGGAGTGTTCGACGAACGCGCCACGTGGTTCCTCTGTCCACTGCTCAACCCCGCCGGTTTCATCGGCGGCACCCGTGAAAACGCCGGTGGTCTCGATCTCAACCGCGATTACAAGGATCTCCGCTCGGCGGAAATCGCGGCGCATGCGGCGTGGCTCCGCCGTCAGCCAAATTTCGATCTCTCGCTCTGCTTGCACGAGGACTGGGAGTCGACAGGGTTTTATCTCTACGAACTCAATCCCACGGCCCGCGTTTCGCTGGCCGACGCCATGATCGCCGCGGTCACTCCGTTTTGCCGCATCGACCAAGCGGCTGAAATCGACGGCCGCCCCGTCGCGGCTCCCGGCATCATCCGCCCGGTGAGCGATCCGCTCATGCGCGAGAACTGGCCCGAGGCGATTTACCTGCGCGCCCACCATACGACGTTGAGCTACACCCTCGAAACGCCCTCGGCCTTTCCGCTGGCGCAGCGCATCGCCGCCCAACGCGCCGCCATCGAAACGGCGCTGCAACTCGCGACGGCCAGCCTGCGTTAACCACGCGCCAGAAAGATCGCGAGTGTCACGACAAAGCCCGCGAGCAACGGTCCCGCAGTCCGCTTGATGAGTGCGAGTGTAGGAGCGCTGGCAAAGGTCGCACAGAAAATCACCACGGCCGCCACCGGCGACATCGTCCGCCCAAATGTCGCCCCAATCGCCGCAAGCGCGCCGAGATCGAGCGCCGCGGGCAGATTGGTGTCGCGGAGCGTCGGCAACACCGCCTTCGAAAACGCCACGCTCGGCCCGATCCCCGTCCCGGCAATGATCGCGAGGAGTCCGGTGATTCCGCCCGCGGCGAGTTTGGCCGTCCAGTCGACACCCGAGACGAGTTTGATAAACCGATCGGTGAGCCCGACTTCCGTCATGCCGGCGATGAAGCAGCTCGCCGTCACGATCAGCGTGATGATGTTGGCGTAGGCGTAGCCCAGACCTTCGCAGAATTTTTTCACGTGCTGCGAGACATCGCCGCGGCACAGCACCAACACCACCATTGTCGCGCCAATCATCGCGTGCGCGACCGGCAGCCCTTTTTCAAACGGCGCCGGCAGCGTCGAAAAAAACACGCCCGGCATCATCAGAAAAATCGCCGCGACCGGCAGCGGAGGCAGCCATGCCTTCCACCGCGGTGCTGGTGCCGTGCCATCACCCTCAGTCTCTGCAATCGCAGTGACGACCGCGCCAACGCCGCGGCCGGCATTAAACGAAAAGACCGCGACCGCCGTCGCAAATCCGCCGAGCAACGGTAAAAACATCGCATCGAGGGCGAGCTTCATCGGTGCGCGACTCGCCTCATGGATCGCGACCAAGTCGGCGTCACCCGGGTTGTAGAGACTGCCGCCGCCGGAGCAGCCGAGCAACAACGTCGCCGCCGCCGTCACGGGCGAATATCCAGCGGCCACCATAAGCGGCACGAGAATCGGACCGACCGCGGCCGCGACGCCGGTCTGGCTCGTGATGGCGATGTTGGTGATGAACCCGACTGCGCAGCCGCCGGGAATCAGGAGCCACCGCACGCGCCGCAACGGTCGAATCAGCATCTGCACCATCGCACGATCGCAGCCGGTCGCCCGCAACACGTAAGCGTAGCCCATCGCCGTGCAGATCGGGCCGATCGTTTTCCCGTTGCCCATTTCGTTGAGAAAAACGTCGAACACCACCAGCGGTTTCATCGCGAGCGACGCCAACGCCAGCCCGGCGCCAAACAACACAAGGCGCACGTCTACCTCGTGCACGAGGAGCCACATGGTCACAGCGATGATGACGAACGTGGCAGCGAGTTGCATGGGCCGGGGAATGCGAGAGACGCAGCGACTTTGTCGCGACCCTCGGTGCGCGCGTCAACCCCAGCCGTGGGATCGCTTCCAACCTTCCCTCACCCGACTTTTCCTGCGCTTCAGCTCGCTGCCGGATAACTGCCGAGCCATTTCACCAACGGGCAGAATTTCTTCAGCTCCGCGAGAGCTTCCTTCATGTTGGCGTCCTCGAAATGTCCGGTGACATCGAGGAAGAAATAATAATCCCACGGCCGTTTCTTGCTCGGCCGCGACTCGATCTTCGAGAGGTTGATCCCACGCTCCGCCAGCGGCATCAGCATCTTGAGCAGCGCGCCAGAGTGCGACGCTGCCTCGTCACCAAGCGACACCAGAAAACTTGTGATGTCCTTGCCGCCGCCGACCGCGCCCGAGGCTTTTTTTCCGAGCACAAAGAACCGGGTCGTGTTGTCGGCCTTGTCCTGAATGTTGCGCTCGACGACGGGCACACCGTAGTGCTCGGCAGCGAGTTCGCTCGCGACGGCTGCGGTGCCCGGTTCCTCCTTCGCAAACTGCACCGCCCGCGACGTGCTCGGCGCGTCGACGAGCTGAGCGTGCGGCAGATGCCTTTGGAGCCAGTGCCGGCACTGCGCCAAAGCCTGATCCTTCGAATAAACGCGCTCGATCTCGGCGAGCGGCGAATTCGAGATCAGCGCGTGGGAAATCTCTAAATGGATCTGCGCGACGATTTTCAGGTCGCTCTCGACGAAGCTGTCGAGCGTCTCGCGCACACTGCCCTCGGTGGAGTTTTCGATCGGGATCACCGCATAGTCGATCTCGCCTTTTTCCACCGCGGTGAAGATGTCGCCAATGGTCGCCATCGCGTGGTAATCGACACTCGCGCCAAATTTCTTCATCGCCGCCGCGTGAGTGTTGCTCGCCTCTGGCCCGAGGTAGGCGATGAGCAGCGGCTTCTCCAACGCGATCGCCGCCGACATGATTTCCCGGTAGATCGCCTGCAACGCTTCGTTCTTGATCGGCCCCTCGTTCTGGCCGGTGACTTTTCGGATGACCGCATCCTCGCGCTCGGCGACGTAGATTTGCCCGCCCTGGCTGCGCTTTATTTTGCCGATCTCGGCCGCGAGGGCAAGCCGCTCGTTGACGAGGCTCACGAGCTGTCGATCCAGTTCGTCGATTTTCTGGCGAATTGGCTCGAGACTCATGGCGTGGCGGGTTCGGTCGGCTCACGTGCGTCGGACGGTGCGGGCATCAATGACGTTGGACGGGGTGCGGCTTCGAAGGGCAGTTGCTCGTCGGACAAACCCATATCGGTGTCGTTGGGCTTGTGCGCGGACGATGAGTTTCTCAGCCACTCGTCGATTTGCCGCGACGATAGCACGTCCGAAGCCGGCAGTTCATCAAGCGACTTTGCGCCGACGAATTCGAGAAACTGCTCGGTAGTGCCGTATTGAATCGGCCGGCCCGGTGTGTCCGCGCGGCCCACGATATAGATGAGATCGCGTTCGAGAAGCTTGCTGATACCGGCCTCCGCCGACACGCCGCGAATCGTCTCGATCTCGGTGCGTGTTACTGGCTGCCGATAGGCCACGACGGCGAGCGTCTCGATCGACGATTGGCTCAACTTCACGGGCGGCGGCTCCTGTCGCAGAATGCGCACCCAGCGGGCGAACCGCGGATGAGTGACAATGCGATAACCGCTCGATCCTTCGATGAGCAGCAGGCCATCGTCCGCGGTGCGCAATTCCACGCCGATTTCATCCATCGCTTCGCGAATCTGAGTCGTCGTCACCAGCGACGGCACGTCCGCATAAAGTTCCGGATCCTGCGGCGGCTCAGCAACGACTTCGGTTGGCTCCGTGGCAGGCGGCGGGACGTCCATGGCAACGGATGCCATTGGATCGCTCCCGGGCAAAGGCACCGCATCGGTCACTAACGGCAGCGACGTCGAAGTCTCATGGAAGCGCGTAAACGCTGCCTGCACATCCTTGGTCGCGAGCGGCTGGTTGGACGAGAGCAGCAGCGCCTTGAGCACTTTTTTCAGATTGAACGCCATGCAGGTAAAGTTCGGACGAGTGAATGCGCCGCCCGCTGTCGCATGCAACTCCGAAAACAATTCGTTGCGTCCTGCGTTATCCCCGCGAACGCACTTGCCCGCTTCCACCCGCTTTGGTTCCCTCCGCTCCTTCGCCTTCCCATTCCTTCTCGTTTCTTAATTCTTCTTTCTTCCTTTCTACTTTTCCTTCTCCCATGAGCGCTTCCCAACCCGATCCCCTTCGCCCCCATTCCTCAGTCATCACCGACGGCCCCAGCCGCGCCGGCGCTCGCTCGATGCTGCGCCCGGTCGGTTTCACCGATGAGGATTTCAAGAAGCCCATCGTCGGCATTGCCTCCACCTGGTCGATGGTTACGCCGTGCAACATGCACATCGACGCCCTCGCCCGCGAAGCCGAGTCGGGCACCAACGCCGCCGGCGGCAAGGCCATCATCTTCGGCACCATCACCGTCTCCGACGGCATCAGCATGGGCACGCAGGGTATGCGCTACTCGCTCGTCTCGCGCGAAGTCATCGCCGACTCCATTGAAACCGTCACCGGCGGCGAAGGCTTCGACGCCGTCGTCGCGATCGGCGGCTGCGACAAGAACATGCCCGGCTGCATGATGGCGCTCGCGCGCCTCAACCGCCCGAGCGTGTTTGTTTACGGTGGCACGATTCTCCCCGGCATCCATCCGGATACCAAGAAGGAATGCGACATCGTCTCCGTCTACGAGGCCATCGGCCAGCACGCCGCCGGCAAAATCGATGACGCCGGTCTCCGCAAAATCGAGGAGTGCGGCGTGCCCGGCCCCGGCTCCTGTGGCGGCATGTATACCGCCAACACCATGGCCAACGCCATCGAGGCTCTCGGCATGTCACTCCCGAATTCCTCAGCGCAGATTGCCATCAGTGCCGACAAAAAAGCCGACTGCCGCAACGCGGGCCCGGCCGCCCTCGCCCTCCTCAAGGCTGGCATCAAGCCCAGCGACATCATGACGCGAAAGGCGTTTGAGAACGCCATCACCGTCACCATCGCGCTCGGCGGCTCGACCAACGCCGTCCTCCACCTCCTCGCCATCGCCCACTGCGCCAACGTCAAACTCTCGCTCGACGACTTCACGCGCATCGGCAAACGCGTCCCCGTCCTCGGCGACCTCAAGCCCTCCGGCAAATACAGCATGGCGCACCTCTCACGCGTCGGCGGCCTCCCGCCGTTGATGAAAATTCTCCTCGACGCCGGCCTGCTCCACGGCGACTGCCTCACTGTCACTGGCAAGACCGTCGCGGAAAACCTTAAAAACGTGCAGCCCTACCCGGCCGACCAGGACGTCATCCGCCCGCTCTCGAATCCTATCAAGAGCGACAGCCACCTCCGCATCCTCTACGGCAACCTCGCCCCGACCGGCGCTGTCGCGAAAATCTCCGGCAAAGAAGGCCTCCAGTTCACCGGCAAGGCGATCGTGTTCGAAGGCGAAGGGAAAGCGCTCGACGCGATCCTCGCCGGCAAGGTCAAAGCCGGCCACGTGGTCGTCATCCGTTACGAAGGCCCGGTCGGCGCGCCCGGCATGCCCGAGATGCTCTCGCCCACCAGCGCCATCATGGGCCGCGGGCTCGGCAAGGACGTCGCGCTCATCACTGACGGACGGTTTTCCGGTGGCAGCCACGGATTTGTGGTCGGCCACATCACACCCGAAGCCGCCGTCGGCGGCCCGATCGGCCTGATCAAAAACGGCGACACCATCACAATCGACGCCGTAAAAAACGAACTCACGCTCGCCGTCACCGCGAAGGAAATCGCCGCCCGCAAGAAAGCGAAAAAACCCTTCATGCAAAAGGAAACCCGTGGCGTCCTCGCGAAGTATGCGAGCCACGTCACGAGCGCCTCAGAAGGCGCGGTGACCGACAAGGATTTGTAGGCGAAAAACCGATCCGCGTTACCGGTTTCTGCTCCTCGGCTTGGGTCAGCCCGGTTCTGAGCGCCGCGTGAACGTTTTTCATTCCTTTGGTTTTGCCATATCGCAAAGCCGAGCGCCGGTTGCCTGAGTCGCAACAGCCCGGAGTAGGCCATGAAATGTTGGATTCCTTGCTTTGCTGAAAGCGCGGAGGCAGACATAAATCCAATCATGCATTTGGGCCTCATCGTCGGGATCGGACCGGCAGCAACCGATTATTATTACCGCTATCTCATTAGTGCGTTCACCCGCTCTGGCGTAGATCTTGAACTCACCATGGCGCATGCCGATACCGCGACCTTGTTGCGCCACCAGTCGAGCGGAGATGTCTCCGCTCAGGTCAAGATCTACACCCGGCTGACGGAACGGCTGAAGGCGGCAGGCGCACAGACACTCGCGATCACCTCGATCGCAGGACATTTCTGCATCAAAGAATTCGAAGCGTTATCGCCGTTGCCCCTTATCAACCTGCTCACCGAAGTTGATCGCGAGATTGCCTCGCGGAAGCTTCGCAGGCTGGGCGTGATCGGCACACGTGTGGTCATGGAATCCTGCTTCTACGGAGCGGTCAGGGAGGCAGAGGTTATCCCGCCACCAGACGGCATATTATCGGATGTTCATGATGCCTATGTCGCGATGGCGGCTTCTGGCACAATTACCGAAGCACAACGGCACATCTTCTTCACTGCAGGAAAGCGTTTGATGGACGACTTCGCTGTCGATGGCGTGATGCTGGCCGGCACCGACCTCGCTCTAGCGTTCAACGATCGCGATCCCGGGTTTCCGACAATCGACTGCGCGGAAGTTCATGCCGCAGCAATCGCGAGGGTAGCCATGCGGTAATCGCTTCTGGTGATCACTCGCCAAATCATCCGGACTTTGCGAAGGTACTGACATGAAGGCGTCGCTCGCACTCCTCCTCGCCATGGCCGCGTCCGCGTTTGCAGCCGAGACGCTGGAGGAAACCTACGCAGCCCAAGGCCGGCTCATCCTCACGCCGTTCGCTTCCGCGCCTTTCCCCCATCCAGCGCGCGCGGAGGGTCACACTTACGACAGCAAACTCTACCCGGCGAAGGAGCACTACGCTGACAACACCGTCGCGCTCTTCATTCCGAAAGGATTTCGCGAGACCGACCGCGTTGACTTTATCGTTCACTTCCACGGCTGGCGTAACACCGTCGCCGGCACCCTCGGCACCTTTCGCCTGATCGAACAACTGGTCTCCAGCGGCAAGAACGCCGTGCTCGTCGTCCCCGAGGGCCCACACGACGCCCCCGATTCCTTCGGCGGAAAACTCGAGGACCCCGACGGCTTCAAGCGCTTCATGAACGAAGTCGTCGCCACGCTCCGCCACCGCGCGGTTTTTCACACGAACGCGAAAGATTTCACCGTCGGCCGAATCATCCTCTCGGGACACAGCGGCGGGTATCATGTCATTGCCGGCATTCTAGATCGCGGCGGGCTGGCCAAAAACGCGGACGAGGTCTGGCTCTTTGATGCCCTCTACGGCCAAACCGATTCCTACCTGAAGTGGTCCGACCGGACCGACGGCCGGCTCCTCAACATCTACACCGATCACGGCGGCACGAAGGAGGAATCGGAAAAGCTTCAAGCGCGACTGACCGTCCGCGGCACCAAGCTTCTCGTCGACGATGAAACCACCCTCAACTCCGACGCGCTGAAAACGAATCAATTTGTCTTCATCCACACCGACCTTGCCCACGACGACGTGATAGCCAAGCGCAACGAGTTCGAACTCTTCCTGAAGACAAGCGTCCTCGCCGACCGCTAACATCACGCCGCAAAAAGCACCGAATCCCAAAAGGAGATTCTGCTCTTTGCAAAGTTTGGGCCTTCCGGGCCCAAACTTCGGCCCTACTTCCTCCTCAAGTCGCGCCCGGCGAAGCCGATAAAGAGGACAATGCCCTCTGTTAATGGCGTTGGCGGAGCCTCCGCCGGATCAATTTTCGTCCCACAATCGTCTACGGACCCTGTGACGGTGGCGACGGCTTTGACGACACTAAAGCTCAAGCCGAGCACCACTGTCGTCATCGCCGACACGGTGCAAAACATTCAGAAGAACCTTGATGCGTTACAGAAGCTCGCCGCCAAAATCACCAGCCTGACCACCACGGACAGCACCGCAAAACTGTCAGTCTCCGCCACGCAGTATGCGAATGAGCGCGCCATCCTCGCGAAATGGGGTGCGGGCGATGGCAACACCGTCGAGGTTACCGACGTAAAGGCCGCCAGCGCCGCGGCTCTCATCGCCGCCAAGCCCAGCTACGTCACGTCAGTCACTATCTCCGACTCGAGCGCCAATATTCAGAAGAACCTCAACGATCTGCAGACGCTCGTCAGCAGTGGCAATGTGCGCCAAATCGTCCAGACGGGCGCCGCAGCGACATTGAAAATCACGGCCGCCCAACTCGCCGCCGACGGCGACGCGCTCGACGCCATCAAGAACCACGCCTACTCACTCGCGATCACCAACGCCAGCGTGAGCGACACTCTCGGCCTCGGCAGCGATCCCGCCCTCACCGCCAACGCCAAGATCAAGTCGATCGACGTCCGCGACACCACTGATGCGATCGAAACGAATCTCGACGCGCTCCAGCGCGTGGGACTACGCCTAAAAAGTATTTCGCAGACTGATGCCGCTACACCGCTTTCTATTACCGGCACGCAATATACCCAGGATTCGGTCGCAATCGGAAAAATCCTCACCCCCTACCATCTGGCCGTGCTGCGTGCGTCTGCCGCACAAACCTCGCTGCTCACGTCCAACCAGAAAGTCGTGACGGTCTCGGTCGCCGACACCGCCGCCAACATTTCCAAGAAATGGTCGTTAATGCAGCGCCTCACTGACAGCCTGACAGCGATTGAGGTGACCGACTCGGCAAACGCGATCTCGATCACCGGAGACCAACTCGCCCTCAGCGATGGCCTCCTCGCGAAATTCACGGACGACAGCAACCACACCTACAAGCTCGCTGTCACCGGCGTGAAGGCCGGCCAAGCCGCCGCCGTCGCTGACGTCAATCACGTCACCGCGGTGAACGTGTCGGATTCCGCCGACAACGTCGTCGCAAACCTCGACGACCTCCAGACAATCAACAATCTTAGCTTGCTCAAGGGTATCGCTCTGACCGGCAAGACCTCCACGCTGTCGATGGATGCCTCGCGGCTCACCGGAGACCAGCTCACCGCCACGCAGAGCGTGCTCAACAAGATCACGACCGGCAGCTACAGTCTCGCCGTCACCGGTGTCTCGATGACCGCCCTCAACGACCTCGCCAGCAACGCGCGCATCGTCTCGATGGAAGTCGGCGGCTCCGGTGCCACGATCAAGGACAACTTCGACACTCTCTACCAGCTCGGGAAAAAAGTAACCAAGATCCAGCAGTCCGATAGCGGCGCGGCGATCGATGTCGCGCAGGCGACATTCGAATCGCGAGCCTCGGTGCTGGCCAAAATCGACGGCGGCTACACGGTCAACGTCACCGACGTCACGGCCAATAAGGTTCTCGCCGATGCGGCGAACGGCCACGTCGCAAAAATCAGCGTGACCGACAGCGGCAATAATCTCCTTTCGCACTGGAATGCCCTACGCTCGATCGGCGACACGCTCAACGGTGTGACCAAGACTGACGACGGTTCGCTCGCGCTTTCGATCAGCCAGTATCAAACGGGCAGCAACGATCAGTTGCTGGGAAAATTCGACTCCGCTTTGAAGTTCTCCGTCTTCGGCGCCAGCGTCGTGCAGGCCAACGCCATCAGTGCCGACGATGCCGTCGACAAAATCGACATCACCGATGATGGCAGCAACATCACCGATTCGCTCGGGAATCTCAGTGACCTCGTCACCGGCGGGAAGCTCAACAGCATCACGCTCAACTCACCGACGACGGCGATCGCGCTCCACGCCAGCCAACTCGACAGTGCACAGGGTGTCCTCGATCTCGTTAAGGGCGGGCACTACACGCTCGCCGTCGATCAGGTGGACGCGGCCGATGCGAAAACCTTGTTCAGTGCCAATACTAAGATCGCCACGATGCAGGTCACGGGCGATGCCTCGAGCATCGTTAACAACCTTTCCGACCTCACCGCAGTCGGACACAAGTTGGTGAACATCGAGCAAACCGATTCAGCCGATACCGCGCTGACCCTAACTGGCGCGGCATTCGAACAAAACGCCGGAACGCTCGCCAAAATCACCGGCGGTTACCAGGCCGACCTTACCGAGGTCAGCGCCACAAAGGCCGCCACCTACGCCGCCAGCACCTTTGTCAAATCCCTCGCGGTCTCCGACACCGGCGCCCATCTCTCCTCGGTGTGGGACACCCTCGGCACCCTTGGCACCAAGATCGCGGACGTCGCCCAGACCGATTCCACGGCGTTGCAGTTGACCATGCGGCAGTGGAGCGCGGCTTCGAGCCTCGGCGACAAGTTCTCCACCAATCTCGCGGTCTCCATTTCGGGGGCGAGTGTCGCAGACGTGTCCGCGCTCAGCAGCGACACTGCCGTAACGCAAATTCAGGTGACCGATAACGCGGCGGCGATTTCCAACGCGATCACTGATTTGTCCGCCGAAGCCAAGCTCACGCAGGTTGAAATTTCCGATCCAACGACTGCGCTGACCATGTCGGCCGATACCTACGGTGCCTCATCGGCACTGCTTGGCCTCGTGAAAAGCGGTAATTACAAAGTAGCGTTGAGCGACGTGGCCGTGGCCGATGCCGCGACGCTGAATGCCGACTCCCATGTGAGCACGTTGGATGTGACGGGTTCCAGTTCAGACATCGCTTCGAGTTTCAGTGCTCTGGCGGCGAACGGAAAAGTAAACTCGATCGCCCTGAGCGACGAAGGTGGAACTCTCGCGCTCACTTCCTCTCAGATTCTCGATAACGTCGATACGCTCGCGAAGATCTCCACCGGCTTCCAAATCGCAGCCTCGGGCGTGGCGATGGCTGATCTCGCCGCAATCACCAACGTCGACCAAGTCGCCTCGATCGGCATCAGCGACACCGCGTCCAACGTCTCCGACAATTTCGGCGACATCCTCTCGCTGGGCGGCTCGCTCTCGAATCTTCATCTCACCGACACGACTCCCGTCCTCGCGCTGACGCAGGCCGACTGGACGTCCGGTGCCAGCGCCCTGGCCAAGATTGATGGCAGCTATCAAGTCAACATCTCGCAAGTCGCAGCCGCCGACGCAGCCACGCTCGCGGCAAACACGACGGTCAACCAACTCTCGGTTGCCGACACCTCGGGCGACATTGCCAACAGCTGGAGCACGCTCATCGACCTCTACAATGAAGGCGCCGGCAAATTGGTCGGCCTCTCGCTGACTGACGCCGATCCGTTGACGCTCACCGCCGATCAACAGACTGCTGGCGCGTCGATGATCACCGCTTTGCTTCCTGACGAGACGATTGAGACTGCCGTCTGAGTGCGGGGTGTAGCTTCTCCACGGCCAAACTGTCCGACGTTTCGGCAGACTCTTGCCCGAAACGGTTCCGGTTTGGAAGCGTCTCGTCCCCTCATGCCCGCTTCTCGCTACTTTAGCCTGCGCCTGTTCCTCGCCCTCGCCATCTCCGCGCTGGCGCTGCCCGCCGCCGAAATCAACCCAACGATCGCCAATCCAGCCGTCACTTCGCCGGTTGCCGTCACGAGCGACGCGAAAACTTTCACGCTTTCCAACGGAATCGTCACCGCGCGGATTCTGCGCCACTATGGCGAACTCGACGCCCTGATCTACCGCGGCGACGATCTTCTCGGCCACGACCAGGGGCGCGTGGGCGTTTGGGAACAGGACCCGTCTGCGGCCGCAAAAGTCGGTGGACTCACCGAAACCGTCACAATCGATCCGACGGCCAACGGCGGCGAACGCGCAGAAATCTCCATCAAGGGCATCACGAAGGGCGATCCCACGGCAGGCCTGACACCGGGCTCGCCGGGTGGAGCGCAGGGCGGGACCATCAATTTGGATTTGGAGATTCGCTATGCGATGGGACGCGGCGAGAGCGGTGTGCACGTTTACGCGATCTTTTCGCATCCGTCTGCCTATGGTCCGCTCAACGTGCCGGAAAGCCGTTACATCACGCGCCTCAGCCAGCGGTTCGATTGGATTTCGGTCGATGCCGATCGCAACATGCTTCAGTGCGCGCCGACGGATTGGGGCACCGGTGTCGTGGTGCACGCGAAGGAACAACGCATCCTGAGCCAGGGCGTTTACAAGAACTCGGTGGAGCACAAATACAGCTACAACGCCGTCCAATACAAAATCCCCGCGTATGGCTGGTCGTCCACGCAAGACCGCGTTGGCGTCTGGTTCATTAACCCGACGATCGAATACCTGAGCGGTGGCGCGACGAAACAGGAACTCGTGTGTCACTACGGCGACAACGGAAACCCCGATCCGATTATTTTGAATTACTGGCGCGGCACGCACTATGGCGGCGGAGCCTCGGCTAACATCCTCGCCGGTGAATCGTGGACGAAGGTAATTGGGCCGATAATGATCTATGTAAATTCGCTCGAAAAATTCGCGACGCCTTCGAAGGCTGACCTCGACACGCTCGCCGCGACTGCAGGCAATCCGACCGTGCCGCCCGCGTGGAAGGCCAACGCCACGGCCCTCTGGCAGGACGCGCTCAGTCAGGCGGCGAAGGAAAAGGCCAAGTGGCCCTACGAGTGGGTGGACGGCGTCGATTACCCGCATAAGAACGAGCGCGGCACAGTCACCGGACAAATCGTGCTTAACGATCCACAAGCCGTGTCCAAGAAATTTCCGCATCTCACGGTCGGACTGGCCTTCCCGGATGCGCCCGGCAGCGCCGGTGCGAATGGCAACGCCTTCGTCACGGTCGCAAACAGTGAAGTCGTAAACACCCCGCCAGCGACCCCGTCCGCCAGCGCCCCCGCCGGAGCGCCGGGTGGTGGCCGTGGTCGCGGTGGCCGCGGTGGTGGTGGCGGTTTTGCCCCGCGTCCAACCGACTGGGTTCACGATGCGAAACACTATCAATTTTGGAACGACGGCACCGAAGACGGCCGGTTTACGATCACGAACGTGCGGTCCGGCACCTACACGTTGCATGCGTTTGCCGACGGCGTGCTGGGAGAATTTGCCCAAGCGAACATCGCCGTCGAAGCCGGCAAATCGATCGACCTCGGCACGCTGGAGTGGAAACCGATCCGCTATGGCAAACAGCTGTGGGAAATCGGCTACTCCGATCACACCGGCGGAAAATTTTTCAAGGGCGACGGCGCGAACTACTGGCTCTGGGGTTGGGGCTTGCGCTACCCGCTCGTCTTTCCGAACGACATCATCTACACGATCGGCCAGAGCGATTACCGCAAGGACTGGTTCTTCCAGCAGACGCCGCACGGCGAATCAACCGCGTGGTTGAATCCCGACGCCAAGGATCCGGCGAACCAACGGTTCGGTTGGATGAAGGCAGAGTCGCTCGACGAATACCCGCAAACAAACCAGAGCGGCCCGTGGCGTATCTACGGCCGGGGTCGCGCCTGCACTTGGACAATCAAATTCAATATCGAGCACGCCACTCGTGGTGTGGCGGCACTTCGGCTGGCGCTCGCCGGCGCCGACGCTCAACAATTCATGGTCGGAGTGAACGGCCGGACCATTGCGACACTCCGACCGGTGAGCACGAATGCGCTCCGCTACAATACCAACAAAGCGATTTGGCAGGAGCATACCGTGAAGTTCGATGCGGTGTTACTGAAATCCGGTGAAAATACGATCGAACTCACCGTCCCTGCTGGTGAACTTACTAGTGGCGTGGTCTACGACTATCTGCGGCTGGAACTCGACGAAGCGGCGAATTAGTCGAAGAGATTTTCACCGAAAGCATCAGACCACGAGATGCCGGAGGCAGCAGCCTCTCGTGGCACTACGCCTCTGATGATTAACCTGCTGTTTCTTGGTGACACGGACGGCTGAATTTGTCCGTGCCAATCCGCGTAATCATGGTTAAGCGTGTGCTTTCTTCCATTCCCATGATCTGGTCCCGCTTCAAAACTCACTTCTACCACAACGCAGAACTCGGCATTTCGCTCGATGTCTCGCGGATGCCGTTTCCCGACGAATTTCTCGCGCAAATGGCGCCAAAGATGGAACAGGCGTTCGCCGCCATGACCGCACTCGAAAAGGGCGCCATCGCCAATCCTGACGAGCAACGGATGGTCGGTCACTACTGGCTTCGCGCCCCCAGCCTCGCACCGTCATCCGATCTCCGCACCGAGATCATCGACACACTGGCGCGCATCACGGACTTCGCGACCCGGGTGCATTCCGGCGAAATTTCCGGGCCTAAAGGAAAATTCAAGAACCTCCTCGTCATCGGCATCGGCGGCTCGGCCCTTGGCCCGCAACTCGTCGCCCACGCGCTAGGCCAGCCGCGCAAGGACAAACTCGCCGTCTCATTCTTCGACAACACGGATCCCGATGGCATCGACTACGTGTTGAACGGTCTCTGGGGCCAGCTGGCCAAGACACTCGTGGTCGTAATCTCGAAATCCGGCGGCACGGCCGAGACTCGTAACGGCATGCTCGAAGCCATCGCCGCGTTCAAAGCCGCGAAGCTCGATCACACGAAGCACTTCGTCGCGGTCACCGGCGTCGGCTCGAAACTAGATGTCACCGCGAAGGCCGAAGGCTGGCTCGCGCGTTTCCCCATGTGGGACTGGGTGGGCGGTCGCACCAGTGAACTCTGCGCCGTTGGCCTCCTGCCCGCTGCGCTCCAAGGTCTCGACATCCAGGCGATACTCGATGGCGCCGCCGCAATGGACGGAGTCACGCGCCAGCCAAACATCGCGCAAAACCCCGCTGCGCTCATGGCCCTCATGTGGCACTTCGCGACCGACGGCCGCGGCGCGAAGGACATGGTCGTGCTCCCCTACAAGGATCGGTTGCTGCTTTTCTCGCGCTACCTCCAGCAACTCGTGATGGAATCGCTCGGCAAAGAACTCGATCTTCAGGGCAACGTCGTCAACCAAGGCATCGCGGTTTACGGCAACAAAGGCTCGACTGACCAGCACGCCTACGTGCAGCAGCTCCGCGAGGGCGTAAACAATTTCTTCGTGACGTTCATCGAGGTCCTCAAGGACCGCGATGCGAAGACCTCGCTGGAGGTCGAGCCCGGCATCACGGCGGGCGATTATCTTCAAGGCTTCTACCTCGGCACACGCGACGCTCTCACCGAGAAAGACCGCCACTCGATCACCCTCACGCTGCCCGACGTCTCTCCGCGATCACTCGGCATGCTGATCGCGCTCTACGAACGCGTCACCGGTCTCTACGCCTCGCTCGTCGGCATCAACGCCTACCACCAACCCGGCGTCGAAGCTGGCAAGAAAGCCGCGGGCGGCGTGATCGCGCTGAAACAAAAACTCACCGCGGCGCTGGAAGCTGCCCCGGGCAAGTCATTCACCGCCGAACAGCTCGCCGCCGAAATCGGCGCGCCGGCGAAGACCGAACTCACGTTCAAAATCCTTGAGCACCTCGCCGCCAACAAAAGCAGCGGCGTGAAAAAACGCGTAAAGACACCGTGGTTCGCCTCGACTTATCGCACAGCGTGATTCGGTCAGCTGCGTGTATTTGATGCACCGCTTCCCGCTGTTCCTCTGCATCGCCGCCCTCGCTGGGGCGGTGGTTCCCGCTCTGCTTTTTATCCGCGTCGACAACGCGAAGCGACTCCTCGAGATCCAGTTCGTTGGAACCAGCGAACGCGCCACAAAACTCGAAACCTATCTCGCGGTCGCCAACGATCAAAACGGTATCCTAAAGTCCGATCTCACGGCCGCAGCCGCCGAACTGACTGCGACCAAAGAAAAACTTTCCACAGCCGAAACCCGAGCCGCCGGTTTCGAGCGTGACCTGACAAAAGCCAAGAGCGCCGTGGCCATTTACGAGGAGATGGCTCGGGCCCGCGCCGACGAAATCGCCGCCCTAAAAGCCGAACTCTCCGACACGCGGGCTACCTTCGTCTCGCCCGAAGCTGTCGCCGCCTACAAAACCACCATTGCCGAACTCGAACGCCAACTGGCCAATGCCAGCCACGGTGCCATCGCTCCGACCGCCGCCGGCGCTTCGACCGCGGTGTTCGCCAGTCGCGTCGGCCGCGCCACCATCGTCACCGTCGGCCCGTCGAATGCGTTTGTTGTGCTCAACTTCGGTTCGGCACGCGGGGCGCAACTCGGCCAGCGGCTCAACGTCAGCCAGGGAACAGAAAACGTCGCCACGGTTCTCATCAGCGATGTCCGCGCCAATTTTTCTGTCGCCCAAGTCCAACCCGACACTTTGCGTGGAGTCTTGCACAAAGGCGATTTGGCCTTATTGATCCGCTAATCACCATGACTTTGCTCAAGAAATTCGCCGCGTGGCTGGTCTTAGCCGCCGGCCTCGCCGTCACCGGTTGCTCGCTTACGCCGCAAAAGGATACCTCGATCCCGTGGAGCCGGCCCGCCGGCTGGGAAGGCCAGATCCCTGGCATGGGTCAGACTTCCGGCCGTTAAACCCGCGCCAGTTCTCTCTCGCAAAATCCGGCCTTGCGCCGGATTTTTTTGTGCCTTTTTCCCGCCTGACATGACCGAACCCGCCGCCAACGCCTCGCTCACCCCGCTGCCCGGCACTCTCTACGTCGTCGCCACACCCATCGGCAACCTCGCCGACCTCACCGACCGCGCCCGGGCCATCCTCGGCGCAGTCGACCTCATTGCCTGCGAAGACACGCGCACGACCGGCTCAATGCTCACGCGCCTCGGTCTCCGCCGCGAACTCGTTGCCTACCACGAGCACAACGAAATCGAGACAGCCGAAAAGCTCGCCGACCAACTTGCCGCCGGCAAGTCCGTCGCCGTCGTCAGCGACGCCGGCACCCCCGCCCTCAGCGATCCGGGTTTTCGCCTCGTGCGCGCGTGCCGTCGGAGAAATTTGCCCGTCGTCCCCGTGCCCGGCCCGAGTGCGCTTACCGCTGTGCTCAGCGCCAGCGGCCTGCCATCGAACGGATTTCTCTTCGTCGGATTTCTGCCGGCGAAGAGCGCCGCGCGGATCGCCTTTTTCGAGCAATACCGCGCCTTCGACTATACGCTCGCGCTCTACGAGAGCTGTCACCGAATCGACAAGGCCGTGGAAGAACTCGTCGCTACGCTGGGACCAGCCCGCGTCATCTGCCTCGCCAAGGAAGTGACAAAACTCCACGAAACGTTCCTCGTCGGTCCCGCCGGCGAAGTGCAGGCGCGACTCGCGAAGACCAGTCTCAAGGGCGAGTTTGTCCTCCTGATCGCCCCGGCCGATTTCACGCTCTGAGCCATGCCGACCCCCGTCGTCGCCGTCGTCGATATTGGCAGCAACTCGATCAAGGTGCTCGTGGCGACACGGTCGGACTCCGGCAACATTACGGCACTCGCCTCCCGCACACTCGACGCGCGCATCAGCGCTGGCATCAGCCGGGCCGAACCCCGTCTCAGCGAAGAAGGCATGGCCCGCGGGCTAGCGGCCATCGTGGCGTTACTGAGTGAGACTACCGCCTTTTCTCCGGCACAAAGCGTCCTTGTCGCGACGAGCGCGGTGCGCGATGCGGCAAACGGAGCCGAGTTTCGTGCCCGCGTTCTCGCCGCGACGGGCTTGAGCGTTCGCATCCTCACCGGCGACGAGGAAGCTCACCTCATCGGCCGCGGTCTAACCTGCGATCCGGCGCTCGCCGTGCTGCGCGATTTCCACGTATTTGATCTCGGCGGCGGCAGCTTGGAGTGCCTGACGTTTATCGATCGGAAAATCTGCCAAGCGGTCAGTCTCCAACTCGGCTGTGTGCGTCTCGCCGAAAAATTTGTGCCCGACTTCGCCGCCTGCTTTTCCACCGAATCGGCAGAGCACATCGCCGCCCATATCAGCGCTGTGGTCCTCGCCAGTGGCTTCACCTTCGCACCCGCCATAGCGATCGGAACCGGCGGAACAGTCAGCACCGTGCGCGCGATCATTGCCGCCCGGACAGGGAAAACATTCGAGCAGACTAATCCAGTCATCACCTTGGCCACGCTGCGCAATTTGCTCGCCGAACTGGGCAACCTCCCGCTGTCCGCGCGCCGACAGATTCCCGGCCTGCCACCGAACCGCGCCGATGTGTTTCCGACGGCGTTAGCGACGCTCGTCACTTTGGCCAAGATCGGCGGCTTCGACGCTTACCGCAATTCCCTCTTCAACCTCCGCTACGGTCTTGCCGCGGAAATGCTGGAGAAACTCTGACCGCACCACGTCACTTTCGCGACTCGTGGATGTGATATTCCGGCGCAGCCGGCTTCCGCCGCGGTTTCGCCGGCGTGACAACTAGCCGCTGCGCTTTCGCCTCCGTCGCCGCGATCTTTCTAAGCTGCGTCATCAGCATTTCAAAATCCGCCGGTAGGGGCGCGCGCAAATCCAAAGTCTTCTTTGTGATCGGGTGAGCGACGATGAGATGCGCGGCGTGTAGCATCACGCGCTCCGGTTGCTTCGCCAGCCGCCGGTCAGGTTTCCATCCGTAGATTGCATCGCCGAGGATTATGTGACCGAGCGACTTCAGGTGCACGCGGATCTGGTGCGTGCGACCGGTGTGAATCACGCAGCGCAGCAACGTCGCGACGCTGCCGAACTTCTCGACGACCTCCCAGTCGGTGTGCGCATCCTTGCCGTGCCGGTCCTCATCCTCGTCGTCGATCACTGTCATCTTGTGCCGGTGCTGCTGGTTGCGACCGATCGCCTTCTTGATGCTACCGCTAAGGAGCGTCGGCGTGCCCGTAACGAGCGCGAGATACTCCTTGTGCAGTGAGCGATCGGAAAATTGCGCAGCGAGACCGCGATGGGCCTTGTCGTTCTTGGCCACGATAATGATCCCCGTTGTTTCACGATCGAGCCGGTGAACGATGCCAGGACGCTCGACGCCACCGATGCCACTGAGACCACCGGCGCAATGCGCCAGCAAGGCGTGGACGAGCGTGTCCTCCCCCGTCGCCGCACCAGGATGCACCACCATGCCGGCCGGCTTGTTGACCGCGAGCAGGTGTTTGTCCTCGAAAATCACGTCGAGCGGAATGTCCACCGCCCGGAGCGTCGCCGGTTTCATTTCGGGCAAGGCAAACTCCACGACATCTCCGCCCGCCACGCTGTGGTCGCGCTTCACCGCAACCCCGTGAATCGTGACGAGCCCTGCGTCGAAGGCCCGTTGGAGCGCCGTGCGGCTGTGATCAGGAAAGGCCAGCGCGAGCGCCTTGTCGGCGCGCAGGCGCCGGATGCCCTCGGGAACGGTGTAGGATTCTTTCGACACGAAGCGACGGTGGACCGCAGTTCAACCTTTGGCGAGCCGCGCGATTTCAGTCAGAGCCGCATCGCGCACTGTCGACGGCACGTCGGCGACTTCCCAGCCGTTGCGGGCGACTTGGGCGAGTTCCGCACGGGTGAAATTCAGCTCCAGCGCCAGTGCCGTGTATTCCTCGACCAGAGAATTGGCAAAGCACAGCGGATCATCCGTGCTCACCGTGCAGCGCACGCCCGCCTGCATCAGCCGGCGAATCGGATGCTCGCGAATCGACGGCGCCACCCTCAAACCGACGTTGCTGATTGGGCAGACGTCGAAGGTCACACCGCGTTCTGCGGCGAGCCGGACGACTGCCGGGTCTTCGACGGCGCGCACACCATGCTGCACACGTTTCACCCCGAGAAGTTCGATCGCTTCGCGAACGCGTGCCGGGCCGTCGAATTCGCCTGCGTGGCATTTGGTCACCTTGCCCGCCGCGCGCAGGCGCGCCCAAACCTCCGCCGTCTCGATCGATGTCGGCATCTGCTCGAAACCATGCAGATCCACTCCCGCCAGACCGTCCCAATTGTGGAGTTGATTGATCGTTGGGCGCAAATCGCCGGTGATGTCGCTACGGAGCATCCCGGTAAAAATGCGCACCTCAAGACCGGCAGGCACCGCAGCGCGGATCGCGGCGATGATTTCCGGACCGGGCACGTTGATGAACTTCGTGACGGGCAGATGGAAACTCGTCTCCACATAGCGCACGTTTTGGGCAAGTTGTTTTGCAAATATCACCTTGCACGCCTCGTAATAGCGCTCCGGCGTAGTGAACCAAGGGAGCGCGGCGTCGAGCAAAATTTTCTCAAAATCTGGAAACGTCCTGTAGCGGTAGCTGCGGGCGCGAAACGGCGGATTCGGCGGATAATCCGCCGGCCGCCACGCCTCCAGCAATTCGTAAGGCAGCGCGCCCTCGACGTGCAGATGCGTCTCGGTCTTGGGCAACGCCTGGATGAAATCGCGCATCACTTCTTGTTTCCGAGCAGATACCCTGGATTCAATTTGTGCAGCGCTTTTGGCACAAACAGGCCGTCCTTGCGGATCAGCTTCCCGTCAAACCAGATTTCGCCGCCGCCATATTCCGGCCGCTGAATGCAGACCATGTCCCAGTGCACTTGTGATTTGTTGCCGTTGCCCACGCCTTCGTAGGCCTGGCCCGGCGTGAAATGGAACGAACCGGCAATTTTTTCGTCGAACAAAATGTCCCGCATCGGCTCGAGGATATGCGGATTGAATCCGAGCGCGAACTCGCCGATGTAGCGGGCACCGGGGTCGCTATCCAAAATTTCATTCAGACGTTTCGTGTTGCTCGAGGTCGCCTCGACGACCCTGCCCTTCTTGAACCCGAGCCGGATGTTGTCGAACGACGCGCCGAGATAAACGGTCGGAGCGTTGTATTGCAGGTAGCCCTCGACGCTATCCTTCACCGGGCAGGAAAACACTTCACCATCGGGGATGTTGCGAAGTCCGCCGCACGGCTGGGCCCCGATACCCTTGATCGAAAACGTGAGATCCGTGCCAGGTCCCTTGAGGTGAACGCGATCAGTTTTCTTCATCAACTCGGCGAGCGCGTCCATGCCGGGCACCATCCGCGCGTAATCGAGCGTGCATACCTTGAAGTAAAAATCCTCGAACGCCTCCGTGCTCATGCCCGCCTGTTGCGCCATCGCCGCGCTCGGCCAGCGGAGCACGACCCATTTCGTCTTGCCCACGCGGTGATCGAGCACCGGCTTCATTAGCCGCGAGACCAGTTGCACGCGGGAAGAGGGCACATCGGACGATTCGAAGATGTTGTCGGAGCCACGGAGCGCGATGTAGGCGTCCATCTTTTGCATCCGCGCGAGTTCGATCTCGGCGTGCGGAGCGAATTGATCCTCCTCGGCTCCGAGCGACATTTCGCGCGTGACGCGGGCGCGGTGGAGTTGAACGTAGGGATGCGCCCCGCGGACCCGCGTCGCGCGGATGAGCGCGATCACCATCGCATCTGGCACATCGAAAGCGTCGATCAACACGCGCTCGCCTTTCTTGAGTTCCGTGGAAAATCCCGTGAGCCCGGCCGCAAGTTCGTTGAAACGAGGATCAATAATCATGTTGCCGGCCAATAACGCCGCACTCCGGCGAGCCTGCAAGCGAAAGGTAAGGAAAGCCGGTCGCGCAGGGATGGAAAAGCAGCGTCAGTCTATTCCTTCATGGCGCGCACGCCATTTTGCGGAAAACAAATCCGCGAGACCGCTTCGTTGAAATCAGCCGCTCCGCTGATCAGTTCGATTTCAAGGCGCAGGTAATAAATCGGGAGCGACCACGTGCGTCCCTCAGGAATCCGCACCGCATCTTTCTCAGTCGTCACGAGACACTCGGCGCCCTCGCGCTTCGCTTGCGCCATGAGTTCGTCGAAATCTTCTTCGGCAAACCGATAGTGATCAAGATAGCGCTCGCGCGCGACAATCAGAGCGCCGAGGTCACGCAGAAATTTTTCAAAACTCTCCGGCGTCGCGATGCCGCTGAATGCCAACACGCGGCGACCCTTGAGAAAGGTCAGCGGCACGCGTTCCTCTGTGCTGCCGCGGGGCACGCCGAGTCGCTGCAAATACTGGGGCCGGTGCGCGCACTCGATGATGTCGGCGTCGGGGTTGTGCCGCGCGATGAGCGCCTCGAGATCATGGTCTCGTTGGCCGTTGGACTTGGTGAGGAAAACGTAGCTCGCGCGGCGCAGGTGCTTAATCGGTTCGCGCAGCACCCCGCGCGGCAGCAGATGGCCGTTGCCGAACGGATTTGTTTTATCCACGAGGAGCAGGTTGAGCTGGCCCTTGAGCGGCAAGTATTGGAATCCGTCGTCGAGGATGAGTGTGTCGCAGCCGAACTTCTTGATCGCGTAGGCGCCGGCCTTCACCCGGTTTTTGTCCACAAGCACGATCACGCCCGGGAGATTGCGGGCGAGCATGTAGGGCTCATCGCCGGCTTCCTCGCTGTTGAGCAACACATTTTCGCCGTCGCTGACGATGCGGGGCGGCGGTTCCGCGGCATAGGTCAGATCATTCCACCAGCGCTGCCAAATGGGCGGCGCCTTGCTCTTGTAGCCCCGGCTGAGGATGGCCACTTTGCGACCGCGTTCGTGCAGGGCGCGCGCAAATTTCTCGACGACGGGTGTCTTGCCGGTGCCGCCAACGGTGAGGTTACCGACCACGACGACGAGACAGCCAAGCGGCTGGTCGTGGAAAATCCGGTGACGATAGAGCCAGAGCCGCGCCTGCACCGCCCCGCTGAATAACCACGACAGCGCCTGCAAAAAAGCACCATACACAGCGGCAGCCGCGTCGGAGCGCCGCCCATAAATCACGTCAATCGTGTAGAGTTCGAGCGCGTTAAGTCGTTTCGTTAGCCAATGGTGCGGCATCCGGTGCGCACGAATGAAGGTTGACGCCCTCCGGCGCGCAATCTGTTTTCCACACTGCCTCTGGGCACACACCATGAGCTACAAACTCTTTATTCCCGGCCCCATCGCCGTCTCGGAAAAAACGCTCCGCGCCATGTCGCAGCCCATGATTGGGCACCGCAGCACGGATTTCGTCGCGCTCTATAACTCCATTCAACCGGAGTTACAGGCACTCTGCTACACGCAGGACGCCGTCTATTTATCGACGAGCAGCGCGTGGGGCGTGATGGAAGGCTCGCTGCGCAACGTCGTCAAAAAGAAAGTGCTCAACTGCATGAACGGCGCCTTCTCCGACAAGTGGAACGACGTCTCGCTCCGCTGCGGCAAACAGGCCGCCGCGCTGAAGTTCGAGTGGGGCCAGCCCGTCGATCCCGAGGCGGTCCGCAAGGAACTCGCCACCGGCGCCTACGACGCGATCACCCTCATCCACAACGAAACCTCCTGCGGCTGCATGAGCGACCTCGCCGCGATCATGAAAGTCGTCCGCGAATTTCCCGACGTCATCGCCATCGTCGACACCGTCAGCTCGCTCAGCGCACTGCCGATTAAGAAAGACGAACTTGGGATCGACGTGCTGGTGAGCGGATCGCAAAAGGCGTTCGCGCTACCACCCGGTCTGTCATTCTTGTCGGTTTCCAAGAAGGCGCTTGCCCGCGCCGCGACGATGTCGGACCGTGGTTATTATTTCGACTACGTCGAGTTTCAGAAAAACCACGAGGCAGGCATGACGCCGAGCACGCCGACCATCCCGCACATCTACGCGCTACGCTCGAAGCTCGACGACATCAAGACCGAGGGCCTCGAAGCCCGCTACGCCCGCCATGCGCGACTAAACAAGACGGTGCGCGACCGAGTGCTTGCGCACGGCTTCAAGCTTTTCCCCAAGGACGGCTATGGCTCAGTCACGCTCAACTGCTTCGCGAACAACCTCGGCTACGATCTCGTCGCGCTGAACAAGACGCTCAAGTCGAAGCATCACCTCGTAATCGATGGCGGCTACGGCAAGCTGAAGGGAAAGACCTTCCGCATCTCCAACATGGGCGACGAGACCGACGAAACGATCGCCGCGATGCTGAAGTCCTTCGACGCTGCGCTCGCCGAGACGCCGAAGGTTGCGGTGTGATTCGAGTTCTTGGATTCATTTTCGCGCGCATCCCCATGTTGCGCGCGAAACTATTTCTTGCACTTGATCGGTGCGCCGCCTAACGGCTCGCGGCCACATGAAGTCACTTGTCATCGCCGAGAAACCGTCCGTCGCGGCCGATCTTGCGCGCTCACTAGGAAAAATTCCGAAGAAGGGCGACCACTACGAGAACGACACGCACGTCATCTCGTATGCGCTCGGCCATGTGGTCGAACTCGAGATGCCCGAGGACATCGACAAGAAAAAATACGGCTTCTGGCGCCTTGAAACTCTCCCCATCATCCCGGAGAAATTCGGCCTCAAGCCCGTGCCCGAATCGAAGGAGCGCTTTAACGAGTTGAAAAAACTCCTCGCGCGCAAAGACATTTCCGAAGTCGTCAACGCCTGTGATGCCGGCCGTGAGGGTGAGTTGATCTTCGCGTATCTTTACCAGCTCACAAAGTGCAAGCTGCCCGTGAAGCGCGCGTGGATGCAGACGATGACGACCGGCGGTATCCAGGATGCATTCAAGCATCTTCGCGACGGCAAGCAGATGGCTGGCCTCGCCGACGCAGCGCGCTGCCGCAGCGAGAGCGACTGGCTCATCGGCATCAACGGCACGCGCGCGCTCACTAAGCGCATGTTCGGCTCGCGCGCCGGCAACGTCGCCTCCGTCGGACGCGTGCAGACGCCCACCCTCGCCATCGTTTACGCCCGCGAACTCGAGATCCGGAATTTCAAGCCGCGCGAATATTGGCGCGTGACCGCGACGTTTGAAGTCGCGAAGGGCCGCTACGAGGGCGTTTACCAACGCCCAAATTTCAAGAAAGCCGAGGGCGACGACCACGATCGCATCGATCGCGTCTGGGACCAGGCGATGGCCGAAGCCGTCGTCGCCGCGTGCGCCGGCCAGCCGTTCGCTAATGTCACCGAGGAAAAAAAGGGCAGCTCGCAGGCGGCGCCGCGCCTCTATGACCTGACAACGCTCCAGCGCGAGGCGAACAACCGCTACGGTTTGCCCGCCCGACGCACGCTCCAGATCGCGCAGGCGCTTTACGAGCGCCACAAGATGATCACCTACCCGCGCACCGATTCGCGAGCGCTACCCGAGGACTACATTCCCACTTGTCGCGAGACGCTCAACAACCTCCACGGCGATCTCGGCGTGCACGCCCACAAAGTCCTTGAGGCCGGCTGGCTGCGGCCGAACAAGAAGATCTTCAACAACGAGCAGATTTCCGATCACTTCGCGATCATCCCGACCGAGCACGAGGCCAAGCACCTCGACGAAATGGAGGCAAAAGTCTTCGACATGATCGCGCGGCGCTTCGTCGCCGCGTTTTATCCGGCGGCGGAGTTCGACATCACGACGCGCACCAGCACGGTCGCGCCCGGCCACGATTTCAAAACCGAGGGCAAGGTGCTCACCTTTCCCGGCTGGCTCGCCGTCTATGGTAAGAGCACGGTCGATGACGAATCGCCCGACTCGAAAGCGTTGCCGGCGCTCAGCAAGGAGGACGGTTCGCCCGCGAAGGCCAAGACCGTCGATCCCGTGCTGCACGCCGAATCCACGAAACCGCCGCCACGTTACACGGAGGCCACGCTCCTCTCCGCGATGGAGACTGCCGGCAAACTCGTCGATGACGACGAGCACGCCGACGCGATGAAAGAACGCGGTCTCGGAACGCCCGCCACGCGCGCCGACACCATCGACGGCCTAATCAATCAAAAGTATATTGATCGTCCGCTGCGTGAACTCATCCCGACCGCCAAGGCCGAGCAGGTGATTCAGTTTCTCGGCGCCGTGAAGGCCGATGCGCTCACACAGCCAGCGATGACCGGCGAGTGGGAATTCAAGCTCCGCCAAATGGAGCACAGCAAATTTCCCCGCGCCCAGTTCATGGACGAGATCATCGAGCAAACGAAAGGCATCATCGAGCGCGTGAAGGGATTCGAGGAGGACGATTCGATCGCCCGCGTGACCGAAATCGTTTCACCCACCGACGGCAAACCGCTGCGCGAAACCCTGCGCGGCTTCAAGTCGCAGGACGGCGAGTTCATGATCTACAAGGTCATCGGCGGCCGAAAAATGGAAGAGTCAGAGGTGCAGGAACTCGTTTCCAAAGGCCAGGTCGGTCCGCTCGACGGTTTCATTTCCGCCAAAACGCGCGCGCGATTCTCGGCGTTGCTCAAGCTGGTTAAAGATCCGGAAAAGGGAAAGTGGCAGGCGCAGTATGATTTCGGTGACAAGGTCGATCTCGGCACGGTCGAGCCCTATTGGGTCGATGAAAAGACGGGTGCTGGCCTGTGCGAAGTGGGTTCGAGTCACGTCCTGCGCGAGCGGGACGGCGAGGGTTGGAAGCAAACGTTCCGTATCGGCCGCTTGATGTGCCAGAAACCGATCACGCGCGAGATGGCGATTCAGCTCATCCGCGACGGCAAGACCGAGTTAATCAAAGCCTTTATTTCCAAGAAGGGCCGGCCGTTCGATGCGATTCTGAAGCGCGAAGGCGCGAAGTTTTCGTGGGAATTTCCGCCGCGCGCACCGAAGCTCGACAAGGATGGCAAGCCGATTGCGCGCAAGGCCAAGGCGCCGCCCGATCTCTCGCAGGCCGTCGTCCTCGGCACGAGCAAGTCGCACAAGGACGGCGAGATTCTGCAGACCGCGGAGTCGTATTTTGTGCGCCGCCCGGACCAGGACAACCGGATCGTCTTCACCTTGAAGCGGCACCTCTGCGCGAAGGAGATTCCCGCGGAGGAAGTCGTGCGCCTGCTGGAAACGGGGCGCACCGAGTTGATTCAAGGCTTCATGTCGAAACGGATGCTGCCGTTCGCCGCCTATCTCGTGCTCTCCAAGACTGGCGTAAAGGCGGAGTTCGAATTTCCCCCGCGCTGAGCCGGCGGACCGGACGGTGCTGCCCCCGGTAACCTTCGCACCATCTCTGCGTCTACCCCACCGTGAAATCGCCGAAGACTCTTGTCATTCTGCTCCTCGCTGTGACCACGGTCGGCGGGGCGATCCTCGTGTGGCAGCAATATCAGGAACTCGTCGAGTTGCGGGCCGCCGCGATGCAGAAGGACGAACGGGCCACGATGCAGAAACGGATCTGGGATCTAGAGCGGCAGAATAAGGGGCTCAACGACCGGCTCACCGCCTCGCGTTCAGGTGCCGGCGACGACCCTGCCAATCTTCCGATGGTGGATGGGCCACGACGTGGACGCGGCGGCAATAACCCACTGCAAATGATCAACGCGGTTCGTAACGCTCTCGCCAAACCCGAGGTGCAAGCGTTGATGAGTGTCGCACAAAAGGGCCACATCGACTCGCAATACGCCGCACTCTTTCGCTCTTGGAATCTCAGCTCCGACCAGTCTACCAAGGTCAAAGCTCTCCTGCTCGAACGCGCCAGCACGATGCAAGACGTGATGAGCTCCGCGCTCGAACAGGGCGTCAACCCGCGCACCGATCCGCAGGGATTTCAGCAGCTCGTCGCCAACGCCCAGAACGACACCAACAACAGCCTCAAAGCCGTCCTCGGCGATGCGGGATACAACCAGCTTCAGACCTACGATCAGACGATGCCGCAGCGCAACGTCGTGAACCAGCTCCAGCAAACCCTCAGTTACACCGACACACCGCTGACTCCCGCGCAGGCAGAGCAGCTCGTGCAAGTGCTCGCGGCCAATCCCGCTCTACCGCGCGCCAACCCGGGCGCGATCGTGGTCCAAAGCAGTAGCGGCAGTGCAGGCGGCGGCGCGAGTCAGGTGGTCGTCACTGCTGCCGCCGGTGATGGCGGTGGTGCGCTCGGCGCGATGTTTGCCGGCGCCCTCGGTGGCCTAGCCGGTGGCGGTGGTGCCGCATTGGTCGGTGGTGGTGCCGCCACAATCACGCCGGCGGCGGTGGCACAGGCCCAGACCGTGCTCGCGCCCTCGCAGGTCGCCGCGCTGCAATCGCTCCAACAGCAGCAGCAAACCCAACAGCAGCTGCAACAGGTGATGCGGGACACGCTCATCGGCCAAATCCCGAACATCGGTAACCCTCCCACACCGGCTAATCCCGGCAACGGCAAGGGCGGTGATTGAGGCGCCAGCGGCAAGGCATGCGCAGGATTCCACCACTTTAGCACAGAGAAAACCCTTGCCCGGTATTTGCCGCGGGAGGAAACTCTCGATCCTTCCTTTAACTCCCATGATTGTCACCACCGCGCAGTTGTTCAAACACGCCTACGGAAAATACGCCGTCGGCGCCTACAACATCAACAACGCCGAGCAGGCGATGGGGCTCTTCAAGGGCTGCATCTCGTCGCAGGCGCCGTTCATCATCCAAATCTCAAAGGGAGCGCGCAAATATACCGACAAGCGCATGCTTGAGGCCGTCATCCGCGCCGCCGATGGCATCTTCCCCGAAGCCATTTTCGCGGTTCACCTCGACCACGGCGATGAAGAGACGTGCTACGACTGCATCGACTCGGGGTTTTACAGCTCCGTGATGATCGATGCGTCGCACGATCCGTTCGACAAGAACGTCGCGATCACCAAGCGCGTCGTCGACCGGGCGCACGCCAAGGGCATCTCGGTTGAGGCTGAGCTCGGCATGCTCGGTGGCGTCGAGGAAGACATCAAGGTCGAGGACGGCAACGCGTGCCTCACCGATCCGGACGAGGCCAAAAAATTCGTTGAGTTGACCGGCACCGATTGCCTCGCCTGCGCCATCGGCACCTCGCACGGCGCCTTCAAGTTCAAGGGTAAGCAATCCCTCCACTTCGATGTCCTCCAGAAAATCAAGGATCGCCTCCCCGGTTTCCCGCTCGTCATGCACGGATCCTCCTCCGTGCCGAAGGACGAAGTCGATCGCATCAACGCCGCCGGCGGCAAGATCGCCGGCTCGATGGGCGTCGATCCGAACGAATATCTTCCCGCCGCCAAGCTCGGTGTGACCAAGGTCAACATCGACACCGATGGCCGCCTCGTCTGGACGCGCGTGCACCGCGAATTCTTCCGCGACAAGCCGGGTGAGTTCGATTTCCGCCCGCCGGGCAAAATTTTCATCGAGGAATACGCGAAGTTCATCGCCAGCCGCAACGTCCTCCTCGGCAGCTCCGGTCAACTCGCCGACCTCAAGCAGAGCCTCGGCAAGTAGGAATCATTTCGTCCTCTTTCCCAACGACCACTGTAATCCGGTGGTCGTTTTTTATTTTCCGCCGATTCATGCGGCCGAAACATGGCGCTCGATCGTGTGTTCGTCGCTTGAATCGGCTACGAAAGCCGCTTCCCTTCGCTCTCGTGGTTTTCACCTCAGAGATTTTGCGACCGCCTTCGCCACGTAGGATTCTACTGCTGGTGATTTTAGCTCTCGGAGGAACGCTTTTGCTCAACCCTGCGCTCGTCGGAGGCGAGAGTCCCGCACCAACACATCTCGGCGTCGGCGCGACGTTCGATACGCTTCAAGTCGGCGCGGTTATTTACCAGCAGGTGAAAGTGCGATCGGTCAACGCCCGCACGCTGATGATTTCCCATGCTGCTGGTCTCGCTTCCATTCGCCTGCGGGACTTGTCGCCAGAGTTGCAGGTGGCGTTTGGCTACGATCCCAATGCCGAAGCCGTCGCTGAATCCGCTCTCAAAGACGCTGAAATTCGCTCTGAGCAGACGCGCGCAAGAGAAGCCCAAGCCCGCACGAAAGCCGAGGCGATGAAACCCTCCGCCGCCGCGACCCAAATCGATCGGCTCATGCAAAAAATCGGCCAACCGCCAGAGCTGCACTCCGGCGTGGATCTCCGACCACGATATCTTGAGCTCGGTTTGAATGTGAAGAATCAGGGCATGCGGCCGAGTTGCTCGGTGTTCGCCATCGTCAGCGCACTCGAATTCCAAAACGCCGAGATCAACGGCCAGCCCGAGCGTTTCTCGGAAGAGTATCTCATCTGGGCCACCTGCAAGACGCTCAAACGCGCGCCTCGTCTCCGCGGCGAGGCCGAAGCGGACGACAAAACCAAAAATGCCGAGCCCGATGAAACCGCCGACGAAGGCTTCTCGTTGTCGGAAGTCATCACCGCGCTCCGCGCCTACGGCATCCCCTTGCAATCACGGCTGCCCAACACGTTTAGTCTGAAAAACTTCATCGCCGATCCGCCCGCAGATGTGATCGACGAAGCGCGGAGCCACCGACGGGTATCGGTCTTTGAACTGCCTGGTCGCGACGGACCGACCCGCATCGCCAATCTCATCCACGCCCTCAACGAAGGTGTGCCCGTCGCCGTTGGTATCCGTTGGCCACCACCGCACGCTGTGCGCAACGGCTACCTCGGCAAACAACTCCCGATGCCCGACACGGAGGCGGGTCACGCGGTCACCATCGTCGGCTACGAAAACAAAACCGGCGCCCTCGCGGACATGGTTTTCATTTTCAAGAACTCGTGGGGCATGCAATGGGGCGCCGGCGGCTTCGGTCATGCCACCTACGGTTACCTCGCCAAGAATCTTGAGGAAACCGTCGTGCTTGAGGTGGAACCTGCCACTCCGGACTCCCGCCGTCCACGCTGACCCACCCGATGAAACTTGTTTTTCTCTATGGGCCTCCCGCCGCTGGCAAACTCACCATCGCTCGGGAACTTGCTGCACTCATCGGTTGGCGGCTTTTCCACAATCACCTCACGGTCAATCTCGTGCTTGCACTCTACGATTTCGGCACACCTGGTTTTGTCGGGTTACGTGAACAAATTTGGCTCACCGTGTTCCGGCGTGCGCACGCTGACCGCCTCCCCGGCCTCATTTTCACTTTCAATCCTGAGAATTCCGTGCCCCAGCGCTTCATCGACGATCTTTTCGTCGAGGTCGCCGCGGGCGGCGGCGAAGTCATTCCGATCGAACTGACGGCGAGTGAGGCTGAAATTGAACGCCGCCTCGGCTCCGAAACGCGCCATGCTGAAGGCAAACTTGTCGACGTCGCGCTTTATCGCGAGTTGCGCAGCGCGGGTGTCTTTTCTTCGCCCGTTATCCCAGGGACCCAACTGCGACTCGACACGACGAGCCTGACCCCAGTCGAGGCCGCTGCCCGGATCCACCACTTGCTCTACTGAACGCGGTCCCGGGCACCAAGCTCGATCACGGCAGCCAAGGATATTTCCGCGCATCCGGCGGACGCTTCTCGCGCTGCGCACCGTGAAACTCCTTCGCCTCCTCGCTCATGTAGTAGAGCAGCGTAGCGTTGCCCGCGAGTTCCTGGATGCCGGCCTGACCATCGAGTTCGGCGTTGAAGCCGCTTTTAAGCAGCCGAATCGCGAGCGGACTCATTTCCATGATTTCATCGGCCCACTTCACGCCCTCGGTTTCGAGCGCGGCGACCGGCACCACGGCGTTGACTAGTCCCATCGCGAGCGCCTGCTTCGCATCGTATTGGCGGCAGAGAAACCAAATCTCCCGCGCCTTTTTCTGACCGACGACGCGAGCGAGGTAACTCGATCCGAAACCGGCGTCGAAGCTGCCCATCTTCGGCCCGACCTGCCCAAAGATCGCATTGTCCGCGGCGATGCTGAGATCGCACACGACGTGCAGCACATGCCCGCCGCCGATCGCGTAGCCAGCCACAAGCGCGATCACGACCTTTGGCATCGAGCGGATGAGTTTCTGAAGATCGAGGACGTTGAGCCGCGGCACGCCGTCGTCGCCGATGTAGCCGGCGTGGCCGCGCACACTCTGGTCGCCGCCGGCGCAGAAAGCGTATTTCCCGTCGGTGTGCGGGCCGGCGCCGGTGAGGAGCACCACTCCCACCTTCGGGTCCTCACGGGCGTCGGAAAATGCATCGAACATCTGCGCAACGGTCTCGGGACGGAACGCGTTGCGCTTCGCCGGCCGGTTGATCGTGATCTTCGCGATGCCGTTGGCCTTGTGGTAGAGGATGTCGGAGTAGGTTTTCGCAGTCTGCCAAGCGGGAATCATGGACCGAGCGTGGGGAGATTTGCGGGGCTTGTCCACCGCGCGAGGTTCGATGCAAGCTGAATTCAAGGTGGGCGCGAAACTGCTTGGAGCGCCGCCGAGCGTGACCGACACTCCCCCGCCTCGATGAGCAGCCATTCGACCACTCCCCTGAAAACCAGCGCCCAAGCCGGGCTGTGCCTGGGCGCGCTCGGCGTGGTCTTTGGCGACATCGGAACGAGTCCGCTCTACACGATGAAGGAGTGCATCGTCCACCTCCCGGAGGGCGTCACCCTCGACGCCGGCGTGCTTGGCATCCTGTCTCTCATCTTCTGGTCGCTCATGCTCGTGGTCAGCGTGAAATATCTCTGGTATGTCATGAGCGCGGATAACCAAGGGGAAGGCGGCATCTTCGCGCTGCTGGCACTGCTCTCGACGGGCAAGGACGCGCACCGCAAACATGGCCTCGGCGCCGCCGTCATCATGATTCTCATCGGCGCCGCGCTGCTCTACGGCGATGGCATCATCACGCCGGCCATTTCGGTGCTCGGCGCCGCCGAAGGTTTCACCGCGATCAGCCCGCGTTTCACGCCAGCAATCGTCGCGTGGATCGCGGCCGTGATTCTCGCGGGCTTATTTTGGTTTCAACACAAGGGCACGAAGCGCATCGGCGGCATTTTCGGGCCGGTCATGCTCGTGTGGTTCGCGGCGCTCGCCGTGCTTGGCGTCTGGCACATCAGCAGCAACCTGTCCGTGCTCCGTGCGCTCGACCCGCGCTGGGGCTTCGCGCTTTTGAAACACCGCCCGGTGGAAATCTCCGCGCTGCTCGGCGCCGTCGTGCTCGCGATCACCGGGGCCGAGGCGCTCTACGCGGATATGGGGCACTTCGGCCGCAAGTTCATCGCCCTCGCGTGGTATGGCGTCGCGTTCCCCGGATTGGCGCTGAATTACTTCGGCCAGGGCGCCTACATTCTCGCGCACCCCGGCTCGACGGAGAATCCGTTTTTTGCACTGGCGCCCCAAGGCCTGCCGCGCGCGCTCCTCACCGGCCTCTCGATCGCCGCCGCCGTCATCGCCAGCCAAGCGCTCATCTCCGGCGCCTATTCGCTAACCCGGCAGGCGATCCAGCTCGGTTATTTCCCCCGGCTGAAAATCAACCACACCAATGCCGAACACTCCGGGCAAATCTACGTGCCATTCGTCAACTGGTTGCTCGCGATCGGCAGCATCTTCACCGTCGCGCTCTTTGGCTCGACCGATCGCCTCGCGGCCGCCTATGGCATCGCGGTCACCGGCACGATGGCCATCACGACCGTCGCGTATTATCTCGTAACGCAAAAAACGTGGCACCACGCCCGCTGGCTCGCGGTGCCGATCTGCGTGGCGTTCCTCGCGGTCGACCTCGCGTTCTTCGGCTCCAACGCCCACAAGATCGCCGAGGGCGGCTGGTTCCCTCTGGCGATCGGCGCCGGAGTGCTCGCCATCATGCACACGTGGAAACTCGGCCGGCAGGAAATTTTTCTCCGCGTTTACGGCAATCAGGTCACCGAAGTGGAGCTCACCGACATCGCCCGCAGCAAGCACATCACCCGCGTGAATGGCGCGGCGGTATTCATGGTCGGCTCGCCGAAGGGCACGCCCATCGCGCTGCTGCACCATGTGAAAGCCAACCGCTGCCTCCACAAAGTCGTCGTCATGCTCAGTATCCTCACGGAGGAAGTGCCGACGGTGCACGAATCGGAACGACTGATGACATTCGAACTCGGCGAAGGCATCTGGCGCGCGGTCGGCCGTTACGGCTACATGCAGTCACCCGACGTCAGCGCCCTGATGGACGAGGTCCACCAACGCGGCGTGCCCGTCAACCCGCAGACGGCGATCTATTTTTTCAACCGCGAGATGATCATCAACGGTGGCAGCGCGCCGATGTGGGAATGGGAGAAGGCGCTCTACGCGCTCCTCAGCCGCAACGCGCGGTCGGCGAAAGATTATTATCAAATTACGCCGTCGCAGATCATCGAGATCGGACTGCCGGTGCAGCTATAGGTCGGCACGGTCCGATTCACAAACTGGCTGCCACGGCGGCAAACAACTGTTTCCGCACCTGTGTGTCGCGCTTCCGATCAGTGCGAATTTCCAGCATGCGGATTCCCTTCGTCGGCAGCGTGGAAATCAACGCGGTAAACTGAGTCCAGTCGAGGATGAGCGTATGATCCACGCTGTAAGCCGCACACAACTTGGTAAAGTCCGCCTCCTGCGGCGTCGCAAAAAATTCCTCAAACACTTGGCCGAATTGCGCTACCGGCAGATGCTCGAAAATCCCACCGCCGCGATTGTTGATTAAAACGATCGTCAGTGAGCCGCGGAATTTTGGGCACAGGAGAAATCCGTTCGTGTCATGCAGCAGCGCCAGATCGCCGGTGAGTAGGACCGCGGGCGCACCGCCATGCGCGGCGCCGAGCGCGGATGAGAGTGTGCCGTCGATGCCGTTCGCGCCGCGGTTCACGCGCATTACTGCGCCGCGATCGTTCGGCGGCCAGAAATACTCCACGTCGCGCACCGGCATGCTATTTGCCACGAAGACTGGCGCCTGCGGCGGCAAATGCTGCGCCAGCAACCACGCGGACTTGCCCTCAAACAATTCGGCTATGTCGGCGAGTTTTGCATTCAGCGCCGCACGCGTTTTCTGTTCCGCTGCCACCCACAGGCGTTCGTAGCCGCTGGGGCCGCTGGCCGTCGGCGCGAGTTGGAGCAACGCTTCCATGTTCTGGAAATGCTGGGTCCGGCCGTGAAGTGCGTCGCGATTCTCCGGGTGATTTGACCACAAAAAAATCTGCGGCTGGCTCGACTCGATCCACTGGCGGATCACTTTGCTCGTCGGCCAGCTCCCGATGGCGATCACGCACTCGGGCTTGAGTCGCTCCGCGATGCCTGGGTTGCGCAGCAGCGTGTCGGCGGTCGTGACCAAGTGTGGCACGTGCGCCGCGAAATTTCGCAGCGACGAAAGCCCGTCGCTGATGACCGGCCAGCCGAGTTGCCGCGCCAACTGGCCGACATTTTTGGCGAGAGATTCGGCGGACATCGCGCCGACCTCCGGTCCGACCACGATAACACCGTGCGATTCAGGAACCAGCTGCGGAACCCTGGATACCGTCCCCCACATCGCGGGAGAAACTAACTGGAGATGGCCGAAGAATCGCTCCCAATCGATCGGCTGCGCGATGCGCGCCGTCGCGCCACCGTCGTCGATCGGGACCAGCGGGTCGCGAAAAGGTGCGTTGAGATGCACGGGGCCGAAAAACGGGCGCGTCGTGCGCTCGACCGCGTGCGCCACCGTTTGTCGGAGATAGCGCAACATCGCCTCGCTCGCCTCGGGCGCGCTGAGTTCGTGATAAAACCCCACGTAGGCGCCAAATATTTTCTGCTGATCGATCGTCTGGCCAGATGCGCATGCGCGCATTTCCGGCGGGCGGTCCGCCGAGATCACCAGCAACGGCACACCCGATTCCCGGGCCTCGATGATCGCGGGAAAGTAGTTAGCCGCAGCCGTGCCGCTCGTGCACACCAACACCACTGGCAGCATTTTCTGTTTCGCCAGCCCCAATGCGAAAAACGCCGCGGATCGTTCGTCGAGCACCGGAACCGCCTCGATCGACGGATGGAGGGCGAAGGCGAGCGTGAGCGGCGTCGATCGCGAGCCCGGCGAAATCACGGCCTGCCGGACGCCGAGCCGCACGAGTGTCTCGACGAGCACGCTGCTCCAGAGGGAGTTGGTGGTGCGAAAATTCAGCATCGGCACGGCGGTCATGCGATCACCAGTCAGTTCGTCTTTGCTTCCGTGGGCAAGTGCGAGAGGGCAAAGGCGACGAGCGAATCGATCTCCTCCGCCGTGAGCGGTCCACGCGGTTTTGCGAAAGCCGGCATCAGCGTGCCGTCGCGCCCCTCCGCGATCCACGTGCGCCACCACACGGCGTCGCGATGGCCGTGCGCGACCAACAGGTCTGGCACCATGCTGGCGCGCCCAGTCGGCGTGTGGCAGTTGAGGCAGGCCGCGTGGAACAAATCCTCGCCAGTCTTGCCTTCTGCCGGGAGCACGTGGCACTCCACGCAACTCCCGCGAAACACCGCCTGCCGATCGGCCCGCGCTGTCATCTGGTTCTGCCGTCGAGCTTCTTCGTCCAGCGGCGGAAGTGTGATGCGCAGCGTCAGAGTTTGAGGGCCGCCGTTGGACTCGACGATTAGCGACTTCGCCAAAGTGCCATCCTTGCCACTGAAATCGACCGTGGCAGAAAGCACGCCGCTAGCCCCCGGTGCCAGCACCCACGGCATCGCCGGCAAATCAACGACCGTGCAACCGCACGAAGGCCGCACCGACGCAATCACGACCGGCTGTTGGGAGGTGTTGGTGGCTTTGAAAAAAAATCCCGCCGCCTGATCGCCGGACTTCGCTTCGACGGCTTTGTCCATCGCGTCCCACGTGATGGGATGCGGGCGCCGCTCGTCCGGCTGTTCCGCCGCCCGCGCCCACACCAGCAGTCCGGAGACAATGAGCAGTGACCAAAAGGACTTCATCGGAGCACAGATTAGGCGAGCAGCGCGTCGAGCACGGCCTTAAATTTCAGATCCGTTTCCGCAAACTCTTTATCGGGGGTCGAGCCGGCGACAATCCCGGCGCCGGCAAACACGCGCGCGGTGGCACCGTCAACCAGCGCCGAGCGAATGCCCACGAAGAACTCGCCACCACCGCGGGCGTTGAGCCAGCCGAGCGTGCCGGCGTAGAGTCCGCGCGGAAAGCCCTCGAGTTCGCGAATGCGCGCGACAGCCGGTTCGCGCGGACTGCCGCCGACCGCGGGTGTCGGATGCAGCGCCGCGAGGACGTCGAGCAGCCGCACCGCTTCCGGCAGCGGCGAACGAACCGGCGTGCGGAGGTGTTGGACATTCGCGAGACGCCGGACTTCGGGACGCGCCGGCACTTCGAGCACGAGACCGAGCGGATTGAGCCGCGCGATGATGTCGTCGAGCACTTCCTTTTGTTCGCGGAGATCTTTGTCGCTGGCGAGCAGGGCGCTCGCGAGGACAGCATCCTCGCTCGCAGAGGTGCCGCGGCGCATCGAGCCGGCGAGCGCTTCGGTTTCGAGCACGCCCTTGCTCACGCGCACCAGCCGCTCTGGGCTTGCACCGATGAAACTCTGTCCGCGACCGTTGGCGCGCGAAAACGAATAGCACTCGGGAAACCGCTGCCGGAGACCGTTGAGCACCCGTAACGGATGCAACGGTTCGCTCGCAGTGAGTTCGATCGCGCGGGCGAGGACGATCTTCCGAAACTCGCCGGCGCCAATGCGCTCCAGCCCGCGGGCGACCGCAGCGCGGTAGTCGCCCGTCTCGCGGGCCATATAACGCGGCGCGCCCGCCGCCGCGGAAGTTGCGGGCTCCTCGCCGTAGCGGAAACGTCCGAATTTTCCGTGCGCCCGCCACACCCGCTCGCTGAGCGCCGCGAGATCCGACTCAGCGGTGACGAGGAGATTCGCCACAGCGGTCGTCGTCGGACCGGCGCGCGCGACCTGCCAGCGCGGCACAAACACGCTCGCCGCCGGAAACGGTTCGCCTAATTCGGTCTCGTCGGAAAACGCGAAGCTCGCGAAAAAATGAGGCCCACCAAACGGCGCGGCGACATCGCCGACGGCGATGGTGTCCGCGAGCGTGTCGTCGATAAAACGCTGCACGCTCGCGAAACGCCCGGGACCATTCGCTTCGTGCGCGACGGCAATTTCCGCGCCGGCGATCGCGCTCTCGATGCTCGGTCGCTCCGTGTAGAAATGCGGCTCCGCTGGCTCAAAGATCGATTCGAGCACGGCCAACGGATCGAGCGCATCGACCGCGAGCGAGATACTCACCAGCTTGGGCCGACGATCGCGCACTGCCAGATCGCGGCATTGCGCGAGAAAGGCGCCGAGTGCCTCGGGCGTGGCGTTTTCCGTCGGGTTGAGCGGGAGAATCGTCACGACGGCACGCTCACGCTTTCGCCGGAGTTTTCGGCGGCGGAGCCGGCCGCGGAAACAGCACGAGCGCCTCGTCGACCTTCGCTCCGGTCAACTTGGAGCCCCACTCTAATTCTGCGCGCCAGTCCGCACCCGGCGTGTAGCCGAGCACGCTGTTGATCTTCGCGGTCGTCGCCGGGACAACATGCTGCATCAGGGCGACGGCGAGCCGCAGCGCCTCGGCCATCGTTGCGAGTGACGTGCGCAACAGCGCCGCATCTTTCGGATCGACGGACTTGCCGAGTTTCCACGGCGCGCGTTTTTCGATGTAGGCGTTGGTCGCGTTGACGAACGCCATCGTGCGCTCCAGCGCGGTGTGAAATTGAAAGCCCTCGCAAAGTGGAATCACCTCGTCACGGGTCCTGGTCCAGAGGGCCTGAACTTCGCGCTCGGCATCCTCGATCACCTCGGCTGCTGGCAGCACGCCCGCCGCGAAGCGCGTGGTCATGTTGAGCGTGCGGTTAACGAGATTGCCAAGGTTGTTGGCGAGTTCGCTGTTGTAGCGGACGAGAAACTGCTCGCGGGTGAACTCGCTGTCCTGCCCGACGTTCATCTCGCGCATGACAAAATAGCGAAAGGCGTCGACGCCGAACTCCGTCACGAGGTCGAGCGGGTTGACCGCGCCACCGGTGCTCTTCGACATCTTCGCGCCGCTTTGCAACCACCAGCCATGCACGAGCAGATGCTTCGGCGGCGGCAGTCCGCAGGCCTTCAGCATGATCGGCCAGTAGACGGCGTGTGGCGGCACGAGGATGTCTTTGCCGATGAGATTGTAGTCGGCAGGCCACAGTCCCTTGTCCACCACGGCGGAATAGTAATTCAACAGTGCGTCGAACCACACGTAGGTCACATAGTTCTTATCGAACGGCAGCTCGATGCCCCACTCCAGCCGCTCACGTGGACGCGAGATGCAGAGGTCGTTCAACGGATCCTTCAGAAACTCCAGCACCTGCTTTTGCCGGAAACGCGGAAAGATAAAGTCCTCGTTTTGCGTAAGAAAATCGACAAGCCACGCCTGGTGTTTTTTGAGCCGGAAGAAATAATTCGTCTCCACAATCTCGGTGACTTCGCCGAAAAGCTCCGGCCACGCTCCGTCGGGCAATCGATCTTTTTCCTGCAAAAACTGCTCCTGCCGCGTCGAATAAAAGCCACGGTATTCCGCCTGGTAGATTTCTCCGGCATCGAAGAGTTGCTGTAGCAGGACCTGCACGACCTGTTTGTGCCGGGGCTCGGTGGTGCGGATGAAATCGTCGTAGGAAACATTCAGCCGGTCATAGAGCGCGCGAAACTCCGCGCTGGTCTCATCGACATATCGCTGCGCGGGAATGCCGCGCTGCCTCGCGCTCGCTTGCACTTTTTGCCCATGCTCGTCCGCCCCGGTGAGAAAATGCACGCGATCTCCCATCTGCCGCCGGAAGCGCGCGATGACGTCGGTCAGCACTTTTTCATAGGCGTGGCCGAGGTGCGGTGCGCCGTTCACGTAGTCAATGGCGGTCGTGATGTAGAAGGACTTCATGCGAGGTCGGACACGAAAACCCGCCACGACTGAAATGTCGAAAGTTTTGACGCGTCTCCCCGAGTGAGCCACCGTCCGGCGAACCTGCATGAACCCGCTGCCTCGCCTGCTCGCCACCGGACTTTTCGTCGTGATGGCGGCGCTGACAGCGCTGCTGATTGCGCCGGCGTGGCATTCGTGGCGGATTGACGCCACCGCGACCCTCGACACCACGGCACACGCACCCGCAACCGCAGGGGCGACAACAACACCCTCAGTCCGACTCACGCAACTGTCGGCGCGCGTGGCGCTCGCCCTCGCGCTCGCCAGCATGGCGCTATCCGCCGCACTGGTCGTCAGCCTTGCCGCCCGGCCCAGCCGCCGCACCGATACGCAGTCTCCCTTCGACCCCACCCGCACCGAAGTTGGCGCGCTCTCGAAACTCGCCGAATCGTCCGCCGCCCAGCACGATGAACTCACCCGCGAGCGCGACGTTCGGCTTCGCGCCGAGGAGGATGGTCAACTCAAGCAGCAACTCCTCACGCAGGCGCTCGAGGAAAAAATCCGCCTCGGCCGCGATCTTCACGACGGCATTATCCAATCGCTCTACGCCGTCGGCCTCACGCTGGAGTCAGCCCGCGCCCTCCTGCGCGACAATCCGACCGAGGTGGATCGCCGGCTCGAACAATGCCGCACTACCCTTAATGCCTCGATTCGCGACGCTCGCGCCTACATCACCGGACTCGCCCCGGAAAATCTGCGCCGCACCAACTTCGCGCGCTCGCTGGAAACTCTCCTCGCTGATCTTTGCGCGGATCGTACGGCGCGTTTTGAGATCAAAGTGGACGACGAAGCCACCGCGCTTCTCTCCCCCGCGCAAACCATCGAAGCGCTCCAAGTGGCCCGCGAAGCGGTGAGCAATGCGCTACGCCACGGCGGCGCCTCGCTCGTCACGATTAGGGTGCACCAAGGCGAGCGCGAGGTCTGCCTGCTGGTGCAGGACAACGGCACCGGCTTCGACGCTACGCACCGTCGCGACGGTGGCCACGGCCTCGGCAACATGCAGGCCCGCGCCGATCACATCGGTGCCACCCTCGCGATCACGAGCCGACCCGGCGAAGGTGTCCGCGTGCTCATCAACATCCCGATCCTCCTGCCCGCCGCCGTTTGATGAAAATTTCTGCTACCGTTCCCAAAATCCGGGTTGTGCTGGTCGACGACAGCGAGGTTGTGCGCATGGGCCTCCGCGCATTGTTGTCCGCCGATCGGTCGATCGAAATCGTCGGCGAAAGCGGCTCCGTGGCTGACGGCGTCGTCACCTGCGAGCGCACCAAGCCGGACGTGGTGCTCCTCGACATCCGCCTGCCCGACGGCACGGGTTTCGATGCCTGTCGATCTATTCTCCAACGATCGCCCGCCACGCGCGTGCTGATTCTCACGTCAGTCGCCGATGGCACACTCGTCGACGATGCCATCCGCGCCGGCGCGCATGGTTACCTGCTGAAGGAAATCGACGGCCGCGCTCTCGTGCAGGCAATCCACGATATTGCCGCCGGAAAATCTATCCTGGATCCCGCGGTCACGGCGCGCGTGATGGAGTTCATGAAAAGTGGCGGTGCTGTGGCCGACGTGCTCGCCACCCTTTCGCCGCAAGAGCGGCGGGTGCTGGCTCAAATCGCCGAGGGCTGCACCAACAAGGAGGTCGCAGCGAAGCTCAACCTCAGCGAGAAGACGGTGAAAAATTATCTGAGCACCGTCTTTGACAAGCTCCACGTCTCGCGCCGCGCCGAGGCCGCGGTGATTTACGCGCAGCAGAAAAAATAGGCTCGCTGGTAGAGTAGGCAGGAGCCTTTAGACGGCAACGCCGTTAAAAGGCTCCCGCCTACTCTACCGGCTCGCTCAACCGCCACCGCTGCGATTCCGCGCCCACTCCGCTAGCCGCGCCCAAGCGCGCGCCCGATGGCTCACCGTGTTTTTCACGGCGTCGCCGAGTTCGGCAAAAGTCTGCCGCTGCCCCGCCGGCACAAACAGCGGATCGTAGCCGAAGCCCGCTCCGCCGCGTGGTTCGCGCAGCAATTCGCCACCGCAGATACCCTCGAAAATGAGTTCCACGCCGCCCGGCCCCGCGACGAACAGCACGCACCGGAAATTCGCCCCGCGGTTCCCGTCGGGCACGTCGCACATCACCGCGACCAACTTCGCCAGATTTGCGGCACTGTCGCCCTGCGGCCCGGCGTAGTAGGCCGACTCCACGCCCGGCCCGCCCTCGAGCACATCCACGCACAAGCCGCTGTCGTCTGCGATTACCCACGCGTCGGCCGGCAACGTGCGGCTCAACGCCAGCGCTTTTTTTCGCGCGTTGCCGACAAACGTCCCAGCGTCCTCCACCACCACCGGCATTCCTCCGACCACCCGCGCCGAAATAATCTCGATCGGGAGCGCGGCGGCATCGGCCAGCGCCTGCAACTCCGCCGCCTTGTGCACGTTACCGGAGGCTAAAAACAGTTTCATCGATCAGCATCTTCTCCGGATAGACTACCCGGCCGCGCATCAGCGCATCGTCGCCAAACATCTCGTGGCGCAGGTCGGTCAGCCGCACCGCCTGATCGATCCGCTCGGGTCGCAGCCCGCTGAAAATGCTCTTGGCTTTGTCGTCGGCAAACAGCACCGGCGCACGATACACCAGCAGGTAGTCGAGCTGCCGAGCCCGAATCAGCTCGCTCACGAGCTGCGCCCCGCCCTCGAAAAAAACGCCCGCGATTTTTTCCTCGGCGCATTTCCGCCTGAAATCGGCAAACGAGACCCGCTGCGACTCCGATTCGAAACACCACACGGTGATACCCAGTTCGCGCAGCTTCCGCACGTAACCCATCCCTCCGTGCGGCGTCGTCACGACGATCGTGCGCGCCCGGAATTCATCCGTGAAAACGTGCGGTAGATTCTTGTCGACCACGGTGCGCAGCAGGCCGTCAAACACAAAGCGCCACGGCGACCACTCCGGCTCGCCTTCGCGCCGCGCCGTGAGCCGCGGATTGTCCTTCAAGATCGTCATCGCGCCGACGGCAATACCGGGAAACAGCCGCCGCCACCGGTGCACATCCGCTCGCGAGGCCTCGTTCGTAATCCAGCGCGATTCGCCAGTGCGGCACGCAATCTTTCCGTCAAGCGTTGCGGCGGACTTCGCCGCGAGCAGCGGACCGTCGGTCGTAATCCAGTGGTTAAAAATCAGATTAAGATCAGCGCATTCGCGTTCGAGCACGCCGGTGATCACTTCGACGCCCGCCGCGCGCAGGACATCGAAACCGCGGCCCGCGTGGGCCGGATTCGGATCGGTCGCGCCGACGACGACATGCTTTATGCCCGACGCGATGATCGCTTCGGTGCATGCGCCCGTGCGGCCGGGCGTCGAGCAGGGTTCGAGCGTGACAAAGAGTGTCGCGCCAGGTCGTGGCACCTTGCCGCGCGCGAGGAGCGCGAGCCTTTCGGCGTGCGGACCGCCGTCGGGCGCGGTCGCGCCTTCGCCGACGATATGCCCATCCTCGACGATGACCGCACCGACCATCGGATTGGGGTGCGTGTTGCCCCACACAGAACGGGCGAGCGCCAGGGCGCGTCGCATGAATGATTCGTGATCAGCCACTGACATAGGGATTTCCTGCCATTTCGTCCGCGACCGTGGTGGCCGGACCATGACCCGGGTATACCACCGTCGCACCGGGCAGCGAGTAGATTTGCGTGCGGATCGATTGCTCGAGCTGCTCAAAGCTCCCGCCGGGCAAATCCGTGCGCCCCACGCCGCTCTTGAACAACGCATCGCCTACAAACGCCACGCCATCCTGCGCGAAATAAAACAACACGTTGCCCGGGCAATGTCCCGGCACGTGCCGCACCTCCACCTCGGTGCCGAGCGCCGCAAACCGATCGCCCTGTGCGACCCACTCATCGATCGTCACGGGCTTGAGGCCGAGTCGGGTGCGCATGAACCGCTCCATGATGTCCGGGGTCTCAAACATGGCTTGGTCTGCGAAATGACCTCGCGTCTTCGCGCCGCTGGCACGCACCACCTCCGCCGCATTTTGAGTGTGATCCCAATGGCCGTGCGTGAGCCACAGCTCGGTCAGGCGGCATTTCTCCGCCGCAAGGATCAGTTCAATTTCCTGCCAGATGCCTCCCGGCGCGTCAATGAGCACGGCCTCGCCGCGCGTGGGCTCGGTGAGCAGATAGGCGTTGGTCTGGATCGGCCCGGCGGGCAACACGTGGAGATTCACGCCACCAATCCACGCGGTTTGCGATGACGCGCAATGGCGAAAATGCCCGCTTGCCACGCGCCGCCCGCGCTGGCCACGCTCCCGTTTTCCCATGCCGACACTCACGTTTGCCGTTCTTGCTGGAGACTACATCGGGCCCGAGGTGATGACCGAGGCGCTGCGCGTGCTCGAACACGTTGCGAAGCAGGAAGGCCTCACGCTCGCCTACACCAAGGCCGACGTCGGCGGCGCCGGCATCGACCACCACGGTCAGGCGCTCCCCGACTCCACGCTGAAACTCTGCGAACAGTCCGACGCGATTCTCTTCGGCTCCGTCGGCGGCCCGAAGTGGGAAAAACTTCCGCCGAAGGAGCAACCAGAGCGCGCTGCGCTGCTACCGCTCCGGAAACACTTCACGCTTTTCGCGAACATCCGCCCTGGCCTGCTCTACCGCGAGCTCACCGACGCCTCGCCGCTCAAGACCGAGCGCATCCCCAACGGCATCGACATCGTCTGCATCCGCGAACTCACCGGCGGCCTCTACTTCGGCGAACCCAAGGAAACAACCACACTACCCGACGGCGACGTGCAGGCGGTGGACACAATGGTCTACCGCAAAAGCGAGATCGAACGCATCCTCGTCACCGCCATCGCCACGGCCCGCGCCCGGAAGAAAAAGCTCTGCTCCGTTGACAAGGCCAATGTCCTCGAAACCTCAGTCCTCTGGCGGAAGACCGCCACCGAGTTCGTCGCCAAGCATGCGCCCGACCTCGCGCTCAGCCACATGTATGTCGACAACGCCGCCATGCAGCTCGCTCGCGATCCGAACCAGTTCGACGTGTTCGTGACCGAAAATATGTTCGGCGACATTCTCTCCGACGAGATGGCTGTCATTTGCGGCTCGCTCGGGATGCTTTCGTCCGCATCGCTCGGCGCCGGAAAAAATTCCCTTGGCCTTCCGTTCGGTCTCTACGAACCCGCCGGTGGCACCGCGCCCGACATCGCTGGCAAAGGCATCGCGAATCCCTGCGCCCAAATCCTCTCCGTCGCGCTCATGCTGCGCTACAGTTTCGGGCTCGAAGCCACCGCCACGCGCATCGAAGCCGCTGTAAAAAAAGCCGTGACCGGGGGCACCCGCACCGGGGACATCGCCTTCGGCAAACCGGCCGTTGGCACCTGCGCGATGACCGACGCGATCATCGCCAATCTTGTTTGAAGTTTATAACTTCGCGGGTGCGAGCTGCCGCACCACCGCCGCCAGCAGTTCGCGCTGTTCGCAGGGCTTCGGCAGCAACTCCGTGATCCCGAGCGCCGCGAGTTCCGTCTGTTTGGAATCTGATGCCATCCCGGAAGTCACCAGCACCTTAAGCCCTGGCCGGAGTTCGCGCATTTGACGCAGCATATCGACTCCGTTCATCACGGGCATCATGACATCGGTGACCACGAGCGAAATCTCTGCCATGCGCTGACGGAAAATCTCCAGCGCCTCAGCGCCTTGGGTGGCGAGAATCACCCGATAGCCTTGGTGCTCCAGCACCAGGCGAGTGGCCTCACGGATGGTGCGTTCGTCATCCACTACGAGGATGAATTCGCCCAAACCGAGTGGCAGTCCCCCGGCCTCGGCACCCGCTAGCGCCGGCAGTTCAGTGATCGATGCCGGGAGGTAAACCCGGAAGAGAGCGCCTCGGCCCGGCGCGCTCTCAACTTCGACAAAACCGCAGTGACTGCGCACAATCCCGAGCACCGTCGACAGACCGAGTCCGGTGCCTTTGCCCAATTCCTTGGTCGTGAAAAACGGATCGAAGATGCGCTCGATGATTTCGGGCGGAATCCCATGCCCGGTGTCTCGCACCGTGATCAGGATGTGCGGACCCGGTCGCGCCAGCGGGTGCAGTCGCACTTGCTCGGCGGTGACTTCGATGTTCCGCGTCTGCACCGTCAACTGGCCGCCGGTCGGCATCGCGTCGCGGGCGTTGACGCAGAGGTTGAGCAGCACTTGGTGCAGTTGCGTCGCGTCGCCCGCCACGAGCGGGAGATCGGTGGCGGTGTCGAACCGCACGTTGATTTCGCGCGGAAACATTTCCGTCACGATGTTCTGCATTTCCTTGAGCAGGTGGCGGACCTGCAGCGGCACGCGTTCGCCGCCGCTGCCGCGGCTAAAGGTCAGGAGTTGCTTGATGACATCGGCGCCGCGCCGGGCGCTTTGCTCGATCAGCGCGAGTAGTTCCCGCTCGCGCTCGTCCTTGGCAGTAAGCCGGAGCAAGGCTGGCGCCATGAGCACAGGAGCGAGAATGTTGTTGAGGTCGTGCGCAATCCCGCTCGACAACGCCCCGATGGCTTCGATCCGCTGGGTGCGCCGCAACTGTTCCTCGAGCATCCGGCGCTCGCTGATGTCCTCGGCGGTGCCGACGATGCGGTAAACTTCACCGGCGGCGTCGGCGATGGGATACGCCCGGTCGCGAATCCACCGCAGCGTGCCATCGGGCCGGATGATGCGGTAGCTCTCATCGTAGTCGCCGCGCACCTGTTTTATGGAGACAGCCTGCGCGATGCGCTCTCGGTCGTCCGGGTGGATCGTCTCAATCCAGGTGCGGGGATGCGCGAGGAGATCCTCACGGGAGCGGCCCCAAATCTCCTCGAACGCCGGGCTGAGATAGAGCAACTGCGGCGTGCCGAGTTCTTGAATCCAAAACACTTTGCCGATGTGCTCGGCGAGTTGCCGGAAACGCTGTTCACTTTCCCGCAAACGCTCCCCCGAGCGCTTTTCCTCCGCCATCGCAATGAGGAGTCGCCGCTGCGATTCCTCCGCGACGGCCAGATTCCGGGCGGATTCGCGCTCACTCGCGACGACGCGCTCCACTTGCGAACGGAGCTGAGTTTCTGTCGCCTGAAGTTCGGCGGTGCGACTGGCGACCTTCGTCTCCAGCGAAGCGTTAAGCACCGCCAACTCGGCGTAGAGCCGGTCAACTTTCAGCAGGGCGTCGCGGCGGGCGGCGGATTCGCGGCGGATGCGAGCGGCCGCGACGCCGAGAATCCCGATGGCTAGCACGCCGACAATGCCGATGGCCACCAGCGTGATTCGGGCGCTAATGCTGGCCTGAGCTTGGAGTTGGGACACCTCCTTGCGCTCCTGTTCGACTATCGTGTTCACGAGCACGCGGGTCTGGCCGGAACCCGTCCGGACGGAACGGTCGATCATCGCCTTCTTCACCGCGTCCGCTCCCTGCGTCTTCTGCAATTCGATTATCTTCTCGATGACAGACAGCCGGTTCGCCGCCTGCACTATCACTTCATCCACCCGAGGCCGTTGCACCGGATCATCGGCGACCAACGCACGCAACTCCTTCAAGTGCGGCGAGACCAACGCCACCGACGCGACATACGAGGCCAGATACCGCGGTTCGCCGGTGATGACGTAGCCGCGCTCGCCATTTTGCACCTCGGCAGCGTCGGTCACGACGCGCTCGGCCTTTTCGATCACTTGTTGCGCATGAGCAGTCCGATCGGCAGCCGCACGAAAATGTTGCAGACTGCGCACGGAGGTCGCCGCCACGATCAACAGGGCGATGGTCGCCGCCACCAGAGCACGGAGGTTCGATTTTTCGAGCGCCCCGATTTTCCCGATCGGTGGGTTCATCGTAGCAAGCCGGGCGGGCTCGTTCGGGGGTAGAACGACGTTCATGGGGCGATGCAGGCTGTCAAACGATGCCGGGGCTGCGCAAGCGAATGGTGCGACCACCCGCACCAGACGCTTGGCATCCCGATTTGGCGGCCGAATCAACGATGACTGGTGCCGCCAATTCCCCTCTTGCCACCCTCGCCACGCGGCTCTGTCCTCTCGCTTTCCTACTCTGAAATGACCTCCGCCGAAATCCGCCAGTCGTTCCTCGATTTCTTCTCCCAGCAGGGCCACACGATCGTCCCCTCGTCGTCGCTGCTGCCCGACTCGCCCGGACTGCTCTTCACGAATGCCGGCATGAACCAGTTCGTGCCCATCTTCCTCGGCGACCGCGCGCCCGACGTTTCCAAGTGGGCCGGCGTTCGCCCGTCGAAGGATACCCGCGCCGCCGACACCCAGAAATGCATCCGCGCCGGCGGCAAGCACAACGACCTCGAGGATGTCGGCTTCGACACCTACCACCATACGCTCTTCGAGATGCTGGGAAACTGGTCCTTCGGCGACTATTTCAAAAAGGAGTCGATCAACTGGGGCTGGGAACTCATCACGAAAACCTGGGGCATCCCGCCGAAGCGCCTCTTCGCGACCGTTTACTCGCCCGACAAATCCAAAAACGATCCGTCCGACTTCGATCAGGAAGCCTACGATATTTGGGCGAAGATCTTCACGGCCGCCGGCCTCGACCCCAAGGTCCACATCGTCCACGGCAACAAGAAGGATAATTTCTGGATGATGGGCGACACGGGCCCCTGCGGCCCGTGCTCCGAAATCCATTTCAACCTGCTCCCGAGCGACGACGAGGCTGCGGGCCGCCAGCTCGTGAATGCGAGCAGCCCGCGCTGCATCGAAATCTGGAATCACGTTTTTATCCAGTTCAACGCGAACGCTGACGGCACCTTCTCCCCGCTCGCCGCCAAGCACGTCGACACCGGCATGGGCTTCGAGCGCGTCGCTGGAATCTATGCGACGACGAATGGCTTCAAAGATTTCACGAAAGACCCGTCGAACTACGCCGCCGATGTCTTTGACCCGCTCTTCACCAAAATCTCCTCGCTCTCCGGCAAGACCTACGCGGCCACGGTGCCGACCAAACGCGAGGGCCTGACCGATCAGGAAATCACCGACGTCGCCTTCCGGGTCCTCGCGGACCACGCGCGCTGCGTGAGCTGCGCGATCGCCGACGGCATCCTGCCCCGCAACGAAGGCCGCAACTACGTCATTCGCCGGATACTTCGCCGCGGTATTCTCTACGGCACCAAGATCGGACTGAAGGTCGGCGATTTCTCTCAACTCGTCGCGCCGGTCGTCGAGAGCCTCGGCAAAGTCTTCCCGGAACTCGTCGCACAGCAGTCGATCGTCCAGCGTGTGATTCGCAGCGAAGAAGAGTCGTTCGGCCGCACGCTGGATCGCGGGCTGCAAATCTTCACGAAGGCCGCTACCGCCGGCGCGATCAGCGGCCCCGCCGCGTTTGAACTCTACGACACCTACGGCTTCCCGCTCGACATGACGCAACTCCTCGCGACCGAGCGCGGACTGGCCGTCGACGTCTCCGGTTTCGAAACCGAGATGGAAAAACAGCGCGAGCGCGGCCGCGCGGCGCAGAAGAAGGAAATCATCGTAGCCGCAACTGAGGGTGACGCGGCCGTCGATCTCACGCCGACGAAATTCCTCGGCTACACGCAGCATTTCTCCCACGCAAAGCTCATCGATGTCGTCCGCGCAGACAAAGACACGTTAGTCGTCTTCGATCAGACTCCGTTCTACGCCGAGATGGGCGGCCAGGCGGGCGACACCGGCACCGCGCTCATCGATGGCAAGCTCGTTCACCTCGTTGATTGCGTGAAAGACAAGTCCGGCCGATTTCTGCACAAGTTAGCGGTTAGCGATCAGCTTTCAGCGATCAGCCCGGGCGTTCATGCCGAGCTCGCGGTTGATGCGGTTCGTCGTCGCGCGATTTCGCGGCACCACTCGGCGGCGCACTTGATTCACTGGGCGCTGCGCAAAGTCCTCGGCACTCACGTCCGCCAAGCGGGCACCTCTAAGACGCCCGAACGGATGCGTTTCGACTTTTCACACTTCGAGGCGGTCACGCACGCCCAACTCCTCGAAGTCGAGCAACTCGTCAACGAGCGCGTGATCGATAATGCCAAGGTCGATAGCTACGAGACCGAGTTCGACAAGAAACCCGAGGGCACCCTCGCCTTCTTCGGTGACAAATACGGCAAGATTGTCCGCGTCGTCGACATCGGCGGCTACAGCCGCGAACTCTGCGGCGGCACGCACGTCGCCACGACCGGCGAAATTGGCGTGATCAAAATCGTCGCAGAGATGGCGATCGCCGCCGGCACGCGCCGCATCGAAGCTGTCGCTGGCCAGGCGGCGTTTGATTTCATCGCCCACAAAGAAGCCGCGCTGGCCACCGTCAGCGCTCACCTCGGCGGTGGCGCGAGCGATGTCGTCAAGAAACTCGAGGCGCTGCTCGCCCATCAGAAGGAAACCGAGAAGCAGCTGAAGGCGTTTCAGCAAAGGGCGCTCGCCGGGCTCGCCGACGAACTCGCCGCCAATGCCACACTGCGCGACGGCCTGAAATTTGTGTCGGCCGTCGTGCCAGTGGCTGATCAGGAAATGCTGCGCAGCGTCGGTTCGCAGATCCTCGCCAAACTCGGCGAAGGCGTCGTGCAACTCGGCGCCGCCTTCGGTGACAAGGCGAGTCTCGTCGCCTTCTGCTCTCCCGCCGCTATCAAAGCCGGCCACCAAGCGGGCAAGATCATCCAAACGCTCAGCGCCCAGATTGGGGGCAAGGGCGGCGGCAAGCCCGACTTCGCGATGGGCGGCGGCAAGGAAGCGGCGAAACTCGCCGAGGTATTGCGGTGATCATTTTCGGTTCACGGATTTCCACGCCATGACTTACCTCGTCATCAAAGCGGTTCACGTGATCGGGCTCGTGTGCTGGTTCGCCGGACTGTTCTACATCGTCCGACTGTTCATTTATCACACTGAGGCGCACGACGAACAGCGGCCGAAACGCGACATCCTCACCGCACAGTTCACGCTGATGGCCCGCCGGCTTTGGCTCGGAATCACGGTGCCGGCGATGCTCCTGACCACGGCGACAGGCGCCTGGCTCCTCACCTATCAACCCATCGCGCAGAGTCCGTGGCTGCACCTCAAGTTTGCGCTGCTCGCATTGCTGTTCGCCTATCACTTCCACTGCGGCTGGATCGGGCAGCGACTCGCCCGTGGTGCGCGCCCTTTCACGTCGGCCCAGCTTCGCGCCTACAATGAAGTCGCGACGTTCCTGCTCGTCGGCATAGTATTTGCGGCGGTCAGCAAGACCGTGTCCACGGCGCTGTGGGCGCTCACCGGCTGCGCGTTGCTTTTCGTCGTGCTCGTCATTTTCTTCCGCAAAAAACTTCAGGGCAAACCGTGACTCCGCCGCATGCACGTCTCCGCGCTCATTGACGAAATCGCGAACCAGGCCGACGAGTTCCTCGACGGCGTGACCGATCGCAAGCAGGGCCGCGCCGGGATCGAGGAGTTTATCACGATGGAATATCCCGAGTTAGATGCCGCATCCCGCCGGCAAGTCGCGGACGGCGTGATGGCCGTTCTTGAAACCGAGGATTTTTTTGGCATCGAATTTGTCGGCGATCCGTTTGCGCCGGACGAGAAGGACTCCGAGTAGTAACCGATGACGACTGCCATCACCGCACCCGCGCTGCCCGAGTTGGTGTGCGTGTTCGCCTTCGATGCGAGCAACCGGCTTGCGGTGCGCCAACTCGGATCGAAGAGCGGACTCGCCTTTACCGGCATCGATATCGCGATGGCGACCGCGCGACTCGAGTCGGCGTTCGGCGCACACACGCCGCCGGCGGAATTTTTTTCCGCTGCGGCCGGCAGTCGCAATTACCGCGTGTTCTTCGCCCAAGTCAGCGGCACGCCCGCCGATGCCGAAATCGAATTCTGGGCGTTGGAAAAACTCAACTCCAGCCCCGCCGCCCTCGCTCCGTCGCTGGCCGCATTGCTCGGGCAGCTCGAGCCGCACCTCGTCGAGATTCCCTACCTTCACCTCGGCGAAAACGATTTCATCTACAAGTTTCGTCCCGCCCAAGAGCGCAACATCGCGATCTACGCGCAGGACGACGCGTCGCGCCGGCTTTATCAGTCGCAACTCTGCGCCGCGATCAAGGCCCTCGCCCGCCAGCACGAGCGGAGCGCCGCCGCTCCGGTCGTGCTCGATTTCGGCGCGGTGCGCTACGTCATCCCGAGTCACTTCGGCTTTTGCCTCGGCGTGAAAAACGCCATCGAGCGCGCCTACGAGACGCTCGCCGAAAATCCCGGCCGTCGCGTCTTCATGTTGTCGGAGTTGATCCATAATCCGTTCGTCAACGAAGATCTCCTGCGCCGCGGACTGCGTTATCTCCAGACGGACAAAGGCGAGCCCTACACCGTCGACGGCCGGCCAAATTCACCGCAGCTCTGGGACACGCTCACGCCGGACGACATCGTGATCATTCCGGCGTTTGGCGCGACCGATGACGACAAGCGCCGACTCGTGCGCAAGGGCATCGCCGTCTGCCAATACGACGCGACATGCATGCTCGTCGAAAAAGTATGGAAGGCCGCGCGCTCCTATGGCCGCGAAGGCTACACCATCGTCATCCACGGCAAGCGCGAGCACGAGGAAACCAAGGCGACGTTCTCCAATACCCGCCGCTACGCCCCCGCCGTGATCGTCCGCAACCTCGAGGAGACGCGCCGTCTCGGCGAAATTATCGCGAGCGACGATCCCGCGGAGCGCGCCAAATTCTATGACGTTTTCGCTGGACGTCACACCCCTGATTTCGACATCACGCGCCATCTCGATCGCGTCGCCGTGGTTAATCAGACGACGCTCCTGATGAACGAGACCCTCGCCATCATCGAACATCTCCGCGGTGTTTACCGGGCGAAATTTGGCGATGACACACGCGTCGGCGGCAGCAGCCGGCGCGACACACTTTGCTACGCCACGCAGGTCAACCAGGACGCTCTCAGCCGCGCCCTCGCGGAGCCGCTCGACGCGGCGTTCGTGATCGGAGGAAAGAATTCCTCGAACACCTACCAGCTTTTCCGCCTCTGCGAACAGCAGCTCGGTGAGAAGGCGTTTTTCATCCAGAGTGAAGCGAGCATCCTGTCGCGCGATTTGGTCGAACACTACGTCTACGTCGGCGCTGGCGCCGGCCGCACCGAGCCGCGCGTCTGGTGGCCCGGCGACGCGACGCCGAAACGCGTGCTCGTCACCGGCGGCGCGAGCTGCCCCGATGGCATTATCCAGCAGGTGATTTCACGGATAAATTCGTTTTTCCCACCCGCGGCGCTGCGCGGTTGCGACGAAGTCGTGCGGCAGCTTGAGTCCGTCGTCTAGTCGGTAACGGCGGTCTGGCGTTTTTCCAACGCGACCAACCCGCCCCAAAACCCCGCGCTCACCACCAGCGCCCCAGGCAGCGCCCAAAGACACGCCTGCTGCAGATCACCAGAGCGGTCCGAGAGGTAGCCCACGAATTTCGGCGACCACAAATCGCCGAAAAGATGGATTGAAAAGATCGACGCCGCCACCGCGCTGGCCCGCATGCGCACGGGCACCGTTTCGAGAATCAAGGTGTTCAATGGCCCCGTGCATAAAAACAGCAGGAACATCGAGGCCGCCATCGCCACCTTGGCCTGCGCGAGATCGGGCAGCGTAAACGTTGCGAATGCCGCCGGCACCGCCCCCAGCGCACTCACGGCCAGCACCCATGCGTAGCCCGTACCCGTTCTCCGTTGCCACACTGTCGCCAGATAGCCACCACCAAGCGTCGCGAGCAGCCCCATCAGGACGAGCGTCCGGCCAAAATAACCGCCCGCGTCGGCGAGCGCCATGTGATGCACGCGGACCAGAAATGTCGGCGCCCAAAACGAAAACCCGCCCATGGCGAAAGTCTGCGCCACGTAGCCCAGAATCACGAGCATATAGCGCGGAAACGTGAGCAATTCCAGATAGGCGCGCCAGCCCTCCGGCGCGACACCCGCCACCTCCGCTCTGCCCGCTGACTCCGTCGCGCCGCGCACCGGCTCGCGCAGCAGAAAAAGTATGAACGTCAGGAGCAACCCCGGATAGCCCGCAAAGAGAAACGCCGACCGCCAGCCGTAATGGGCCGCGATCCAGCCGCCAAAAATGTAGCCGAGGGCCGAGCCCACCGGGATCGCAAGGTAGAACCAAGAGATCGCGTTGTTGCGTCGGGCCGGCGCAAACAGATCGGCGATCCAGCCGGGGCTGATTGTGCCAAAGCTGGCTTCCCCAAAACCCACCAGCACGCGGAAAAAGATCAACATCGCGAGTCCGCTGGCATGGCCCGACAGCAGCGTCCCTAAACTCCACACAAACACGCCTGCCGCAATTAACCAGCGCCGGGGCAACCGGTCACCGAGATAGCCGAAGATCGGCGAGGTGAGAAAATACCCGAGCATAAACGCCGTGCCGATCGTGCCGGCCTGTTCGTCACGGAGGCCTAGTTCCAATTGGAGCGGGGGCAGCACCGCCGCGAGGAGTTGCCGGTCGAGGTAGTCGAGCAGGTTCAGCCCGGTCAGCACCGCAAGCGAGGCGATCGGCCAGGCGGGTTTATTGGCGTTCACGCGGGCCGAGCCAAGCGGTCCGCCCGCACCTTGCAAAGAGTAAAACGAAGGCGCGTCGCGACGCTACACGACGGATCGCTCAGAAGCGAATCGTCATGCCGGCGCGCAGCCCGTTCTGGTTGGCGAAGTCGACTTTCGTCGAGTAGTGCGCGGCGGGCGTGCTCAAGTCCTGCATGTAGGAACCCGCAGACTGAAACACGGCACCGGCAAAAAACCCAGTGTGGTTCGTCAGATCGAACTGAAGGGAGGCGTCGGCGAAATAGCCGGGCAGAAAGTGATTCGCCTCAGATGAACTGGTGTCCTGAATTTGGACACCGGTGGCGGGCTGAAAAGTCTGGATGACCGTGTAAGTGCTGCCAGCGTAAATGACCGCCGGACCGGCGCTCACCGTTGCCCGCAACCGCGTGGTGAACGGCACCCAGATCGCCGGACCGGCGCGGAAGGTGTAATAGGCGCCTTTGACCTTCCAGCGTGCACTCACGCTCGTCGAATCGATCGCGGTCTGCGTGCTACGATTAATGGGGGCATTGTTCAGTAGCACCGACGTGTCGGTGCTGGCCGTCTGCGTGCTGCCGTCGGCGTTGAGGACCGGGTTGCCCGCCGTGTCGAGGACAGTTGCGGATGAGGAGCCCGGCGATGAAAAAGGCGCCGCCGGCACCACCTGCCCATCGAGCGAATAGAGGTCGGTGATCGTCGTGAGGGTGGCCTGAACATTGGCGGTGGTGGTCGCCGAGATGTCGTTCATGGTCACACCGGCAATCACGCTCCACGTGGCCCGAGTGCCGAAAAGACTTCCCATATCGCGCGACACCGACACATCGACACCAGCGGCGGAAGTAGCATCCTTGCGGTGAATCGTCGAATCGGTGATATCGGCAGAGTAGGTGTGGAAGGCCATGTAGCCGTCGGCAGTGAGCTGCAAAGCGTTGGAGTAGCTCCAAGTATTGGTCCGGCCATCAGGAGCAATCGGATCGGTGGCCAATGTGCCGGTGGCGGCATCGATCACCGGGTTGCCACTGCTGTCGAGACGGGTGGCGGTCCGGCCATCAGGTTGCACTGATCCGTCGTGATAGGTGCGCAGGATGTTGGCGGTGGTGGCATCCGTGGGAAGCTCTGGCGCCAGGAGCGCACCCTTGCCAAAAAACTGGGTCTTGGCCCCGCTGAGGAAGCGCATTCCGACGATCAACGTGCTCTTCGGCTCGTAGATGTATTCGTCGAGGTTGCTGAAATCGGGAATTTCCGTCGGGGGCTGCCGGTTTTGTTCGTCTTGGGCACGCACGAGGCCGAGGGCCGAGGCGAACACGATAAGGGCGAGGCGAAAATGTTTCATGCAGGGAGGGAGCGAGGCCTTGGACGGCCAAAAGTGGGAAATGTGCCAAAAACTTCAGGGGACGCCGGGCTGGCGTCAACGAGAGACTGCACCGGTCGAAAACCCTCTCAGCCCGCTGCGAGCGATGGCGGCACCCCAATCTGTCTCTCCCGTGCGTCCAAATCCTCGGCACGCTGCTCCAGCTCAATTTCCCTTTCCTGCTGAGCCTGCACTTTTTCGAAGAGCTTGGTCTCGCTTTCATCAAGGAACTGTTCCCGTTCACGCAGCCCCTGCTTGGCTTCCTTCAGAGTCGCCTCCTGTCGCTCCAACTCCGCACGCAGCAATTCGAGCGCTGCCTTCTCTTCCGGCGTAACCACGGTCGCTTGCGTCGGCACGACTTTGCGGGAGGCCGCTACGAGCTTTTCGCGAGCCTGAAGCAGGGCCTCCCTTTCCGCGATATCGCGCTCGCGCTCGGCCAATCCGGCCTCGCCTTCCACCAGCATCCGTTCGCGCTCCGCGAGCGCCAGTTCCAGATGGCGCAACGAGCGCTCGAGTTCGGCCGAAGGCGCGACCGCTTTGCCCTTGGAAAACGGCGAACGCGTGACCACCGGTCGTCGTCGCAACGCCAGAGTCGGCACTGCGCCGCCGCTACCTCGCTCGCCTGGAAATCTGATTTGGCCAGATTCGTTCATGGCCGGAGCAACACTGGTTTTCCGAACAGCCGGCCAAAGAAACCGCCTCTCCGTTTTTCCACCATTCCCGCCGGCAGCCGCAAATACGGCCGCAGCAAATCTGCCGCCCGAACCTCCAGCACCCGATCGCCCAGCCGGCTGAACTGCCGCGCCAACGCGCCGCCGCTCGCGAGATCCTGCTCGATGGCGGCGAGGTCGTCGCGAAACCACGTGGTGGCGAGTTCCGCCCGCGCGGCCGCATCTTTCACTCGGACCGCCTGCGCGACCGCTTCGACGAGGTGCAGACCTTTCGCCCCCCGGCGGAAAGGCAACACCTCGGCGAGCGCCGTTTCGTCGACATGCGAAAGCGCGTTGAGCAATTTCCGAAAATCTCCGCCGACGATCACGCTTTGGGCCATCCCCTGCGCAAACACGGCGAATTCTGCCAGCGTCGCGAGTTTTTCCAAGCGGCAGAATTCCAAGGTGCCCGGGTCGAGCGCCGTGAGCGCCATCGGAAAATTTTCTGGGATGCCGAGCTTCGCGAGATTTTTCAGAAGTGCGTTGTCGCGGACCGACGACGCCTCGGTCTGCGTCACCATCTCGCCAAAGGGACTGTCGAACGCCAGCGTCTCCTGAAGAATGCTCACGAGCTGATCGATGCGATCCGGCTTCTGGCCCTTGAGCTGGAGAAGTTCGATGACTTCCTCGAAATTCAAATCGATGTAGCTCGAAGGTGTCTCATCTTGGCCCTTAATCGGCCAGTCGGGGGCGTCGAGATTTTGCGCGAGACTGCGCAGTCCGGTATCGACCATGATGGAGGTCGAAAAGGCACTGCGCACCTCATCCCAATCTTTGGTGGTGGTTTTCATTGGAAAATTCAAATGATCGCATGCTGCAGGATTTCGTTGGCGAGTTTCTTGTAATCGTTGACCACATTATCGCCGGCGGCCGGCCCGGCCTCGACATCGGCCCCGACCAGTGCGGCCGGCAGACCGAGCGCGACCGCGCGGCGCACGACCATCGCGTCGCGAATCTGCGTGCTGAAAATCTTCGCGGCCGGCGCCGCGCGTTTCGCGGTCTTGAACTGGTTGAGCCGAAGTTGGAGCCGCATCTTCGGCACCTCGATATCGACTCCAGCCTTGATCGAGTTGAACACGAGGCCTTGGACTTGCGCCGGCACTCCCATCGCGGACGACCGAAAACTCGCCGAAAGCTGATGAAACTTGTAGAGCTTTTCGACCAACAGCGTGAACCCGATGAGACTAAGCGCGTCGGGATTCACTGGGACGTAGATCTCGTTTGACGCAAATACCCCGCACTGCGCCGCGCGCAGAATGTTCGGCGGGCAGTCGAAGAGAATGAAATCGTAGTTCGCCTCGATGGTGGCGAGTTGCTCGTAGAATACGAGGTAGTGCGGGCGCTTCGGGTCGCCGTTGAATTCGTTTTCGAGATCAACGAGGTTGAACGTCGTTGGGATCAGATCGAGGCCCGGCAGCACCTTCTCGCCGGTCTTACCCTCGACCACATCCTTTACCACGAGTTCGCGCACCTGAGCGCGCCCCGGCTCGAAGATGGAGTAGATCGAACCCTCGCCGGCGGCGTTGATTTTATTCCAGCGGTCGAGGCGCAGCAGCCAGATGCTCGCGTTGGACTGCGTGTCGAAATCGCACAACAGCACGCGGTGGCCGAGCTTGGCGAGCGCCGCGGCGGTGTTGACGATGAGCGAGGTCTTGCCGACGCCGCCCTTGTAATTGATGAAACTGATTTTTCGCGCCATGCTGCGAAGTCCGTTGACAAGCCGGTCATCGCGACGGTGAACATGCCACCCCGAACCTCGGCTTCGCGAGGTAACACGATCAGACCACGAGCTTTTACCTTAATTTTCCAACGCGTGAACAAATCCGCCCTCCGCGACGCCATCGTCGATCAACTGCGCGCCGAACTCGCCCTCCAGACCGGTGCCGCCCTGCTCGCCCGCGACGAAGCCATCAGTGAGGAAAGCCGCGCAGAGAACAAATACGACACCCATAGTCAGGAGGCCGCCTACCTCGCCGAGGGTCAGGCCCGGCAAGCCGCGGAAATCGAAGCCAGCCTCGCCCACTACACGAGTCTGTCGCTGCCGGAATTTTCCGCGACGGCCACCATCGCGCTCGGTGCCTTGGTCGAACTCTCGTCTCCGACCGGTAAGCACTCATGGTATTTTATTGGCCCGCGGGCCGGAGGTAGCGAGGTGCGCCTCAATGGCCGATCCGTGCTCGTCGTCACACCGCAGTCGCCCTTTGGTCGCCAGTTGGTCGGGCGGCAGGTGGGCGAAATGGTTACCGCCGCCGGCCGAGGCCCGAGCACGATGTTGCGCATCGCGAGCATTATGTAAGGCCGCACACTGTCGCGACGACACCCCACCCTGCCAGCCAATGCGCGACTTTGTTTGCGTCAGCCGCAGGCGTCGGCTTTTACGGCGCGATGCGATTGTTTGCTTTGATTTTCATGGTAGCAGCGGCGGCGTTCGCCGCGACACCACCGTTGCTGACGGCAGCACTTGAAAACTTTCGCGCCGACGCCCCGCGTGGCTGGTCATTTACCCAGGCCACCTCGGCGGAGGGCAAGTCCACCAACGAACGCTTCGACGCCACCAAAGCCGAATTTGAGCGCTGGACGCTCATCGGCAAAGATGGCCGCACGCCCACCGCAGAGGAAGCGCAGGACTACACCGAGATGCGTTCTCGCCGCTCGCGGGGCGGCACCGCGCCGAAACTCACCGATCAATTCGATCTCGGCACCACCGAGGTGGCCGCCGACTCGCCCGAACGCACGACCTACCGCCTCCAAATGAAACCCGGAGAAACTGGCGACCGCACCGCAGCGTTTCTCCGCGTGACGATCGTCGTGCACAAGCCGACCCGCACCGTCGAATCGATCGAATTGGCGAGCACGGGCGCCTTCAGCCCGACGATCGGTGTAAAGATCGTGGAGCTGGCCACGAAGCTCACCTACTCGGTGCCCACCGCGGACCGGCCAAGCTTGCCGCAAGCCGTCACGACCCACGTGCGTGGCACTGCGTTTTTCTTCAAGTCGCTCGACGCCGACATGACTGTGATATTTGCCGACTATGAGAGCGTCCGAAAAAAATAGCGCGCGTCACTCCGACCACTTGAAGATTACCGTCGTATGCGGCGGCAGCGTGACGAGAATCGACTGACTGAAGCCGTCGCGCGGCACTTCCTCGGTGTTGCGGCCGCCGTCGTTGCCGACGCCGCTCCCGCCGTAGTAGGTGCTGTTCGAGTTGATCATTTCGCGCCAGTAGCCGTGGCGTGGCACACCGATCCGGTAGTCGCGGGCCGCGCCGCCAAAATGGCCGACGACCGCGAACAGTGTCTTTTCGGACGCATCCTGCCGCAGGTAGGCGATGAGGTTGGCGTCCGTATCCTGACACGAAATCCAACGGAAGCCCTGCACGTTGAAATCGTTTTCGCTGAGCACCGGTTCCGCCGTGTAGAGGTGGTTGAGGTCGCGAACGAGCAGCCGCACGCCCTCGTGATCGGGGTATTGGCAGAGGTGCCAGTCGAGACTCGTGTCGTGCGCCCATTCGCGGGATTGCGCGAATTCGCTGCCCATAAAAATCAGCTTCTTGCCGGGCCACGCCCACATGTGCGCGTAGAGCGAGCGCAGGTGCGCGGCCTTTTCCGCAATGTGCCACGCGCCCATCTTGAAGAGCATCGACGCCTTTCCATGCACGACTTCGTCGTGCGAGAAGACGGTCACAAAATTTTCCGCATACTGGTAGAGCATCCCAAACGTGAGATCGCTGTGGTGGTAGCGGCGCACGATGGACTCCTTCGTGAAATAGCGGAGCGTGTCGTTCATCCAGCCCATGTTCCACTTGTAGTCGAACCCGAGGCCGCCCTCCGCCGTCGGCTTGCTGACACCGGCAAACGAGGTGCTCTCCTCCGCGATCATCCGCACGCCCGGATAATAATGATGCACGAGTCCGTTGACGTGTTTGAGAAACGCGATCGCCTCGAGATTTTCGCGGCCGCCGAATTTGTTCGGCACCCACTGGCCCTCCTTGCGCGAGTAGTCGAGGTAGAGCATCGACGCCACCGCATCGACGCGCAGCCCGTCGAGGTGGTAGCGTTCGCACCAAGCAAGCGCGTTGGCGGCGAGAAAGCAGCGGACTTCGTTGCGCCCGTAATTGAAAATCAGTGTGCCCCAATCCATGTGCGCGCCCTGCCGCGGATCGGCGTGCTCGTAGAGATGCGTGCCGTCGAACTCCGCCAGCGCAAACGTATCGCGAGGAAAATGCGCCGGCACCCAGTCGAGAATCACACCGATGCCGCGCGAATGCAGGAGATCGACGAACCACGCGAAATCTTCCGGCGGGCCGAAACGGTGCGTCGGCGCGTAGAAGCCCGTGACTTGGTAACCCCACGAACCATCGAAGGGATGTTCGGCGAGTGGCATCACCTCGACGTGGGTGAAACCCATCTCGACGCAGTAATCTGCCAACTGCGGCGCCGCCTCGCGGTAGGTTAACGGCCGGTCGTTGTCCTCGGGGATGCGACGCCACGAACCGAGGTGCACCTCGTAGACCGACATCGGTTGATCGAGTTTGGTGGCATTCGCGGCGCGGCGATCGATCCACGGGCTGTCGGTCCACTTGAAGCGCCGCGGATCACAGACGATCGCGGCGTTGTTCGGCGGCGCCTCGAAATACGTGCCATAAGGATCAGTCTTGAGCCGCACCGTGCCGTGTTGATCGCGGATCTCGAATTTGTAGAGTTCACCCTCGCCCAGTCCGGGCACGAACAGTTCCCACACACCCGACGCCCCGAGTGAGCGCATCGGGTGATAGCGTCCATCCCAGTGATTAAAATTGCCGACGACCGACACTCGCGCCGCCGAAGGCGCCCACACGGCAAACGACACGCCCAAGACTCCGCCCAAGTTCCGCGGCTGCGCGCCGAGTTTTTCGTATATACGGTGCTCGTTCCCCTCGTTAAAAAGAAAAAGTTCCTGATCACCGAGAGTGGGAAGGAAACAATACGGGTCGAAGAACTGTCGGATTTCACCGTTCGAGAAAGTGGCGCGCAACTGGTAGCGAAACACTCCCGGACGCTTGGCGATGAACACTTCAAACACACCCTCGGCGGCGACCCGCTTCATCGGATGGAGTTGGGGCGGCGTCGCGTCGAGTTCGACGACCTCGCAGGCCGCGACTTCCCGAAGAAACGCTCGCACCACGACACCTTGGCTGCGGCCGCGCTTGTGGGGGTGCATCCCGAGCACGGCGTGCGGTGTGGCGTGTTTCGCGTTGAGAAGGGCTGTCAGTTCGCTTTTGGAGATGATCACGCGGGGTAGATTTACCGCAGCGTGTCGCAGACGTCGGCGGCGGTCTAGCTCAGATTTGCTCCCGCGCGGAAGCTTGCCTGCGCCGAAACCGCTGACTTTGCTCCGCGCGTGATCCGTCGCCTATTCGTGTTCCTCGCCTGCGCCGCCGCGCTGCCGCTTTTCGCGCAGCCGGGGCAATTCGATCTGACGGCCGACAAGATGGACGCCAACGATATCACGTCGCGCGCCATCGGCCATGCCCGGATGAGCGACGGTCGCGTCGTCGTCACCGCTGACGAGATTCTCTTGGACAACCAATCGCGCAACGTCATCACCGCCCATGGTCATGTCGTGGTCACGCGCGGCGCCATACGATTGTTGGCTGACCAACTGGTCTACCGACGCAACGACGGATCTTTCAACGCCGAGCACGTCCGACTTGGCGTCTTCCCGTATTATGTCGCCGGCGAATCCGCCGCCGGCACTGCCGCCGAAATCACCGTGAATCATGCCACCGTCTCCTACGGCGAACCCGGCCCGTGGCAGCCGGCAATCACCGCGGAAAAAATTGTTTACTCGCCGGGCCAGCGGTTACGCACGGAAAAATCTACCCTCGGGATCGGCGAATCGCGTTTCCTGCCATTGCCAAAACTGACTCAGGAACTTCACGATCCGCTCGTCACGGACGTCGCCGTCAGCGGCGGGTTTACCAGCGCGCTCGGGGCTTATGTCGAGGCGGGGCTGCACTTGCAGGCCGCACCCGGGATGCAACTCGGCGCCGACGTCGGACTATACACTAAACGCGGTCTGATGTTCGGCCCAGCCGGCACTTACACGCGCGGCCCGGAAGACAGCGATATGAGCGGCTACTTTCGCACCGGATTCATCAACGACCACGGCAACAAATTGACCGATGTGCTCGGCCGGCCCGTGTCCGCGAACCGTGGCTTTGTCGAAGGGCAGCACGCGCAGCGACTCACTGACAACCTTTCGCTCTCCGCGCAAGTCAACTGGTGGAAGGACTCCGAGATTCTCCGAGATTTCCGCCCGCGGGATTTCTTCCGTGTCCAGGAACCCGACACGTTTGTCGAAACGACCTACACGGGCCAAAACTACTTTCTCTCCGCCTTCGCCCGTTTTCGGCCGAACACCTTCGAGTCCGTGCAAGAGCGCCTGCCCGAGCTGCGTTTCGACCTCCTGCCAACGACGATCGGCGCGGGTTTTCTGGAACGTTTCAACGCCAGCGCCGCCGTGCTGCGCGAGATTCCGCCGCTCGGCGGCCCGCGCCTGCAAAGCGATCGGTTCGACGCCTACTACGCACTCTCGCGCCCCATCGCGCCGACGGACTGGTTCGCGTTTGCGCCCGTCGCCGGTGCGCGCATCACGCACTATGCCGACACGACCGGCGCCGCAATCGCCGGCGGCTACACGCGCACACTCGGCGAACTCGGCTTCGACGCGGCGCTCCACACAAGCGGCACCTTCGATTACAAGAACGCGCTGTGGGACATCAACGGCCTCCGCCACCTCTTCACGCCGCGCCTCAGCTACCGCTACATCCCCGAGGCCGCGAAGGGCCGCAATCAGATCCCGCAGATTGATCGACAAGTGCAGATCAACGGAACGACTGACCTGCCCTACCTCCAACCACTCGGCCTCGGCGAACCACGCAACCTCGACGACCTGCATGCAACCAACACCCTCCGTCTCTCACTCGACAACACCCTGCAAACCCGCGACGCCACTTACGGATCGCGCGATTTGCTCACGCTGAATGTCGCCGCCGATTTTCACTTCACGCGCGGACCCGGCGAGCGCGACGTCTCGGAAGTGCACACCGAGGCGGCGTTCGCGCCGGCGCGCTGGCTGCAGGTGGATTCCTACAGCCGGCTCACGCCGCAGACCGCGACGATGCAGGAATTCAACTCCGGCCTCACGCTCCACGACGGCACCGCCTGGTCGCTGCGGTTCTCGAATAATTTTCTCCGCACGCAAATCCAAGACTACCACATCGAAGGTCGGGCGCGCATCAACGAGCGTTACACCGCCCTCGCCCGCTTGAGCTACGATGCCCGGGCCCACCGCTTCAACCAACAAACCTACGGGCTGGTTCAGAATCTCGGTGACACCTGGCGCGTATCCTACGATGTCAACTTTTCGTCCGGGCCGAGCCGCGAGGGCCATTTCGGCCTGAATGTGCAAATCGAGACCATCGGTTTCTGAGCCCATGAGCCTTGCCGGCAGCCAGCAGAAAGTTTTTCTGCGCCTCCTCACCACGCTACGCCCGCACTGGCGCCGCGATCGGGATTTTCCCTCGCGGGTGCAGGCGCTGTTCGCCGCCAACCGCTCCTTCGGTTCGCGCGACCGCAAACTCTACCGCGAACTCATCTACACCACGCTGCGTTTCCTGCCATGGATCGAGCCGCTGCTCGATTCCGACCCGGCGCGCGCTACCCAAGTCGCCGCATGGCTCGCGGCCGACTTACCGGCGACCCGCGCCTTTCGCGCTGCGCACTGTGGCGACTGGCCGCCGTGTCCGACGACGGTCGCGGCCAAGGCTGCGCATCTCGGCGCGACCATCGATTCGCTGTTGCCAGCCTGGCTGCCGCGTCATTGCCCCGCGGCGACGAACCCGGCGAATCTCAATGCGCTGCACACCCGCGCCTCGCTCTGGCTGCGCTTGCAGACTCCGGACGCGGCCCGCGTGCTCGCTGAATTCACCCCGCTCGGCTGGGCCACGCGACGCTCCGAGATTCTCCTCGAAGCCCTCGAAGTTCTCGCCGAAGCCGACGTGACCAAGACCGCCGCGTGGCGCGACGGCCTCGTCGAAATTCAGGACCTCGGCTCGCAACTTGTCCTCGGCGCCGCGGGCATCGCGCCCGGCGGACGCTGGCTCGACGCCTGCGCCGGCGCCGGCGGCAAGACGCTGCAACTCGCTACACTACTCGGTGCCACCGGCCACGTTGACGCCCACGATATCCGGCCCTCCGCGCTGCGGGAATTGGAAATTCGCGCGGTCCGCGCCAAGCTCACCAACATCACCGTCCTCCGCGCTCGGGCCACGGCGAGCTACGACGGCGTGCTGCTCGATGCCCCGTGCACCGGCTCCGGCACCTGGCGCCGATCGCCGCACCTCAAGTGGACCACGAGCGCCGCCGACGTCGCGAAAGCGGTGGAGCTCCAGACCGCGGTGCTCGCGGAGTTCAGCCCCCGCGTCCGCACCGGCGGCCGCTTGATCTACGCGACGTGCTCATTGAGTCGCATGGAAAACGACGACGTGATCGCCGCCTTCCTCGCTGCCCATCCCGACTTCGCCGCCGACGGCCCGGCCCGCACGATTCTTCCGGCCACGCACAATACCGATGGCTTCTTCGTCGCCGCGCTGCGACGAAAATAATTTTTCCATTGCCGCGCCGCACGCGCCGCCAACCATCGCGCTAACGTGGTTCCCGACACCGATTATCGCATCAAACTTCAGGTCTTTGAAGGCCCGCTCGATCTCCTGCTGTTTCTCCTCCGCAAGAACGAACTCGATATCTACGACATTCCGATCGAGTCGGTCACGCGGCAATACCTCGAAGCCCTCCGCGCGATGCAGCAGCTCGACCTCGATCTCGCAGGCGAGTTTTTCGTGATGGCGGCCACCTTGATGGAGATCAAAAGCCGCATGCTGCTCCCGCGCGGCCTCGCCGCCATCGATCCCAATTCCACCGAAGACGAAATGGATCCGCGCTGGGAACTGATTCACCAGTTGCTCCAGTATAAAAAATTCAAGGAGGCGGCCGCCGCGCTCGGCGAACTCGCGGTGACGCGCCAAAATCTCATGGAGCGCCACGTCTCCACTCTCGGCGACCGCGCCGATCGTCCCCTGAAAACCGTTGATCGAATCGAACTGTGGAACGCGTTTAATCTCGTCCTCCGCCGGCTCGCCGAAAAGCTCGTCGTCGGCGAAATCCACGACGAGGTCGTCACCGTCGCCGACCAGATGGAGTGGCTGCTCACGAGGGTGCAGACCCAAAAATCATTCATTTTTTCATCGCTCTTTACCGAGAGCGTCACGCTGCGCCGGCTCGTCGCGACATTTCTGGCCGTGCTTGAGCTCACCCGCCTGCGAAAACTGCGACTGCGGCAGGATGAAGCGTTTTCTGACATCGTCTGCGACGCCGTCGAAGAAATCGAAAACCCGCTTGAAACTCCGGCTTCCACCGCCACGGTTCCCGCGTGACTCCAAAAAAAAAGAAGCCATCACCCAAGTCCAAGGCGCCGAAAGCCGTGCTGCTCGGAGTGGGATTAGACCGCGATGACGGTCATAAACGCATCACCACCGGCGAGCAGTTCGCTATTTTCGGTGGCTCGGAGGAGACCCACGGCCGGATGACCGAGACGGTCGTGAAGACCTTCGAGGAATTGAAAGCGCGCCGGAAGCAACTGCATCAGGTGGAACCGCAGGAACTCGCTGATATTCTTCAGAAATCCACGCCGCGATGAACCACTGAACCTGCCGTCGAGGTTGCAACTCTTCGGTTTTCTCATTCTTTTGATTTCAACTGATAATTCTCATGTCCGAAAAAATCGCCCAACTCACTACCGACAATTTTAAATCCACGATCACCGCGGCGGCGACGCCCGTGCTCGTCGATTTCTGGGCGCCGTGGTGCGGTCCCTGCAAAGCCATCGCCCCGATCCTCGAGGAACTGGCGACGGAACTGAGTGGCAAGCTCACGATCGCCAAGGTCAACATCGACGAAAACGACGCCATCGCCGTCGAGTATGGCGTCCGCGCCATCCCGACGATGATCCTGTTCAAGGGTGGCCAGGCCGCGGAGACGCTCGTCGGCATGATGCCGAAGGCCACGCTCAAGACGAAGCTCGCCGCGCACCTCGGCGCGTAATCTTCCCCTCAGCTACTGCGCCACGCCGATCGAAAAAAGCCCGGCGTAGATCGCCAGCAGTTTTCCCGTATCGCCCAGCAACTCGATGAGTTCGCTGGGCGATTTGCTGTCGCGCAAACGGCGCACGTGCCGCCAGGCGAGCGGCGCCAGCGCAAACGGCAGCAGGCACCACGCGTTGCGGCTGCGCAAAAAAAACACCGCCGGCATCGCCAGCGCGATCGCCAACGACACCGCAAACTGCGCCCGCGCAAAACCGCGGCCTAAACGCACGACGAGTGTCCGCTTCCCCGCGGCGGCGTCGGTTTCGACATCGCGATAGTTGTTCACGACGAGAATATTTGCCGTCAGCAAACCAATCGGCACGGCCGCGAGCAGCGCATCGGTTGTCACTCGACCCGCCTGCACAAAATAAGTCGTGCCGACGGCCACCAATCCGAAAAAGACAAACACGAACACGTCGCCGAGCCCGTGATAGCCGAGCGGCCACGGTCCGCCCGTGTAGGCCAAACCGCACACGATGCTCGCGACGCCCACCGCGATCAGCCATGGCCCACCCCACGCGGTCAGCCCCAGTCCGATCGCAAACGCCACGGCCAACACCGCCCCCATCGCGGCGCGCATCGTCGCCGGCGCGATCAATCCCGCCGCCACCGCCCGGCGTGGCCCGACGCGTGTGGCCGTGTCCGCGCCGTTTAAAAAATCGAAATAGTCATTTGCAAAGTTTGTTCCAATCTGTACGAGCAGCGCAAAGGCAAGGCACAACCCTGCGGCGCGCAGATCGCAGACTCCATCGCGCCACGCCAGCGCCGAGCCGACGAGCACGGGCGCCACCGCCGCCGGGAGCGTGCGCGGCCGCGCCGCCGCCAGCCAGATTTTCCATGGCGCCGCGCTCACGACGGCACGCTAGGCATCCGCGTGCCTCGCCGGGAGAACAACACTAGCGGCCGATCAGCGAGCATACTCAGTAGCACGGGCAAAAGAAAAAACACGACCGCGACGATCGACCGCACGGCTCCGTTATCAGCAAAAAAATATCCGAACGCTCCGATCGTTACTGCATACACCGCCAAAAAACCCTGCGGATTCTTAAGCATCGGATTGACCGTGCAGACCAAGGCGAACGCAAACAGCGCCGCCCGACCGCCGCACAACCCAACCGAAAGTCCCAGCAAATAAAAGATCGGCGCGAAAAACAACAGCCTCTGCCGCTCGTAGCGCACCGTTTGAATTAAAAGTCCCACGAGGAGAATCGCAATTTTCAACGCCAGCACTTCCGCCAACATTGCCGTGGTGCCCGAATCTGTTTCCACGCACGCCTCTAGACCAAACCCGCCCATGTTCGCGACAGATCCCGCTGCCGCCCGTAGCACGTCGACATAGTTGCGCAGCTTCTTGAACTCGGCCCCAAAACGCACGGCGGGATCACCCGGCTCGGCCACGTTCCACGGTTCTTCCGTCCGACGGACCACGCGCTCGCTGCGCTGTTTCCGACGGTTCCAGATCGACAGCCCTTGCCGCATCCACTGCCGCGGAAACCACAGCAGGAAAATCGCGAAGAGCAGGAACGGCAAATTGACAGACATCAGGACAGTAGCGGGAGTCCGGCCAGCAAGGGCAACGGCCCTCCCCGTGTCAAAGTTTCATCCACGTTATCACTCTTCGGTTCTCTTACGGTGCAGTTCGGTAAACGCGATCCAGTGGCACCGCCAATTCCCGCTCCAGATCGCGGATGCGACCGAGCACCATATCCGCCCCGGCTGCCTCGTCCTGCTTCGGCAGTTGCGGATGCAGCCGCACCAGCCACGCGAGCGCCTCCGCCTTGCGACCCGCGCGGCGCAACATCTCCGCATGCAGCCGCGCCACGAAATACGGCGCACCCGGCTGTTCCCACGCATGGCGGTAGCTCGCCGCCGCCGCCAGCGGATCGTGCAGCCGGTTGAGTTCGATGCTGCCGCGCTCAATCCACAAATCCGCACTGGCCGGATGAAACGCCATCGCCTCGTCGAGATGATGCAGGGCGAGATGCGCCTGCTGCATTCCCAATCGCTCCTGCTCCGCCGCCGGCACCGCATCGTAACCGCCCGCCGCCGCGATGCGCCAAGCCGTCATGTCGTAAGCCACGATCCGCGCGCCGTTCAGCCAAAAATAAACCGGTCTTGGATCGATCGCGGTGACGAGGCGCAGCAACGTCTCCGTCGCCGGCAGATCGCGTTTCTCCCAAATCACAAACACTCGCAGCCAAGTGAAGTCCGCCGCGATCGCACGAAACCCGCCGAGCACGCCGAGTGTGAGTCCCTGCCCCGCCATCGCCCCGGCGGTCGCCAGCCGCAGCGCCGGCTGCTCCGCGCGCAACGCCGCCCACAGCGGCGCCTCGACCGGCCGCAGCGCGCCATGAGCCAGCGCGAGACCAATAGCGATCACCGCGGCGGTGAGCAGGTTAGATTTCACGTTTGCGAAAACTATAAATGGCCAGCGCACACGCCGCGGCGACGTAGCCCAGCGCGTAGAGTTCCACCCGCACCACGCGAACCCACGGCAGCCCGCCGCCCGCGCCCACGTCGTCCGCCAGATTGAAGAGCTGAAAATTTGGAAACAGCAGGCCAATCGCGCCCGTGACCGCCGACCCGATGGCCGAACCGGAACGCGCGTAGGTTTCCTGCGCGAGATATTGCAGGTGACAAATCACCAGCACGAAAAACCCAGCGATCACCGTGTAGAGTTGCGATTGCGCAAAGCTCGCGATCAGCAGTGTGAACGCCACCAGCACCGCGAGTTTGCTCCACTGCACAAGGCCCGCCGCCGCAATCGCGCCGTAGTGCAGCACCCGGCCGCCGGCAAACGCCTCCGGCATTTCGCGCATCAGCGCCGTCTCGCGCGACCACAGCACCGCCGCGAGCAGCGCGGTCAGGAGCGCGCAAAACACCGCCGTCACCACTGCCACGCCAAAAAATTTGCCCAGCACGAAATCCGCCCTACCGACCGGCTTGGCCAGCAGCGTGAGCACCGTGCGGTGTTCGATCTCGCTGAAGAAAAGCTGCGCGGTCGCCGCGATCGTCAACGCCGCCCCGAAAAATGCCATCGCCCCGAAGCCGAAGTCGGCCAGAAATTTCAGCTCGGGCGTGCCGAAGTTGAAGTCGCGAAACCATTGCGCGCCGCCCACCAGCGCGACGGCCAGCAGCACGAGGAAACTGAAGAGCTTTTGCCGCGCCGCCTCCAGCAGCGTGTTGCCAGCGATGAGCCGGATGCGAGTGAATGACATTGGACGAGGTGTCATGGGCGCTCCTCCGGTGCGCGACTGACCCGCTCTAGGAAAATCCGATCGAGCCGTTCGCGCGGTTGCTCCACCGACTCAAGCGTGCGGCCGCGTGTCGCCAGCCAAGCGCGCAACTCCACTAACTCGTCTGCCGACAACGTCTCGACCACGAGCGCCTGCCGATCAGAGCGCCGCACCAAATCGCGCATCGCGCCTTCCAGCAGCAACCGCCCGCGCTCGAGAATCGCCACACGATCGCAGATATCCTCGATCTGGCCGAGGAGATGCGAGGTGATAAGCACGGTTTTTCCGCGCGCCTTCAGTTGCAGGATGATTTCCGAAATCGCCGCCGCGCCGACCGGATCGACGCCTGCCGTCGGCTCGTCGAGAATCACGAGCCGCGGATCATGTACCAGCGCCTGCGCCAGTCCGATCCGTTGCAACATGCCTTTCGAGTAGGTGCCCACGCGCCGATCCGCGGCGTCGGTCATGGCGACGAGCGAGAGCACATCGGCCACGCGGTCGGCGAGCGTCGGCCCGCGCAACCCGCAAATTCTCGCGTAGAAAGCCACGAGTTCACGCCCCGTCAGGTGCCGGTAAAAATACGGCGATTCCGGTAGATAGCCCACTTGGCAGCGTGCCGCGATGTCGCCGCTCGGCGCGCCAAACACGGTCGCCGTCCCTGCCGTCGCTTCGAGCAACCCGAGGATAATCTTGATCGTCGTGCTCTTGCCGGAGCCGTTCGGGCCCAGTAGTCCAAACACCTGTCCCGCCTCGATCCGCAAATCCAACCGATCGACGGCGCGGAGTTTCACTCCCCGCAGTCCGATCGGGAAATCCTTGATTAAGCCGCGCAATTCGATCGCAGGGACTGCGGCAAACGGGGAACTGGCAGTCGAATCAGGCATGAACCTAGAGGAGCGCAAAGCCGGCCAGTTGCGACGGCCGCATCTGCGCACTGCGCTCGGTCTTGCGAATGAGCCCGTGCATGCGCTCCTCGACTGCGGCGATGAAAGCGGCGACATCTCCCGGCCGTCCTTCTACTTCCAAGTGCACTCGGCCGTCGGGCAGATTGCGGACAAAGCCCGCGATCTCGAACTCCTTGGCGACCTGCAGCGTCGAGTAGCGAAAGCCCACGCCCTGCACATGGCCGGTAAAATAAACGATCTCGTGATGCACGTCTGCCATTCGGCAACAACGGTAGCGACGATGTTGACGGCGGTTCAATCTGCAAAATTTGCCGGTGCCGGTGTCAGGAATTATATTTGCATTTGGAGACGCCGCCCGCTGAGTTTCGCGCCCACGAATGAGTAATTTCGATTCTGATGGCAGCCCGGAAAACGAGTGGAATGACCGCGGCGACCTCGCTTGGAATGAATTCGACTGGGAGCGTTATCTCCGCGAGCAAGACGAAGCCATTCACCGCTATCTCCGTTTCTATGAGGCGGCCCGGCACAGTTCCGACCGCATCGACGTCGTCGCGGAAAAAATGGGTTGGGGCGAGGACGATTGGAGCGACGATCAGGGGATGGACGTGGCGCCGCGTGAGTCAGAGGAAACGTCGTTCACGGATGATGATGTCTACACGTTGCACAAGAATCCCATTTTTATCGCCACGAAAGCGATCGCGCTCGGTCTGCGGCGCGATTGGGAAACACTGGCAAGCGACGGCACACTGGTGCCGCAAGCGCTCGCCGTTTCCTTTCTCGCCTCGTTGCAAAGCAGCGAGGAACCAGCCACACACGCGATCCATGCGCTCGATTTCGGCGATTACGCGATGGCGGTGAGTCTTTTTAAGCGCGCGCTTGGCGCCCTGAATGGTTCGCTCGCGCTCCTCAATTCCGACGAGGCGCTCCTCCGAGAGTCGCTGGTGGCGTGGCGGGCCGAGGCGCAACCGCGGCTTTTCGATCTACGCGAAATCTGGTTGCGGGTGATCGCGGAATGCCGGGACGAACTTGACCGACCGGTTGACGACGAAAACTGATGCGTGACGGGGCGCGAAAAACCGCCTTGCACTTGCTCGGTCTGGCGCATTGCCTCGCGAACCTGTTCCGGAGAGGTGGCTGAGTGGTCGATAGCGGCGCTTTGCTAAAGCGTTGTAGGTGTAAAAGCCTACCGGGGGTTCGAATCCCCCCCTCTCCGCCAGTTTTTCTCCGCTGTAAAATGGCGGGTTGAGGTGCTGAGCGCCAAATGGCATGGAACTGAAAGGAAACAAACTCGGGCCGTTAACTGGTCCGGCGCGGGCGGCAATTCAATTCGCCAACCAGCGGCAAACCAGCGTCGCTGCCCCTTGTCCGCCAGCAGATTCGACACCACTTGCCGCCCTCCGACGGGAGTGCCATGCCGAGATCGCTCGCAACGTTTACAATGAAGAAGACGTAGTCTTGAGCGCCTGCGACACCGCCCGTTGCAGGCGCACCGTGCGCGCGCGATACCGCATGACTACCCACCCAGCGAACGCGATGACGCCGAACGCCACCACTCCATCGATTACCGCAAGGCGGAACGAGCGGACCTTCGCGAGGTCGCCGGCGTTTGCGCGGAGGCTGGCCTCCGTGACAGCGACAGTGGTGCGCAAATGATCAATCGCCTGCTGCTTCTCCAAGAGATCGAGGCGCGGTGATGCTACCGCGTGCGGGAGCCTCAAACGGCTTCTGCTCGTGACCATTCCCGTTGGTGGCGGCGTTACGGTGTTGAACCGATGCGGCTGCCTCGGTCTTGGCGAAGGGCGTCTTCTTAACCGCCGGCTTCGTGATGATTGGGCGCACATGATGGGGTGTCGCGGCCTGGACGCGGACACCGCTGCCTCCATCGACGAGACGCTGCAGTTCATTGACCGCTTCCTTCAAGCATTCAGCCTGGGCATTGAGCTCCTCGGCGGCACTCGCGCTTTCCTCGGCGCCCCCGGCATTGGCTTGGGTGACTTGATCCATTTGGCCCACCGCGATATTGATCTGTTCGATGCCTTGGCTCTGTTCGCGGGAAGCGTTGGCGACCTCTGCGGCCAGTTCGTCGACCTGCCGGGCCTTAGTCGCGATTTCGTTCAAAGAAAGGGCGACCTTGGCGCTGAGCTGGACGCCTTGGCCGGTCTTGGTGATGGCGCCTTCGATCTTGGCGGCGGTTTCTTTGGAGGCTTGGGCACTGCGCTGGGCGAGCGCCCGCACTTCTTCGGCGACTACCGCGAAGCCCATTCCCGCCTCGCCGGCCCGGGCGGCCTCGACCGCGGCGTTGAGCGCAAGGATGTTGGTTTGAAAGGCAATTTCGTCGATCGTTTTGATGATTTTCGCGATGTCGTCGCTGGAAGTCTTGATGGCATCCATCGCGCCGCTCATTAACTGCATGTCGCTGACGCCAGTGTCCGCGGCGACGCGGGTCTGTTTGGAGAGTTCGTTTACCTTTTGCGCGTTGTCGGTGTTGCGTTTGGTCATGCTGGCTAGTTCCTCCAACGAAGAACTCGTTTCCTCGAGTGAGGCGGCCTGCTCGCTGGCGCCTTCCGCGAGGGACTGACTTGCGGAGGAAACCTGACCGGCGGCCGAGGTGGTCTGTTCGGCGCCCGCGGCCAAAGTCGTGGCGACGGATTGAATCGGACCGGTAATCGATCGCGTCATGAAAAAGGCGATGAGGCCGCCTGTGATTGCAGCGAGTGTGAGGCCAATCAGCATTAATGTGGTGGTCGCACTCAATGATTTGGCGGTCGTGTCGGCACTATCGCGGGTCTCATTGAGACCGAGCGTTGCCGTTTTCTCGACTTCAGCGAGAGCCGCGATGGCGACCGTATTGCTCTTGGCGGCGACGTCGGTGTTGGCCGTCCAATTCTTCGCGAGATCGAGCATCGCAGCCTGATAACCTTCCGCTGCTTTCTGGCAGTCGGCGATCTGCTGCACATTGATGGCCAGCTTGGTGATAGGTCGTAGCTCCGCCAGCTTGGACTTGATGGTGTCGAAATTTTTCTGGGCGTCTTCGATGAGTTTTGGATTCCGCTCGGCCTGCGCTCGCCATGCCGCCAGCCGGATCGCATTGCCCGCATCAATGATATCGTTGATCAAGGTCGTCTTGAGAAACCGCTGTTCCAATTTATCCGGGGCGGTATTCGTTGTGATCTCTTCCTTTAAGGACTTGGTTTGATGTTCGAGGAACGCATGAGAAACCGCCATGAAGGCCTTGGCCTCGGTGTCCATTCGGGCTCGGTTGGCCTCCATGGTCTTGTCGAGCGCGGCGGTCTCCTTGATGTATTTCTCGTATTCCGCGACTTTGGCATCGACCGAATCTGAGCTGACTTTTAATTGTTCGAGGCTCGGGACTTTAGCGACCAACTCGTCGACTTCCTTCAGGTGCGCCTTGACCTCCTCGATGTTCTTGAGGCCGCTTGCGAGGGCGCTGTCATCTCCCGTCAAACCATAGGTGCGAATTTCAAGCATCGCGCTTTGGTAGGAACGCTCGATGTCATTGGCCACCGTGACTTCTGGCACTTTGGCTTTGGACAGGGTGGTGGACTGCCGGGTGGCTGAATTCATCTCGAGGGCGGCGTAGCCACCGAGGAAAAGGGCGATGGCGATGAGAGCGCCAAACGCGAGAGCGATGCGATAACTTAGCTTTAACTTATTCATGGATGTGTTCTTGGTCTGTAACTGGAAAAATGGTTCAGGCAGCAAAGCAGGCGAGTTGGTCGCCCGAGACAACGCGGTCGATTTCGAGCAGCGTCTTCACGACGCCCTTCACGTTGGCCATCCCGAGGATGTAGGTGGTGTCGACCGTCGAGCCGAATTCAGGCGTGTCAGCGATGTCTGTCGCAGTCAGGTTGATGACCTCCTCCACACCGTCGACAATCAGGCCCATCTGCACGGAGCCTTGGCTCGAGGCGACGGCCACTTGCGAGACGACAATGCAGGTCCGCTCAGTGTCCTCGATGTTCGTGAAGTTGAATTTCAACCGCAGGTCGATCACGGGAATGATCCGTCCGCGGAGGTTGATCACGCCCTTTACGTAGGACGGAATTTGCGGCACCGGCGTGATCTTCTGGAGACGGATGATCTCGCGCACTTTCGTCACTCGGATTCCGTAGGATTCACCGCCGATCAGCACGGTGAGGTATTTGCCGGCAAGGGCCGGAGCTGTCGCGGTGGCACTGGCTATGGGGACGGATGAATTTTTCATAAGAGACGGTGTTCATTTCTGCATCGAAACCGGCCCAAGGCGCACACATCGTCAGCTGGTTCCAATTAGGGGTTATGGTGCTGGTTGGTGGCGCAAAGAAGAGACGTTGTGGTTTGGACCTGCTCTTACATCGGCAAAACCCTGACGTTCTTAATGGGAATTTCCCTGACGTCCGCTATCCGGGAAATCTGACGAAGATCTTTCGTGGCGTGATTGAACGATGATGCGCGTCCTCGCATCGCCGCGTTCGCGATGAGGAAAAAAGTTCCGTCACCCTACCCACTCCCTCTCGTTAAGGACCACGAGGGAAATTGACTTGAGCAGCGGTCGCCGCTTCGCACGCTCGCGGCGTGCCACTCCCACTTGGCCCCGGCTCGCAGCCGAGACAATTGTCTCATCCGATCGTCTATTCGATTCTGATCATTCCATTCGGAGCCACGTCCGGGTTTGTCACCGTGGCGCTGGCGTTTCTGGCAACGAGACACGGGCTGTCGGTGCAACAGGGCGCGGAACTGGTGGCGCTGTCGTTGGTGCCGCAGGTTTGGAAATTTTTCTGGTCGCCGGTGTCCGACACGACACTGACGCGTCGCCGATGGTATCTGATGGCAAACAGCGCCGTGGCGCTAGGTCTGCTGGCGCTGTGCATGGTGCCGTTGGGCCCGTCCACGTGGGTGCTGATGCAAGGGGTGGTGCTGGCGACGAGCTTTGCGAGCACGTTTGTCGGCTTCGCGGTCGAGGCGTTCGTGGCGCACTTGACGCCCGAAAGCGACCGCGGGCGAGTGAGCGGCTGGTTTCAAGCCGGCAATCTCGGCGGGACGGGCTTGGGCGGCGGTTTGGGCCTGTGGCTGTTGGAAACGCTGCCAGCTGGCTGGGAGGCCGGAGCGATTCTAGCCGCGGCGATGCTCGCGTGCGGCATCGCGTTGCCCTGGCTGCCCGACGTGCCGGCGGAATCGCGCGGGTGTTCGCTCGGAGGCGCGATGCGAAATCTCGGGATCGATCTCTGGCAGGTGTTGTGGTCGCGCACGGGATTTCTCTGCGCGGTGCTGTGTGTGATTCCGGTCGGCACGGGCGCAGCCTCGTCGGTGCTGGCGCAAGCGGACATCGCGGCGCATTGGGGCGCGGGGGCGGGCACCGTGGAACTGATCCAGGGCTTCTTGGGCGGTTTGATCAGCATGGCGGGCTGCATCGTCGGCGGCTACGGCTGCAACCGCTGGGGTGCGCGGGCGTGCTACATCGGCTACGGATTGGTGATGGCGGCGGTAGCACTGGCGATGGCGTTTCTGCCGGCGAACTTGCCGGTCTTCGTGGGTGGGAGTCTGGCCTATTCGTTCACCACGGGTCTCACCTTTGCCGCGTTCACCGGATTCGTGCTCGAAGCGATAGGCGCCGGCAATGCCGCGACAAAATACAACGGATTCGCCTCACTCTCCAACACTCCAATCTGGTATATGAGCCTCGTGCTCGCGGCGGTCGACATGCGTTTTGGCCACCGAAACATGCTGGTGTGCGAGGCAGCCTGCGGTGTGGTGGGCGTGCTCGTATTTGCCGCTGCAGCCAAGCTCGGACGCGCGCGGCCGGCGCTGATGGCGACGGTTTGAGATTGCTTCCTCGAAATACCAAAGTGACCGCGACCACGCCGCTACGCGCATGAAGATTCTTCACTGGGTCGTGAGTGCATTTGCCCTCAGTGGCATCTGCGCGGTGTTCACGGTGCTGGTCTTAGAAACGATACTGCGCGGCAAGCGCGACCACCTTGTGATCAAACTCGCGGTAACTGGGAGCATACGTCGCGGCCAAGTCCTTCGCTCCATTTCGAGCCAGATCGAAGTTGATGGTCACGCTCCCGCTAAACTGTGGACTGAAAGTGTAGTTCGCCGACCCTGTGGTCCCGTAATCAATGTCATCCCGCTGGCACGGTGCAGAACCGAGGAAATCGTTGCCCATCCTAAAGTCGGCTTCCTGCCGTTTCACCCCAAAATCGAGGCCAAGATTCTTCGTCGCGCCGAAATGGTAGGCTAGCGAATAAGTGATGTCGTTATAAGGCGCCAAGCCCGTGCTGGAGAGAAACAGCCATTGCTTGAAATTGAGATATACTGACTGGTGGGGGGAGATAATCAGCGTTGAAACGGCGTCGCCATACAACCGCCTCACGTTCAGATTACCCACCGGAGCATTGGGGTTGTAGTCATGAAAATCCGAACCAGCGACCACCTTCACCGTGATCCAACCTGCTAACTTGCCCTCCAGGCCAACCAGCAGCCGTTGGTAATGATTTGAGGCGTAGTGCTGGTCGGAGCTGATCGTCGGCGCAAACCGCTCCTGGTATTGATATCCAGTGCGATAGCCCACGGTTACGGCCGCTTCAGGCGCAAATTTGTATCCCAAATCCACTCCGCTGTTGAGGTCGTAGCGGTCGCAGTAATTTTGGTAGCCTTTGAACGGCGCCGCTCCCGTGTTGGCCTGGTAGGTATGGAGGTCATAAAAGACCAAGGCTGAGGCTGGCCGAACAAAGAAACTTCCGAGGTTGTATTGCAGCTGTGTGGCATAGCGATCCTGGTCCTGATTCCGGCGCTCGCGTGGCAACGCATTGGCGTAGTTGCTGCGATATTTGTCGTTCTGGTTCGCTGCAGCGCCCGCGATTTGGTTGAGAGCATAGGTTGGCGCGACCTTGTTGCCGTCGTTGTAGAGGAATGAGTTGTCTAGGCTGAACGTCAGCGCTCCGGCTTTGCCCTTGAGCGTGGTGTTGATCTTGTGCGCGGTGTAATTTTCCTCCGATGCGCCCGAATAGGAGACCACTTCCGGTTGATAGATGAATGAGAACATCTGAATCGTCCGTTGCTCTGGCAGCATGGGCAGGAGATTCAAGCCGACCTTTGGTGACCACGCGTTGACCCATGATGAGTGCGTCGGCAGCCCATGACCGGAAACACCCAAGAGGTTATCGTCAAAACTCTCTTTAGCCCCCACCGACATTTCGGTAAGCCATTTTGATTCGTTCCAGCCGGGCTGCCCGGCGAACGCGATACCGGCTACCCATTGGGGGCCGAGCAGTGCGAAACTCGCAAAGGCGACGGATAATCGGCGAGTAATACGGTTCAGTCTATTCATGTCTGTGGTGCTTTGAGATGATGTTACTCGGTCAAGATCGGTTAAAGCGTAGCAAACTTGACGGCTTCAGGCGTCGTTCTTCCACCATTCGGGTATCGATAGACCTCTAGTGATTGATTTCATAACCCACCGTCCCGATCGTTCGTCGCCGTGTCCTGCATAATTGCTTTATGGGCCGCACGCTTCGTCGTCCTAGTGAAAAGTGCTCGCCATGGAACGATTGCGAAAGAGCATTTTGGTCTGCTCCCGACCCTGTGATTTGTTGTAGAAATTTTCCCGGCATCCTCGTCATTGCGCTGGCCCTCGCGGCGCCTTCGCTTTGCGCGCAAAGCGCAATGGCTGTGCCAGATCCATTGGGTGTCCGCGACACGCTCGTAACTGCGGAGAACCAGCACCGCACGGCTTACCAGGCCAGTAAATTTGCCGAAGCGATCGCGGCGGCGCGCGGTGGTCTCGAACTCGCCGACCGCGCCGGTACGCTTCAGGACCAGATCCAATTCGTCCGCCATCTCGCATACGACTACTTCCTCATGGGCGATAACGAGTCGGCCCTCGATTACTCCCAGCGCCTGCTCAATTGCGCCGAACTGCTGAACGACAATCGCATCCGTGCCCAGGGCCATCGCTACCTCAGCGAAATCTATGCGACGATGAAGGACGACGCTCTTTCGCGTTCGCACGCCGAGAGCGCGCTGAGGCTTGCGACGCTCGCCGGCGATGGGGACGTGCGGATCTACGCGCTCACTGTCGTGGGTCTGAGCGAGGCGCGGGCCCGCCACTACGACGCCGCCCTCCGTGCCTTTGAGGAGTCCCGCGTCTACTGGCGAAAACAGAACCGCCCGTGGAATACCGTCAACTCGCTCGTCAACATCGCCGACGTCGCCGAAGACCGTGGTGATTTGGCGGATGCGCTGAGGCGCTACGAGGAAATCGTCGCCGGCCGCATCGCGAACGGCGATCGCAGCGGGCAGGTGCGCGCGGTCGCCGCCATCGCCGGCCTCCTGCGCCAGCTTGGCCGGGCCGACGAGGCGCTGCCCCGCCTCGTCGCCGTGCGAGCGCTTGCGGAATCGATTGGCAGCCACCGCGTCCTCGCCGAATTCTATCTCAACCTCGCCCAGGTGCAGGAGGCGCGGCGCGACTTTGCCGCCGCGCTCGCCACCGAGCGCCTCGCCGAGTCGGAAAGTGAAGCGCTCGGCAGCGAGCGCGCCCGACTCCGTTCCAGCGAACTCGAGGCGCGGCCGAAGACGGTTTCTTCAAAGATTCCTGAACGATCGGAATCCGTATCATCATCCCCGGAATTTATTCCGGGGATTTTTTTGGCCTGCGCCTTTTGATTGGTTGGGAGGCGCCTCGGAGTGCGATCCACCGGCGGGCACCTTGGTGAATTCGATCGAGGCTCGGCTTGGGCTTCCACTCGCTCCGTCAACCCCACTCCCAACCTGCGCCTTGCGCCTTGGACCAAATGGCACAGCCTCATCGTCACCCCATGATCGCGGCCGAAAAGGCAAAACCCACCGGGTCGGCGCTCACGCGAATTTTTCTCGTGCGGGCGGCAAGCGGCCTCATCGCGGCATTTGGGTTGCTGGCTTTGCTAGGCTGGGCACTGGGTGCGCCCCGTCTGGCCAGTTTCGGCCCGCGCCTGGTCCCGATGGCGCCAAGTTCGGCGGTGCTATTTCTGTTGTTTAGCGTCGCGATTGGCCTGCGAGCGTGGCCCGCCGTCAACCCCCGGGTGCGGTGGCTGAGCGGCGCCCTGGTCGCAATGATCGCGGTGGTGACGCTCGGATTGTTCGGGCTGGCCAGTCAGGACATTCAATGGGATGCGGAACATCTTGGTTTCAATATTTCCGCGACGCTGGACGGTGTGCCCATCGGCCACATGCCACCGGTCTCGGCGTTGTGTTTTCTGTGCGCGAGCCTGTCGTTTCTGGTCTCCCTGGCTCCGCGCCACGTCTCCGCCTGGCGTTGGAAGCTGGCTGCTGGCTCGGCGAGTATCGTCCTCGCCACCAGTTTCGTGTTTCTGCTTGGCCATAGTTTTGGTGTGCCGCTGCTCTACGGCAACCCACTCCATCCGCCCTCGCTCAACACCATTCTGGCTTTCGCCGCGCTCGGCTTCGCGACCTTCTTGTTGGCGGACCGCCCGGAAAAATCTCACGCCACGTCCTCGACCCTGCCGTCGTTCTGGCCCACACTCGCCATCCTAGGCGCCTTGGGCGTCATCGCGGGCAGTTATTTTTTTTACCGCAGCTCCGAGCAGCATTTTCGCCGCGACGCCGAACAGGAACTCCTCTCCATCTGCGAATTGAAGTCCGATGAACTGGCGCAATGGCACCGCGAGCGGCTGGGTGACGGCCATATTTTTTTCGAGAATCCCGCCTTCGCGGCCTTGGTGCGCCGAGCACTCGCTTCGGCCGCCGACGAGACCGCGCAACTCCAGCTCAAGACGTGGATCGGCAACTGTCAGGTCACCTACGGCTACGATCACTGGCGACTGCTCGATGCGCAAGGCGTCACGCGGCTCTCGCAGCGCGACGCATTGCCGCCCGTAAGCGCAAATATCGTCCAATCCGCTGCGGCAGTCCTGCGCTCGGGGCAGACAAGCTTGCTGGATTTTTATCGGGATGATTCCGACCACCGGATTTACCTGAAGATCGAAGTGCCGATTTTTGATGACGCCGCGAACCTGCATCCGCTCGGCGTGCTCCTGCTGAGCGTGGACCCGGCCACGTTTCTCTATCCCTACATCCAACGCTGGCCCACCCCGAGCGAATCGGGTGAGACCCTGCTCGTGCGGCGCGATGGAAACGATGTTCTCTATCTGAATGCGCTCCGTTTCCGGCCCGACGCCGCGCTCAACCTGAAAATTCCTCTGGAGAAAACCGACTTCCCCGCCGTCAAAGCGGCCTCGGGCCAGGCTGGAATCATGCAGGGCGTGGACTATCGTGGCGTGCCCGTTCTGGCCGCCACCCTCCCTGTAACTGATACGCCGTGGATGCTGATCGCGAAGATTGACCTCGCTGAAGTCGATGAGCCGTTGCGCGAGAGAATGTGGTCCACGATCTTGCTCGCCGGGATTCTCCTCGGTGGCGCGGGCACCGGCGCCGGCCTGTGGTGGCAACACCAGCGCGCCAACCACCTCCAACACAGTCTGGCTGCGGCGGAGGCGCTGCGGGAGAGCCACGAACTGTTCGCGCTCTACCTGCAAAACTCACCTATTTTGACCTACATCAAACGGGTGACTCCCACCGAGAGCCACGTGCTGCTCGCCAGCGGACCTTTTCAGCAACTGGTCGGCCTCACGCCAGCGGAGATCACCGGCAAGACGATGACCGAGCTCTTCCCCCCCGACTTCGCCGCTAAGTTGACCGCCGACGATCGAGCCGTCGTGAAGAGCGGCAAGACGTTGAAACGGGACGAACATTTCAACGGCCGTGACTACGTTACAGTCAGGTTTCCCATCGTTCAAGGCAGCCAGACCCTCCTGGCCGGCTACATCGTCGACATCACTGACCGCTTGGTGGCCGAGCAAGATCTCCGCCTCCGAGGTGCCGCGCTCGAAGCCGCGGCGGATGCCATCGTGATTACCGACCGCACCGGCGAGATCGAGTGGGTTAACACCGCCTCACGGCTGTCCAGCTAAGGGCTAAAACTGATTTCCTAAGTCGCATCTCCTTCGTGAATAACACAACCAGCGAGATGTTACGGATATGGTTTGGAAAATGGGGATTCGGGTCATTCTGGCCCGAAAAATGAATCTTGGACC
>CAIMFY010000068.1 GCA_903840415.1 uncultured Opitutia bacterium | reverse complement strand
TGTCCTCGGCGCCGGCCAAGACATCTCACCCGCCTTTGTCTCTCCGAGGTATATCACCCTTGCCAATCCACCAATCCCTGAAACCAATCCCTATGCTGCCATCCACCCAGCACTTTTAACGACGCCTGGGACATCCCGGACCTGCTTCGCTTGGCGATCAAGTCATGCAACGACATGATTATTGCGGGCGATGCCATGACTGGGAGCGATGCGGTCGCACTAGCTCTCGAAACTGAACCTGACGTCGTCATTATGGATGTAATTATGCCGCGTTTTGATGGCATTGAGGCGACCAAGAGAATTAGCCAAGTCCTCCCCAACGCTCGGATCGTGGTTTTTACCGGAGATTCGAGACCGGAATTGATCAATCTGGCATTTTCCGCCGGCGCCGTCGGCTATGTAGCCAAGCCCGCAATCGACGAGTTGTTGAAGGCAATCCGGAAGGTTGCAGAAGGACGCTACTTTCTGAGCCCTAGACCAAGCAGCTAAAGATCAAACGCGCCAAGTTATACCAGTCGCCTATAATAATTAGACTTTAGGTTGGAACGCCAGCGTTTACGCCGTCGAGGAGCCAGCCGGTGCCAATCAACGCCGCCACGCGGGTCCGGTCGGTGCGCCGGGGGCGGAGTGCCGCAAGGAGATGATCTTCCAAGCGGCGCAGGCTCGGATAGAGTCGGTTCCTCACGGGTGAGGTTGCGAGTATCGTTGTAGGTGCGGTTCGCGTTGCAGGGGGCTTGGTGTTTGAGGGCCATGGCTCCAGCGTATTCAAAACCAACGCGAAATCAGGTAGAATCGATTGGGTGCTGAGAGCGGGCACCCAAATTCTGACTCGACGCGCCCCCAGCATTCCCCACGATCACCCATTCGGTAGTCGATTGTGACCTGCGATAGCAGCTAGTGGATGCACGATTGTGGCCCCAGCAGGCCTCGTCGTCTGGCTAGCAGCGACGCTCGGTTACCCTCGGCGTCCGCCAAACCCATCACACAAATCCTATTAACATGCGACGCGCTGTCTCCATCCAAATACAGTCCCCACGTGACATTCATGGAGCGCCTCGCTGCTAGTAGTAGACGCCCTTAGCGTCCACCATCCCTATTTCCCTAAATTTCCATGCGACATACGATCTCGGTCCTCGTTGAGAACAAGTTTGGCGTTTTGGCGCGCGTCTCCGGCATGTTTTCCGGCCGCGGCTTCAACATCGACTCGCTCAACGTCGCGCCCACTCATGATGCGTCGCTTTCGCGGATTACGGCCGTCCTCAAGGGCGACGAGACCGCACTCGATCTGTGCATCAAGCAGCTCAGGAAACTGGTTAACGTCGTTGAAGTCGTCGATTTCAAGGAGGGTCAGGCGGTCGCCCGCGAACTCGTGTTGGTGAAAGTCAGGGCCGACGCCAAAACCCGTTCCGAAATCGTGCAGATTGCCGACATCTTCCGCGCGAAAATCGTGAATCTCGCCGCCGATAACCTCATCGTCGAACTCACCGGCACCGACGACAAAATCGCCGCGCTGCTCGGGTTGCTCGAACCCTTTGGCATCCTCGAGCTTGCCCGCACCGGCCGTCTCGCCCTCAAGCGCTAAGCTGGCACTCGCATCACCTTCCCTCAACCTCCCGGTCTCACTCTCAATTATTTCACCACATGCCCGCCAAAGTCTACACCGACAAAGACGCCGACCTCGGCGTTTTTAATAATAAAACGCTCGCCATCCTCGGCTACGGTTCGCAGGGCCACGCCCATGCGCTCAATCTGAAGGATAGCGGCTGTAAGGTCATCATCGGCCTCTACCCGGGTTCGAAGTCGAAGGCCGTCGCCGAGCAGCACGGCTTCGAAGTCTTCGACACCGCTGAAGCCGTTCGGCGCGCCGACGTCATCATGGTTGGTTTGCCCGATATGAAGCAGGCGTCGGTTTACCAAAACGACATCCTTCCGAATCTCTCGAAGGGCAAGACGCTCCTTTTCTCACACGGCCTCGCGGTTCACTTCGGACTCATCAAGCTGCACAAGGACATCGACTGCATCATGGTCGCGCCCAAGGGCCCCGGCCACATGGTTCGGCGCCTTTACGCCGAGGGCAAAGGCATGCCGGCGCTGATCGCTGTCGCGCAGGACAAATCGAAGACCGCGAAAAAACAGGCGCTCGCCTGGGCCAAGGGCATCGGCTCTACCCGCGCCGGCGTGCTTCAGACCTCGTTCAAGGAGGAGACCGAAACCGATCTTTTTGGAGAACAAGCGGTGCTTTGCGGTGGCGCCAGCGCGCTTGTGCAGGCGGGTTTTGAGACGCTCGTCGAGGCCGGCTACCAGCCGGAAATGGCTTATTTTGAGTGCCTCCATGAGCTGAAACTCATCTGTGATTTGATGTATGAATCCGGCATCGCCGGCATGCGCTTCTCGATCTCCGAGACCGCGAAATACGGTGACATCACTCGCGGCCCGCGCGTCGTGAACAAGGCCACGAAGAAGGAAATGAAGAAAATTCTGACTGAAATCCAGACGGGCAAGTTCGTCCGCCAGTGGGTCAGCGAATACAAGGGCGGCCTCAAGAATTACAACGCCCTCCTCAAGAAGGGCGAAAAACACCAAATCGAAAAGACCGGTGCCTACCTCCGCAGCATGATGCCGTGGATGACGAAGAAGAACATCAAGGGCGTGCAGGCCTCCTACGCCTAAGCCGGAATATTTGCCAATGAACCAGGAGGCGCAGAGACTGACTCTGCGCCTTCTTTCTTTCCGATGACGAAACTCATCCTCGCCACCCGCAAAAGTCCTCTCGCCCTTGCGCAGACTACCATGGTCGCCGCGCACCTCCGCGAAAAACTCGGTGTCGAAACCGAGCTGCTGAAGATCGTCACCACTGGCGACAAGCAAACCGAATGGTCGTTGGAAAAACGCGGCGGCAAGGGACTCTTCACGAGTGAACTCGAAGCCGCGCTCACTCGCGGCGAGGCCGACGTCGCCGTTCACAGCACCAAAGATCTCCCTGGCGAGCAGCCGTCGGGTTTGGCGATTGGTGGCTACATGCCGCGTGCAGACACGCGTGATGTGTTGGTATTGCACGAGGGAGTTGCCACACCGAGAACCGTCGCGACGGGCAGCCCGCGCCGCCGGCTGCAGCTTGCACGAATTTTTCCCGAGGTCACCTTTACCGAGATTCGCGGCAACGTCGACACGCGCCTGAAGAAGATCGGCGAACTGCACGTCGCCGACGCGTCGGTGCTTGCCGCCGCCGGCATGCAGCGGCTTGGCATCGGGAACTGGCCGCAAATCACGCTTCGGCCGTTGTCGTTTGCCGAGATGGTGCCGGCGGTCGGGCAGGGCGCGATCGCGATCCAATGTCGGGCAGTCGACGCAGCAAAATTCGCCGCGGTTTTCGATGCGCCGACGATGCGCGCCGTGTCACTCGAGCGCGCCTTCCAAAACGCGCTCGGCGGCGGTTGTCATACGGCTTTCGCGGCGCATGCGACGGCGGACACGCTTTATCTTTTTCACGAGAACACCGGCCCGAAATTCCTGCCACTTACGGACGCGGACTATGCCGCGCCGACGGCGTGCGCCGCCCGGATTCTGAGGCAGCTCGGTCTCCTTTCATGAGCGCGACTAAACCCCTCGCCGGACGCCGCGTCGCCGTCACCCGCTCAAAGGAGCAGTCGTCTGAGCTTGCGGGCCAACTGACGCTGCTCGGCGCTGAGGTGATCGAGTTACCGCTCATTCGGGTGACAAAATTCATCGACAAGCAGTTCCTCGCCGACGTGCTGCTAGAACTCGGCGGCTACGACTGGATCGTGTTCACGAGCGCGAACGGCGTGCGGTTCTTCTTCGAGGAATTTCACCGCATTTTCGACGACATCCGCTCGCTCGGACTGCTCCGTTTCGCCGCCGTCGGTGATGCGACCGCGCAGGAAATCGCCAGGCATCACATCAAGATCGAATGCCAGCCCAAGATCGCGACAGCAGATGCGCTGGCCGACGAACTCATAGCGACCGGCAGCCTCGACAGCGCGAAGCTGCTGCTGATCACCGGCAACCTCAATCGTGACAACCTTGTGAAGAAGCTTGAGGAGGCACGCGCGATCGTTGACCGGCTCCAGGTTTACCAGACGGAAAAAACCGACCTCGCGAATGATCCGGTGGCGGCCGATTTTCGCGCCCACGGTGCGGACGCCGTCCTGTTTGCCAGTTCCTCGGCCGTGCAATCGTTCACCGATCAAGCGGCGGCGCTGAAACTCGCGCCGGCAGCGAAGAAGCCGCTCGCCGGCAGCATCGGCCCGCAGACGAGCGAAACGATGAAGAAGGTCGGCCTGCCCATTGCCTTTGAAGCGAAAACACCCAGCCTCGATCACCTCGTCGAAGCACTCGTGAAGAAACTCGGCTCATGAAAGTTCCGTTTCTCGATCTCGGCCTCCAGCATCGCGCCCTGCGCGAACCGGCGCTCGCCGCGCTGGCTGCGACCTATGATGCCACGCGGTTCTGCCTCGGCAAAGACGTCGAGGATTTTGAGAAGAATTTCGCCGCCACACTTGGTTACCCGCGGGCGCTGGGGATGAACAGCGGCACCGCGCCGCTCCATGTCGCGTGCATGATTGCCGGTTTTGGCGCGGGCGACGAAGTGCTGACGACTCCGTTTACCTTTATCTCTTCGGCGTGGGGCATCAACTACGTCGGCGCCACGCCGGTGTTTACCGACATTGAGGAGGGCACGTTCAACCTCGATCCGACGAAATTGGAGGCCGCAATCACACCGCGCACGAAGGGCATCATCGTCGTCCACCTGTTTGGCCAGCCGGCGCGGATGGACGAGATCATCGCCGTCGCGCGCAAGCACGGTCTCTACGTGATCGAGGACTGTGCGCAGGCGGTGGGAGCGAAATACAAAGACACGCCCGTCGGCATCATCGGCGACGTCGGCACGTTTAGCTTTTATCCCACGAAGAATCTCGGCGGGTGCGGCGAGGGTGGGGCATTCGTGGCGAAGGACGAGGCGGTCCACACGAAAGCGCGGCACATCCGCGTGCATGGCTCCGATCGACGCTATTATCACGATATCGTGGGCGGAAATTTCCGGATGGACGGATTTCAGGCGGCGCTGCTCAACGTCAAGCTGCCGCACCTCGCGGCGTGGACGGCGCGGCGCCAGACGATCGCGGCGCGTTACCTGGAGGGCATCAAGCTCACTGACGTGCGGCTGCCCGAACAGCCGGTTTACGGCCAGTCGGTCTTTCACCAGTTCACGATTCGTCATCCGCGGCGCGAGGTGCTCCGTGAGCATCTCGCGAAGCACGAGGTTGGCACCGATTTGATTTATCCGGTGCCCCTCCACCTGCAGAAATGTTACGCGCATCTCGGGCGCGCCCGTGGATCGTTTCCGGTGGCGGAAAAGGCGGCCGAAACTTGCCTGAGCCTGCCGATTTTTCCCGAGCTGACCGATGCGCAGGTCGAGCACGTCATCGCCAGTCTCAACGGGTTCTGACCGCCATGATCGACGGGATCCGCTTGAAGGTTTGCGGGCTGACGTCGCTCGTTGATGCCGAATTTGCGGATCGGTGCGGGGTCGATTTCCTCGGCTTCATTTTCTTTCCGAAGTCTCCGCGGTTTGTTTCGTTGGAAACCTTCCAGGCGATGGCGAAACGACTGCCCGGGCGGAAGAGGGTCGCCGTTATCGTGGAGCCGACACCCGCCGAACTCGGCGCGTTGTATGCCGCCGGATTCGATTTCTTTCAGGTGCATTTCCGACACGATTTGCCTGCCAGCCAGGTGGCAAGCTGGGCGGAAACGGTGGGTGTTGACCGGCTCTGGCTCGCGCCGAAACTGCCGCCGGGCATCGACGTGCCGGCGCCGCTGCTGCCGCTAACGGACCATTTCCTCCTCGATACGTTTCACTCCGACAAGTTTGGCGGCACCGGTGCGACCGGCGACTGGGCGAAGTTTGCACAGCATCAGAAAACCCATCCGGACAAGACTTGGATTCTATCTGGCGGCTTGAATCCTGACAACATTGGCGGCGCGCTCCGTGCGAGCGGCGCACGTGTTATCGACGTGAACAGCGGCGTCGAATCCGCTCCGGGAGTGAAAGATCAGGAAAAACTGAAACAGTTCGTTTTGGCCGTGCACCAGGCGCGGGCGGAGACGACCGCTTGACCGGAAACGGTTCCATGGTTCCAAATTCGCGATGGCCACACCCGAACTCCAAATCGAAATTCTCACCGCCGGCACCGGTCGATCGCCCACGAAGGGTGAAACCGTCACGGTTCATTACACGGGCCGATTCATGGACGGCAAAGTGTTCGACAGTTCGGTGGCGCGAAACGATCCGATCAGCTTTGTGCTCGGTGAAAACATGGTCATCGCCGGCTGGGATATCGGCATCGCGAAGTTGAAGATTGGCGACAAGGCGAAGTTCACGATTCCGCCGCATCTGGCTTACGGCGAGCGCGGTTATCCCGGTGCGATCCCGCCCAGCGCCACGCTTATCTTCGAGGTAGAACTGCTCGGGATTAAGTAAGATCGATTTCGATTTGCTCTCGGGATCGCTAGGGCAAGGACGCGGGCGCGAACGCGAGTGCGGTGGTCTTTTCGTGATCGAGCAGCTGCCGCTTGATGTCCTCGCCGAATGCGAAACCGGTGAGCGACCCGTCGGCACCGATCACGCGGTGGCACGGCACGATGAGGCAGATCGGATTGGTGGCGTTGGCGCGGCCGACGGCGCGGGAGGCTTCGGGTTTGCCGAGCGCGGCGGCGAGTTGGCCGTAGCTGCGCGTTTCGCCGAAGGGAATGCGCCTGAGCTCAGACCAGACACTGTTCTGAAACGGTGTGCCGCTGGCGGCCAAGGCCACGGAGAATCTCTTCCGATCACCTTCGAAATACTCCGCGACCTCCCGCCGCACCTCGGTGGCGCGCTTTTCGTCGCGCACCAGTTCATCGGCGTGAAAGCGTTCACGCAGATCGGCCACGCCACCAAAGGCGGTGGCGATGACGGCGCCGGTGGCGTTGAGGGCGACGGAAAAATCGCCCAGAGGTGTGGAGAAGGTGTCGTAGAATTGTCTCATGTCGGAATCGGTTGATTGAATTGCCAAAGGTGCGCGGTAGCGAGGCTGCGATAAGGAGAAAACACGGTCATGAGTCGGCGCGTGGCGTCGATGTCGGGGCGGACTTCGAGCTTGAGGAGCGATTGCAGTCCGCTCGTCACGCCCGTGTCGCCGAGCGGCACGCAGTCGGGGAGGCCGAGCGAGCGCATCATCAGGTAGTTTACCGACCACGGTCCGAGCCCGCGCACCGCGAGCAACGTGCGTTCGGCGCGGGTCGCCGACATCGTGCGCAACGCCGTGAGATTGAGTTGTCCACTGGCGATGAGGCGGGCGGTGTGGACGACGTAGTCGGCCTTTTGCCGGGAAAACTGGTGTGGCAGCAAATCCGCCGGATCGAGCGCGGCGACGGCGGCTGGGGTCGGCGGAGCGAAGAGGCCATCGGCAAACGGCGTGCCGGCGCGCTCGATGAGCCGGCGTTTCAGCTGGCAGGCGAATGGGAAATTGATCTGCTGGCCAATGATCGACCAGAGCACGCCATCGAAGATCGACGGTGTGCGGCTGATGCGAAGTTCGGTTCGTCCGGCGACGAGCCGGGCGAGTCCGAGGCGTCGCGTAAGGCGCGAAAAAGCGGCGGCATCTTCGTCCAACCCGAGGAGACCAATCACCAATGCGTGCCCTTCGGCCGCCGGGCCGGAAGAAAGAGTCACGCGCACAGAATCAGGGGTGAGTTCGAGCGTCAGCATCGCGGGACCGTCCGTCAGTTGCGCGACGCAGGCGTAGCGGTCACCTGCCAGCCGCTCGGTGACACTGTGAATGTCCCGGCTCAGTGCGCGCCGCAGATAGCCGAGAAGAAAACCTGGCGGCAGCGTGATCTCGAATTCGCGGGTCGCAGCCAGAGCGCGATAGGCGGCGGGGGTGAGGCCGTTAAAAGTTTTGAAGTGATCATGGAAAACGGAGAGCGACTCGAAACCCACGTCGCCCGCGATTTCGGCGAGGCCAGCGCGCGTCGTGAGAAGTTTCGATTTGGTGGCGTCGAGGCGGGCGCGGAGCAGCAAATCGGCGGGCGTGGTGTGATAATGAAGACGGAAGAGTTCAAAGAGTCGCGTCCCGCCAAAGCCCGAGCGCCGCACGATGGCGCGCGCGTCGGGATAATCTTGCGGTGCCGCGCGCACTTCGGCGACGAGCGCTTCAATCGACTCGAGCACGGGATCGGCGCCGCGGGCGAAATCGTCGGGGTGGCACTTTTTGCAGGGGCGCAAGCCGGCCGCGCGCGCTCCCTCGACGGTGGGAAAAAAGCGGACGTTTTCCGGCTTCGGCTTTCGGGCATGGCACGAGGGGAGACAATAGATTCCGGTGCTCGTGACGCCGAAGAAAAAACGGCCATTGCAACTCGCGTCGCTGGCGAGCACGCGGGCAAACATCGTGGCATTGGTCATTCGCATGGCCGCACCCTACCACAGCACCAAGGCGCCGTCGTCCGAATTATTCCGGTGCAATTCCGCGCGTGCCTACTGCTGCAGATTTCGCAGCGACTTCTCGATGGTGGCTGAATCGTGGAGTGCGTTCGGCGGAATGGGAAACTCTGCCGTGAACACGTGCAGCGCGGCTGGCTTCTCAATCGTTACGTGCGCTTCGTCGATCTTTCCCGCTGCATCCAGGATGGCAGCCAGATTGAGGCCGAGGTGCGCGGCGAAAAAACGGTAGGCGGCTTCGCGTTTGTTCGGGCCGTAGTCGTGGCCCTCGGCGAGCAGGTGGACGTTGGCCACGTTATGCTCCGCGCCGTAGTAAGCGTAGATTTTTTTTAGAAACGGGAATTCAGTCTCGGGTGTGTGCTGCGTCCAGTCCTTGCCATCGGAGACGACGAGCATCGGGCGCGGCGCGGCCAGCGCGGCAATCATGATGTTGCTCACAAAATGATCAGCGCTACGATGGATGGGCATCCCGCTCTCGCAGGGACAGCCTCCGAAGAAATAACTCGAGGGCATCGCCACCGGCACGCTGACTGCGATGCGCGGGTCGAGGGCGGCGAGCACAAACGTCTGCGTGCCGCCGCCGGAATAGCCGCTCACACCGAGGCGCTGCGGATCCACGCCGTCGAGAGTGAGGAGGAAGTCGATTGCGCGGGTCGCGTTCCACGTCTGCATCGTGAAGGCGAGTGGCTGGCGGTGGGCGTCCTGCCCGAGGAGTTGGATCGAGTCGTCGCACGCAAACATATCGATCGAGAAAACCACTGCGCCCATGCGGGCGAGGCTCGCGCAGCGGCGCTGCATCTCGGGTTCGAACCGGCCCTGCTTTTCGTAGTCCTCGGGTTTCACGACGCGGCCGGTGTGGCCGTGCGGGGAAAGGATGGCGGCAAACGGTGTCTTCGCGAGTAATGGGCGGTAGAGGCTGCCAGTCACGAAATACCCTGGGATAGACTCGAAGGCGACGTTTTCGACCGAGTAGCCGTCGAACGTGCGGCGCGCGAGTATCGTGGCGTTGAGCGGCGTTCGTTTCGGCCACGGCGCCAGACCGGCACCTTCTTGGATGCGCTGGCGGACATGTTGCGCGTAGGCGTCCCACGATTCGCGATCGGGGAAGCGCGCGAGCGCGGCGTCGAGGACGGCCTGGCCTTGATCGGGCTTTAAGTAAGCACCGAGGCCCGCGCCGACGGGTGGCATCGGCGGCAGGCCGTCGGGGACCCAACTGACTAATGGGGCTGAACGACCGACGAGGACCGCGATGAGACCTAACGTGGAGACGGGCAGGATTTTTCTAATCATAGCGCAGCGTGCGGTGGCGCCACGCTGAACCCGGTGCCCGCAGAGTCAAACGTCAGCCGGACAAGCATCCGCCGCTCGACACCGCCCTAGTTCCCCGCACGCTTTCGGCATGGCTACGATCTACGAAACCCTCAGGGCTGACATCATCACTGCAATGAAGGCCCGCGACAGTGCGACCCTGCTGGCGCTCCGCACAGCCGACGCCGCGATCAAGCGAGCCGCGATGGACACTAACAAGGACATCGATGACGCGCTCGCAATCGCCACGCTCCGCAAAGCCGTGAAGAATCTCGCCGATGCGCGAATCGAATTCGAGAAAGGCAACCGACCCGATCTGGTCGCCGCCAACACAACCGAGATTGCGGTGCTCGAAAAATATCTGCCCAAGGGCCTCGATGCCGCGAAGGTCGAGGCGCTCGTCGCCGAAGCCATCGCCGCGACAGGAGCCGTATCGAAAAAAGAAATGGGCAAGGTCATCGCCGCGCTGAAGCAGCGGCCTGAGGCGTCGCTGCTCGACTTTGGTGCGGTGAGCAAACTTGTTCAGGCGAAACTGCCATGAGCGCGTCACGCGCACTTGGAATGCTATGCGTGGCGCTGGCGCTCGGGGGCACGGGTGTGGCCGCAGACGTTGCTACTGCGCCTATTGCGACCACCACCGCCGGCAAGATTCGCGGCTACATTGACCAGGGCATCAGCGCGTTCAAGGGCATCCCATACGGCGACGATACCGCTAACCATCGTTTCCAGGCTCCGGTGCCACCGGCGGCGTGGACGGAAGTTCGCGATGCACTCGAGTTTGCGCCGATGGCGCCGCAGGCTGGCGGACGGCGCACAGGTTTGGATTCGAAGCCGGGCACGACGATGAGCGAGGATTGTCTGCATCTGAATGTGTGGACGAGCGCTTTGCGCGATGGCCACAAGCGGCCCGTGCTCGTTTATTTTCACGGTGGCGGCTACAACAACGGCTCGGTCAACGAGGATCTCTACGACGGAGTGCACCTGTGCCAGCGCGGCGATGTCGTCGTCGTCACGGTCAATCATCGGCTCAATGGTTTCGGTTACCTTTATCTCGCGGAACTCGGCGGCGCGGAGTTCGCCGACTCGGGCAATGCTGGCCAGCTCGATCTCATTCTCGCGCTACGCTGGGTCCACGACAACATCGCCGAGTTCGGCGGCGATCCGGCTAGTGTCACGATCTTCGGGCAGTCGGGTGGCGGCGCGAAATGCGCGACCCTGATGGCGATGCCGGCGGCGTGCGGGCTGTTTCACCGCGTTTGGACGATGAGCGGCCAGCAAGTCACCGGCCGCACGCGCGAGCATGCGACCGCCGACGCACGCGCGGTCCTCAAGGCACTCGACCTCACGCCCGAGCGCATCGCTGAAATCAAGACCGTGCCGTTGGAGAAACTCCAGGCGGCGCTGCGGGGCGGCAACTGGACACCTGTCGTCGATGGCCACGCGCTCCCGCGCGATCCATTTTCGCCTGACGCCTCGCCGGTCTCGGCCGACATCCCGATGGTGCTCGGCAACGTGCATGATGAGACGCGCAACCTGATCGGGGCCTCGAATGCCGCCTTGTTTTCCCTGACGTGGGAGGCGCTGCCGGGGGCGCTTGCGCAAAACGTGAAGGCCTTCATCGGCGATCTCGCGCCGGAAAAAATCGTCGCGACTTATCGGGAGCTCTATCCAGAATATACGGCGAGTGATGTCTTCTTCGCCGCGACGACCGCGGCCCGTTCGTGGAAGGGGATGGTCCTCGAGTCCGAGCGCCGCACGAAGCAGGGTGGACCATCGTGGGTGTATTACGTCAACTGGCCGTCGCCCGCCGACGGGGGCAAATGGAAGGCGCCGCACACGATCGATATTCCGCTCACCTTCGACAATCCGGAGCAGAGCAATTACACGCGCGGCGCGGCCGGCGCGCCGCACCTCGCGGACTTGGTGAGCGACGCGCTCATCGCGTTTGCACGCACGGGAAATCCGAACACGCCCGCGTTGCCGAAATGGCCGCGCTTCGACACCGACCAGCGCCCGACGATGCTCTTCGACTTGCCGCCGCACGTGGACCATGACCCGCGCGGCGCCGAGCGAAAACTGTTCGCCCCGATCCTCTATATCCAACCCGGCACCTGATCCTCCATGAAAACTATTGCTTCCGTTGTTTCCTCACTCGCCCTCGTCGCCGCCCTCGGGGCGCAGACGGGTGGTTCGGCCAAAGCCCCCGTTCCCCAAATGACCTCCGGGGTTTTCCCGTGGGGCACACCGGCGATGACGCCCACGAAAACCGGCGCACGCGTGACGGTGTTCGATGCGCCGACGCCGACGCTCGACAAGTTTCACTGTCACATAAGCACGCTCAATCCGGGCGAAAACACCGGGGCCCTGCACCGTCACCCGCAGGAGGAACTGGTCATCATCAAGGAAGGCACGCTGGAGATTAATATCGACGGCAAGATTTCGACGGCGAAGGCCGGCGACATGGTTTTCTACGCCGCGAACGAAAACGAGAACATGCGCAACATCGGCAAGACGCCGGCGACGTATTACGTGCTCCAATTTTTCACGGCGCTGACGCCGAAGAGCTGACGGCGAGGTAGCGGCTGCGTCTCGCTCCGCTCCGGCCGTGCGGTGCCGCGCGTTCTCCGGGCGCACTGTAGGGCCGGTGCCGATAGCCGCCAAGCGCTGGATCGGCCGCGCAGCGAATTTGAAAATCCTGCATGCGGTCGAACAACGTGGGGAGTTGCGCCGGCGTTGGGTAGTCGTCGAGTCCGGCGCGCTGGAGCGCCAGCAACACTTCGTGTGTGGCCTCGAGTGTCGAGAGACAGCCGTCCTGCGGCTGCTGTTTGATCACGTAACGACTGCGGCTGGTGGCGTCGAACATCACTCGCGGCAACGCCTGCAGACTCGGACTCAGCTTGAGCATTTTGCGCGCGCCACTCCAAGTGGCGTCGAGCACGAACACGACGAGTTGTCGCGAGCCGATTTCGCCCGCCGCGAGTTCGCCGGCCGAAAGATTGCGCGCGCCGGCACCCGGATAGAGGAGGACCGGAAAATTTTGTGGGTCACGCAGCAACGCCTGCACGGCTTCGTCGCCATCGTAGCCGACGCCGACGTGAATCACGCTGTTCGCGAGACAGAGATGCGTGAGGCGGCCGGTCGCCGCCTTCTCGTGCTTGTATTCCTTCGGGTGCATGAGAAATACGAACCGCGTGCGCGTCACCATCGGCGTGATCGAGGCGCACCAACAGAGCGGCTTTGGCCAGAAGCACCGATAGCAGGTTTCGCGACTCATCGTTGGCGGCGAGTCGGCCAAAGTTCTCCGGGATGCGCAAGGCCGCGCTACCGCAAATCAGAAATTCAGGCGGTGCCAGTTCGAAAGTGACAGTGTGCGCGTTGGCGCGACTACGGCACTATTACGGTTGAGCCATCGACCGCTGGGCGCAGATTTCGGGACGTTGAACCCACGTAAAGCGAATCAAATCACCGGCCTGCTCCTGCTGCTCGGTTTCGGGAGCGCCCTTGTCATATATCTGACGGCGAAGCCGCTACCGCCCGATCCCTTTGGCGATCTGCTGGCCAACAAGAAATATATTCATGAATTGGGCGTGATGGGAGGGAAGGCGAACGTGCTCAGCGCCGAATTCATGGATTGGTTTGGCGGACTTTGGCACGGCGAGGCATTGGCCGGGACGGTTGCGGTGCTGACGGTGATGGTAACTTTGATTTTCCGGTTCCTTGCGTTGCTGCCAGGTCACGTGCCTACCGCGCCGTCCCGTCACAAACGACCGTCACACGGATCGAGCTGAGCGGAGTGCGATGCGATTACTCTCGAGCCCGTAGAGTAGGCAGGAGCCTTTTAACGGCGTTGCCGTCTAAAGGCTCCTGCCTATTCTACCCTCGAGCCTATTTTCCCGACGTGGCGGGAGCGGTGCTCGCGGTGGGCACCGGATCGATTGCTCGTGGGTTGGCGGCACTGCGACTACCTTTGCCGGTCCGGACTGCAGCTTCGGTCGCCGTTTGCACTTTCATCAGCGACGACGACGAGGCGGGTGTCCAGCCGTTGAAGCGCATCCACTCTTCGCACAACTTTGGCCACAGAGCGGTGGGACCGAAGTTGGGATCGAGACCCGATCCATGAGTGCCCACGGGATAGAGATGCAATTCCGTGGGCACATTGTTTTTGCGCAGGGCGGTATACAACAGGAGTTCATTTTCCAATTTCACCGTCGTGTCGCCTTGCGTGTGGACCAGGAACGCTCGCGGCGTATTAGGCGTGACTTGTTTTTCGATGGAGTAATGTGCCATGATTTCGGGCGTGGGGTTGCTCCCGAGAAGGGCTTTGCGCGATGAGACGCTCGCGTTGGGATCCTCCATGGAGAGCACAGAGAAGAGTAAAATCATGAAATCCGGGCGGGCACTGACGCCGTCGAGAGGCGCGCCGGTTTTGCCGAGCGGATCGTCGTAGAGTGTGCCGGCGCAACCCGCCACATGGGAACCGGCGGAGCCACCCAGCACGCCGATATGTGCCGGGTTGAGTCCAAATTCCGCCGCATGGGCGCGCACGAGGCGCACCGCACGCAGCACATCCTGGAGCGGTGCCGGCGCGCCGAATTCCTTACATCGGTAGATCAGGGTAAAAATCGTAACGCCGAGAGGATTGAAAATGCCTTGGATGCCGCCGCCGGTGTTTACGTGGATGTAACCGCCGCCCGGGCAATAAATGATGGCAGTGCCGGACGATGGCGTGCCTGCGGGCGGCGGGTAGACGATTAGTCGTGGATTGCTGATGTTTGTGTAGGTAGTTCCAGACACCGATTCCGGCCCGATGTCCTTCCAGCCGGGCACACCCTCGGGCCACAAAGGAATGACCTGGCCCGTCGTTAGGGTCATTTGTGATATCGCGGGGACGTCGGCTCCGAAAGCGGAGGCGGCAAGGAGAAAAGCGAAGGCGATAGGGAGCGTTTTCATGGGAGCAGCGTTTGGGCGGAAAGATTGCGCCCTTGGAAGAAGAACACGGCCAGCCCTTGGTGACTTTTTCCACTCGGGGTAGGTCGTTCTTTTGGAAATCTGGACTTGGCGGAAAAATCAGCCGCGCTGATTTGAACTTGGCGACGGACGGGGCCTCACATGCCTGGAAATCCACCCTTGCCCTTCATCGCTTCCATCTGGCGCATCATCTTCTTTGCGCCGCCGCCCTTCATCATCTTCATCATCTGCTGCATCTGCTGAAACTGTTTCAGCAGCTGATTGACCTCGACAATCTTTACGCCGGCACCGTCAGCGATCCGCTTGCGGCGGCTGCCGTTGAGGACTTCGGGTTTGCGGCGCTCCTGTTTGGTCATCGACTTGATGATGGCTTCGGTGCGCGCCATTTGCTTGTCGGCGCCGGCGGGCAGTTCCATGCCGCTCATACCGGGCATCATGCCCATGATGCTCTGCATCGAGCCCATTTTTTTCACCTGCTGCATCTGCGCGAGGAAGTCTTCGAGGTTGAAGTCACCCTTGCGCATCGTCTCCGCCATCTTCTCGGCTTCCTTCTGATCGAAATTTTCCTGCGCTTTTTCGACGAGGGAAACGACATCGCCCATGCCGAGGATGCGCGAGGCGAGGCGGTCCGGATAAAACGTGTCGAAGTCCGCCGTCTTTTCGCCGGTGCCGATGAACTTGATCGGAACGTTGGCGATCGACTTGATCGAGAGCGCGGCGCCACCGCGGGCGTCGCCGTCCATTTTCGTGAAGACGAGGCCGGTGAGCGCGAGCGCCTCGTGAAACGCCTTGGCGACGTTGACGGCTTCCTGCCCGAGTGCGCCGTCGGCGACGAGCAGCACTTCGTCGGGCTGCACGCGCGCGTGCAGATTTTTTACTTCCGCGATTAAGTCAGCGTCGATCTGCAGTCGGCCGGCGGTGTCGAAGATGATGCAGTCGCATGTCGCATTCTGCGCGGCAGTGAGCGCCGCGGCGGCGATGGCCGGTACGTCTTTCGAGATGCGGTCGGCGTAGAAGGCGAGTTCCTCCTGCTTCGCGAGAATTTCTAGCTGGTCGATGGCGGCGGGGCGGTAAACGTCGCAGGCGGCGACGAGCGGGCGGTAGCCGCGTTTCTTCAGGAGTTTTCCGAGCTTCGCGGTCGAGGTGGTCTTGCCGGAACCGTGGAGGCCGACCATCAAAATCTTCAGCGGGCGCGCGGTGGAGAGCGCGGTGGCGCCTTCGCCGAGGAGCCGGACCAGTTCATCGTGGATGATTTTTACGACCTGCTGGCCGGGGGCGACGCCCTTCAGCACTTCTTGGCCGACGCACTGCGTCTGCACACGCTCGACGAATTCGCGTGCAACTTTGAAATGCACGTCGGCGGCGAGCAGGGCGGTGCGCACTTCCTGAAGCGCGGCTGCCATGTTTTCCTCGGACAGTTTGCCGACGCCGCGGAGGTTGCGGAGCGCGGAGCCCAGTTTTTCGGTGAGGGATTCGAACATGAGAGGAGGAATGAGGAACCACTATTTGGCCCGGATGCACACTCATTTTTTGGCGTCGGCTGCTCTGTCGAGCTAAAAATTAGTGTGGATTAGTGGTTTCTTCTTCTGTGACATTGCCGGTGATTATGAACCCTGTTCTCAAGCTATTGATCGACGGCGGCAGCCTCACGACCAGCCAGATGGCTAAGGTCGCGGGCCTGACCGAAGCGGAGGTTAACCAGCAACTGGAACAGTTGAAGAAGGAGAAAATCTTCCTCGGCTGGCGCCCGGTGCTTGATCTTTCGCACGAGGCCGCGGCCGCCGGTGCGGTGCGGGGCGTCATTGAAGTGCGGATCACCCCGGAGCGCGGGGGCGGTTTCAACCGGCTCGCGGATCGGATCAGCCGGTTTGATGAGGTCGAGTCGTGCTACCTGATGTCGGGCGGCTACGATCTGCTGGTATTTGTGAAGGGCGGATCGCTGCAAAAGGTCGCCAGCTTCGTCTCGGAAAAACTTTCAACAATCGAGGGCGTGCTCTCGACCTCGACGCATTTTATGCTGCGTTGCTACAAGGAGCAGGGCTTCCTGCTCGACGGCGGCGAGGCGCAGAGTGCGCGGCTCGATATCGCGCCATAGGTCTTCGGCGGACAACTCAACATGAGCACCGACCCGAAAAAATGGGTGGCGGGCCACGTGGCCGCGCTGCCGAAAAGTGGTATCCGCGATTTCTTCGAGCTTGTCGCCAAGCTGAAAGGGCAGGGCGTGATCTCGCTCGGCGTGGGCGAGCCCGACTTCGTCACGCCGTGGCACATTCGCGAAGCGGCCATCTTCGCCCTCGAACGCGGGAAGACTTACTACACGTCCAACCTCGGTCTGATCGAGTTGCGCCGCGCCATTTCGACTTACGTCGAGGAGCACTTCGCCGTCAGCTACCGGCCCGACGATCAAATCATTGTCACGGTCGGTGTGAGCGAGGCGCTCGATCTCGCGTGTCGCGCCTTCATCAACCCCGGCGACAAGGTGATGTTCCACCAGCCGTGCTACGTGAGCTACCATCCGAGCGTCGCGCTAGCGCACGGCAATGCCATCGCGGTGCCAACGTTCGCGAAGGACAACTTTGCGCTGACGGCGGAGGCGCTGCGCGCCGCCTGGCAGCCAGGCGCGAAGATGCTGATGTTGAATCTGCCGTGCAACCCGACCGGCGGCACCTGCGACCGGGCGCAACTCGAAGCGATCGCGAAGTTCTGCATCGAAAAAGATCTCCTCGTGCTCACTGACGAAATTTATTCCGAGCTCACGTTCGACGGCTCGCATACCAGCATTGCCAGCTTACCGGGCATGGCCAACCGCACAGTCTTCCTGCACGGGTTCTCGAAAGCGTTTGCGATGACGGGCTGGCGGATCGGCTACGCGTGTGGTCCCGCGCCGCTCATCGACGCGATGATGAAGGTCCACCAGTATTCGATGCTCTGCGCTTCGATCATTGCGCAGGAAGCGGCGCTGGAGGCGCTCAAGCACGGTTGGGACAGCGTGCTCAAGATGCGCGAGCAATACCACCGTCGCCGCGATCTCGTCGTTCGCCGCTTCAACGAAATTGGCCTCACCTGTCACTCGCCGCGCGGAAGTTTTTACGCCTTTCCTAATGTCGCAACGACGGGCTTAAGCGAAAAGGATTTCGCGGTCGGCCTGCTAGAAAAAGAAAAAGTTGCCGTCGTTCCTGGTCTTGCCTTCGGCGAAAACGGACGCGGTCACGTCCGCGCTTGTTTCGCGACGAGTTACGAGCAACTGATTGAAGCGTGCGATCGGATGGAACGGTTCGTGCAAAGTGGGCAGCGTTGAGATTTGCTGAATTATGAACCGCACCGTCGCCATCGTCGGCCGACCCAACGTCGGCAAGAGCCGCCTCTTTAACCGGCTAGCGCGGAAGCGCATTTCCATCGTCCACGATCAGCCGGGCGTCACCCGCGACGTCATCTCTGCGGAGATTCGCGAGGGCGACTACACGCTCCTCGACACCGGCGGCATCGGCTACAAAGGCGTCGACACACCGGCTGCGCTCACGAAAGCGTCCGAGGTGCAGGTGGACTTCGCGATCGAGACCGCAGCGCTGATTCTCTTCGTCATTGACGGGCTCTCTGGCCTCTCCTCGCTCGACGAGAAAATTGCGACGATGCTGCGCCGCAGCAAAAAGAAAGTCCGGCTCGTCATCAACAAAGCCGACTTCGACGACGACAAAATCCAACTCGACGAAGCTTACCGTCTTGGTCTGGGCGAACCGCTTCGCGTTTCCGCCGAGCACGGCCGTGGCGAAGCGGAGTTGCGCGCCGCGATTCTCGACGGGCTCGGGCCGCTTCAGGCTATCCCCGAAGGCGAAGGCCTGCGCGATCCTTCGCAGGCGCTCACGGTCTGCTTCATCGGTCGGCCGAATGTCGGCAAATCCTCGCTGAGCAACCGTCTGCTGCAGAGCGATCGCCTCATTGTCAGTCCGACGCCCGGCACGACCCGCGACTCCGTTGAACTCGGTTTCGAATTCACGGGCCGCGACGGAAAATCCTATCCCTTCCGTCTTATCGACACCGCCGGCATCAAGGCAGCGACGAAACTCGCCTCGCCGGTTGAATATTTTTCCCGCCTCCGTTCGCTTGACGCGATCAAGAGCACGGATGTGGTCTTCCTCGTGCTCGACGCGATGGAAGGCGTGACGCAGCAGGACAAGGCCATCGCCGGGGAATCGATCAAGGAAAAGAAGCCCATCGTGGTCGTCGTGAACAAATGGGATCTCGTGAAGGACGCGTTTAAGACCGCCGGAGGTTTTGCGCCTTACAAGGACGAGCGCGATTACCGCGAGAAATACGAGCACGCGCTATTTGAGAAACTCTATTTCACGCCGGGCGCGCCGCTAATCTACGTGTCGGCGATGAGCGGCTACGAGGTGGACCGGATGCTCAACGCGGCCGTGAAGTTAAACCGGATGCTCGATACCAAGCTCGCGACGGCGAAGCTGAACAAGGTGATCACGGCTCTGTCCGAGCGGATGCCCGCTCCGCCCATCGGGGGAAAGCGCTTTCGGATTTACTACGCCACGCAGACGGGCACGCGGCCGTTCCGCATTAAGCTGTTTTGCAATCGCGAGGAAAAGTTGACCGAACAATACCGCCGCTACCTCGAGGCGGGACTCGTCGAGCAATTTGGCCTCAACGGCTGCCCGATCTATTTCGATCTGGTCGGCAAGGAAAAGCACGACCCTGGCATGTCGTTCACGGCGATCCGCGAGGCGCAGGAGCGCGCGAAAAATCGCCCGCACACTCCGAAATGGCGTGAGAGCGAAAACACCGTTTCTAAATCCTCCCATGAAACAATCGAAGATTGATTACCGTGGTGATGCGGCCCTACGGCTGGCGACCAGCGCGCTTGAGCTCGTCGTGACGACGAGTGTCGGGCCACGCATTGTTGAACTTCGCTCGTGCGGCGGCCGGGCCGAAAACTTATTTTTTCAACTCCCGGCGAATGAATCGCGCGCGCACGGCTATCTGTTCCGCGGCGGACACCGGTTATGGCACTCGCCCGAGGACATCGTGCGCACCTATCAACCCGACGATGCGCCGCTGGAACTCCAGACGCTGCGGCGGGGCATCGCCCTCACGCAGCCGCCTGAGGAAAAAACTGGCCTGCAAAAGGCGATGGCGATCGAGGTGCTGGGCGAGCGCACCGTGAAGGTGACGCACACGTTGACCAACCGCGGCCTTTGGGCGGTGGAGTGCGCGCCGTGGGCACTCACGATGCTGCGAGGTGGCGGCTATGGCGTGCTGCCATTGCCACCAAAGGGCAATCATGCCGACGGCGACTTGTTGCCGGCTTATGCATTGGTGCCATGGACCTACACCGACTTGGCCCTGCCGGTCTGGGAGTCGCACCGCGAGTTTCTTGGCATCAACGTGTCGCGCGCGAAGGCGGCGCAGAAACTGGGTATTACGAATTATCCCGGCTGGTCGGCCTACTGGCTCGACGGAACGACGTTCGTCAAAGTCGCGCCCGTCATCGCCGGCGCGCGGTATCCGGATCTCGGCTGTTGTTGGGAGACGTTTACGAATGGTGCGATGATTGAGTTTGAGACGCTCGGGCCGCTCGCGAATCTCGCGCCGGGCCAGAGCGTGACGCATGTCGAATTTTGGACGGTGATCGACGGACTACCCAAGCCAACCACCGATGGTGCCTTCGCCAACTCGCTTGCGCCAGCCGTGAAGGCGTGGCAAGCGAAGTTGCAGTGAGTCCGCTCAAGATCGTTTTTCTCGGGTCCGATCCGATTGCGCTGCCGCTGCTCGAATGGCTGGCGGGCGCGGGAAGTGGGGTCGGGTGCGTTTGCGCCGTCTTCACGCAGCCGGACCGACCAGCGGGGCGCGGGCAAAAAATCCTGCCCAACGCGATCAAGGTGTGGGCGCTGGCGCGCGGGCTGCCGGTGTTGCAGCCGGAGAAACTCACTGAATCCGTTCGCGCCGATCTCGCAGCGATCGGTGCGGATGTCGCGCTCGTGATGGCCTACGGTCACATTTTACGCGACGAGTTCATCGCGACACCGCGGCTCGGCACGCTGAATCTCCACGCTTCGATCTTGCCGTATTTCCGCGGCGCATCGCCGATTCAGACCGCGATTGCGACCGGCGCGAGTGAGACAGGTGCGACGCTGATGCGGATCGTCCGCCGGCTCGATGCGGGGCCGGTCGCCGACGTTGAACGCGTGCCCATCGCGCCGCTCGACACCGCGCTCGACGTCGAGGCCAAGCTCGCGGCTGCGGGCGTGCCGTTGCTGGCGCGGGCGCTGCCGCAACTGCGCGAGGGATCGCTGGCGTTTGCCGAGCAGGATGATGACGCTGCGACCTATTGCCGGCGCCTTGGCAAAGAGGATGGGGTGCTCGATTTCCATGCATCTGCCGCAGTGTTGGCGGCGCGAATCAATGGGCTCTTTCCATGGCCGGCGTGCACGATCGAAGTTAACGGACAGTCGACCAAGCTCGGAAACGCCGATGCGATTGCGGGCGCGGGACGACCAGGTGAAGTGGCAGGAGCCGATGCCGAGGGTCTGATTGTCGGCACTGGCAGTGGATTGCTGCGATTGCGTCGAATGCAGCGGCCGGGTGGAAAGATGCTGACCGCCGCGGAATTTTTGCGCGGCTTTACGGTCGCTGCGGGCACGCCGATCGAATCGCGGCCGATGCCACCGCTGGTGGGCAGCGAGCCGTTTCGGCGTTAGGTCTTCACTTGTTTTCCGAGACTGATCCCACAAGCTGCCGCCATGTTGTCACGTTTGCTATTTGGGGGTGCGATGGTTGCGACGGCGGTCGCGCAGCCTGCCCCCGGTCAAATGGAACTGGCCAATCTGCGCGAAGACGTGCGCGGACTCGTCCAACGCGTCGGCGACCTCACGCTACGCGTCGAGCAGTTGGAACGCGACAACGCCGCGCTGCGCGCCAAGTCCGGCACCGCGGAGAAGAATTTCGCAACGCTGACCCAACTCAACGATGCGATCGCCGATGTAAACCGCGACATCAAGGCTGCTGCTGGATCGACAAAGGCCGAGACGCTTCAGCAGGTCGGGTTGCAACTCGAGAAGCTTGCGAACCAAACCAACGCCGCTCTCGATGCACTCGCCAAGGCGCAGGCCATGCGACCGGCGGTGCAGGCGCCGTTTGCCGAAAATTATGCGAAGGAGGGCGTAAGTTACACCGTGCAAAAAGGCGACACGTTGGCGGTCATCGCCAAGAAGACGGGCGCGAAACAGCAGGACATCATCAACGCCAACAAACTTTTCGATCCCTCGCATATCACCGTTGGCCAGACGCTTTTCATTCCGAACGCCGGTAGCAAATAACCATCTCATGTCAGCTGCACCCAAATCCCGTCTCGGGCGCGGACTCGGCGGCCTCATCGCCGCCGCCAAAACCACGCCTCAACCCCATGCCGATGCAAAGCTCGATCACGCCGCGCCGCATGCGACCACCGCCGCCCCGACGGCTGCGGCCGGTTATCAGGAAATCGGCATCCACCTCATCGAGCCCAGCCCGTATCAGGCCCGGCGCGAGATCCCCGTCGAACAACTCAGCGAACTCGCCGAGAGCATCCGGGCCGAGGGGTTGCTCCAGCCGATCGTCGTGCGGAAGCAAGGCGAGCGCTTTCAATTGATCGCTGGCGAACGTCGCTGGCGGGCGTTTCAGCAACTCCAGATTCGAGCGATTCCCGCCCGCGTCGTCGAGGCCAGCAACGCCTCCGCCGCGGCACTCGGCCTGATCGAAAACCTCCAGCGCGAGGGCCTCAATCCGATCGAGGAGGCTCATGGTTATGCGAGCCTCATCCGCGATTTCGATCTGACTCAGGAGATCGCCGCCGAACGGGTCGGCAAAGGTCGCGCGTCAGTAGCCAATTCCCTGCGGCTGCTCTCGCTCGACGCGGATTTGCAGGGCTTCATTTCCAAGAATCTTCTGAGCGTTGGTCACGCGAAAGTTCTCCTCGGCGTCGAGGATCCGGCCCAACGCGGACTGTTTGCCCGGCGTGTGATTGAGGAAGGTTTGAGTGTGCGAGCGCTTGAGAAGATGACGCAGACGGCGAAAGGGCACGTGGGTTCGCTGACCCGCAAACCGCGTCATGGTGTGCCGGCGAAGGATGCGGCTGCGGTGGCTGGCATTGAGAAAAAACTCACTTCGCACCTGGGCGCACGAGTGGCGGTGCTGCATTCGGCAAAAAAAGGTCGCATCGTCATCGAATATCGCGGCAATGAGGATCTCCAACGGTTACTGGAAAAGTTAGGGATCGAAGCCTGAGCGCAGCAAAATTTACGCAGCGACTCGGGTCGCTACCAAACTGGGTTTCGCTGACGAGCCGCGCGATTACGGCCGGCGGAACTGCGCCGACTTAATGATCAATTACTTCGGGGCCAGACCTTCGCGGACGGCGTAGCGGGTGATTTCGGCGACAGAAAACAAGCCCAGTTTTTGCATCAGGCGGCGGCGATAGGTTTCCGCCGATTTGATCCCGATGCCGAGCGTATCGGCGATCTCCTTGGTGCGCTGGCCCGTCGCGATGAGGCGCACGACTTCGCGCTCGCGGGGCGAGAGCGGTAGCGCGTTCACTGGGGCTTCGCGCAACCGGCGATAGCCCGCGAGCAGCGCCGCATTGGCCTCGGGTGACAAATATCGCGTGCCGGCCTCGACCGCCGTGATAGCTCGCTGCAGTTCCTCGACCGCATTGGATTTGAGGACATAGCCCATCACACCGGCGAGCAACGCGTCGTCGACCCGCAGCGGATCGGAGTCGGTCGACAGCACGATGATTCGGGCCTCGCGACGGATTTCCAGAATGCGTCGGGAGATTTCGATCCCGTTGGCGTCCGGCAGGTGCACATCCATCAGGATAAAATCAAACGCCTCGCGCTCGACGTGTGCCAGAGCCTCCGCTCCCGTCTTCGCCTCAGCCGTTACAGTCAGGCCCATTTGCTGTTCGATCAGCAACCGCAGGCTTTGTTGAAACAATCGGTGATCATCGACCAATAACACGCTTTTACCCACGGCGCACCTCCGTCGCGCTCGCTACTTCGCCAGAGGACACGAAACGGGTGTCGTCGGCGTGTAAAGATGCGGACAAAGCGAGCATGGACAACCAGTAGGGCATTTATCCAAACGCGCAACAGCGGAGGCGCATTAGCGCCTGCCGCTATGACTTGATCGGCCAAACCGCCGGCGATCTCAGCCGACAGCAGCGATCGCCTGAATGGTTTCGGGAGCGACGACGCGATCGATGTCGAGGAGCGTCTTCACCTGGTCCTTCACCTTGGCCATGCCGAGGATGTAGGCGGTGTCGAGCCGCGCCCCAAAGTCGGGCGTGGGTGCGATGACTTCCGGCGTAAGGACGACGACTTCCTCCACCGAATCGACAATGAGGCCCATCTGCACGCTCTGATCGGCGGTGAGTTTGACCTGAACGACGACGATGCAAGTGCGCTCGGTAAACTCGGCCTTGAGCCCGAACTTGAGCCGCAGATCCACAATCGGGATCACGCGGCCGCGCAGGTTGATAACGCCTTTCACGTAGTTCGGCATCTGGGGCACCGGAGTGATTTTCTGGACTCGGATGATTTCGCGCACCTTCAGGACCGCGATGCCGTAGCCTTCGTTGTCGAGGACGATAATCAGATACTTGCCTGCCAGCGTCGGCTGGCCGGTTTCCGTGCCGACGGAGGGAGCCGTGAGAGTAGACATGGGGAGAAAAAGTTAATCAGCTCTCGAAGTGATCGGACTCGCCGCCGTGATTGCCGCTGGACGACAATCGATCGGAGAAAGTCAGCTTTTCCTGACCGCGGGGATGGGTGGTCGGCTGACCTTTGAGCACGGGTGAAGCGATATGAGTGATGGTGGACTTGACCGGGCGCGCACTGCGGGCCGGTGTCCGCTCATGAGAAAGGGATGACTGAACGGTGCCGCTCTCCTGTCCGTTGACTAACGCGAGCAACTGACGCACGGCACCTTTGAGGGCCTCGGTTTGTGCGCTCATTTCCTCGGAGGCGCTGGCGCATTCCTCGGCGCCGGCGGCGTTGCTCTGCGTCACCTTGTCGATTTGGCTGATGGCGGTGTTGAGTTGATGGATGCCCTGGGTCTGCTCCTTGGAGGCGTTGGCGACCTCGGCGACGAGCTCGTCGACTTGGCGCGCCTTGTCCACGATTTCCTGCAGCGTCTTAGCGACCTTGTCGCTCAACTGCACGCCGAGCGCGGTCTTGGTGATGGCGCCCTCGATCTTGCCGGCGGTCTCCTTGGCGGCGACGGCGCTGCGCTGGGCGAGGTTGCGCACTTCCTCGGCGACGACTGCGAAACCCATGCCAGCTTCGCCAGCGCGGGCGGCTTCCACCGCGGCGTTGAGCGCGAGGATGTTGGTTTGAAACGCGATTTCGTCGATGGTCTTGATGATTTTGGCAATGTCGTCACTCGAGGTCTTAATGTCGGTCATGGCCGTAGCCATCGCCTTCATGTCGACGGTGCCGGCATCGGCAGCCTGGCGGGCCTCGCGGGAAAGATCATTGGCTTTTTGCGCGTTGTCCGCGTTGCGCTTGGTCATGCTGGACATTTCCTCCAGCGACGAACTGGTTTCTTCGAGCGAAGCCGCCTGTTCGGTGGCGCCCTCGGCGAGTGACTGACTCGAGGCTGAGATCTGGCCGGCCGCGGCGGCGGTCTGGTCCGCGCCGAGCGACAACGCATCCGACACCGCAAGGATCGGCTTGGTGATTGATCGACTGATCACGATGCCCAAGCTCAGGCCGAGCACGACGCAGACGGCGCACCCGATAATTAGGACGGTGGAGGACGAGGCGAGGGCGGAGGCCGCTTCGCCAGCAATGTCGGACGTATTCTTCATTCCGCCCTTGGCAGTATCCCGAGCCGCAGCGAGCACTTCGTTGGCGACGGCATTGCGTTTCTTGCCCAGATCTTCTCGGGCGAGCCAATTCGTCAGAAAACTTTCCATGCTGGTGTGGTAGGCCCGACCGGCGGCTTCACAGTCCGCGATGTCCTTCAGGTCCGCTTCCAGGTGGGTGATCGGTTTCAGCGCGGCGAGTTTGGCACTCACGTCGTCGAATTTTTTCAACGTCTCCTTGAAAAGCGCTGGGTCGCGGTTGGCGATCGACTTCCAGGCGCCGATACGAATCGCGTTTCCGAGATCGATGACGTCGTTACAGAGGTCGGTCTTCTTGATGCGCTCCTTGACCTTGTCTTCGGTGAGTTTCTCGGCGACGAGAGCGCCCAGGTCGGCATCCAGTTTCTTCTGTTGGCCTTCGAGGAACGCATAGCAGGCCTTCATGTAGTCGGCCGCCTCGGTGTTGAGGTTGGTCTTCTCCTTGTCCAGCGCTTCGGTGATCTTCACTGTGTCGTTGAGCAGCGCCTCGTAGGCGAGGACCTTTTCGGTGGCGAGTTTGGCGTTGGTGCGCAGTTCAGCCATGTCGTATTTCTCGGCGTGGGCGGCGGCGTCCTTGAGGTTTTGCTTCACTTCGATGAGGTTCTGGCGGGCGCCATCAAGAAACTGCTTTTCCTCCGTGAAAGCATAGCCCCGGGCATCATACATGGTCTCCAGCGCATTGCGCTCGACCGAGTTGGAGACCGCCACCTCGGGCACGTTTTTCTGGACCAAGGCGTTGGCGGTTTTTTTCACCGCGAGCATATTGTAAATGGCGAGCGAGCCCAAGAGCAGGGTGAGGGTCGCGACGGCGACGAATGAGCCGATTAACTTGGCTCCGAGTTTTATATTCTTGAACATGGTGGACCTTATGCGTTGTTGGATTTTGGGTGTGACTTACGGGAAAAATTCCACCTGACCGGTGGCGATATCGTAGCGGGCGGCGACGACCTTCAGCTGGCCGGATTTCACGGCTTCCGCGAGGAGCGGTTCGGATTGGGTGAGCGCGGCGGCGGAAAGTTTGGCGCTGACGCGCACCGCGTTGTCCACCGGATCGCCCGGTTTTTTCTGGGCCATGGCCACCGCATCGGCGAGAGAGGCGACGATGCTCTTCAGATGACCGGGCGCCTCGCCCCCGGCGACTGCCGCCGACACCGCGCCGCACTTGGTATGGCCCAGCACGACGACCAGCGTGGCGTGCAAATGCTCGAAGGCATATTCGACGCTGCCGACGACGTGGTCATCGAGCAGATTCCCGGCATTGCGCACGACAAACAGATCGCCAATTCCCTGATCAAAAATGATCTCGGGCGAGAGGCGCGAGTCGGCGCAAGTCAGGATGATGGCGAACGGATGCTGGCCTTGGGCCGTCTCGGTGCGACGCGCGGCCGTTTGCTCGGGATGCGTCAGCGCATCGGAGACGAACCGCTTGTTGCCCTCGGTCAGGCGGGCGAAGGCCGCATCCGCCGCCACGGCGGCAGCGGGTTCGCTGGCCGATACCAGCGTGCACCACACACCAGCGAAACAGGCGGCCAGTTTGATTGAAGACACTCGTCCAACGCGTGCGACTGATTGAGCCGCCAGACAATTTCGATCTGGCTGCGCGGGCGCCGGCAATCCCTCCTTTGAAAACATGAGGGCATGATCGACTCTTCTTGATCGATATTTCGGAGTAAATACCCAGTAGGCCCGACGTCAGGGAGAACCTGACACTGCACGGGCCAACGGGTAAGGCTCCTCAGCTTTCAGCCAATTGACGGTGCACGATCTCGAGCAGCGCGGGGCCTTCGAACGGTTTCATCAACACATCGGACACCGCCAAGTCTGCCACCGGTGGCTCATCCGCCAATCCGCTCATGACGACGATCTTCACGGTCGGATCGATCTCGCGGAGGGCGCGAATTAGCGCCGCGCCGTTCATCACCGGCATCATGAGGTCGGTAAGCACCAAGCTGATTTTATCCCGATGCCGGAGAAAATGGGTGAGCGCATCGCTCCCGTGCACCGCGGTTATCACGTGGTAGCTTTGGCCTTCCAAGAGCAAGCGGATCGAATCGCGGACCGGACGCTCATCGTCCACTACCAGAATCGTCTGACTACTTCGGTCTGGGTTCGCGAGTCCGCGCGGAATTTCCGCCGGGGCAGCGACGTCGTCCGGATTGGCCGGCAGATAAACCGTGAACGTGCTGCCGTCGATCGGCGAGGAGACCAAGTCAATGAACCCGCAGTGGTGTTGCACGATGCCGAGAGTTGTGGAGAGCCCCAGTCCAGTGCCTTGGCCGATCGGTTTGGTAGTGAAAAACGGATCGAAGATCCGGGGCCTGATTTCCGGCGGGATGCCGTGGCCGGTGTCATGGACGGAGATCGTCACATAGCGGCCGGGTGGGGCGTGCGGGGGCAGTTTCGGGTCGGCGGTGGCCAGCGTCACGTTGGCTGCAGTGAGCGTGAGGCAACCGCCGCCAGGCATGGCGTCGCGGGCGTTCACGCAGAGGTTCAGGAGGACTTGGTGCAACTGTGTCGGATCGGCGTGGAGGGTCCACAGGTCGGCGGGCACTTGCTGCCGCAGATCGATCTCGCGGGGGAAGGTCTCGCGCATGAGCCGCAGCATTTCGTTGAGGAGGTGCCGGGGTTGCACGATGGCGCGTTCACCCGGTTGATTGCGGCTGAAGGCCAGCAACTGTTTCACGATCTCGGTGCCGCGGTGGAGGCTGGACTGGGCGAGGTGGAGCATGTCGCGGTCGGCCTCGCTCGTCAGTTTCCGTTTCAGGAGGCCGGTGACAATCGTGATGGGGGTGAGGATATTGTTGAGGTCATGGGCGACTCCGGCAGCGAGCGTGCCAATGGCCTCCATCCGCTGGGCTTGCAGGAAATGCGCCGTCATCGTCTTATGGTCGGTGATGTCCTGCTTGATGGCGATGAAGTGCGAGATTGCGCCCGACGCATCGCGCAACGGAGTGATCGTCATCGCTTCAGTGCGAAGGGCGCCGTCCTTGCGGCGGTTGATGATCTCTCCACGCCAGACTTGGCCCGCGAGGATGGTGGTCCATATCTGCTGGTAAAACGCGGGATCGTGTTCGCCGGATTTCACGAGGTCGCGAGTATTCATCCCCAGCGCCTCGTCTTTCGACCAGCCGCTGAGAGTGGTGAAGGCGGTGTCACGGCTGTCCAGTTATGAGTAGTTGATCTCCAATTGGTTGGGTATATCAACTCCCGATTCTGTTGTATCGACTTTCGCAAATAGCTCTTCCAATGGTATTTGCTCAAGTGAGGAGACACTGACAACTTGCAAGATTTC
>CAIMFY010000067.1 GCA_903840415.1 uncultured Opitutia bacterium | reverse complement strand
TTGCGCCCACACCGCCGTGAGCCGCGGGCCGTGAAACGACGACCTAAAGCTTATGCCTTGCTCAACAAACCCCGTCATCTGTACAAAGAATCTCCCCATCGCAATCGCTGGAAACCAACGTGTTCCAATTAAGCGCCATTCGCCTCTGAACTTGTTCTTTGAGTCTGCGTGCCGGCGGGATTTTCGCCGGTGGCGCACTGCTAATTTCGGCTGGGACGCTCGCGAGTTTGCGTCCCCAGCCGTGTGGGTTGCCCCAAAACAGAAACTTTGGTCGTGCGGCGTTTTGCGCGCCCCACGGTCAATTCCACTGGAGCCGCTCCGCACTTAACCGTGCGGCGGGGCAAAGGTGTCCAACCCGTCAGCAATTAGATCGAAAACCAAACTCTCCGCCTTATCCGCGGAGTTTAATACCATGAAAGCAGTCAGTAAATTCGCAGTTATGCTCAGTCTGGTCGCGCTCGCTTCCGTCGCCGCTTCGGCGATGACGGACGAGCAGGCCTATCTCGAGTCGTGCCATAAGGTGCCCGGAGTTCCGGTGCCCGTCTCGGTGGTTGCTCCCACCGTCGGGTCCGAATATTCCGGGGCCACGGTGCAACTTGAATTCATCGTAGATGCCGCCGGCAAGCCGGCCGACATCAGTGTGAAGTCCGCACCGGACAACACGCTGGCGACGGCTGTCGTGCAGGCGGTGAAACAGTGGCGGTTTGCCCCTGCCGAGAAGAACGGTCTGGCGGTGGCGACGAAAGTCGCCCTCCCGGTCAAGATCGTCAGCTCGGCGGTAAGTTATCCGCTGGCGATGAACTAAACTAAGGAAATCACCAGGGGCGTCTCCATTCCGGGGGCGCCCCTGCTAATTTTTTAGGGCGGACACCTTCCGCCCGGTCGATGGCTGCTTGGGTTTTCGCGATCTGCACTTCGACGGTCGCCAGATTGAGCTTCCGCACTTCGCGCCAGGAATCGACCTTTGCCGACAGTTGTTTGTGGATCGAATTGAACTGCCGGGCCGTGATGCGGTGCTCGGTGATGAACCTGCGCTTGGCGTCGGTCAGCTTTTCGCCTCGAGCGTAGAGCGCAATAAAGAGCAGTCGTTCGAGGCGCGAGAACAACGCGGCGCATTGCTCCAACGCCGGATAATTATCCGGCGTCGTCAGCTTTGCTTCCACGGTGATCGTCATAGTGTTCATTTGTACACTCGTAGACTTAAACGCAAGCTGTTTCCTCCGCGCTCAAGAGCGAATATTCACGTTAAACGCCTACAAAAGCCCATAAAATCGGCAACTGTTGGCAACCCCAGTCGACGCACAACGCGATGTGTGGTCACCGAAGATCCGATCACGCCGCCGACCATGGGCGCGGCGGGGCGGCGAGAGTGAAGTCGGTCAGCTCCAGCGTGAGGTTCGGATTGTAGGCCGGATCGTGGCGGATTTCCTCGGGCCAGCGTTTCAGCATATATTCGACCTCGGCGCGGAAACGCTCGTGTTTCTCCGGCGTGTCCTCGGCGCCGCGGCTCACGCTTTCGTGATGGTAGAGTTCAGCGAATGGCGTCCAGAGGTTGCGATGGCCGGCAGTGCGGACGCGCAGGCAGAAATCGATATCGTTGAAGGCGACAGTGAGGTTTTTTTCATCGAGTCCGCCAACCTGCTCGTAGATCGACTTGCGCACGAGGAGGCAGGCGGCGGTCACCGCGGAATAATTCTGCACGAGCCGGGCGCGGTTGAACTTGCCCTCGGTGCCGCGCGGATAATCGCGGAACGCGTGACCGGCGACACCACCGAGTCCCACGACGCAGCCGGCGTGCTGGATGGTTTCGTTCGGATAGTAAAGCATCGCGCCGACGCAGCCGATGCCGGGGCGCAGCGCCTGCGTGGCCATCTCGTCGAGCCAGCCGGGAGTGATGACTTCGAGATCGTTGTTGAGGAGGCCGACGATCTCGCCCGACACCTTCGCCACCGCGAAATTATTGATCGCGGAGAAATTAAAAGGCGCGTCGTACCGGAGCACCCGGGCGCGGTGGTGCGGCGTGAGAAGCGGATGCGTGCCACCTGAGAGCGTGGCGAGGTAGGCGAGGGCGGCGGGATCGTCGGAGCCGTTGTCGACGATGACGATTTCGTAGTTCGGATAGGTCGTCTTCTCAAGGATGCTGTCCACGCAGCGTTGGAGAAATTTCAGGCCGTTACGCGTGGGGATGATAAGCGAGACCAGCGGCGGCTCGGCGGGCAGCGGATATTGCACGCGCCAATGATCGCCGGGGACGTGGTGGAGAGTAATCTTTTCTCCGCGGCGGGCGAAGGCGTCGGTGAGCGCGCGACGGGCGGCTTCGAGCGGATAATTTTTCTCGCTCAGCATCATGGCGGTCGATCCGGGAATCGCCCGCCAATGGTAGAGGATTTTCGGGAGATGCCGAATGCGCGACTGGTCCGTGATGCGTTCGATCACCCGGAGCGCGAGGTCCCAATCCTGCGAGCCTTCGTAGCCAACGCGGAAGCCGCCGACCTCGCGGACGAGGGCCGCGCGATAGACGGTGAGGTGCGAGGTGTAATTCTGCGCGTGAAAAAGATCGGGGAGCCAGTCGGGCTTGAAGTAAGGCTCATGGCGGCGGCCTTCCTCGTCGATTTTGTCCTCGTCGCTGTAAACGAGGTCGGTATCGGGGTGGGCGTTGAGGAGCGCGACGACCTCGTGGAGGGCATTGGGCGAGAGTTCGTCGTCGTGATCGAGGAGCGCGAGGTAGTCGCCGGTGGCGAGCGCGAGGGCGGAATTGGACGCGGCGGAGATGTGGCCGTTTTTCTCGCGGAAGGTGACCTTGATGCGCGGATCGCTGGCGGCGAGTTTCTCGAGGAGCGGGCGCACGTGGGGCTTCGGCGAAGCGTCGTCGGCGAGGCAGAGTTCCCATTTCTGGTAAACCTGCGCCCGGACGGAATCGATGGCCTTCACGAGCCACTTCTCCGGGGTGTTGTAAACCGGCATCACGATCGAGATGAGGGGCGTGAGATGAAACTCGTCCTCAAGCGCGGCGAGATTTTTCAACGACTCCGGGTTGTGGTGGTCGAACGCGACCGCCCATTTTTCGTAGTTCGTGAGTTCGATCGGACCGAGGTCGTCGCCGACGCGGATGGGCGTCGAAAAAAACGCGTGCCAGCCGTCGTGCTCGTCGCCGACCTCAAGGAGGAGATCGGTGTCGGAGAGGCCGAGCTCGACCTCGACTTTCCAACCGCAGTATTCCGCCTGCGGGCACTCGCGCAGTGCGGCGAGAACGTCGAGGCGCTTGAGGCCATAGACGCCGGGATAGCGGCGGCCGTTGACGGTGACGCGGATTAGCTTGAGCGCGATCGGTTCGACGGCGAAACACCAACCGCGAACGAGCACCTTCTTCGGCGGAAAGCTCCACGTGTTCGGATAGTCCACGCTGAAACGCAGCGTGGGCGGCACGAAGGTCCGGACGGCCTCGGGCTCGGGGGCGGCAGGGATCGCCGGCGGCGCGGGCTGGGGGCGGCGTGGGTCGATGAAAATGCGCCGCAGCGAGCGCAGCCATGCGGTGGCCTGCCACGAAAACGACGTGGTCATCCGCCGGAGCTTATCATCGCGCGCGGCGAGGACGGCGTGAGTGTGGTGCAGATCCAGCCGCAGGGCTTGCTTCGCTTCCGCCACCGCGCGGGTCTCGTTGATTTGATCGAGGAGCAGGCGCTTGTAATACGCGGCTTCGCGTTCGCTCGTGCGGCGATTGGCTTCGTTGCGCGCGAACTCAGCCGCGAACGCCCGATCCATCCGCTCCATTTCCTGCTCGAAGGCGTAAATCTGGGTGCGCGCCGACTGTAGGAGGGTTTCCGTCTGCACGCGCTGCGCCTCGCTGCGATCGAGTTGCGGGCGGAGTGTGGCGATCGTGCGCTCAAGATGCTCGAGGTGCCGGGCGGTGAGTTCGCGGGCCTGTTCGAGGTTCGCGATATGCGCGGTCGACGCTTCAGTCGCAGCGCGGGCATTGGCCGTCTCGGCGCGGGCAGCCGCGATTTGGTTCTCAAGATTTTTCGCGTGCTGGTTGCTGAGTCGCTCCATCTCGGCGGCTTTTTCCGCGAGGTGCGCGGAGTGCTGGCGCGAGAGCACGAGCTCATGCTCGGAGTTCCGGACGTGCTGGGCGGAGAGTTCGTCGCGCAGTTTGGCGTGCTTCAGGAACTCTTCCTTTTGCGCAAGGAGCTGGGCGAGAGCACCGCGCGACGTGTCGACAGCTAACTCAAGTTGGCGGAGGCTGAGCGCAAAGTCGTCCAGCCCGGCGGCGAGTGGAGCGGGCGCGGCGGCGGCGAACTGCGCGACGACGAGCGTGAGTTCCGTGGCGAACGGATCGGGGGCGAGTGACCAGTTGGCCGTCGCGGGGCGGGCGAGCACAGTGGCGAAAAACTCGGAGAGCGTGCGGGTATTTTTTGAAGGATCGAATTGGGCGCGGGCGAAGGCGGTGCCGTGTTTCCCTAGTTCGGTAGCGAGCTTCGGATCGGTGAAAATCTTCTGGCACAGGTCGGCGATTTCGGCGGGCGCGCCGGTCTTCAGGAAGAGCGCCTCGCGGCCGTCGTGCATCTGCGCGGCGAGGTTGGTCGACGGGAGGATGACGGGCCGGCCGCTGGCGAGAAACTCCGGGAGCTTCGAGGGCAGGCGGTAGTCGTTGAACGCGCCGGGGCGACCGGGCTGCACGAGCACATCGGCGAGCGCGAGGAGTTTGGGCAACTGCGCTTTTTCCACGAAGCCGAGATCGAGGACGTGCGCTTTCACGCCGGCAGCGAGACCGTCTAGGAAGGTGGGAGAATTGAAGCCGGTGCGCACGAGGCGCGTCGGCACGCCGCGCTGGTTGAGCAGCGCGACGGCGAGGTAGAGTTCGCGCATCTCGGGTTCGTTTACGAATGTATTGCTGCCGGTGAAAACGATGACTTTCTCGTCGGAGCGCAGGCCCAGCTCGGCGCGGAATTTTTTGTCGGCCGGCTGCGGCGCGTAGAGCGCGAGATCGAGCGGCGGAGGCAGGAGTTGCGCCGGCGTGCCGGCGGGGACGAACTCGCGGAGTTTTTCCACGATGTGCGTGACGCCGTCGGCGATGCGCAGAAAGTTTTCGTGTCGGAGCGGATGCGGCAGGCCGTCGACGAGCCAGAGCGAAGTGTCGTGCGGGCTCTCGGCGCGGAGCGCGGCGAAAGTTTTTCCAGTGTAGGCTTCGATCAGGAAACGCTCGTTGTCCTCGAGGTGGATGACAAGCCGCGCGGGCGTCGTGAGGAGCCGCTGGTAGGCGAGGACGAACTTGCGGACGCCCTCGCGGGGGGTCCACGCATGGATGAGATCGGCGGGCTGGCCGTTGGGGAAGAGACCGGGTTTGGCGAGGAGTTCGCCGGTGGTCGCAGGGATGAAAAGCGGATCGCGGATCGCGGTGATCGATTCCTTGTCGTGTGGGACGGCGACGATGCAGGCGTGGCCCGCGGCACACAGCGCGTTGGCGAAGCCGGCGATGTGGTTGAGGCTGTTGGTGCGGAAGTCGCCGTAGTTGACGAAGAGGAGGTTCAACGGGGGGAAAGAAAACGAAGTGGGCGAAGCGGGATGTCGGACGTGCGCGGCGCGGCTCAGTAGGGTTTCAGCGTGCTGGCGGCATCGCCGACTTTCTGGGATTTTACGGGCGGGATATTAGCGAAGCCCGGCGCGAAACGCCGGACAACAGCATCGTAGGGAGCAGCGCCACGCTGCGCGAGATTCGGCGTGAGCCGCCATTCCATGATCGCCTGCGCTAGCACGCAGGGATCTTTGATGGGGATTTCGGCGAGGGTCTTTTCGCGCACGGTGAGCGGCGCTTCGATGGAGGTCATCTTGCCGCGGAATTGGGCGAGCGCCGCGGCGTCGGCGATCGCGCCGCCGGCGGCGAGGTAGGGAGCGCGGTAATGTTCGGATTCGACGGTGCGACCGGCAAAGGCGAACAGCTCGATCAACTTTAACTCGCAGGGCTGGCGCACTTCACCGGGAATCGCGGGATCGCCCAAGTAACTGTAGAGTTCGTCGAACTTTTCGGAGGCCGTGAGATAGTCGAGGTAGGCGAGGTGGACCGAGGCCGGAGCGGTGGCGGCGGGTTTCGCACCGAGCCCGGCGCGGTAAACGGCTAGGATTTTATCCGTGGCGGCATTGCCCTTGGGAAAAAAAGTTTTTGCGACTGCGACGACATCGTCGCGGACTTCCGGACGTTTGAGCGAATCACTAGCGAGCCGGATATTTTTCGTCGGAATGCGGAGCTGGGCGGAGCGCTGGATTTGCACCTCGCGCTGCACCATTCCGTCGAGCACGGCGAGCTTCACGGCATCCGCGGGATCGAGGTCGAGGAGTTTGGCAATCTCGGTGCGCGGGCGGCCGCGGAGGGCGAGGGCTTCGCCGAGGATGGCGTGGATGACCGGCAAATCGGCCTTGGCGGTGTTGGCGAGGAGTTCCTTGACGAGGTCGTCCTGCTCGTAGCGGGCGGCGACGCGGAAGACCGCGGACCACAATTCCAGATGATAGGGATCAAGGATGGGAAACTTCAGCGCCTCGCTCCAGCGTTTCTGGCGAGAAAGCACTTCGACGATGCGAAGCACGGCATCGACCCTCACCCGGTCCCAGCGCTGGTCGTCGATGTTGGTCAGAAAGACGGCGCAGTAAACGTAGTCGGACGCGGCGAGGCGCTTCTCCTCGAGGCGGTAGAGGACGCGTTCCCGAAAATAAGCCAAGTCGTAAGGCCCAAGCTTGAGCTGGCCGGACTTTACGGCGCGGCCGATGGGTGTGTCGGGGTAAACCTCAAGAATCCGGTCGAGGTTGGCCTGAGCGCGTTTCCAGTGAAACTGAAGATAGGAATAAGAGTAGCCGTCCTCGCTGATGTTGGAGACGAAGTCGTTGGCGCGGTCGTAGAGCCGCTGGGCCTCGGCGTCGTCAACGGGCGTGGACGCGACGGCCGCGGGGACGGCCGCGGGGACGGCGGCGAGCAGGGCGAGGGCGGCGAGAAGTGCGGGGCGAATCCGAAAAGGCATAATGAAAAGCGGCAGATCCGCGAACGTGCGCGAGTCTGCCGCAGAGGTAAATGCGGAATTTCGCGGGTGGCTCAGAGCGTGTAGCCGCAGTCGGCGGCGTCCTTCGCGAACATCTTGACGGTGTCGAGCGAGAGCGCCGCGAGATCCATGCCCAGCAACTTGGCGGCCTTTGCGAGAATGTCGTGCGGCACGGTGACGATGGCGCAGCCGGACTCTTCGGCGTGGAAGATGTTGAGCACTTCGCGGGTGCTGGCCCAGAGCAGTTCGGCCTTCGGCTGACCTCCGAGCAGCGCGCCGCTGGCCCGCATGAGCGGCATGGGATCGACGCCGGTATCGGCGATGCGGCCGGCGAAGACCGAGACGACGGACGGGACGGCGGGATTGAGCGCGGCGGCGACGCCGGCGACCTGCTGGAGCGTGAGAATCGCGGTGACGTTGAGCTTCACGCCTTGCAGGCTGAGCTCCCTGATGAGCGGGAGGCACGAGTCGCCCTTGGAATTGGTGATAGGGATTTTCGTGTAAACATTCTGGCCCCACGAGCTGATTTTCAGGGCCTGGCGTTTCATGTCTACGAGGTCGTCGGTGAACACCTCAAGCGAGATGGGCTTGGCGGTGACGCTCTGGAGGATGTCCTTGGCGAACGCCTCGTAGTCCTTGATGCCGGCCTTCTTCATGAGGCTCGGATTCGTCGTCAGGCCCTTGATGTAGGGCTTGGCGTAGAGATCGAGGATGCCGGCTTTGTCGGCGCCATCGGCGTAGAGTTGAACTTTTAGGTCGTTGAGGGATTTCATGGTGGGAGGAAGTGAGGTTTTGGGTTTAAGGCTGGGCAAGGATAATTCGGGCAGCTTCGACGAACGATGAGACGGAAAAATCGGGTTTCATTTTCAATTCTTCGGCGTAGCCGAAGTCGATGAACACGGTGCGGACACCTGCCCGTTTCCCGCAGTCGATGTCGCGCCACCGGTCGCCGATCATCCAGGAGCGGCCGAGGTCGAGGCCGAGGAGAAGCGCGGCATCGAGCAACATGCCGGGTTCGGGCTTGCGGCGCCGATCGGGCGGAGCGGATTTGTCGAGGCCGGGAGCGTAGGAGACTTCGATATGCGAAATCGTTGGGACGAGTTGACGGAGCTTCGTATGCATCGACTCGACGACGGCTAGCGACTGCGTGCCGCGGCCGACGTCGGGTTGGTTCGTCGCGACGACGAGCACGAAGCCCGCGGCGGCGAGTTGCGCGCACGCTTCAGGCACGCCTGGAAACAGCGTGAATTCGTCGACGGTTTGCGGTGGGTAAGGCTTGCCCTTGCGAATCACCTGCTGGTTCAGCGTGCCGTCGCGGTCGAGAAAGATCGCGCGACGGAAGGTGCTGGCGGGAGATTCACACACGATGGCGCGCGAAACCGGCAAGTTTACTTTTTCGCCGGGGCCGCGACGCTTTCCCACTTGGTCTGGTTCACCTTGAGATCAGGATGCGAGACGAAGAGATGCCAGACGACCGCCTGAAACGCCTCGCTGTGCGGTGTGATGTTGTTCGCGTTGACCGTCGGGACGATGACGCAGGCGTCGGCCTGCGTGGCGGTATAGCCGCCATCCTTGCCAACGATTCCGATCACGCGGGCACCGACTTGCTTCGCGAGCTGGATCGCGGAGATGAAGCCGGGGGAAACATTCTTTTCCAAATTGCCGCCGCCAACGGAGAGGATGAACAGGGCGTCCTTCGCGTTGAGCCGCGAGCCGCGGAGCCACTCGACGAACACGCTGGCCCAGCCGTCGTCGTTGGTGCGGGCGGTGAGCTCGGAGACGTTGTCGGTGGGCGCGTAGCATTCGAGGCCGGCGATTTTGCGGAAATCGTTCACGGCGTGCGAGGCGTTGGCAGCGCTGCCACCGACGCCGAGGATGAACAGGCGGCCGCCGCGATTACGCAGGGCGACGAGTTCGGCGACGCACTTTTCGCAATGGTCGGCATTGAGCTTGGCGACGATTTCGGCGGTTTCCTTGAGATGTTGAACGGAGTATGACATGGGATAGGTTTAGTTGGGAGAAAGTTGGGGGTTGCGGAGGAGCGCGTCGAGTTCGTTCAAGCCTTCGTGGGAGCCGATTTCAAAAAAACGCTCCTTCATTTCGTAGCCCGCGAGCTGGCGGCGCGCGACGAGCGCCTGCTGCACCGCGGCCAGATCGACGGCGGCATCGCGGGCGAAGCCATCGAACGCCGCCGCCCTAAACAAACCGAGCCCGTAGTCGATGTGGAGCATCGCGGGTGTCTTGATTTTCTTGTCGTAGATTTTGATTTCGCCGCCGCCGAACTCGACGTTGCTGGCGTCGTAGCGGCCGTGGTTTTCGAAAACCGTCATGAGGCCGAGCTTGCCCGACTTCAGGAAAAAATCGCCCACCGCACCGTAGTCGATGGGCAGATAGCTGTCGCCGTAGAGCACGTAAAACGCCTCTCCAAGCTTCGGCAGTGCGGCGATGATCGCGCCGCCGGTGCCGAGGAGTTTCGGGCCGTCGAATGCATACTCGATCTTCACGCCCCATTTCGCGCCGTCGCCATATTGCTCAACGATCATTTCGCCGAGATAGCCGACGCAGAGGACGATGTGCGTGAGCCCGTTTTTTTTCAGCAGTCGGAGCTGGTGGGAGAAAAACGGTTCGCCGGCGACCTCGACGAGGAGCTTCGGGATTTTCTCCGTGATCGGCCGGAGTCGTGTGGCCATGCCGCCCGCGAGAAGCGCGACGGGAAGTTCAGACGCAGCCATCGGATCAGTTCTGCGTGACGACTTTCGAGCCTTCGAAGTCGAAGCGGAAGCGAACTTCCTGCAGGCCTTTTTCGCGCATCGCGTGGCGGAGTTTCTTTTTGTCGCCGGCGTAGAACATCAGGAATCCGCCGCCGCCGGCGCCGATGAGTTTGCCGCCGAGGGCGCCGTTCGCCATCGCGTGGTCATACCAGTCGTTGATGTGCGCGTTGCTCATGCCGGAGCTGCGGACTTTCTTGCGCTGCCAGTGCACATCCATGAGCCGGGCAAACTCGTCGAGATCGCCGCTCTCAAGCGAGGCGAGCGACTTGTAGCCGAGTTCCTTCGTGAAGTGCATGTTGTCGAGCATCGCCTGATCGTTCGACTTCGACTTGTCGTTTTGATCCTTGAGGATCGCGGAGGCGCTGCGGGAGTAGCCGGTGAAGAAGAGCAGCAGGTTGTCCTCGAGGTTGAAGAGCGTCTCCTCGGAGATTTTGCACGGGCGATATTCGACGCGGCCGTCCTTGTGAAAGGTGAACGCTGTGATGCCGCCGATCGCCGCGATGTATTGGTCCTGCTTGCCGATGGGTTCGCCGAGCTTGTTGATCTCGATGTCGCAGGCTTGTTCGGCGAGTTCGGCGGGGGCGATGAGGTTTTTCTTGGAGGCGTGCAGCGCTTTCAGCAGCGCGGTCGTGAAGCTGCCCGACGAGCCGAGGCCGGTGCCACCGGGGATGTCGGCCATCGAGGCGAGTTCAAGATGAGGATCGGTCACGCCGACGAGTTTCAGCGCCTCGCGAATGATCGGATGCTCGATTTGATCAACCGACGGCACGCGCTCGAGCTTGGAATACTTGATGATGATCTCCGGCTGAAACGTGTGGTGCTGCGTGATGTAGACATATTTGTCGATGGCCGCAGCGACGAGGAAGCCGCCGAACTCGCGATAGTAGGAGGGCAGATCGGTGCCGCCGCCGCCGAGGGAGACGCGCAGGGGTGAACGAGTAATGATCATGATGGAAAAATGAGGTGAGCGATGGACCGGATAACATCAAGCCTTCGCCCGATGGCTTCCGCCTTGGGCGGCATGACAAGTGGGAATCAGAAACCCGCTATCGAAACCGGAAAATTACTTTGGCGGTAAATAACCTCCACGATTTCGAGCGTGCGGATGCCCTCGCGAAGGCCCGGCGACGGCTCGCGGCCGAGGCGGATGTCGTCGGCGAACTCGCGCGTCTCGATCGCCCACGATTCATCGCCGCGAGGAAACTCCCACGACGTCGTGTCGGGCGGTCCCATTTCAGGGAGCATTTTGTAGAACGTCAGGCGTTCGATGCCGTAGCTGCCGCCGAGGCCTTCGAGGGCGAGCTTCGCGTCGCGGCCGTAGATTTCGAGGGAGAATAGGTTTTTCCACTCGGTGCAGCTGACGTGCAGCCACGCCGTCTGGCCGGCGGCGGTGCGGAGCGAGAGGAAGGCGTTGTCGTCAACCTTCATGTCCCAAAAATATGTCGCCGCGTGGCCGTCCACCTTCGCGAAGTCGCCGAGAAACCAGCCCGCGAGATCGATAAGGTGCACGCCCTGATCGATCAATTCGCCGCCGCCGGAGAGCGCGGCGTCGGCGCGCCACTCGCGGTCGTAACCTTTGCGGCCGCCGTGACCGTAGCGGGCGCGGAGAAACATCAGCGGCCCGAGCGCACCGCTGTCGAGGAGGGCGCGCGCCTTTTGCAGCGCGGGATGATAACGGTGATTGTAGCCGAGCCGCACGCGCACGCCGGTCGCGGCGGCGGCGTCGCGGATGGTGCGGAGTTGGGCGGCGTTGAGCGCGCCGGGTTTCTCGACGAGCACGTGTTTGCCTGCCTGCACGGCGGCGAGCGCGATGGGGGCGAGTGAGGCGTTGAGCGTCGAGACGATGACGGCGCCGACCTTCGGATCGGCGAGCACGATTTTGAAATCGGTGACCGCGGCGCAACCCGGCGCGAGCTTAGCGAGATCGGCGGCGCGGGCGGAGTCTAGATCGCAAGTGTAAAGCAGCGGCGGATTCTTGCCGAGCGCGAGGACGCGTTTGCGACCGATGAGACCGCAGCCGATGACCGCGAAGTTAAGAGGTGTTTGCGGCTTGTCAGCCATGAGGCGCGGAGCCTTTGCTGACGCGAAATGCACACGCAAGGTTTTATTCGGGCGCGGCTCCAGATCGGAGAACGATGAGACCGGTCCCGTCGATTCGGGGCGCGCGCATCGGCAATTGGCTCCTCGTGGCAATCGTGGGGCTAGCGGCGGCGGCGTTTTATTTTTGGACGTCGACGTCGAACGCCCCCTTGCCGTGCGCTCCCGGCCCGCAGAGCGATTACTACAATCTCCTCGTGCGCGGACTGCGGTCGGGGCACCTCTACATGGACGCCACACCCGATCCGGCGCTGATCGCGATGGCTCCTGAGAAACGGCCCGGAGCCGCGCCTTACCTGCTCGATGCGAGTCTCTACGCAGGGCATTACTATCTTTATTTCGGCGTGACGCCGGCGGTGACAGTTTTTCTGCCGTATGCGCTGCTGACGGGGCGGGAGTTGCCGGTCGAACTCGCGGTTGCGGCGCAGGCGACGCTCGGTTGCTGGCTCGGCTTGGCGCTGCTGCTCTTGATGCGTGGCGAATTTTTTCCTCGCGCGAGTCGCCTCAGTCTGGCGGTGGCGGCGCTCGCGTTTGCCTTCGCGACGGCGGCGCCAATGGCGCTGCGGAAATCCGAGGTTTATGAGGCGGCGGTCACGGCCGGTTTTTTGTGGGGCATGGCGCTGTTATATTTTTCAACGTTGGCGATTTTGTTCGAGCGCCGCCGCACACTCTGGCTGGCGTGCGCAAGCCTGAGTGCCGGGCTCGCAGTCGGCTCGCGGCCGAATCTTCTGGCGGGTGCGGGCGCGCTCGGCGTGGCGCTGGCCTGGCTCTGGTGGCGCGAGGGACATGGTAAACCGCTCGCGCTCCGAGTGCGATGGGTCGTGGCCGCGGTGTTGCCGTCTGCGGTCTGTGGCGCAGGGCTCGCGCTCTACAACTACGCGCGCTTTGGCGATCCGCTGGAGTTCGGCCACCGCTTCCAAGTCGGCAGCATCGCTGACAACTACGTCTCGGCGCGCTATTTTCTCCACAACCTCACGGTTTACTACCTCACGCCGCCGTCGGCGGGTTGGTTCTTCCCGTTTTTTTCGCCGGGGCCCGAAGGCGTGCGGCCCGCCGGCTACATCGGCATCGAATATATCAACGGCGAGTGGTGGTTTCTCCCGTGGCTCGTCGCGCTGCCGGTGCTGGGCGCGATCTTTTGGCAGCGTCTCCGGCGAGTGGAATCGCTCGTCGCGGTGGTTGGCGTGCTGGCATTTTGGTTCGTGGCTAATTTCGCGCTCGTCGCCTGCGTCAGCGCCCGCGCCAATCGCTACCTGCTCGATTTTCATCCGGCGCTCGTGTTGCTCGCGGGCGTGGCGCTGCTCGCGTGGTCGGGTCGCCGCGGCGCGTGGCGGGTGGCATTCGGCGGCGGTGCGCTGGCGCTACTCGCCGCCATTGTGGTCAACGTCATGACGAGTTTTCAGGTCCACGAATTTTTCCGCTTGGACAATCCCGCCACCTACGCGGCGATCGAGCGCGTGGCCAACCGCCTCGTGTGGCCGCTGCACCGGTTGACCTCGCCGCCGTTTGGCGCGCTCGCGATGGAGGTGACATTTCCGAACGTGCCCGCCGGCCAGCGCGAGCCGCTGCTCTCGACAGGCGCGCCGCTCCTGACCAACACGATCACGGTCGTCACGCTCGGCCCCGGACGCGCGCGGTTGGAATTCGATCACGAGGGCGAGGGCGGCGCGTCAGGTCCCGAATTTGCCTTTGTGCCGGGACGCGCCCACGAAATGAAAATCTGGCTCGGCTCACTTGTGCCGCCCGCGGGGCATCCGTGGTTTGAAGGCACCGACGCAGTCGATGTGCAGCGCCAAAAACAAAACGTGATTGTCCAACTTGACGGACAGACGATTTTTTTCGCGGGCGCGATTCCCCACGAAGCTTCCCCTGGCCAGATTCTGGTTGGTGAACGCAGGGTCGATTACACCAGTCAACCTGCGTATTTTACTGGGCGCCTTGAGAATGTCCGCCGCCGCGTGGAGTCGATGCCGGTGCCGGGCCTGGCCGCACCCGAAGAACCATTCGTCTACAACCTCAAAGTCCTTCTGCCGCGCGATCGCTTTGGCGTCGCTGAGCCGCTGCTGTCCACCGGTGTGCGCAGCCGCGGCGACGTTTTGCTCGTCGAATATTCGAACCCAACGACAGTGCGCTTCGGCCACGATCAGATCGGCGGCGGGATTGAGTGGTCGGGGCCCGTGAGCGTCGACTATGCCGCTCCCCAAGATTTGACGATCGCGTTTGAGACTGATGGCGCGTTCGATCCGCTCATTCCGGTTGATGGCAGTGGATTGCGGCCGATCATTCGACTCGGCAGTCGCGACGTATTGCGCGGGAAAAATGCGCACCATGCTTTCGTCGGCGCCCAAGTCGTCGCGGGCTGCAACACCGTGTGCGCTTCGTCGTGCCGGCTGTATTTTGGAGGCACGATTCTCGCGTGGGATTTCAATGGTGACGGCGTGCGACGCGATGCGATCGGTGCTGATGGTTGGACCGGCACACGCGCGGAATTTTCGCTGGCGCGCGAGTTGTCCGCGTCGTCGTCCGAGCCGCTGCTCGCTTACTGCAACGCGGCCGGAGCGCGCGGTGTGCTCGCGGTGCGCAGCGCGGGTGCGGGTGAAGTGCAACTCGGTTGGATCGAGGCTGGTATGACGACTTGGTCTGGAAAAATCCCGGCGGCTTTCGCGGCCCCCGTACAACTCGAAGTGCGCTGGCATGAAGTGTCGAAAGCGCGCCGGTCGCCGTCGGGCGAGATTTCCGCCGAAGAATTTTTGCGCGGGCGGACCTGTTTTTACTGGAACGGGGTGAGTGTCTTTCAACCGCGACTGGAGTTTTTCGACTCGCCGGTAGTTGCGACGGCGGGTTGGCGGAGCGCGTTCGGCGCCCGCACCGACCTCGCCGGGCGCTTCAGTGGCGAAGTCGGACGCGCCGCCGCCCACACGTCGCCCCCGCTGGCGGTGCGCGCCAATTCTGTGTCACGCTCAGTTCGGCTGGCAGTGCGGTTTCCGGCCGATCGGACGGGCATGTGCGAGCCGCTGCTGACGACTGGGCGAAGCGGCGCGGCCGATGGCGTTTTTATTCGCTACGGCGCCGCCGGGCGGGTGAGCTTCGGTTTCGATCATTGGGGAACCGGCGGGCCGGAGTCGGCGCCGATCGAGGTCGATTTCATGCAGCCGCATGAGTTGGAGCTCACGCTCGGCGACGGTATATGGGAGCGTGGGGGCGCAGGACCGCTGCGGGTGCGACTCGATGGGCGCACGGTGATCGAGGCGCAGGCGAAATTTCACACGGCGCATCCGGGCGAGATCGTGTTTGGTGAAAACTCCGTTGGGCTTTCGACCAGTGTGCCCGAGTTTTCCGGAGTGCTGATTTCACTTGAGGGCCAGTGAGGCGCGCTCCTTTGCTTCGCATCTCATGCCGCCATCAGCACCGAATTCGACTCCTGCATGGTGCGAGCGGCACCATCGATCGCTACTCGTCGCGCTGCTCGCGGTGAGCTTCGCACTGCGCGTCTGGCTCGCGAGCACGGGCGGGCAAGGTTACTGGCCGGATGAGATGCGGTATTCGTCGGCTTCGCGCGAGGCGGCGTGGCAATTCGCCCACGGTGCGCCGCGCGAAGCGTGGCTCGCGTTAATCGGGACGGCAGACCATCTGCTTTTCAAAATCGCTGGTGTGCCAGTCGCTTTTTGGGAACTGCGCCACGGCAACAACGGCGTGCTGGTCGCAAGCTGGTTCGGTTTTTTTTCGGTGCTGTCGATCGGGATGGTTTTCGCCATCGCGAGAACGGCAGGCGCGGGTGAACGGGAAAGTTTGCTGGCGGCGTTTTTCTTGGCGGGGGCTAGCAGCCTCTTTTACTACAGCCGGCATTTTTTCCCGTATGACCTCTCGTTGTTTTTCTGCCTGCTCGCAACGTGGTTGGCGCTGGGTCGCGCCGTGTGGTGGCGCAGCGCACTCGCTGGACTGTGTGCTGGGCTGGGTTTCCTCAGCTACAACGGCTACTGGCTGCTCGGCGGAGTCGTGCTGGTGTTTCACGTGCTGAGCGGAAAATCGTGGCGGCGGATGTTCGTCCGCGCCGCGCTGGCGGGCGCCGGCCTGCTCGCGCCGATCGTCGCGGCGGTCGAGGCGGCGCGGGCGCTGGATCGCGATTTGATCGCGTCGTTCCAGGAATTTTCGCGGACAATTACGCAGGGCGATTTCGGGCGCGGTTGGATCGTGGTTTGGCAGTATTTGTGGGATACCGAGGGCGTCGGGCTCGTCATCTGGCTGACGCTCATCGGTGCCGGCCTGTGGTCTGGACGCGCAGCGCCAGCGCGGAGGCTCCTGCTCTGGGTGGGTGCGGTGGCGGCGCTGTATTTGGGACTCGTCATGGGTGCGGACGGATGGCGCACGTTTGTGGTTTATGGCCGGACGGCGCGCGTGCTGGTGCCGTTTCTGTGTCTGGCCGCAGCGGCGGGGACGGAGGCGCTCGCAAGCCGTTGGACTCGGAGATGGGCGTGGGTGGCTTTGATCGCGGCGACGACGGCGGGAGCGGGCTGGCACATGGCGGCGGCGCTGCGGACGGTGTTTCCGCAGGATTTTTTGCGTTTGGCGGTGGCGCGGGCGCAGGCGGCGCGGACGGAATCGCCGGCGTTGTTGCGGGTGCTCAACGCCGATCGGCTGGGCGAGGGGCATGTGATGAGCGAGCCCCGGCCGCATGACGTGCTGCTGCGGTGTGCGCATCCGCTGTCATTCGCGCCCTACCGCTACGAAGGGCTCGACGAAGAGCGGCGGCGGCGCTTCGCGACGGAGGACATCGCGATGCAACTGATCGCCGTGCCGAGCGTGAGTTTGCCGGACATTGGCGGTGGCTACCCCGGGCCGCTGCTCCTGCGCCTGAAGTTTCCCGCCGAGCCGATGGCGCCTGGGCTTTCGGAGCCAGTGCTGACCAGTGGCTCCGCGGGGAAGGCCAACTTCATCTACGTGCAATATGCCGATGCGAACCACCTGCGCTTCGGCTACGACTGCTGGGGCCGCGGTGGAATGCTCGGCGTTCCGATTGTGATCGACTTGGCGCGTGAACATGTGGTGGTGCTCAGCAGTGGCGCCCAGTTGCCTCCCGGTGACCAACGACCGGCCGAGCTCGGGCCGATGACTTGGTCGCGACTGCAAAACTCGGTGCTCGTGGCGGTCGACGGGGAGATAGCTTTGGCTGGAAGTGTAGCAACGAATCCGGCGGAGGCGCGCAGCATTTTTGGCGGAGCTAATTTTGCGGGTGGCTCGACGGCGCGAGAAGGTTTTACGGGCGAAATCCGCGGCATCGATCGCGCCAGGTGGCAGGAGGTGTTGCAGCGGTTGCCCGAGGATCGCCTGACCGCCGCGGAAGCGACGGAGCGACTCACCTTGGCGAGCCCCGGGCCAGACTGGACGGGCTACTGCGGGCCTTTGCGGATACGCGTGCGATTGCCGCTAGGCATCGTAGGACAGGCAGAACCGCTCGTCGTCAGCGGAAAAACCGGGGCGGGTGATTTTGTCTTTGTGCGTTATCTGAGCGATGGTCGGGTGACTTTCGGTTTCGATCACTGGGGCGTCGGTGGGCCGGAGTCGGCGCCCGTGGCATTGGCCGAATCGCGCCGCGCGATCATCGTGGTGAGTCACGGAGGACTGATGCCGCCGCGCGAGGCGCGCCTTTACGCCCAATCGCCTGAACTCATGGCGCTGCTCGATTCCGTAGTGATCGCGGTCGACGGCCGGCCGATCTTGGTCGCTAGTGTGAAACCGTATCCGACGGCTCTGGAAAATATCACGGTCGGCCGAAACACGATCGGTGGATCGACCACGACCGCGCAATTCGGCGGTGAAATTTTCGCTCTCATTTCAGAGCCGGTTGAAGAACTGCTGAAGATGCGAAACAGTGCCGGTGGGCGCTGAACGCGATTGTGGCTTGTCAGCGCGGCGGGGCGGGCGTGTCCTAGCGGCCGATGTTGAATTCGGAACTCATGCGGCGCGTGCTGCGCTTCGGCTTGGTCGGCAGCACTGTCACGCTTTTTTTCATGGGGCTCAATTGGTGGCTGGCGCCGCGGTTGGGTGCGGATCTGGCATTTTTCGCGGCTTATCCCCCGACGATCGCGCTGCATTTTTCCCTGAACAAGTGGTGGACGTTTCGCGATCGGAGCGCGGTGGGGAGACGGCAGGTGTCGGGGTATTTTTTGATGACGCTGGCCGCTTTCCTGATCCAGACCACGTGCTTTAAACTGCTCACGCACTTCACGCCGATGGCGTCATGGGTGGCGTCGGGCGTGTCGACGGTGGCGCAGATGGCGTTGGCGTTTGTGGTGATGCAATTCCGGGTGTTTGCGACCGCCCGCGGCTGACGGACACGAGCGGCAAATCCGAACGATGCACCCACGTGCCGGTTTTTTCAGGGTGACCGTGCTGTTGGCCGGGGAACTTTTGCTCGTGGCGCTGGCACTTTTTGCAATGGATGCTCTCGCCAACTTGCGGCTCGGGGTCGGGCAATTTTTCGCAGCTTGGGGGGCATGGGCGGTCGCGATCCTCGTGGTGCGCGCGGATCTGACGCGTGCGATTTTGCCGGCGTGGGGCGCGGCACTCGCCGAGGTGGTGGCTCCGGGATTTCTATTGAACGAACTCAGCGCTTGGGGTCATGGCGGATTCACACTGGGCCAGACGCTCTACGCGCTCCTCCTCGTGGCGGTGCTTATGCGGGGCTGGCGCTTGTGGTCGGCAGCAACGGCGGCACACAGCGACGACAGCACGGGCGACGCCGTGCGCGTGCTGCTCGTCGGGGCGGCGGCGACCGCGGTGACACTGCCGCTATTCACCGACCGGCTCGTCGGTGGCACGGACGCCCGCTGGTATGCCTACATGCTGGGCGACTTCGTCGCGCAACTGCGCGCGGGCGTGTTTCCCGTTTTCGTGGGACAGGGTGAACTCGCATGGAACGGCGGCGTGCATCCGTTTCGCTCCGCGCCGGTGTTCATGCATGTGGCGGGGTTGTGGGATGTGCTCACGTTCCGGGCGCTCGAGACGTGTGCGCTGCAACACCTCGCCGCGATCACGGCGGCGCTCGCGGGTGGGCTCGGAATGTATGCAGCCGGTGTGGCATTGGCACCGCGATACCGATGGGAAGCCGCGGCGGTCGCGCTGCTTTACCTCGGCGCGCCGGCCTCGCTCGAGGCGCTTTACCATGCCGACGCCTACATGACTTGGATGGCAATCGCCGTGCTGCCGCTGGCCTTTTACGGAAACGCGCGCGTGCTGCTCGCGGCCGACGGCCGAGGTTACGTGTCGCTCGCGGCGGGACTCGCGCTCGCGTGGATGTGCCATCCGCCCATCGCGATGCTCGCGACGATGGCGACGCTGCTGTTACAGGGCGGCGGTTTGCTTTGCGGCGAAGTCACGCCGGCACGCCTGCGTGCCGCGGCGCTGGGCGCGCTGCTATTCGCGGGACTCGGGGCGTATTATTTTTATGGCATGAGCGAACTCCCGTCGCGGGAGCCGATTTCACTGCGCGATGACGTTTTTCAAATTGGCGGAATTGCGCTCTGGCTGGCCGGCCTCGCCGGTGCGGTGCTGCGACGGCGGGGAATGTGGTGGCTGCTCTTGCTGGCTCCGGGTGGCTGGCTGCTGTGGGTCGGACGCGCGCCATGGCTGTGGTGGATGGTGGCAACTGCTCTGCTCGCCCTGGCTGTGGTGGCGCTGGCGCGCTGGCGCCGTAGGTTCAATCCGGCAGAACACACGATCGAAATCCTGTTTCCCTGCGCGCTGCTGGCGGCCGGACTCACACAGGCCTGGCTTGGTCCGAACAATCCGGCGCGCGATGAGAGCCGACTTCAGGATCTGAACCTCAACGCCACAATTTCCGGGCACTTTTTTCTGCCGCTCTCACCACTCGTGAACCAGCCGAGCGACTCGCAGCCGGGGCTTGGTTTGTGGCTGGCGCTCGCGGTGCTGGCTGTGGGTTTTTTTCGAGCGCGACCGCTCGCGGCGAAGCTTTGGTTCGCGGTCGCGCTGCTCCCGATATTTATCGTCGTTCGCATCCCATGGGTGAGCGAGTTCTTGGTGGGTTATGCCCCGAGATGGTTTGGGGTGACGGCGGGATTGACGTTGATGCTACGCCTCATGCCGGCGTGGGCAGGCTTGCTCGCGATGGGTTGGCTCGTGTGGCTGGCAACGGAACCGGCGAGGGGCCGAACGGCGAGGCTGCTGATCGGCTTGGCGATCGCTTTAGCGGCAGGTTGGGCGGTGCATGAGGCGTTTGGGATTGTGCGCCGAGGTTTCCGCGTGACGGCCACGCTTGCGCATACCGAAAAACAATTTCGCTCCGAAAATATCCAGCTCGAACGCTTCGCCTACGATCTGGAGCCGATCCCGACCTATTATTCTAACGGCATCATCGATCCGCGGCTCGAAGTGCGCGCGCTCGACGAATTGAAACGCGTGCGAATTGGCCCGGACGTCACGGCGCTGCGCATGGAAGAAGGCGGACGCACGGAGCTGAAACTGGTTTGCCTGCCTTACGCGCCGCCGGCTCCGGGGTGGCTCATGCTCGGGCCGACGCTTACGCTCGCGCCGGGCGAGCACGTGCTGCTGCGCTTCGAGTTTGATTCGGCCAAGAATTACTCCGGTTTTCTCTTTCTGATCAGCGCCAGTGCCAGGTGTTATCGCGAATACGCGCTGCCGGAATCGGGATTGCGCCGGGCGTTCGGCACGACGGCCAAGGCTTCGCGCGTTATCTCGCTATGGAATTCGGGCACCGTGGCTGAGCGGTATGAGTTTTCATTTCGCCGCGGCGCCAGCTGCACGCTGCCGTCGGACGGAAGCCCTTTCGCAAACGTCTCCGTCTCGCACTACGACGCGGCGCGGGCGCTCGTGCGCGTCGATTCGCTGCTGCCGTATCGGGTGACAGCCGCGATGAGCTGGCCGGGATTCGTCGAGACCTCGCGCGTCTGGCTGCCGGGCTACGAGGCGACGGTGGACGGCAAGCTGGCAATGGTGCGCTCGTCGGTTGAGCGGATGGCGATGGTGCCGGTGCCGGCGGGATTGCACACCGTGGAATTGCGGTATGTCGGCACGACGGCGTTGTGGGTGACGTGGTGGACGAGCGCGCTCACGTGGGGCGGGCTGCTGGGCTTTTGGGTATGGCGACTGAGGAAAAAAGCCTGAACCGCACTCGGCCCTGGCTGGTGCGACTGCTTGCGCCGCTCGTCGCGGCGGGCGTGATCGCGTTTTATTTCTGGACGGCGGCGTCGGGTGGAAACCGCGCGGCGTTTGGCGGGGAATCCAAGGATTATTACAACCTACTCGTTCACGGTTTCCTGGATGGGCACCTCTACATGAAGGTGACGCCGGATCCGACGCTGCGCGTGGAGCTGCCGAACCGGGTGGTGACGCCGGACGCGTTCTGGCTGCTCGATGCGAGCTACTACAAGGGGAAATATTTTCTCTACTTCGGTGCGACGCCGGCGCTCGCGCTGTTTCTGCCGTGGAAGGTGATCACGGGCCACGATTTTCCCGAGTGGGCGGCGGTGCCGCTGCTCGCATCGGTGGCGTATCTCGTCGCGCTGCTGTGGCTCGCGCTGATGCGACGCGAATTTTTTCCCCGCGCTGGCGGCGTGGTATGGATCGGCCTCGTTGCGGCGCTCGGTCTGGCGAACGGCGTGCCCGTCGTGCTGCGCCGCCCGTTGTTTTACGAAGTGGCGGTGACAGCGGGCTGGCTGTGGTCGGCTGCCGGCGTGCTCTGCCTGACTCTGATGGTGTTGCGTCCGGCGCGGGCGCTGCGCTGGCTCACGGTAGCAAGCATGTGCGCGGGCTTAGCAGTGGGGTCACGGCCGACTTTGGTCGCTGGCGCCGTCGCGGCATTGGCGTGGATTCTGGCTTGGCGGTGGTGGCGCGCGTGGAAGTCAGGGGAGAAATTTCCAATCTGGCGCTGGCTGGCGGCGGCCGGACTGCCGCTCGGCGGAGCCGTGGTGGCGCTGCTGTGGTATAACTGGGCGCGGTTCGAAAATCCGCTGGAGTTCGGCTTGCACCATCAACTCGGATCGAACGGGAATGGGTTTCCGTTTACCTTGGAGTCGGTGTGGAAAAATCTCCGAGTATATTATTTCACGCCGCCGGATGTGGGCTGGTTTTTCCCTTTCGTGGCGCCCGGGCCAAAACCAGTAGGATATTATTTTGAGCAGGTGCATGGGCAGTTTTGGTTTCTGCCATTCTTTGGGTTCGCGATGTTCGCGCTCGTTCTCGGCGGTCGAAATTCCGTGCGGGACAAACCGGCGCTGCGGGCGATCGTTCTGGCGGCGCTCGCTTGGGCGGGAGCGAGTTTGTGCCTCGTCGCGATGGCGCCCGTGCAGAGCAACCGCTATGCCTTGGATTTTCATCCGGTTTTATTTGCGACGGCGCTGGCCGGCGTGCTGGCGGCTGCGCACGCCGGGCGGCGGTGGTGGACGGCGGTTTCAGGCGTCTGGCTCTTGTGGCTGATTTTTCTGAACGCGGGGGCCAGTTGGCATGTGCATCATTTTTTCCTCGAAGGGAACAGGCACGGTTTTGAACGACTGGCCCGCTGGTGCGATCGGGCGGTTTGGCCACTCTGGCGGTGGACGAATCCAGCGCTGGGCACGATTGAAACGGAGGTCGTTTTTCCTCGTGGGGTGCAGACTCGGGTCGAGCCACTTTTGGTCGGGGGTGCGGGCACGGACGTGGATTCGATCATGGTGTGCTACCGCGACGCGGAGCATGCCTGTTTGCGCTTCGACCATCAAGGCGTGGGTGGGCGCGAAGGTCCGGTGTTTGCTTTGCGGCCGGGCGAGCGGCGAAAGTTGATTTTGAGTCTGGGCACGCTGTGTCCCCCGCCTTGGCATCCGTGGTATGATGCGTTGCCAGCGGGTGCGGATCGGCTTGCAACGCACGTGCAAGCGAAGCTGGACGGGGCGGAGGTGTTATCGCTCGACTCGCAGTGTTTTGCAGCGTCGCCGGGACAAGTGGCTTGGGGAAAGCGGCGGGGATTTTTGGCCGGAGAGCCAGACTTTGGCGGAACCATCAGATTTGTGCGCGGGCTTGGGCCAGATCTCGCGTGGTTAAAGGAGAAGTTGACCGAGTCTGGACCGGTGCGGGTTCGCGTGCGGCTACCGCGAGACCGGTTCGGAATGCAGGAGCCGCTGGTGGTCGCGGGCGAATCAGAGCGCTTTGACTTGGTCTGCGTTCGCTACGATGACCCACGGACGATTCGGATGGGGATGCACCATGCTGGTTGGCCAGTGCTGCGGTATTCCGCGCCGCTGACAGTTGACTACGAGCTGCCGCACGAATTCGAAATCGAACTCGGGACGCTCACCGCGAGCGCTTGGCTGACGACGGAGCAACGCGAGTTTTGGCGGGAACGTGGGGTAAACGTCCGGCTCGACGGGCACACGGTTCTGACGGAGCGCTTCGTCACTCATCCGGCACGAGACTGGCAACTGTTCACGGGTTGCACGCCTTTTCCCATCGACACGAGTCGGCGGCTGTTTGGTGGCGACATGGAAATATTACCGAGGCATGGCCTAGAACGCACGGAGCTGGATTCGGCCATTTGGTCGGGGCAACCGTTGCGGTTGCAGTTGCGTTTTCCGTTGGGAAAATCCGGCGGGCGTGAGCCATTGCTGACCACGGGTGTGACAGGCAAGGGCGACGGGCTTTACGTAAAATATCTCGACAGCGAGCACGTTAGCCTGGGTTTCGATCACTGGGGCGTTGGCGGCCAGGTGTCGGCACCGGTGCGGGTGAACCTCGATGCGGAACAAGAACTCATCATTGCCTGGGGCCCGCTGCTTGCGGCCGGCGATCCGGGGCGCGGCCGGCTGCGTGTGGAACTGAACGGTATCGTGGTGATGGATGTGGCGCAGGCGTTTCATCCGTCAACGCGCGAGCAGACGACGGTGGGGTTGAACGCGATCGGGCTTTCCACCGCCGAGACGGCGTTTACTGGAAGAATTTTGGCGGTGGGCACACATTGACATGCGGGGCGCGGCGCATGTCTTCTCGCGAGGCTTGCTGCCGCGAATCCTTATTCTCCTAACGCTCGGCGCCACCGTCGCGACGGGCGCCGAACCGCTGGCGCGCTGGGACGGCTGGCCGGGACCGGTGCGCGGCGAACTGAATCTGTCCGCGACCGCTAAGGGGGACTTTTCGCTCGTGACGACCGGTGCGGCGGGCGCCCGAGACACGCTCGCACTGCACGTGGCGCGGCCGGGCCGCGCCCGATTTGTTTTTTCGCACGAAGGCCGGCGCACCGCCGAGTCCGACGAGATCGCAATCGAGTCGGTGCGGCCGCACCAGCTGTTGGTCTCGCTGGGATCGTTGCTGCCGCCGTTGCGGAGCGAAATTTACTGGGCGCGTCCGCAACTCCTTCACCTCGCGAGCGAACTGCTGGTGATGCTCGACGGAAAAGTCGTGCTCGCGCGGCCGGCAAAATTTTCGTTGGATAGTTCGAGCCAGATCGTTTTCAACGAGCGGATTTTCGCTCACGTGGTGCCGGTAGACGAATCCGAGGTGGCGGCTGCGGTGTTGCCGCTGATGGCGCGCGGCGTCGTGCGCGACGCGGTGTGGCGCGGATTTCCAGGGCCGGTGCGGCTCGCGGTGCGCGCCGCCGCCGATGCTGCCGGCGAGCGGCAGCCGTTGCTCTCGACCGGCCGGCTCGGCGCGGGCGACTTGATTTACTGGAGCGTCCAACCGGATGGACGTGCGCGGATCGGTTTCTCGCATGCGGGTGCGGGCACGATTGAGTCCGAGCCGCTGCCGCTGCGGGTGGGCGCGCAGGAAATCCTGATCTCGGCGGATGGTTTGTTGCCGCCGGCAGACGACGAGTTGGCGCAGCGCGAGCCCGACGTCGCGCGATTGCGCGGCTGGTTGTTCGTGGAGTTGAACGGGCGCGTGGCGCTGGCGCAGCGGGCGGAGTTTCATTCGTCGCGGGCGGAGAACATCGTGTTCGGCGCCGATGTAGTCGAGTCGCGCCCGGCGCAAAGATATTTCGATGGCGCGGGCGAGTCGCTCACCGCTCTTGCGGCGGTTGATGTAATCGCCGCTAATGCGCGGGTGGTGGATCACATGGGCGCCCCGGCGGTGGTGTGGGAGGGCTGGCCCGGGCCGGTGCGGCTACGGGTAAAATTTCCCCTCGATCGCATCGGGGTGGCGGAGCCGCTGCTCTGCACGGGTGCGACGGGCGCCGCCGATTTAATTTATGTGCGCTACTCGGATGCGCGGCACGTGCAGCTGGCGTTCGATCACTGGGGCGTGGGCGGCCCGGTCTCGGCACCGATTGAGATCGATCCGGCGGTGACGCAGGAGATCGAGGCGAGTTTCGGCGCGCTGTTTCCGCCCGCCGGCAGTTCACTCTTCGAGCAGCAGCCGGCGCTGCGGGCGCGGCGCGACGAAGTGCGCGTGATGCTGAATGGCCGCGTGGCGCTCGCAGCCGCGACGCGTTCGCATCCGTCTGTTCCAGATAAAATCGTGTTTGGGCAAAACCCCGTCGGCGCGTCGAGTTGCGTGCCGGAGTTCACCGGGACACTCATCGGAATTCAACCGGCCCCGGAAGCGCTCGCCCCGGTGGGCAAGTGAGCGGCGTCGCGCGCCGCGGTCAGGATTTTGAGCAGTGCAAGCAGGGCGAGTGTGGCCCAACCGGCGAGCATGGCCCAGTAGGAAGTGCTAAGCCAAAAACCCGGAGCGTAATCGAGCGCTACGTTGTTGTCGCCGAGATCAAGCCGCACCATGGCGAGGTTGTTGGCGGAGCGGCGCACTTCGGCGGCTTGGCCGTTGACGGTGGCCCGATAGCGGCCGAGCCACATCCGCGGAGTCTCAAGCCACGCAGGCTCGGGTGTGTAAGCAATGACTCGGTAAGGCATGAGACTCGTCACGCGGATCGGCAGGTCGTCGGGCCGGTAGGCGTGCAGTGAGAAGCGGGCAAAGGGAAACGTCGCCACCTGGGCGCGCCCGGGCGCGATGCAGAGGCCGGTGACGGAGACCGCGCGCGCCGAGTCGGTCCACAACGAGATCGTGTGCTCCGAGGTTGGCAGCGCGCCAAACGCCCGCGTCAGGTGCAACGGCGACATGCCATTTCCCGAGTCGGGCAAAACGTATTCGCGAAAAACGCCGCCGCCGCGAAATTGCAGGATCGCCGGCTCAGGCCGTCCGATGAAATCCAATGTGAGCGCATAGCGCCGGCCGGGTTCGAGGATGAGCGAGGGCGAGAGGTTATAGAAATTCGTGTGGTGGTCGTTGGTCGCAATGAAAACGCCCTGAGCAATCGGAGGGCCGTGGACGGCGCCTTCGGCGTTGGTGGCGACAGGCGTTTCGCTGCCGGGGCGAAGCAGGCGATTTTCCCACAGCGGATCCATGTAGCCGTGGCTGTAATAATACGGCGTGCGGGAAAACGACGAGTAGGCGTAGCGCGTGAGCAGCCGGTTGTGTAGGACGAGCACCTGCTCGGCGGCGGCGCCGGTGGTGCGCGTGGTTAGGGCGGCGCGGGAAAACTTGGCTGCTTCGCTGGCCGACCATGCGGCGAGTGACAGGAGGGCGAGCGCCCACGCGAAGAGGCGAAGTGCCCCGGGATGCCGATGCTCTTCGCCGCACGATGCGGCGAGAACGCTGGCGACGAAAAACAACATCGCCGCGACCCAGATGACCATGAGGCGCTGCATCGGCCAAGTGTTGGTGATGTTCACCACGGTTTGCGGCATGTGGGTCCAAAACCATTCGAGCCACCCCGGCACGGGCAGCATCAATGCCGGTAGTGCCAGCGCCAGCATCGCAAAGCCCATGGCGCCCGGCGCCCGGCGTCCTCGCCACCACACCGCACCGGCGGCGAAGAGCGCGAGCACGGCGAAGCCAGGCTGGTAGTCGGAAATATTTTTGGCATCCGCGCTGACGGGTTGAAAATTGGCGGGAAACGCCGCCCGGACATTCTCGGCGACGGAGCTGCCGCTGGTCGGCACAGCGTTGAGATTGTCGAGGCTGAGGATGGAGAGAAACGGCCACGACGCCAGCAGCGAGAACAGCCCGCCCATCACCGCGAGTTCGCGCCACGCGCCGCTCCGGTCGGTGCGCATGGCGAGACGAGCGAGCCAGAGCGCGCCAGCGCAAACCGTCGTCCACATTCCGATCGGCGAATGCGCCAGCCAGAGCCCGGCCAGTCCGGCGACAAGCCAGACGCGCGCCGCCAAATCATCGCGCACCCAGCCTCGCCAGCAGGCGTAAAACACCGCGGGCAAAAACGGCAACGCGACGAACGTCATGATTTGATCGCCGGCGTAGAGCGGCGCGAGCACGGCCGGGCTCGCCGCAAAAAATCCCGCGAGCGCCGCCGCCGCATCCGGCCGCCGCGGCAGCACCGCGCGAAAGGCGGCGTAGGCGGCAAAAACGATCGCGAGGCCGTTCAGCGCGAGCACGGCGTTTTTCAACGCCAGTGGTCCGAGCGCGCGACCGGTGAGCAAGTCGAGCAGCCCGCCTTCGTGCTGGAAGAGCGGTGCGACGCGCAGTGGGACGACCGCGCCGTTGAAGGCAAAGGCGCTCTGGCCGGTCCAGACGGGAAATATCCCCGCACGCAGTTGCTCCACAAAATCAGCGAGCATGACCGCATACCAATGGGCGTCGCCTGCGCCGATGCCGCCGTCGTGATAATATGGCCGCAACACCCACACCGCGAGCGCGCCGAGTGCGAGCCAGCGCAGGAGTTCCCACTTGGTTTCGGGCAGTCGCGCGAGCGCGGCCCACCACGCGATCCGCAGCGCGACCAGCAGCGCGGCGCCGACGACGGCGAGCCAAACACCGGCGGCGATCGTCGAGGCGAGTCCAGTTGAAAACGTGATCAGAAACCCGCACCAAAGGGCTCCAGCGCAGAGGAAGATGCGTGCCAGCCAGTCGCGCCAGTACCCCGACGGAGGCTGGTGACCGAGCAAGGCCCACGCGACGCCGGACATCGCGAGCGACCCGCCACAGAACCAAATCACGTGAACCGGTGTGCGGCCGGTGAACTGGCAGAACGCCCAGGCGAGCCACGCGAGCACTGCCGCATCCATCAGCAGCAGCCCGGCCGAAAAGCGGTTGCGGCGCAGGACTGGCAGACCAAGGGAAGGCAGATTGGGCGGTGCGGGCACAGCGAAAAAATACGAGGCGAAGTTTTGCCGCTTGTCTCACCGAGGCGCGAGACTTTGCTGGCGCGCGATGCGTTTGCTTTCTTTCGCCCGGTCGGGCGCGATTTTTCTGTCGGTGGCGCTGGCGTCGGCTGCGACGTGGACGGGCACGGGTCCGGTGGCATTTCGCGTGTCGCTGCCAGCGAAGCCGACCGCGGGCTTTGAGCCGTTGCTTTCGGTCGGCCAGCCGGGTGCGGGCGACATCGTGGTCATCCGCCGGCTCGCGAACGGGCAAGTCTGCTTCGGCTGGGAGCAGACGGAAACAGGCGCGGTGTTTTCTGCACCGATCGACGCGCCGATCGCGGGCACGCATACGATGATGCTTTCGCTCGGCAGTCTGCTGCCAGCCGGAGACTTGGAGGGAAATACAACGGCGCTGCGGGAATTTGCGGTCGTGCAGTTCGACGGGCACACGGTGCTGTCGGTGAAAGGTAAATTTGCGGCGATGCCTCGGCCGACGGGCGTGTTAGGAAAAAATTTTGTGGGTGGCGCGCTCGCAGGCGGAAATTTTTCCGGCACGATCGATGGCGCGACCTCCGTGGCGTCGGAGGTGGCGCTGGCGGCGGCGACCGAGTCGCGTGCGCTGTTGGTCTCGGGCTCGACGCATGGTCAAGAGGAGGCGGAATATCCAGGGCCGGTGCGGATCCGACTGATGTTTCCGAAGCATCTCACCGGCCGAAACGAGCCGATCGTGGTGACGGGCGTGACCGGCAAGGGAGACTTTATCTATGTGCGCTACGTGGACGAGCAGCACATCCGAATCGGCTTCGATCACTGGCTGGTGGGCGGTCCGCTGAGCGAGCCGATGGCGTGCGACTATGGTCTGCCGCACGAGCTGACGATTAGCATGGGTTCGTTGCTGGCGCCGGCCGATCCGAAGAAACCCGATTCGCCGGTGGTGGCGCGGCTTCGCACCCGCTGTTTGGTGCAACTCGACGGAAAAACGATCATCGCCTGTGCCAGTGTGTTTCATCCTACGAAGCCCGAGCAGATCAATCTCGGGGCAAACCGCATTGGTGGCTCGACGGCGGAGTCGTTGTTCTACGGCGATATTTTGCGGGCAGAGCGCGTGGCGCCTGAGAGCATCCTGCCGGCGCTCGCGGAGGTGAAATGACGGGAGGTAAAACGAGCGGGACGTACTACGCTGGAAGCGTGCGGGCAGTCGCGAGCACTCGGCGGATTCCCGCCGTGACCACGGCGACCCAGCCGATCACGCAAATCCAAAACACTCCGCGCAGCCACCACGGCGCGAAGTAGTCGAGCGCGATGGCGCTTGAGCCGGGCGGAAGCGCGATCATCACGAGGTTGTCGGGTGAGCGGCGGACTTCGGCGGGTTTGCCGTTTACCTTGGCGTGGTAGCCGGTGAGCCACATGCGCGGCGTCTCGAGCCAGGCGGCCCGGGCGACATCGGTGCGGGCGCGGTAGGGCAGAAGCGAATCGATCTTCACTGCGAGATCGTCGGACGCGTAGGTGTAGAGCCAGTAGCGGGCGAAGGCGAAGCGTGGCGTGGCGAAACTGTGCGAGTCCTTCGCGCCGCTGCCAAGAAAACGAAAATGAACCGCGACCGGGACGTCGACGGCGGTCTCAAGCGGCATCACGCGAGAACTTGTCGGCAGCGAACCGAAGGCGCGCGGCGGACCGGCATGCATGATATTTTCTCCGGAGTCGGGGAGGATATATTGTCGCCCCATCAGGCCGTCGAAAGATTGGAGCAGGCCTTTCGCTTCGGGTCGGAAGAAATCTAGCCGCAGCGCATGGCGTTTTCCTGGCACCAGCGGCAGGGCCGGCTCAAGTAGATAGTTGTCGGGTGAACTCTGCACCGCCGTAAGCGTGCCCGTTTCGATCAGGCGCGGGAGCACGACGGGATCAGGATTGAGGCGCACCAACGGGGCCGCGCGGTCGGCATTGGCGGTGAGCACCGCGAACGTCGTGCCGTCAAGCAGACGGTTCTCCAGCAGTGGATCCATGTAGCCGTGGCTCACGTGAGCCGGCGTGATGGCAAACGATGCCCAGGAATAACGCGTGAGGGCGACGTTGCTGGGCTTCAGCGCGAGCAAAGTGCCTGCAACATCGGAGGCGGTCGCCCGAGCGTGTGTGGCAAGTTTCTGTGCTTCACGCCACGACCAAACGCTTCCGCCACAGAGTGCGCAGAGCAACAGGCTCGTCAGCCACGTGCGTCGCGAAATCCGATCGTCGCTCGCGATCACAGCAAACGAGAAAAGCATCAACGCGGTCCAAATCCCAAAGAGGCGCTGCATCGGCCAGACGTTGTTGATCGCCATAAACCAATCCGGCGCATGCGGCCAAAATGCTTCGCTAAAACCTGGCACGGGCAGCACGAAGAGCGCGATCGACCAGGTGGCGAGAATGAAGAAAGCGGCGCCGCGAGGCTGAGCCGCGCGAAGCAGGAACATCGCCAAGGCAAACGCACCGAGTGCGGCGTAACCCGTTTGATAGGAGAAGAGCGGGTCGGCACCGGGGTTGGTGTTGAGCGGGAGAAAATTGGCGGGGAAGCAGCGCGCAATTTCCTCGGCGGCGACGGCGCCATTGGCGGTTCCGTGGTTTTGATTGTCGATCGCGAGCACCGAAAAAATCGGAAACGTGCCGAGCACCACAAAGAGTGCCGAGGTGAGGAACGCGCGGCGGGTATCCGCGGCCCATTCGCGGCGGGCGAACGCTTTCGCAAGGCAGGCGGCGATCGCGAAAAAAGTCGTCCACATCGCGACGGGCGTGTGGCTCAGCCACAGACCGCCGAGTCCCGCCGCGAGGGCGAGCCGTGCCCGGAAGTCGTCGCTCGTCCACACCCGCCAGCAACCGTAAAGCGCGACCGGCAGAAACGGCATCGCCACGAACGTCATGTATTGATCGCCCGACACGAGTGGTGCGATCACTCCGGGGCTGGCCACGAAAAGAGCGGCGAGCACGCACGCGAGGCCGGGGCGCTGCGCAAGGATCAGCCGCAGGCAAACGTAAGCCGAGGCGGCGTTGGCGAGTGCGGTCAGGACAACCGTGGCGTTCTTGATCGCGACGAAATTGAGAGCGTGGACGGACACGAGATCGATGAGGCCGCCGGCGTGTTGAAACCACGGCGCGAGCCGGAGCGGCGAGACGGCGCCGTTGAAGGCGTATTCGCTCTGGCCGGCCCAGACAGGAAAAATTCCCGCGCGAAGCTGCGTGATGAAATCGCCAAGCATGAGCGCATACCAGTGAGCGTCACCCGAGCCGAGTGAGCCGGCCCGATAAAACGGCCACATCACCGCGGTCGCGGCGCCGCCCAGCAAAATCCAGCGGGCCGCTTCGAGCGGATGCGTCGGCCAAGCGGCACGCGCGGCAAAGTAGGCCGCGCGAAAAGCCACAAGCGCAAGCGCGCTGGCACCGCCGAGCCAGATCGCCGCCGGGGTGGTGGCGTGCAGCGCCGACGCGAGAACGGCGACCGCCGGGGCCAGCAGTGCGGCTTTCGCCAACAGCCAGCGAAATTTTCGGCCGGGAAAAGCGTGGAGTTGGAGCACCAGCGCGAGGAGCGCGGTGCCGACTGCGAATTTTCCCAGCGTATGGGAACTTGCCGGCGGCAGTCCGAGGAAGGCACGTTGTGCGAACAGTAGCCAAAGCGCGATCGCCGCGTCGCCGAGCAGCAGCGAGCCGCTAAAACGCCCCCGCCGCTCCCAGACGAAGACGGTGCCGCGCGCTTTCTGAACCAGCGCGCGCATCAGAGGTTGATGCGTTCCTCGACAACGTAGCGCGGCCGGCCGCGCGTCTCGTCAAAGGCGCGCCAGAGGTATTCGCCGAGGACGCCGAGCATCACGAGTTGCACGCCGCCGACGATCAGCACGGCGCACATCAGCGCCGGCCAGCCCTGCACCGGACTGCCGTAGAAAATCGCGCGCACCGCCACCACGAGCGCATAAACGAAGCCCGTGATCGCGAAAAGAAAACCGACCGACGACATCACGCGGATCGGAAAATAGGAGAAGCTGACGAACGAATCGACGGCGAGCTTGAGCTTTTTCCGCAGTGTCCACTTCGAGCGGCCGCTGTGGCGCTCCTGTTTGACATAGGTAATGCTGTCCTGCGCGAAACCCATCCACTGGATCAGGGAAAGCAGCGAGGTGTGCTTCTCCGGCGACGTGCGCAGCACGTCGATCACGCGGCGATCGACGAGGAGGAAATCGGCGCCGGCCTTCGGCGGTTCGACTTCAGCGTAGCGGCGCATGAGGTGCCAGTAGAGCGCGGAAAAAAACTTCGTGCCGGCCGACTCGCCCTCACGCTGAGTGCGCACCGCCCAGACGACCTTCGCGCCGGCGCGCCACTTTTCCACGAGTTGCGGAATCGTCTCCGGCGGATCCTGCAGATCGGCGGCGAGGATGACGGCGGCATCGCCGGTGCAGTGCTCGAGACCGGCGGTGAACGCCTTGTGGCTGCCGAAATTCTTCGAGAACCGCAGCATCTTCACGCGAGGATCACGAGCGGCAAGTTCGCGAAGAATCGCCGGCGTGCGATCGCGCGAGTGGTCGTCGACGAAGACAAATTCGGGCGCCAGTCCCAGCGCCGTCCAGTCGAGCGCAAGCACGCGCTGGTGGATTAGAGGGAGGTTGCCCTCCTCGTTGAACGCGGCGACGACGATCGAGAGCGTGGGCGTTTTCTCGCTCATGCGGTGCCTCCGGCCTGGCTCCACATTTCGATCTCGCCGCGGATGTCGCGCACGACGCGCGCCGGCACGCCGACCACGAGCGAATAGGGCGGCACGTCCGCGTCCTCCAGCACGACGGCGCCCGCCCCAATGATCGAATGGTGACCGATCCTGGCGCCCATTTGCACGACGGCGTTGGCGCCGACGAAGACGAACTCTCCGAGCTCCGTCGGCTTGCGGTCGACGTCGGGATGCTTGCGCTCGGTCACGCAGCGGCGCGCAGTCGAGTGAGAGAGAATTTGCGCGCCGGAGCTGATGTTGCAGCCGTGGCCGATTTTCAATCCACCGAGCCCGTCGATGAGCGTGAACGCGCCGATCCACACGCCTTCGCCGATTTCAGGCGTGCCCGCCACCCACGCGAACGGGTTGTAGGGATTGGACGGGAGGGTTTGGGCGGCGGTGGGTTCCATCGATTCAGCGAACGGCGGGCGCGTGGCGGCGGACGGCGTCGATGACGGTGGTGATTTCAGCGTCGGTCATCTGGGTGTAAAGCGGCAAACAGACGCATTGATCGCTGGCGCGTTCGCTTTCGGGAAAGTGTTGTGCGCCAAAACGCGAAACATAACATGCCTCGCGGTGGATCGACATGATGCCCCGGCGCGAGGCGATGCCGTCGTCGAGCAGGCGTTGCATGAACGCGTCGCGCCCCGCGGCGGTCGCGCCGGTGAGGCGGATGACATAGGTCTGCTGGTTCCACCGCGCGTGCGACGGCTCGCGGAAAATCCCGAGGCCGGGCACGCCGGCAAACCCGGCATCGTAACGCGCCGCGATGGCGCGCCGACGGACCACGATGCCGTCGAGTTTGCGGAGCTGCGCGACACCGATGGCGGCCTGCACATCGGTGAGCCGGTAGTTGTAACCGAGGATCGGGTATTCCTCGGTGACGACGGTTTTGGAGCGGTGGCGCTGGAGGTCGTTGACGGACATGCCGTGCTGGCGGAGCAGGCGAAGTTTCTGCGCGAGCGCGGCATCGCCGGTCGTGATCATGCCGCCATCACCGGTGCTGAGAATTTTCCGCGGGTGAAAACTGAAGCACACGAGCGGCGCGTGGGTGGTGTCGCCGATCGGTTTGCCGCGATACTCGCTGCCGATGGCGCAGGCGGCGTCCTCGATCAACGTGAGATGCTTGGACCGCGCGAGCGCGGCGAGTTCGACGAGATCAGCGGGGCGGCCGATTTGGTGAACCACCATGATCGCCTTGGTGCGCGGCGTGATGGCGGCGGCGACGGCGGCCGGATCGAGGTTGAGCGAGCCGGGCGAAATGTCGGCGAACACCGGAGTCGCGCCGGCGTGCAGCACGCAGTTGGCCGAGGCGATGTAGCTGTGCGGCGGGACGATCACCTCGTCGCCAGGGCCGATTCCGAGCGCAAGGAGGGAAAGGTGCAGCGCGGTCGTGCAGTTTGAAGTGGCGACGGCGTGCGCGGTGCCGACGCGGGAGGCAAACGCCGTTTCGAACTCCGCCACGCGCGGCCCCTGCGTGATCCAGCCGCTACGGATCGTTTCGGCGACGAGGGCGATTTCCTCTTCGCCCAACTCGGGTTTGGCCAGTGGTATCATTTGGCGATTTCCCAGTTGCGCGTCTGCATTTGGGCGAGGCAGTCCGGATTCGCGGCGTGGAGCGCGCGGTAATAGTCAACCGTGGCGGCGAGTCCGGTGGCGGGCGATGTTGGCGGTTTCCAGCCGGTGAGACGGCGGAGTTTTGTCGGATCGACCCACAGGCGCGGCACGTCTCCGGGGCGATCGGGTTCGTGGACGGGTTGCAAATCTTCACGGCCCACAGCGGCGAGCACTAGGCGCGAGAGGGCGTCGATGCGGATTTCCTCACCGTAGCCGAGGTTGACGAGATCGCCGACGAGGGCATCGCACTCGGCGATTTGCACGAGGGCCGCGGCGCAGTCTTGCACGAAGAGAAAATCGCGGGTGTGCGCGCCGTCGCCGAAAATCACCGGCGGCAGGCCGGAAAGCGCACGGAGGATGAAACGCGGGATGACTTCGCCGGAGTCGCCCTCGAAGTGGGCGCGCGGGCCGTAGTTGTTAAAGGGGCGGACGCGCACGACGGGCACGCCGTGGCACTCGTGAAACGCGGCGGCGTAGTGTTCGCCGGCGAGTTTCGAGCCGCCGTAAACCGTCGTCGGCCACGTGGTCGCCTGCTCGGTCAGCGGAAACGCCAGCGCGCGGCCGTAAACTTCGCTCGTGCTCATGTAGAGGAAGCGCGCTACGCCGGCGCGGTGGGCGGCCTGGAGGAGGAGGAGCGAGCCGAGGGCATTGACGGCGTGGTTTTCGACCGGGCTGTGCAACGAATGGCGGACGCCGAGGCACGCGAGGTGAAACACGACGGCGACATCGCGCATCGCGCGTTCGCAGGTCGCTGCGTCGGTGATGTCTCCCGCGATGATTTCGACCCGGCCCGTGGCGACAGCGCCGGCGAGGTGCTCGCGTTTGCCGTTGGAGAAATTGTCGAGCACGACGACGCAACAGCCGGCCGCGGCGAGAAAATCGACGAGGTGCGAGCCGATGAAACCGGCTCCGCCGGTGACGAGGACGCGCAAATTGGAGTGGGCGATCTTCATCGGGGCGGTATCACCAAGCCGAAAACGATTTGATGCTCGCGGCGACGTGGTCCTGCTGCGCGTCGGTCAATTCGGGATAGATCGGGAGACTGAGGCATTCGCGGGCGGCGCGTTCGGCGACGGGGAAATCGCCCGCGCGGTGTCCGAGGGCGGCGAAGCATTTTTGGAGATGGAGTGGGAGCGGATAGTGGAGCGCGGTGCCGACGCCGCATTTTTCGAGGTGAGTCTTCAGGCAATCGCGGGCCGGATGACGCACGACGTAGAGATGGTAAACGCTCTCGGCCCACGCCGCTTCGCGCGGCAACGCGAGTGGCGTGCCGGCGAGCAGTTCGTGGTAGCGGTGCGCGAGGCGGCGGCGCGCGGCGGTCCACGCGGGGAGGTGGCGGAGTTTCACGTTAAGCACTGCGCCTTGTAGCCCCTCCATGCGGTAGTTGAAGCCGACCTCGTCGTGATAGTAGCGGACGGACGAGCCGTGTTCGCGCAGCGAGCGGGCGCGCGCCGCGAAGTCGGCGCGGTTGGTAACAAGCGCGCCGGCCTCGCCGCAGGCGCCGAGATTTTTTCCCGGATAGAAACTGAAACCCGAAAGATCGCCAAACGTGCCGGCGACTTTCCCTTTGTAACGTGCGCCGTGGGCCTGCGCGGCATCTTCGATGAGCGGCAGGTTATGACGGCGGCAGATTTCGAGGATCGAATCGGCGTCGAATGGGTGGCCGTAGAGGTGAACGGGCATCACGGCCTTGGTGCGCGGCGTGATGGCGCGCTCGAGGAGACGCGGATCGAGGTTCATCGTGGCGTCATCAATGTCGACGAACACGGGTTTCGCTCCGACGTAGGCCAGTGCCCAGCTCGTGGCGACGAACGTGTGTGGCGTGGTGATGACTTCGTCGCCGGGCCCGAGGTTCAGGAGGAGCGCGGCAACGTGGAGCGCGGAAGTGCCGCTGTTGAAGCCGACGGCGTGCGCGGCGCCGCAGTAGGCGGCGAAGTTCTTCTCGAACTGCACGACGTCCGGGCCGAGACAGAAGGCGCACGAGTCGAGCGTGCGCGCAATGGCGTCGTCGAGCTCGGGGCGCAGCGAGCGGATTTGGGCGGGTAGATCGAAGTAAGGGACGGTCACGGAATTTTCGATTTCAGATTTTGGATTTTCGAGTGGGCAGCAGGCGCGCGGGATTGCCGGCGACGGTGGCGCCGGGCGGCACGTCTTTCGTGACGACACTGCCGGCGCCCACGATCGCGCCGTCGCCGATCGTCACGCCACAGAGAATCGTCGCGCTCGTGCCGATCGAGGCGCGGTGGCCGACGCGTGTCGGGACGACGTGCCAGTCGGCTTCGGTTTGTTGCGTGCCGTCGGCGTTGGTGGCGCGCGGAAACTTGTCGTTGATGAAGGAAACGTTGTGGCCGACGAACACTTCGTCGCCGATCTCGACGCCCTCGCAGATGAAGGTGTGGCTGGAAATTTTGCAGCGACGACCGATGCGGGCGCTTTTCTGGATCTCGACGAACGTGCCGACCTTCGTGCCGTCGCCGATCTCGCAGCCGTAGGCGTTGACGAAATTGAAAAACTTCACGCCGGCGCCGACGCGGACGTTGACGAGCGAGCGGCGCGGTGAGTCTTCGTTGATCACTTCCATGAGAGGGAAATTTCCTTGCCGCCGCTGGTGACGGATTGCTCGGCGGCTTCGAGGATTTTCACCGTGTCGGCGCCGAACCGGCCGTCGGAAAAGGCGGGGCGTTCCTGTCGGATCGCGGCGACGAAGTCGGCGACGAGGTTGGCGAGGGCTTCGCGCGGGGGAATTTTCGGGGAATAAACGTCGCCAGCGCGATATTCGAAAAGGAGGCGGTTGCGCTCTTCGTCGGTGCGCGCGGTGAAGCCGGAGTCGTAGATTTTCACGGGCTCGTTGGCGTCGAGATCGTCATAGACGACCATCTTCTTGTCGCCGCCGATGAGCATGTGGCGGATTTTCACAGGCGAGACCCATGAGCAGTTCAAGTGGACGAAGAGGCCGGAAGCGTAGCGGAGGACGAGCACGCCGATGTTGGCGAGCGGGCTGGCGGTGTGGGAGGCGCCGATGGCCTGCACTATGGCGGGGCGCTCAGAGGTGAGGCTGTTGATGATCGCGAGGTCGTGGACGGCGAGATCCCAGAGGACGTTTACGTCGTGCTGGAAGAGGCCGAGGTTGATGCGGGTGGAGTCGATGTAGGCGAGTCGGCCGAGGGTGCCGTCGGCGACGAGTTGGCGGATGCGCTGCACCGCTGGATGGTAAACGTAGGTGTGATCGACCATCAGGACGCGTCCGCGCGCGGCGGCGAGCGCGACGAGTTCGCCGGCCTCGGAGCTGCGAGTCGCGAGTGGTTTCTCGACCAGCACGTGTTTGCCGGCGGCGAGGGCGGCGAGGGCGAGCGCGTGGTGCGTGGCGACGGGGGTTGCGAGCGCCACCGCGTCGATGCTGGAGTCGGCGAGCACGCGGGCAAAGGAGTCGGCCGGTAGCGCGCCGGGATTTTCCCGGAGGCCGCGCGCCAATCGCTCGGAGTTTTCCTCGCAGATCACGACGCGGGCGAAGGCGCCGCTCTGGAGGAAATTGCGGACGAGTTTTGGGCCCCAGTAACCGTAGCCGACGATGGCGATGCCGTTCATGAAAGGAAGAAGAATAGGGTAAGGAAAATTGAGAGAAGGGCGCCAGTGGCGCTCAGAATTTTTTCCCGCGTTCTTCAGGCGTGATGCGGCGCAGTGTGTAGATGTCGGTCGCGGCGAGTGCGGTGGCGTGCGCGCCGAGTGTGGCCCACGGATCCCAAGGCGCGGCGAGGAGCCGGCCGCTGATGCCGTCGCTCGCAGGCGAAAGGAGCCATTCGACGAGATCGAGCGCTTTCTCGAGCGATGCGCCGCCGGTGGCTTTTTGCTTTTGCGCAGAGGCAAATTCTGCCTGACCCACGACTTCCGGACCAAGGGCGAGCACTTCGTCGGTCAGGCGAGTGGTGATCGCGCCGGGTGCGATGGCGTTGAGATCGATCGTTTGGTCGCGGAGTTCCTCTGCGAGGGTTTCGATGAGGCGGACGACACCGGTCTTGGCTGCCGCGTAGGCAGAAAAATTGGCGCGCGCCTTGGTCGCACCGCCACCCGAAAACGCCACAAACTTGGCGCGATGCGAGGCGCGGGCAAGTTGAGCGTGGAAAGCTCGAAACGCAAAAAACGTGCCGTCGAGATTCGCACGCACCGTCGCACTCCAGCGGGCGGGATCGGCAGTGCTGGCGGGGCCGACTTCGCCTTGCAGACCGGCGCAAGCGACCACTCCGTCAACGTGGGACCACGCGGCGGCGACCTCGCTGGCGGCGCGTTCGATTTGCGCCCAGTCGGCGACGTTGCAGCGTGAGGCGCGGAATGTGCCCGAGTGTTGCGCGGTGAAGTCCGACTGATCGGAGCGAGCCAAGCCCCACACCCGATGGCCACGCGAAAGCAACCGCTCCGCGAGAGCGCGGCCGATGCCAGTGCTGGTGCCGGTGAGGACAAGGTTCATGGACGGCCGGAAGCGAACGGAATTTCACGCCGCTGGTAAAGCACCATGCGCTGGCCGAATATCTCGTAGCGTTCGACAGCGTGGCGGTTCGCTTCGCACCACGCGCGCACTTTTGGCAAAAGCCGGCGCTGCTGCTGGTCAAACGGCCAGTCACTCACCGGACCATCGACGACGAGAAAGAGAAAATCACTCAGCGCGACGCGCTCCATGATGAGTTTCTCGTCGGCTTCCATGATGCCGGTGGGGAGGGTCATTGCGAACGGCACCCACGTCTTGTGCCGTTCGTAGCAGATGACGCTCAGCACCAGCGCATCGAGACCCGTGGAGATTTGGTTTACGCCCACCCAAGGTCGGGTCAGTTTGCCTGCATTAGCCGATGCGAAAACTCTGTCGGCCAGACGGTTGATCGAACGCAAATCGTCCGCGTGATCGTCGTCGAGCGGCGGAGCGAATTGGCGCGCGACGAAGTGCCAGCTGGCAAACGCCACGATTCCAGCGGCCACGCCGAAGTTAAGGGCGCGATGGGCCTGAATCGGACTACGCGTGGTCGCGCGCCGTTGCAGCGCCGACCAGAGCGCAAGCACGATCACGAACGCGCCGGGCACGAGGACTCCGAGCACGATTTCAGATTTCTGGCTGTGCAACGTAAGCACGAGCGCTGGTGCGAGGAGAAACACCGTGCCGAAGAACAGCCAGTCGCGTGGCGCGCCTAAGCCCGCTGAAGCCGATTCTCGTTCGGCAGGTCTTTTTCGCGGGACAAAGGCGAGCGCTGCGAGCACCACACTGCCCGCACCGGCAACACGCCAGAATGCCGGACCAAGGTGATCGCGCGAAAAATGCGTCCAGATAAAATCCACGGAGTGCGTGAGGTTCATGTGCGGCGAGCGGATTGCGCTCTCGGGGCCGGTGAAATGACCGATCCAATAATAGTTCCAGACCCACTCGCGGTTAAGCCAAAAGATCGGCGCGGCGAGGGCGAAGGCGACCAGTGCGGCGACCGCGAGGTTGCCCGCGCGGCGGCCGCGATCCGGCGAGCAGAGCACCCAAACCAGACAAGTTGGAAAAATCAACGCAAAGTAAGTGCCGGTGAGGAATCGCGTGAGCAGCGTTACGCCGACTGTCGCGCCAAACGCGAGCGACCAGCGCGTCGAGCGAAACCCGTCGTTGAGCAGCGCGACGGCGAGCGTGATGCCGAAGGCGCACATCGCGAAATGATCGAGGCGGAAGTCTGCCATCGATCCTGCCCAGCCGTTCCAGGGCCACGCGAGCGTAAGCGGCAGCGCCGCGGCGGCCCACGCAAGCGAGCGCGAACCCGCCGTGCGCCCGACCGCGAAAAACAGCGCCGCCTGCCACGCGATCAGCGCGAGCATGTTGAGCGCGAGCAACGCGCTGCGCGACGGACCGCCGGCGACGGTGAATGCGATTACACCGGCAAAATCGTGCAGCGTGCCCTGCGCGGACGGGTTGACGAGCGTCTGCCAGAGTCCGCGCCAGAAGCCGTGCGCGCGCATGAATTCCCAGCCGGTGTAGCACTCGGTGAGGTATTGCACCTGGTCGTTCCACCGCGGGTAAATCCAAGAATGGTGGCGCGCACCTTCTTGGTCGAAGAGCGCGAACTCTGCGCCCAACAGCGCTAGCAACGCCCACGGTGTCAACGAGCGGAGAAGACTTAGGCGGCCCGCGGCCATAGCCTCATCTCACGCGGGCGACGGCGTAAGCCTCACGGACCTGCGGGGCCGCGCCGGTTGACTCAAGTGAATGATCGAGGAGGAAAAACGCATCTAGCCGCGGATATTTTCTCTCGGTTTCACCCAGGAGCAGAATCTCGAACGTCACATTGGTTTTCGTGCGACTCTCGTCACGACGGACAGAGACGATTTTGAATCGCGTGCCAGTGCGCACCGTGTCGAGGAGACGGACGCCCGGTAGTGCGGAACCGACCAGTTTGTCTTGCACGGCTGCGGGAAGCTCGGACACGGTCTCATGCGTGCCGATGAGCGGATAGTCGGTCGGATGCGAGGCGAGTTTAAAGAGATAGCAGTCGCACTCGAAGATGAACTCGCGCCCGGGTAGTTTGTTGTATTGCGAGAGGCCGTTGACGTAGGAGGTCTTTACCGAGTTGCGCTGCCAGAAAACGAATCCGCCAATCAGCACGACCCCTACAGCCACGAGAATCCATTTGAACATGGGAATAGTGTGCAGAGAGGCCCTGAGAATGGCGACGGTTTTTCGTGCGCGGGCGTGGACTTGTTTGACCGCAGCCTACCCGGGTTGGCCACGGCCGGCTCAGAACGCTGCGTAGATGAAGGGCTGCACCGGCAGCCCGAGCCGAAACAGCAGGTAATGAAAGAATACACCCACGACGAGACCGAGTGCGAACATTCCGAGCAGGCGCCCGAAGTCTTTGAAAATACGCCCCGATGAAAAATAAGATTGAGGCATCGGATCAGTATTGGAGTTTGGTCGAGATCCTTCTCACTTCGGTGGCGATTTGTTGGGCCAGCTTTTCGCCGCCGGTGGACGATAGGTGAATGCGGTCACCATAGTCATCGATGGTATATCCCCGCCCGCAGTCGACTGACTCGCAGCCTGCGTGCTGCCAGACTTGGACGGACAAGGTGTGAGCGAGGTCATCACGCTGTTGCTCGGCGGGAGTGAGACGATCCAAATAATAGGGATTGTTGCGAGTCAGGATGATAAGAGTGCGCGCACGCAACGATGGCGGAATGGCTCCACCGATGCTCTTTGCCAGCGCATCCCATAGGGGCTGATTTGGAACCCAGAGACCGCTGGGGGCCAATGTGAACGCCAGCAAGCTGACATCACGGGAAAATCCTAACTCTGCATCGAAACGCCATCCGGTAGGACGGCGATCGAGGATTGGAAATGTCAAGTAGTCGGGTTCGTTATCCGTGTAGATTTTGCGTGGAGCGAAGGAGTCCAATCCAACCGGACGTTCCCGTGTCCAGATCGTATTGCACGTAGCGAATGTAAAGCGATTCCAGAAATCATCAAAACTCAGAATGGCGTCGAGTGCTTCGCGGAGTCGTTGCTCAGGTAGGCCCCCCAGAGTGTCTGGCCGGAGCCGGTATCTTTCCCGGATGGCTTCTGTCCGCGTGGGATCGTCAATCAGCAGACCTTTCGCGATAGCTTCCCAGAAAACAAAGCGGTAGGAAGGCGTGCCGTCAGGAAACGAGGCCTGAGTGGGCGAGGCATTGGCCAAATAGATCTGACGCGGAAACTCGGTGCGCAGGGCTTCAGCGACGACCGCGGCGCAATCGGTCACGCCCGCGCCGCGCATCGCGAGATTGACCACGGCATAGGCGGGCCCCAGTTCGCGCTGCAAGCGCTCCGTCCAGACATGCCCGGCGGGCTGACCGACGCCGTAGAGGATCGAGTTCCCGCCGACAACCACAAGGATTTTGCCACCGGCGGCCCGCTCGCGAACGATAGCCATCATCTCGTGGATGGTAGGATAGTATTTGGTGTCTGGAGCGATTTTTTGATGGAATCGGGTGAAGCCGGGATGAAAATTTTTCTCCGCCGCTTGGCGTCCGACCACCGCCAGCGTCGTGAGTGAAACGATGATCCCGGCCGCGAATGCGGCCAATAGCCAGATCGCGCCCGCAGTTTTCGGTGATGAGGCGGAGGCGTTCATGCGTGAAGGCCGAACAGGGCGAGCGCCATCTTCCCCGCCTGCGCCGTCGGGAAGAAAAACAGGAGCCAGCCGATCCACACGAACAACTGCGTGAACGCCCAACCGAGGGGCGGAGCGGCGGCGAAGAGTCGCCCCAACGGCGTGCCGACGACGGGTAGGAGGTTGAGGTTCGCCTGGAGGGCCAGCCCGGCGCCGTGGTAAATGCCCCACAGCGCGAAATGCCACGCCGGCCCGTGCCACAGGCCGCAGAGCGCGAACGCCACGAAGACGTTCGTCGCGCGCCGCAACCGACTCACTCGGCTGCCACCGAGTGGAATGTAAATGTAGTCGCGAATCCACGAACTGAGCGACATATGCCAGCGCGCCCAGAAGTCGGGGAGATTGCGCGCCGCGTAGGGCCAGTTGAAGTTTTCGGGGAGCCGGATGCCCAGCAGCCGCGCCGCGCCGATCGCAATGTCGCTGTAGCCGCTGAAGTCAGTGACGATCCGAGCCGCGATGGCCGCCAGCAGAAGCCAGCGCGAGCCTAGCGCGAGTTCCCCCATCTGCGGTGCAAAGTGATCGATTGCAGCGGTGAGGTTGTCGGCGATCACGATCTTTTTGAAGAACCCGAGTGCGATGCGCTGCAGTCCGGCAATGACGTCTGCAGCGCCGACGTCTCGGGCCCCAGCCTCCAGCGCGGGATCGAAATCGCGAAAACGTTTGATTGGTCCCGCCACAAGCGTGGGGAAGAAAATCGCGAACAACAGAAACCGCAGCGGACTCTGCAACGGCTCCGCGCCGCGACGCACCTCGTAAAGATAGTGCACAAACTCAAACGCGAAAAAGCTGATTCCCAGAGGAGCGGCAGCCGGCAGCGTTGCGCTCAGCCAAGCCGCTGATCGCGCCGCCGCCACTGGGAAAAGTGCTCCCAGCAAATCGTGGCTGAGGAACACCGCATATTTGTAGCCACACAGGGCTACCACCGTCAGGGCGATGCCGACGGCGCACGCATGGCGGTTGCGAGACAGTCCGATCGCGTAAACCACCACTCCCAACACGACAATCGGCAGCACGCCGGCCGGCCCGGCGAAATGAAAGTGAAACACCATGCACGCGGCCGCGAGAAAGGGCAGTCGCCAATTCGCTGCCGGCAGCAGCCAGTAGCCGGCGGTCACGAGTGCCGCAAAAACGACGAACCAGTAGGTGGAAAAAATCATTCGGAGCGTGGGCGAAGGCCGCGCGAAAGCGGTGGGTTGTGTGCGCTCCCGCGTCGGCTGGCAATCCCTCGGTGCATTCCGCGAGCGGATAGGAGTTCATTTTCGCTTGGGAATGGTGGGTTTTCACCCGTGAAAATTATCGGGATTCAGCGCAGGTGGGCATTTCATTTGGTTTGGCAAACATTGGGGCGCGGGCAGCGGGACCGGTGTCGATTTGAATCGGAAGATGCGCCTGCGATATTGCTGGCATTGGCTTCTTGCGCCGCTAAACCACCAAGAAATGACGCAGTTTTGTGCGAAGGCTGAGGAGCCGACGGATGGATCAGCCGGGCGTTCGCCGCGAAATCATCAGGCAAGAATTCTCCCATTAGTCAGCCCACTCTTGGTCGGACTCATTGCGTTCCTCTATTTTTGGACGGCAGATTTGTCGGGCGCGCGCCGGACCTACGTCGAGCCGGAGGGATACTATAATTTGCAGACGCTCGGTTTCATGCGCGGCCATCTTTACGTGGCGTTGGAACCAAATCCGGCGCTGCTGGCACTGCCCGATCCTTACGACCCGGTGGCGAACGCGCCTTACCGCGTCCATGACATGACGCTCTGGCAGGGCAAATACTACCTCTACTTCGGCGTCGCTCCAGTGCTGGTGGTGTTTCTACCGTTTCGACTGATTACCGGCCGGTTCCTCGCGGAGCCGATGGCGGTGGCTATGTTCTGCTCAATCGGACTTGGAATGGCCGCCAGCCTCTTGATGCACTTGCGGCGGCACTGGTTTCCAAAATATTCCGGCTGGCATGCACTGATCTTGGTTGCCGCGCTTGGGCTGGGCTGTCCGACACTTCTGCTCAACCAGCTTCCGCAGTTCTATCAGGTGCCGATTTCTTGTGCCTACGCTTTCAGCATGGCTGGATTATTTTGCATCGGGCGAATGTTGACGGCAGACCCGTGTCGTCGGGGACGATGGCTGTTGGCGGCAGGATTTCTTTTGGGGCTGACGCAGGCGGCGCGCCCCAACTACGTTCTGTCGATGCCGCTGCTTTTGCTCCCGGTTTGGTGGTGCGCATGCAATTCAGGTGGCCCAAAGCGCATGCTCAAACCGCTGCTGGTGGGGTTTGGTCCAGTTGCAGCAATCGGCATTGGGCTTCTCGCCTACAATTGGCTCCGGTTTGGGAATCCCTTCGAGTTTGGCATGAGGTATCAGCTGGCGGGCCAGAATTTCGTGAATTTCACGCCGTTGGCCTGGCAAAATCTCGGGCCCCACGCCGCGGAGTATCTCTGGCAGCAGGTTTGGTGGCAGCCGTCTTTTCCGTTTTTGGTCGTCAAGCCTGAGGCGCCATTCGGGGTGCTGCGTTACTTGCCGCTCGTGTGGATCGGTCTGCTTGCCTGCTGGCCGATAACCATGCAAGGCGAGCGGCAAAATTCCGGGAAATTGATATTGGTCGGAGTGATTGCCGGGCTTGGAGCGGCAAACCTGATCATGGACAGCATCTTCTTTTTTGCGCCAGTTCTGCGCTATGTCTGCGACTTTGCGCCTGCGCTGATCCTGCTGGGAACGATTGGGGCGATGACGGCGGCCCAAATTCGCAGGTTGGGCGGTTGGATTTCGATGCTCGGCATAGTGTGCGCGGTAGTTTCGGTTGCGGTCGTGCTGGCGATCTATGTGCAACGATTGCCCGAGCCGCAAAGGCCGGCAGGCATGGCGCGGTTGCTCAACAAATTCGCGGCCACTGGCGAACAATGGTTGGGTCAACGTTACGGTCGACTGCGCCTGACCGTGGAACTGCCGCCTGAGCCCGTCGCGTCAGTGGAACCTCTCTTTCAAACCGGATATAGCGACGATCAGCGCGATTGGCTGCAAGTTCACTACGTGTCGAAGACGCAGGTTCAGTTTGGGTTTTTCCATGCGGGCTTGGGTGAAATTCTCGGACAGGCTGTCGCCTTGCCGGCGGACCGGCGGCTCGTGGTGGAGGCGGCATGCAGCGCACTCCTGCCTTCGAGCGACCATCCGCTATTCGCCACCTGGTCAGCGGGTGAGATCGAGGCCGCGCGTCGCAAGTTGGAAATCATTGTTAATGGGCGCGTGGTTCTTTCCGCAGCTTTGCAGTGTTACCCATCGCGGCCGTGGGACCTGCAAGTTGGCGTTGTGGGCTTTGGCTCGGACGCGGTTCGGCCGAGATTTAGCGGCCGGGTGCTGGCGGAGGAAAGGATGCCGGTGGTTCGCGAAGCGCAACTTCAGCGCGAGATTTCTGTGCATCGCCCGCTCAGGCTGCGGCTGATTCTGCCTGCGGATGGCACCGGCTATGAACCGTTGGTCGCGACCGGGGAAAAGGGTCAAGGCGAATTGCTCTACTTGATCTATGGGCCTGGTCACACGGTGCAGCTGGCTCTCGATAGCCAGCGGCGCGGTGCCGTGTTTGGACGAGCCGTTAAGTTCGATCCCGTGGTCGCCACCACCCTGGACCTCTGGATGGGCGTTTGGGATACAACCGAGCCGCGTCGCGAACTCATCGGAAGCATTGAGTCTCCGGGCCTCCGGTTCTATGCGAAGCTGGGCGACGAAGTGATTTTCAATTCGGAATATTCATTCCAATCCGGCGCCGATCTGCCGGTCGCACTGGGGTGGAATCGAATCGGATCCGGTGCAGCGTCGGCGGAATTTAGCGGCCGGATTCTTGAAGTTCAGGAGATGGATTGGAGCATCCTGCCCGCAAAACCATTCCGGGGGCAATTTGGCGCGGTGGATCTGGATTTGGAATTTCCAATGAACGCCTATGGTCAGGCAGAGCCGCTGGTCACAACTGGCAAATCCGGGGCGGGCGACATCTTATTTGTGAAATATCTGGATGCAGGGCTCGTTCAGTTTGGCATGGATCATTGGGGCCACGGGATCGTCTCAAGCCCACCCCTTCCGTTGGACTACTCACAGCGTCACCGTGTTGAGATTAGCATGGGTTCACTTTATGCGTCTCAACAGTCGCCATTTGGGCGTCGTGTTATTATCCGAGTCGATGGTCAGGTCGTGCTGGACGCTGAGGCGGACTTCCATCCCTCCGCTCCTCAAAATATTCGAATTGGTGAAAACATGATCGGAGGCTCGACTTCAAAACCCAGTTTTACGGGGCGCATCCTCGAGACCAAACGGCCGGATCAACTGAAGCTGTAACGACATCATGCTACTGCCCAATTTGGGCGATAGCGTGCTCGCGGTATGCGGCGCACTCGCGGACTGCGATTTTCAGCGCCGCGCTTCGTAAACCCAGCGATTAGCCTCAAGCCAGCGGAGCGTGCGGATGATACCTTGCTCGATGGTAAGCTTCGGCTTCCAGCCGGTGGACTGGATTTTTTTCGTGTCGAGGAAGATGAACGGATTGTCGCCGATCCAGCCTTTGTTGCCGCCGGTATATTCCAATTTCGGCGAGAGGTTTAGGGCTTTGCAGATGGCGCGGATGCTGTCGTTGACCTGCACGTATTCGGCGGTGCCGAGGTTGTAGATTTGCGTGTGGTGCCGGGCCTCGCGAGCGGTGTGAGCGCGTGTGACGTGGAGGAGCGCCGCGACACAATCTTGCACGTACAGGTAGCTCTTGCGCTGCGAGCCGTCACCGAGGACGCGGAGGCGGTCGGGGTGTTCGACAAGTTGTTGGTAGAAATCGAAGACGTGGCCGTGCGTGTAGCGTTCGCCAAGAATAGAGACGAAGCGAAAGATGTAGGCCTCGTCGATCTGCGCGCCTTCGGCGTAGGCAGCGAGCAGGCCTTCGCCGGCGGTTTTGGAGGCACCGTAGAGTGAAGTCTGGATGGGGAAGTGGTCATCCTCGGGCGTCGGGCGCTCAGGCGTGACGAGCGCCTCGCCATACACGGAGCCGGTCGACGAAAAACCGATCCGTTTCACGCCATTAGCGCGCATGGCTTCAAGGACGTTGAACGTGGCGATGGTGTTTTGCTCGAGATCTTTTCGCGGATGCTGCCAGCCGTCCTTGATATCGGCGTTGGCGGCGAAGTGGAAAACGAAGTCAGCGCCCCGCATCGCGGCAGTGAGAGCCGGCAAGTCGAGGTTGTCGCCGCGGATGAGCTTGAAACGAGGATGCTTAAGCGCACCGTCGAGAAAACGGATTTGACCGGTGGAAAGATTATCCCAGCCAGTGACGGTGATGCCGTCGGCCAGCAGGCGATCGACCAAAGTGGAACCAATGAAACCGGCGGCGCCGGTCACGAAGACATGGTGCATAGGACGGAGAAATTAAGCCGAGAGCGGAACCGGCCGCGGCCGCAGCGCGAGGCCGATGCAGAGATTGCAGAAAATCATCGGCAGAAATGGCAGCGGGAAGAAACTTTTCTGCTCGATGGTGAAATACGGGTCGAGTTCGGCCATGATCTCGTTGGGGAGATTGATGTGTTCGCGGCCGATGAACTCGAGATACGGGGCGTCGAAGTGTTTCTTCCAGACACGTTCGGCGGAGAGTTTACGGGCGAGGGAGTAGGCGGGACTTCCCTCGGTGGGAATGACGATGAGGAGTTGGCCGGTCTGACGATTCAGTAAGCGGTAGGCTTCGCGGATCGTGGCGGGGAGGTTCGGCAGATGTTCGAAGACGTGGACTGCGATGAAGCGGTCGAAGAATCCATCGGCGAAATCGAAACGTTGCTGGCAGTCGCCGACGACGGTCTTGACTCGCGGAAACGACTGGCGAATCGCCGCCGCCATGTTCTCGCGAAATTCGTTGGCGTAGTAATTTTCCTCCTGCGCGGTGGAGAGCTTCTCGTGGTGGATGTGCTCGCCGAGGCCCGCACCGACTTCGAGCGTCGTCTTGAAGCCCGGGCGCGAAAACTTGACTGGAAACGAGTGGTTGAACTTCTCGATCAATCCGTAGCGCTGCTTGCCGGCAAGCACCTCGTGCCAAAGCTTCATGAACTCGTCGCTGCGCACCTTCTGTTCGGGTGTGAGCGGAGGCAGAACTTTGGGCCACTTACTGGCGGAGGTCGCGGACATGAGCGTCATTTTTCAAATCCCTCGGCGCGATCGACGATGAACTTCGGGCGGGCACGGACTTCTTCGTAGATGCGGCCAATGTATTCGCCGAGGATGCCCACACTGATGAGCTGGATGCCACCCATGAACAGGATCAAGATCACCATCGTCGGGTTGCCGATCGGGAACGGAAAGCCCGCCAGCTTCATGACGAGATATGCGAGGGCGATGAGGAACGACGCGGCGGCAATCACGAATCCGAGTTGCGTGCTAAGCGTCAGCGCGTAGGTCGAGAAGCAGAAGATGCCGTTAAACCCGATGCGCAGCGACCCGAAGAAGCGGTTATAGTTGGTCTCGCCGGAGAAGCGCGGCGGGCGATCAAAAGGGATGATGACTTGCCTGAACCCAACGACTGCTACCATGCCGCGTAGGAAACCATGCGACTCTTTAAGACGCACAACTTCGCGAACCACGCGGCGCGCCATCAGGCGGAAATCACCAGTGTTCTGCGGGATCTTCACGTCGGCGATCTTGTTGATCACCTTGTAGCCGGTGCCGGCGACGAATTTCTTGATCCACGGCTCGCCGGTGCGGGCGCGCCGCTGGGGGAGGACGACATCAAACCCCTCGCGCCATTTCGCGACCATTTCCACTACCAGTTCGGGCGGATCTTGGAGGTCAACATCCATCACGATGACGGCGTCACCGGTGGAGTACTCCATGCCGGCGAGTGTCGCCATGGGTTGACCGAAGCGGCGGGAAAACTTCAGGAGTTTGATACGCGGATCGGCCGCCCGATGTTCGAGTATGACGTCTTCGGTGCGGTCAGGCGACGGGTCGAGCGAGAAGATGATTTCGTAGTCTTCCGTTATGCCGCCGAGGATCGGGCGGATGCGGCGGAGGAACTCGGGGAGGTTCTTCTCCTCCTTGTAAACGGGGACGACGAGGCTGAGCAGCATGACCTGAGTGAGGCGCGAAATTTACTCGAAGTCGATATTCACGATCCGGAACGAGCGGCTGCGCGGGTCGGGGGCGGCGAGCGGGAAGCTGCGTTCGGCGGCGAGGGTGAGCATCGTGTCGGCGAGGGCGGAGAGCGGCACCCGGATGCGTTCGGTCTTCTGCAATTCGAGGACATGGCTGGCGGGTGCGGTGCGATTCATGGTGACGGCGAGTGGCAAGTCGGCCTTGGCTGGATAACGAATGACCTCGATGATGGCGGTCTTGAATTTGGCGGTCGCTGGGAAGCGAAACGCGATCTTGCGATCCACCCAACCGTCGGCGTCGGCGTGATCGATGTCGAAGAGGTATCCGCTCTTGTGCCAGCCGCGGGTAAACAGATCCGTTGGGCTGAGATTTTCGAACGAGATATTTTTGATGATGAACGAGCGCTGGCGGGTGTCGCCTGGCAGTGGAAAAACTGCGGCGGACTCGAGTCGCACCGTCGTGGTCTGGCCGGCAATCAGCGGCACGTGGACGCTCGGGTAGGTCGCGGGCGTGGCATCTTCGCTGAAGAATGGCGCGCCGTTCACCGAGGCGGTGAGTTTGTTCTTTGCGAGCGGCGACCAGCCGGGCGTCTCAAGATCGATCTTCAGGACTTTGAACTCGGCAAAGGCGGGCGCGGTGAACTGCACGGTCTTGCCGATCCAGCCGTCGTCGTCGACACCGGTGAGATCGAATTTGTCTCCCTTCTGGTTGGTGAGTTTGCGGAAGGCGGTGAGGTCGGGAATGTCGCTGATGGAAATCTCGCGGACGAACGCCGACATCGGGCGCTTGTCTTTCTGGCCGTAAGCCACGGCGTCAGAAAAGTGCAGCGAAATCGAGGTGACGTCGGCGGCCTCCTTGATGAGGCGGGTGAGCGTGAACTCGCCGGCGCGCAAGTTGACGATCTCGGTGGGCTTTTCGTTGATCGACAAGGTGACGTCTACGCCTTGGGTGCGGAATTTTTCGGTGTCGGGAATGAAGCCCTTGAAGTAGAGCACCTGCCCGGGGTGCGAACCGGCGAGCTTCACGAGCGCATCGCGGCAGATCCAGCCGTCCTCGTAGAGACCGGAGTATTCGAGGAGTTTGTCCGTGAGGTAGAGGTCGTGGGGAAAATTGCTGAGCTTGGTCGGACGCTGACGCGAGCGGTAGTCTTCCTCGCTGATGACGGACATGTCGCGCGTGAAGCCGACGAGTCGGCGATCGTCCAAGTTGAACTTGAGACCGTAGAGCCGCATGAGGCCGGTCTTCTCCTTGAGAATCGGCTGGGGCTCCTCGGCGAAGTCGATCGTGACGTAGGCCTGCTGCTCGAAATATTCCGGCGTGATGGGACCGGAGACGAGACGCGACGAGCCGTAGCCGACGAAGGGCAGCGCGTAGTCTTCCTCGCCGATCAGGCGCGCCTTCGCGGGCAGTTTCTCGCGGCCGTCGCCGAGCGCGGTGCGCGAAAAATCGATGATGAATCTGAGCTTCGGCGTGGGGTTGACGATGTTGAAGAGCGTCCAGCGACCGGTGCCTTGGAAATTGCTGCCGAACTCCAAGCCATACGGCTCAAGTTCGCGCTGGAAGAAGGCCGCCCGGAACCGCGCTGACGAATAGTAGTGCGGGCTCAACTCGGAGTGGATGAACACGAGCTGGTTCTTCACCTGGCTCTCGAGTTTGTATTGGTAGACGTTTTGCGTGCGCCAGCCGCCGTCGTGATTCTCCTTGTTGAAATGGTCGAGGTCGCGGTTGACGGACACGAAGAGCCGGTCGCGGTAGTTCAGGTGGCGCGAGCCGGTCTCGGTCCAGTTGTTCGCGGTGCCGGTGCCGTCGCCGATCTTGCCGATGGTCATCACCCGGTAGTCGGGCACGTTGCCGGTCATGATTTCCTCGGGGAGAAGGAAGCGTAGCAGTGACAATTTCTCGACGATGCGGGCTTGCGGGCCGAGATCGGGATTCGGGTCGCGGAGGAATTTCAACACCGCGATGTTGGCGATGTTGTCCATGTAGCTGCGCGACAGAAAACGCGTGTCGATGCCTTGGGTATATTGCGCGAGCATTTTGGCGGAGACGACGTTGTTGATGTCGCTCTCGATGGCGTCGAACTTGAGATCCTTCGGTGGCGTGAAATTCACGCCCCGGTTCGAGGCCTGCGCAATTTCGGTCAGGCCACCGCCGTAGTTGCCGTAGGAAGCGTCGACGTAATACCAGTGCGGCCAGAGTGTGCCGCAGAAAAACAACGCCAGCGCGCCCCATGCCCACGGCCGCACCGCCGGCTGCCGCGCAAACATAAAGTGCGCAAACGCCTGCGCGACGAAGAGGCAGATGATCGGTTGCGCGAACATCGCGAGCTTGAAGAGGCCGAAGTCCTGGCCCTTGAAAAACAGGAAGAACCCGAGCGGGATCATGATCGCGCCGAGGTAGCCGGCGGGCGCTTCGCGCAAGACGTTGCGCACGGCGCGCCACAGTGTGTAGGCGAGCATCACGAAACCGATCACGATGAGAATCGAGATAGCCGGATCGCGGCCGACGACGCCGAACGGATGCAGGCCGAACAGCATCGGGATGAACGACGGCACGAGCGTCCAGGGGAAGAGCACGAGGCCGCCGCTCTGATCGTTGATGTCGGCCATCGCGCCGAGACCGGCGGAACCGACCGACTGCATCACCAGCGTGTTGATGAACTGGTAGGTGTTGGTCGCGATCAGCAGAAAGGTCAGCACGGCCACGCCGCCGACGAAGAACGCATAGCGGTTGAACGTCTCCCGCTGCGTGTAGCGCAGTCGCAAGGCGAAAAACAAAATCGACAGCGCGACGAACGGCGCCACCTCTGGGTAGAAAATGGCGAGGCACGCCGTGATGATGCCGGCGAGCACTGCGCGCCGCCAGGTAAGACTGCGCGACGCCAGCAACACCGACGACGCCGCGAGCAGGATCGAAATGCCGCCGACCTGCGCGATGAGTTGGTAGAGCGTGCCGAGGCCGAAGAGCGGGCTCGACGCGAAGAGCACAAACGCCACGAGCACCATCTTGCGGTAGCGCCCGCGATAAATCGCCACCGAACCAAGCGCGAAGATCTGCATCATGCTCAGCATGAGAATCGCCGGCATGAACACCTGGTGCGCCTTGAGCCCAGTCAGCGACGCGACCCATGCGATCGTCAGCTCCGAGCCCGGCCGAATCTGCTGGAGGCCGTGCATGAACCAGTAGTGCTGTGCGTAGTCGCGGCCCTCGAGGTCGGTTTGCAGCGGCAACTCGTAGTAGCCGTGCGCGAGGAATCGCTCCGCGGCCAAGCAGTAGTTGGCCATGTCGTCGTTGGCGTATGAAATCCAGTTGAAGCCGAAGCGGAACAGCGGAAATCCCGTGTAGAGAAGATATGCCACGGTGATCGCGAAGAACGGCGCCAGCGCCCGCCACGGCACCACCGGCCGCCGCCACCAAAACACCACCGCGGAAAATACGAGCAGTGCGAGCGTCGTCCACGGCCCGGCCACGCGGATGGGGATGCCCCAGACGTTGAGGCGCGTCAGGATGATGATGAACACCGCCAACCCGACCGTCGGCGCGATGAACCAACTCCACAGCACGCCAAGCCGCGGCCGGATCAAGGCCACGACGGCTTGGCCGACAAACGTCAGGCAGAGGAAAAGACCAAGGACGAGAAACAGGGCGATCATTGCGGGCTAAAGGTGCAATCGTTCAAAAAATCGGCGGGCTAACAAGCCTCGGTTTCGAGGGTGCAAGAGCGGCCGGCACGAAAGGGCGGGAGGCAGGCGCCATTACCATCGGATTCCGAGCGCCATGAGCCGTGCGACGAGCGCACCACGGAACCGCGTGCGGCGGGCGTAGGCGTTGATGGTTTCGAAATCGTCCGCGCGCTCACCGTGGAAGCGCATGCGGATACGCCGCATCTCGTCGGCGCCGGTCGTATGGATCGCGTGGCTGGTCTTTTGCTCCGCATGCACCCGAAACGCCCCGAGAAAATACGGCAGTCGCACGATGCGACAGCCAGCCTGCGTGAACCGCGCGAGCAAATCCCAGTCGAGTGCGAATTGAAAACTTGCGTCGATTCCGCCCGCGAGATGCCAGGCGCGCTTGCGCCAGAACATCGTCTCCTGTGGCACGTAGTCGATCCATTCGAGCGCCTTGGAGTCGTGGCGCGGCATCACCCAGCGGCCCACCTCGCGATCGTCGCCGTCGATGATGATGCGGTGGCCGTAAACGACATCAACCTCCGGGTGCGCCGCAAAATAGCCCGCCACGGCCCGCAGAGCGCCGGGCGCGATCAGGTCGTCGGAATTGAGCCACGCCATCACGTCGTCCGGGCCGAGTTCGCCGTCGATTTTGGCGAACCCCTTGTGAACGGCGTCAGCCTGGCCGCTATCGGGGGTGGATTCCCAAGCGCGCAGCCGGTCGGCATAGCGCGCGATGATTTGCGGGCTGCCGTCCTTCGAGCCGCCGTCCTGCACGACGTAAACGAGCTTCGGATAATTCTGGTCGAGCACGCTGCGCAGCGTCTCCTCGATATAGCGCTCCTGCCCGTAACTCGGCGTGACGATGCCGATCTTGGGGAGTTGCTCGGTGTTCAATCGCGCCGATTTGAGGCGTCGATCCCATGCGATCGGTCGCGGTTCGTAGTGCCGCAGGACGCCGATTTGCATCCAATACTTTTCGACGACTTGGTTGAATAGCCACGCGTCGAACGGTTGCCACCATTTCAGCCGCACGTAGGCGCCTGTGCCTTGCCAAAGCCGGCGAAGCACCGACGTCGATTTAGTGACGTCCGCCGTCATCTGCTGGATCACGCGCTCGCGCTCCACACACGCTTTGTGCAGCGTCTGAATCACGGCCTCTTTCTCCGCGAGGAGTCGGCCAAAGTGGTTTGCTTGTTCGAGATTTCCATGTCCGGCGGCGTAATTGACAATCGTCGCCCGCAAACCTGCTAGCTCGGTGTTGCGCAGGGAGACGAGCGCCTCGATGTTGCGGATGTGGACATTCTTGTCGTGGATCCACTTGCCGTATTGTGCGGCGTCGGGCGGGAGCGCGGCGAACTTGCGCTCAAGGTCCGCGAGCTTTTCGAGTTGGGGGCCAAAGGCTGCGATTTCCCGTGCGCGGCGTTCGCTGGCGTCGGCGTGCTCAGCAGCGGTGGCCTGCGTCGCGGCGATCAGTTTGTCCTTGTCGGCGTGCGCCGCGTTGAGTTCGCCGACGATCCGCTGAAATTCCTTAACGTGACCGTCGAGCGTGATGATCAGCGCCTCGCGTTCGTTACAGGTGGCTTTGAGTGCATCGATCTCGGTGTCCTTGGTGTTGGCTTCGCTTTTTAACTCCGTGATCTCGGCGTCCTTCTCGGCGCACTCGGCTTCGAGTTCGGCCTTGATGGCCTCCATCTCGGTTTTGCGCTCGGTGGCGGCGCGCTTGAGGTCAGTAATCTCGACGTCCTTTCCGTCGGTTTCCTTTTTGAGGTCGGAGATTTCGACGTCTTTGCCGTCGGTTTCCTTTTTAAGGTCAGCGATTTCCTCGTCCTTCGTGTCGGTCTCTTTTTTGAGCGACGCGATTTCGCCGTCCTTGATGTCGGCCTCGAGTTTCAGCTCCTCGATTTTGTGCTGCCTTTCGAGCCGGTCGCTCTGCAACGCATGGAAACGCGGCGCGGAGGCGGCGATCAACCGCAGCGTTTCCGGCGAGAAATTAGCCACCTCGATGACGAGGCTCACGGGCGCGTCGCCCGCAGCGAAAAGTTGATCCAGACCGCGACGCACATCGGCCACCGTGATCGTCTTCACGCACGGTCCGTCGCCAAATTGACAATCCCAGTTGCAACCGAAGCAGGGCAGGGGTTGCACCACCGAGATAGTTTGCTTTCCAATCGGCCGGAAACGCGGCCAGTGACCACCGCCAAAGATGCCGACGACGGGCCGGCCGACGGCGGCGGCGAGATGCATCGCGCCAGTATCGTGGCCGAGGTAGAATTTCGCACGGGCGAGCAGCGCAGCCAACAGCGGAACTTCGCCATCGCGTCCGAGCCAAATCGCGGGCCGCTCGCCACTATGGTTTACGACTGCGGTGCAAACTTCGTCGAGAATCGCCGACTCACTCGCGTGCCCGAGGAGCAGCACGGGAAGTTTTCGCGTTTCGTCGCGTTGGAGCCCGACGATTAACTCGGCAAACTTCGCGGCGGGCCAGGCCTTGACCTGGACGTTGGCGAGTCCGGCGGGAAACACCGCGACGAATGCGCCGGAAGTGAGCTGCTTCTCCACGAGGATTTTTTCGGCTCGTGCAGCAGCGGCGGTTGGCACCGTGACGGCGGGCGCGGGGCGGGCAATTTTATTGGCGGCACCGAGGAGGTGGTCGACAAGCCGATGCTGGTTTTCCCAGTCGGTTTCGCGCTCGTCGGCCGGCACAATTTCGCTGAACGCGGTCGCGACTTCGACCCCTAGTTCGAGACGTAGCGCCGTCGCAAAAATCGGATCTACGTCACGCGCGCCGAGGGCGACGCGACGGGCCGACGGAAAATGCGCTGCAACCGCGGCCTCAAGCCAAGTGCGGTTGTGCGTCGGCGCGAGGATGAGATCGGGGGAGAGTTTTTCGAGTTCGCCGAGCAGGGCCGACAGTTCGCCGCGACAGGCAGAAGGCTTTTGGGAGAACGGATTGAACCAGGCGACGTGCCAGTGGAGCGAGGCGGGGAAGAGCGGCGCTAGAGTCTCGTAGCCGGGCCGGACGACGATCGTGTGGCGCGCCTTGGGCCACGCCGTCTGGAGTTGGGCCAACGCCGACGAAAAAATGACCAGATCGCCGATGGTGTCGGGTCGGAGGTAGACGATGCTTTGGGGCGCAGTGGACACTGAAAAGGGTCAAAAAAAGGCAGCGGAGAGGACTTAGGCGAGCAAGATTTACCGCAGCCAGCCTGATGACAGCCGCAGGGATATAACCCACAAGTCTGGCTCAAGCACGCATCGCTGATGCATTTGAGCGCAACCTGTCGGTAGGCGGGGTGCAAGAAGATCGACAGAGAGCGGAACTATGGTGGTATCGGGAGTCCGCATGGTTCCGCTCCCCGAAGCCTTATCGCCAACCCCGCTCAAGCGAATCTGCGGCTCCGTCCTCCTATGGATGATCGAGCTGATGGTGGGCTTTTATTCGTTGCAAGCGGTGACCGCGTTGCGCGCCGGTCACCTGTCCATGGGAGGCTGGATCGCTGCTGCAGTATTATTGGGGGTGTTGGCTTCGATCCGAATTTGGATGCGGCGAAAATCTGCGTGGCCCCGATGGACGGTTGAAACGGCGCTGCTTGCGATTGGTGTTGGCGGAGCGCTGGTGATACCGGGTTGGACGGCTGGGTGGGGTGAGCGCGTGTTCTTCGTCCTCGTGGCGCGGGGCTTGGCGGGAATGTTGCGGATCGCGATGCAACTTGCCGCGCGCTCGGCTGAGCCCGATGAGGCGGAACAGCTACGCGTGCTGCTGTTGTTCGCACTCACGAGTGTGACGCTGCTTGCCTACCTCTCGCCGTATCTGGTCGGGCCGAAGGACGCGCGCTGGTATGGCAACGTCGCCATCGACTTTTTGACGCAGGTGCGCAGCGGGAAATTTCCCGTTTTTTCCGGCGAGACGATCTACGCGTTCAACGGTGTCGTGCAGACGATTCGCAGCGCGCCGTGGCTCCTGCATTTCACAGCGCTTATCGATGTGCTGACACTGCGCGCCCTCACACCTCTGGCCGCGGAGCATATCGCCGTGATCGCGAGCTACATCGGGGCGGTGCTGTTGTTCTATATCGCGCTCGTCCGGCTGCAGCCCAATGTCCGATGGACCGCGTTTTTGCTCGTGGTCATCTACGCGATCAGTCCGTCGATTATGATGCCACTGGTCGTGCATGACATGTTCATGACCGCAATGGTGCTGCCGGTGGCGGTGCTGGTTTACCATGCGACTGCCCGGGCGATGGAGGGAGCGTCTTGGCGCGCGTATGCTTGGATCGGCGTCGGTTGTGCCGCGATGTGGCTGTGCCACCCGCCAATCGCATTTCTGACGATGGCAGTCGTGGCGGCGTGTCTCATGGCCCGCTTCGCCATTGGCGGCCCAACCGTGCGCCAATCCGCCGGAGCGATTGTAGCTGCCGGCCTGTTTGGCGGTTTGGCCGCACCGTATTTTTACTCCATGTCGGAATTAGGGTCGGTTGGAAGGTTCGACCCGGTGCCCAATCTTATTCTTCCAGCTTTGGCGTTGTTCCTGTTCGTGCTGGCACTCGCACAGGCTTTTGTCCGACGCAGCTTCCGATGGCTGGCACTGCTCCCAACCGTCTGGCTCACGCTGCGGGATTTCAAACCCTCGTTGCTTCCCTTTTCCGTGCTGGTGGCAGGATTTTTTGCGGTGCTGGTGATCGCGAATCGTTTCTGGCCGAAGCTGGCACTGCGGGCGCGGCTGGAACCGTGGTTCATCGGCGTTTTTTTCGCGGCGGCCGCGGCCGTGGCGGCGTGGTTTCCGGACGCTTCACTGCCGGCGCGAAAATCGCTCGCGTGGTTTATCAACGAGAGCCACGCCTCGTGGTTGGGCGCCTTGCAAGCGATCGTGCGGGGCGACGATTGCCAGCCGCACGCCGTGTGGTGGCTGCTGCTATTGGTGGGATTGGTGCTGGTGTGGCGCACGCAGTCGGTGTTTGCGCGCCTCGCGTTTGGCGCGGCTTTGGTTGCGATCGTTATGATGATGCCGGTGCCGTTGCTGAGTCTCTTCATCTGGGGCAACGCCACTGACGAAATGCGGGATGTTCTCGGCATTAGCGACTGGCCGCGGCGCTGGGCGTTTTGTCTGCCGGTGCTGCTGTTTGCCGTTTATCCGATGCTGGCGGAACTGGCTAAGCGGCCGAAGTGGCACAAGGCAGTGATGGGCGGCGTGCTCCTGCTGCTGCCCTGGGCGCTGTGGGATCACGTTGGCACGGTTCGGAGAATCTATGCCGCACCGCAGGCGCGAAGCGATCAGCTCTACCGGCCGGAAAACGTCGTGCTGCAAACCTACAGCTGGGATCAGCTCCCAGTGCCGTATTATTTTTCCTACGGCGCGATGGACCCGCGACTCGAAACGCGGCTGTGGCGTCAGGGGGGCGACCACGCGCTCCTGATCGATCCTGATGCGATTGCGCGGGAGATGGAGAAATTCAGCGGGGAAAATCTCCACGCGCAGCCGACCCGCGATCCCACCTATCTTCAGTGGGTTTACCTCTCGCCCAAAGTTGAGCTGAAGGCCGGTGAGCACAAATTGCTCCGGTTTGATTTTCACGGTCGCCCGGTGACCGGCTGGCTTCTGGTGCGGGGACAGGACATTTACAGGGAATATGTGCTGCCGGCGTCGGGATTGGCCCGCGCCTTCGGGTGTAGTCCACTCAACACGCATACGGTCTCGATATGGAACTCCGGCACCACGACTGAATCGCTCGAGATTGTTTTCAAACGTGAAGGCACCAACGCTACCGCGGAAGTCCGGCCCGAGGATTTTCCGGACGTGATCGTTTCCCGTTATCAGCCGGAGCGGGCGCCGATCGAAGTAAAGTCGTTGTCGCCATTGTCGCTCCGGGTGAACGCGCCCGAGGCGGGAATGCTGGAGCTGTTCCGAAGTAATTTTCCCGGTTATCACGTCTCGTTGAACGGTGAGGCCGTGCGACATATTTTCACTCGCCAAGGGCTTATCGCGTTTCGCGTGCCGGCCGGGCAAAGCGAGGTGCTGGTGCGGTTCCGCGGGACGTGGATGCTGCGCGCGATGTTCTGGTATGGACTGGTGGCGTGGTCGATCGTCGCGATGTGCGTGGCCTACACCGTCGCGGCCGAACTTCGCTCGTTGCGGGCGCGCGAGAGGACGGCGGCGCCGGTCACGTAGTTGTGGTGCGGCGCGCTTCGCAGGTGCCAGGTCTTGAACGCCGGCATGTCGGCCAGATTCCACGCGGGCACCGGCTGTGGTTCAAACGCCGAGTGCCGCCAGATTTCGTGTTCGAATTCGGCCAGCGTGAGCGCGCGGCCATTCCATTCGGGAAACGTCATGCCTTGCTCCGGCTCGCAGATGTCGAAGGAAATTCCGAACGTGCCGCCCGGCTTGAGCACGCGGGCGACCTCCGCGAGCGCCGCGGGTTTGTCCGGCTGGTGTTCGATCACGGAAAAACTCGTGACGACGTCGGCACTCGCGTCGGCCACGGGCAGTTTCTCAGAGTCGACGATGTGCCAGTCGACGTCCACGTGGAGTTTCGCGCGCAGATTTTCCCAGACCGGAATCCACTCGCGCGACGTCTCGATCAGAGTGACGCGGGCGCCTTTCAGCGCGAGAAACCATGGCATCGGCGAAATTTCGGTGCCGATGTCCACGAGCCGCGCGCCCGTCCAATTGAGCGACGCGAGGCCGTTGAACCACAGCCACGGGTATTCCCAGACCTTGCTCCAGTCGGTGAACGTGCGCAGTCCGAGCGGCGCGGAGAAAGCGTTGAGCCCGCTCATAAACTCCGTGAACAGCGGCGACGAAAGTTCGTCCACGTTGGCCAGCTTCACTCGCGGCGTCGTCCTGACCGCGGTGGTTTCAGCGACTGGCGCAGTGACGCCCGCGACCGTCGCCAACACCTGAATCTGCTCGGCGGTGAGCTCCGTCTTCCACCGGTCGGCGCGACTGGCCGTGATCTTTTTATTCTCCTTGAGATCAGCGGAACTCCATTCCCACGCGGGCAGAATGTTCGAGAATTTACCGTAATCGAGGATGTCCGGCGAAAATTTCTCTCCGAGGAACGCGAACAACTCGCCAAACGCCTTTTCCGGTTCCGTGACGAGCGCCTCATAATCGACGCGTCGGCAATTGACGGCACGCAGGCCCGCTTCGAGGCCCGCGTTCCAGCGCTGCCAGCGGAGCGCACTGTTGAAGAGCGTGTTCGCGATCGGAAATCCCGGTTCAATCATCAGGTTGTTCTCGTGCCACTCGCTGATGCCCTTGCGGTGCGCCGGGACGCGCGACGTCGACAGCGCGACATCGAAGGGATTGCGCACGAGGTGAATGAACTTCGCGTCGGGGAAAACCTCGGTGAAAAAATCGACGTAAAGGCAGTCGTCCGGTGTCTTGTGCGCCCAGCGTTGCTTGCCGTTTTGTGCAGCGAAATCCATGAACAGTCCGTCGACCAGCGTGCGCAGGCGGGCCGTGACCTTGGCCGGCGCGACGCCGAAATTTTTCGAATAACCAAAATCGTCCGTGGTCAGCGCCTGGTGCAGCGCCATGACATTTTGACTGAGATGATTCGCCAGCCAGGGTGCCTCGGGGCCGCAGGCGATGCGAGGGTGGCAATTCAGAATCGTCCGCACCAGGGTCGTGCCCGAGCGCGGAACGCCAAAGATGAAGATCGGAGTTTGATTCAAAGGACGGAAATTTCCAGCGGCAGCCGGGCGATGCCGTAGAACGGCCAGATGTGGCCGGCGTTGGCGTGCACCGTGACCGGCCCCAGCCCCTCGTGGCGGTCTTGGACGTAGCCGTGATTGGGGCCCTCGTCGGACGGTTCACCGCAGCCGATGCTGAGCGTATATTCGCCGGGCTGCACGGCCAGTTCGAGGCGGAACTTGATCACGCGCTCCTCGCCCGCAGCCATCGACGGCATCGGCGTGCCCTGCTGCCGGGTGCCGGCGGCGAACACGAGGTTGTTCATCCGATCGATCAGGTTGATGCCCACCGAGGGCGCGGCGATTTCACGCTCGGCGCGCACCCGCACTTGAATCGTCGCGGCCTTCGTCATCTCGACGGTCATGGAGTGTTCGCCCAGTTCGTTGATGAAGCAGGCGGCGGTCACTTTCATTTCGCCGGAGCCATGGCGTGAACGCGCGAGTGGCAGGATGTCGTGGTGAGAAAACTCGGACGCGAGTCCGGCGCGCAACTTTTCCCGCTCGATGCGGCCGGCGGCGTCGGGCCGGACGGCGTGCGACGCGACGGCGGAGCCGCGGCCTTTCGACAACGCGTAGTAGCGGCTGGCCGCTTCCTCGGGCGGTCCCTGAAAAACGGCCGCACCTTCATGCAGCAGCACCGCGTGACTGCAGAGGTTTTGCACGCCGCCGACGTCGTGCGACACGAAGAGCAGCGTGGTGCCGTTGGCCAGCATCTCCCGGATTCGCGTAAAACATTTTTGTTGGAAGAACACATCGCCGACGCTGAGCGCCTCGTCCACGATGAGGATGTCGGGCTGCGTCGCCGTCGCCACCGAGAAGGCGAGCCGGATCATCATGCCGCTCGAATAAATCTTCACCGGCTGGTCCATGAACGACCCGATCTCGGCAAACTCCGCGATGCTCTCGAACCGCTGATCCATCTCATGCTGGGAAAACCCGAAGATCGCGCCGTTGAGGTAGACATTTTCACGGCCCGTGAAGTCGGGGTTAAACCCGCTGCCGAGTTCGAGCAGCGCGGCGACGCGGCCCTTGACGTCGATGGAGCCGGTCGTCGGCTGCAACGTGCCTGCGATGAGCTGGAGGAGCGTGCTCTTGCCGGAACCGTTGCGGCCGATGATGCCCGTGCCTTCGCCGCGTCGCACCTGAAACGAGATGTCGCGCAGCGCGTAGAAATCGCGCCAGCCCCGCGCGGCGCGGCCCGCCAGCGCGCGGTGCGGCGGAGAGTTTTTTGGGAACACACCGGCGGCCGCTTCCAACAGCGGCGAGCGCAGCCGCGCGGACGGCGTCTCCCAAATGCGGTAAGCCTTGGAGACGTTGTTGACGGTGATGATGGGTTCGCCGGCCATGCGGAGATTTTTTTGCGAATCAGATTACGTCGGCGAAGGCCGGCTGGAATTTGCGGAACACCCAGCCGCCGAGCAGGCACATCCCGATTCCGGCCGCATACGTGTAGCCGAGATGGCTGAGGTTGACGGGCCGATTCCAGAGCAGGGCATCGCGCACGAGATTCACCGTGTGGAGCAGGGGATTCCACCGGAGAAACATCCAGACGCTTGGAAGAGTCTGCGCCTTGGCCACGGAATAAAAAATCGCGCTCGAATAGAGGACAACCTGCGAAACAAACGGCATCACCTGCACAAGATCGCGGAAAAACACTCCGAGCGCCGCGCACAGCCATGCGATGCCCACCGAAAGCAACACCAGCGGCAGCAAGATCACCGGCAACCACGCGAGCCCGGCGAGCGTCAGCCCGCGGCCGAAAAGCAGCGCCCCCACCAGCATCAATCCGAGGCTGATAAAAAAATGAAACCAGACCGCGCCGAGCTGCGCGAGCGGCAGCACCTCCAGCGGGAAGACGACTTTTTTCACGAGGTTGGGATTGGTCACCACCACCGTCGGAGCCAGCGTCATCGTCTCTGCCGTCAGGTGAAAAACGATCAGGCCGCAAAACACCGCGAGCACGAAGTCCGCCTTCGTCTCATCGGGCAGCACCTTGAAACTGCCGCCGAAAATCACGCCAAACACGACGTAGTAAACCAGCAGCATGAGCAGCGGGTTGAGCACTGCCCAGAAGATGCCGAGGTAACTTCCGCGATGGCGGAGCTCAACGGCCCGCACGGTGAACTGCCACCACAGCTCGCGCTTTTGGGCGAGGTTGGCGAAAAAGGAGTCGTGGCCGGGCTTGCTCATGCGTGCGGATCGAAGAACGACCGCACAGACTCGCACACGTAGTCAATCTGTTCAGCAGAGTGGTGCGGACTGATCGGCAGACTGAGCACCTCGGCGGCGAGCTTTTCGGCGATTGGAAAGTCGCCACGCTTCCAGCCGGCGTCGCGATACGCGCCGGAAAGATGCGGCGGAGTCGGGTAGTGAATCTGTGTGCCGACGCCGCGCGCGGTGAGGTGCGCCTGAAGCGCATCGCGCCGAGCGGTGCGGATGACGAAGAGATGCCACACTGGCTCCGCCCACTCCGGCACATACGGCAACACCAGATCGCCGACGCCGCGGAGTTGGTTGAGGTAGCGCGCAGCAAGCACGCGGCGACGGGAGTTCCAGTCCATTAGGTGGAGTAACTTGACGCGAAGGAATGCGGCCTGGAGTTCACTGAGGCGCGAATTCAGACCGATGTAGTCATTTTGGTAGCGAACCTTGCAGCCGTAGTTGCGCAGGTGTTGGAGACGGTCAGCTAGTCCAGCATCGTCAGTCGTGATGGCGCCGGCGTCGGCCATCGCTCCAAAATTTTTGCTGGGATAAAAGCTGTGTCCCGCGGCGTGGCCGAGGGCTCCACTGGCGCGGCCGTGACACAATGCGCCGTGCGACTGTGCGGCGTCCTCGAGCACGAAAAGTCCGCGACGTTCGGCTTCGGAATTGATCGCCACCATGTCCGCCGTCTGGCCATAGAGATGAATCGGCAACACGGCCTTGGTGCGCGGCGTGACGAGCGCGTCGATGTGAGCAGGATCGAGATTATAGGTGCGCGGATCGGGCTCGCACGGCACGGGAGTCGCACCAACATGTGTGACCGCAAGCCACGTGGCGATGTAACCGTTGGAGGGCACGATTATCTCATCGCCCGGGCCAATTCCGCGGGCCATAAGGACGAGTTGTAGAGCCTCCAGTCCATTGGCCACTCCGATGCAATGGGCGGATTCGACGGATTTGGCGTATTCCGACTCAAACGCTGCGAGCTCACTTCCCAGCAGAAACCAACCTGAGTCCATCACGCGCCGGTAGGCTTCGTCGCAGTCGGCGCGGAGTTCGGCGGTAGGGGCCTTAAGGTCGAGAATCGGGACATCCATCGATGGGTTTCGACGGTGCCGCGAGCAGGAGTGAAGGCAAGTTAGTCTTCACGCCGAACCGACGCAGCTTGCCTGAAGCAGACGTGGACGTTTTTCTGCGAAGGTGATGTCAGTTCCCAGTGCGCCAGCATTACCTCCTCTCCCGCGGCAGGAAATCGACGAAGTCGTGACAGATCTGGCAGAACTGTGGAGTGATCTGACGCGAGCCCGGATTTTTTTCACGGGAGCTACGGGTTTCTTCGGACATGGTTATTGGAGACTTTGCTTGCGGCGGACGCTACCAGCAAATGGAACAAGATCGAACACCAGATGTTCTGCCGCGTCACCGAGAACTGGCGTGCGTAGCATCCTTATCATTTCGAGTCCCGTCTCGGTTTTGAATGAGCTCCAAAACGATTCCATGGTGGCGTTATTGTAGCAGTTGTCTGACTGGTCGGCACAGGATTGGTCATCGCCGGCGTTGAACACTTCAGATTCTGCCCGGTTCGTGCGGCAATCAACTCCATGAGTGGAGCCACTCCTGTCGCCACGGGCTTGGGTGTGCTCGCACTGCTGACGGCGACGGGTGGTGCATGGACCACAAGCTCGATGCGTCGTAAATATGTTGGCGGTTTAATTTCGCGAGTGTGCGTCGGCGGATCTTGCCGGCCCGCCAGGCGCTATTCTATTCAGTCGACATCGCCTTGATTTGGGTCAGTTTCCATTTCCAGTTTATTCTTTCGGACGTGGCTTAATCTATCATTGATTTTCCAGCCCAATGCCGAGTCTACGCAAAACGCCGCGCCTCCCGTTTATGGAAACTTGCGCAAGTACCCCCCCAATAGTGTTGGAAGCGGTCCGATTCACTCCTAACATCGTAGCAGAAGGAGTTGCTACGATCGTTCCCACGGTGCGTCCGGTTAGATGCCGGAAGTTTTTGGGCTGGCTCGCGGTCTCGCTTTGGTGGTCGCATTCCCTCCTCGCCCAGAGTTCGGCGCCCCAACTGGTGGCGATTAACCGGTCGAGTGCTGCAAACATCTGCGCGCCGATCAACGTGGTCTTTAATTACGCCTTGTCGGGGACGGCGTTGGTGACCTCCGTCACGGTAAATTTTACGGATGGAAACGGCGGGGTCAGAAATGCGACCACCTTCGATCCCCCTTCAGGAGTGATCACGATTCCAGCCACCGCAGACTGGCCCGGGAACAACGTCAAATACATCGTCAATTACGTTCTATTGAAGGATACGGTCGGCCGGTCGATTTACTACAACCGAAACAACACGATCACGGTGCAAAATGGCACCATTCCAGGGCCGGCGGTCCACATGATGATTTTCTCGCAGTTGGATTTCTTGGTGATCCCGCTGCCCAGTTTTCAGCTTTCCGCGGTCAGCCGGGCTAGCGCGGCGACGGTCGCTCCGCAGGATAACGTCTCGTTTAACTACGCCACGGTTGGCGGGACGTCCCGGGACGTGATCATTTCATTCACGGACCCGGCAGGAACGGTCCGCACCGCGACGGTCGCGTCCTCGCCGCTGTCGGGCACGGCGTCGATCGCGGTTGGTGCCGACTGGCCAAAGGGCGCCTACCAGGTGAATTCGATCTCCCTATATACTCCCTACTACCACAGCTTGCATCCGACGGCGGACCCGTACGCGATCTATGCGCGAGATGGCTCCGTTTCGTTCGATAATGGATCGGATCCTTTTTCCGCGCTGGGGACGGCGCGGGGAACTTCTACGCACACGTTTAACCTGGCGTCCCTGGACTTTCAGGTGGCGGGCCCCGTCGCCCTTCCTGTCATCACTACCCAGCCCAGTTCGCAAACGGTGACGGCCAGCACAACGGCGTCCTTCACGGTCGCGGCGACCAGTTCGGTCGCCGTCACCTACCAGTGGCTGAAGAATGCTGCCGCGATTCCCGGGGCCACCTCCGCGAGCTACACTTATGCGCCCACCACGGCCGACGATGGGAGCAGGTTCACGTGCAATGTTACGAACAGCGCCGGCACGGTGACGAGCACCGCCGCGGTTCTGACGGTTAATCCTGCGGTCGCCCCGAAGGTTACGACGCAGCCGAGTTCCCTGACGGTTGCGCTTCCGGCGAGCGCCACGTTTACGCTCGTCGCGAGCGGCAGTCCGTCGCCCACTTACCAGTGGTACCGCAATTCCGCCGCGATTTCCGGGGCGACATCGGCGAGCTATACCTTGCCGTCGACCTCGACCGCGGACAGCGGCGCGAGTTTCACCTGCGTGGCGACGAACATCGCAGGATCCGTGACGAGCGCCGCCGCCATCCTTACGGTTGCAAGTTCCCCCAGCATAGCTACGCAGCCCTTCTCGCAGTCCGTCACGGCTGGTTCCAGCGCCACCTTCTCCGTAACGGTCGCTAGCACGACCTCCGTCACCTACCAATGGCTGAGGAACTCGGTCGCGATTTCGGGGGCCACTTCCGCCTCCTTTAGCATTGTGGCGACGGCGATGGGGGACAGTGGGAGCAGTTTCACGTGCAGCGTGACAAACTCCGCTGGATCGGTGACGAGTGCTGCTGCGACCCTGACCGTCACGGCGGGGACTTCGGCGCCGGCTATTTTCATGCAGCCCGGCTCCCAGGCCGTGAGTGCCGGGGCGACGGTCGTCTTCAGTGTCGTGGCAAGCGGTAGCGCACCGCTTAGTTACCAGTGGTATCGGAATACGGTCGCGATTCCGGGCGCGACCGCGGCCAGCTATACGACCGCAACCATTTCGTCGGTCGACAGCGGCAGCGTCTTTACCTGTACTGTGACCAATAGTGCTGGTTCGGCGACGACTGCCGCAGCTGTGCTCACTGTGGCGGCGGGGCCGACCATTACGGTGCAACCCGCGTCGCAGACTGTGACGGCGGGTACCAGTGTTACTTTCACAGTCGCTGCAACTAGCACTTCGCCAATCTCCTACCAATGGTCCCGGAACACGGTCGCGATTCCGGGCGCAACGTCGGCGAGCTATACGCTTGCGTCACCGGCCATGGCGGACAGCGGCAGCAGCTTCGTTTGCTCGGTTTCCACGGCGGCCGGTGCCCAAAATACACTTGCGGCGACCCTGACTGTCAATCCGGCGCCGATCGCGCCGAACATCACTACGCCGCCGGTGTCGCAAACAATCACAGCGGGTGGCACGGCGGTCTTTAGTGTCGTCGCCGGAGGAGACGCACCGCTCAGTTACCAGTGGCTCAGGAACTTGGTCGCGATCCCCGGGGCGACGTCGCCCAGCTATACTACCTCTCCCATGACGACGGCCGACAGCGGGAGCAGTTTCATCTGCACGGTGACAAACGCCGTGGGTTCGGTGACGAGTGCCGCGGCGACACTGACGGTCAAAACCGCGCCCGTCGCGCCGAGCATCACTACGCCGCCGGTGTCGCAAACAATCACAGCGGGTGGCACGGTGGTCTTTAGTGTCGTCGCTGGTGGAGACGCACCGCTCAGTTACCAGTGGCTCAGGAACTTGGTCGCGATCCCCGGGGCGACGTCGCCTAGCTATACTACCTCTCCCATGACGACGGCCGACAGCGGGAGCAGTTACATCTGCACGGTGACCAACGCCGTGGGTTCGGTGACGAGTGCCGCGGCGACATTGACGGTCAATACCGCGCCCGTCGCGCCGAGCATCACTACGCCGCCGGTGTCGCAAACAAT
>CAIMFY010000066.1 GCA_903840415.1 uncultured Opitutia bacterium | reverse complement strand
CTGTCCTCGGCGCCGGCCAAGACATCTCACCCGCCTTTGTCTCTCCGAGGTATATCACCCTTGCCAATCCACCAATCCCTGAAACCAATCCCTATGCTGCCATCCACCCAGCACTTTTAACGACGCCTGGGACATCCCGTTTTGGCTGCCGGTGAAGAACTTACCAGCCGGCGCTGTGAAAAGGAGTTCGGTGTTTCCCGTCCGGTGACGGCGAAGGATTTTGGTACCCTTGTTCGCCTTGGCTTGGCCGAGAAGGTCGGCTCGGGCCGGTCCACCCGCTATCGTGCGGCAATCGTTAAGTAATCGTTAAGCCCTTTCCCGTAATCGTAAACCGATGCGCGCCCGATCCTCCCAGGATCTGTCGAGGCCCCATCGATCACAATCGACCGACGATTCCATGGAATCGACCGATTTATCTCCGGAACCAGCCAGCTGATTGCCTCCGGCGGCCAGCTATGCGCAGGTGGATAAGCACGTTTCTTACGCAGCGACGGAAGGGGAACCACTTCCGCTATGTTAATCGCCGTGGCGACGCCACCCCGAGGGCAGCCCCAGACGATTACTCGTTGCCGCACTTCTGAGTAATCGGGGCGAAGGAGGGGACGGCCGATTAAAGGGGGATTTCTGAGTCGCGGTCGGAGTGACAGAGGGGCATCAAAGGTATGCCATGGCTGACCTGATCTCGCGCGAACATAAATGGCTGCGACGCTACACCACGCTCCCGGCAGTCTTCGAACTTCTGGAGAAGAAAGTCCTCACTCTGACCAACCCCTCCAAATGGGAGGACAAGAATGATCAGTTCACAATCGGGGCCTACAAGACCAATAACGGTTTCGAATCGGTTTTGGCAGCCTGTTTCACGGGCACACGTGAAACATTTCATCACTGGAAAATATTTGCTCCGGGGGTGGCTGGAATGTGCGTGGTCTTCCGACGTGATTCTTTGGAAAAGAGCCTCAAGCAGCGCAATCAAGTGCGTTTTGGCTTGGCAAAATACAGAAAAATGGAAGCTGGGGTTGTGGAGGAAACGAAGCGGCCTGATTTGCCTTTCGTGAAACGCATCGGATATCGCGACGAACAAGAATATCGCATAATCTGGCAATCGCGTTCGCAGAAAGTGGATTTCGCGGAAGTGGCCATCGACCCCATTTGCATTGAGACCATCGTAATCAACCCCTGGCTGCCGGCCAATCTTGCGCGTACGTTACGCTCGTTGCTATTTCGTGAGGTGCTGCGTCAGAACTTCGCCCACGTTATTAAGATCAAGCAAAGTCACTTGGTCGAAAGCCTGATATGGAAGCGCGCGATCACGAAGAAGTTTCTGCCGCTCGCAAATATCAAGATTCGTGTTCCGCGCGGACAGCCTAAGTAAGGACCGAAACTCGCCGTTGCCTAGCCCAAGCGCGTACTAGTCTCACTTACGGATGCCGCGAGTGGAGAGGCCGTTGAATTGTCAGCGAGAAGTTCGCATTACTGAGGATCTCGATCGGGAGGGTAATGCAACCTGCTCTGCATCGGCTACCGATACGTCTGCCCATGCGACCGTTCGTGGAGTGCCGTCCGGCATCGACTCTGCCATTGTTGCGAGGACCATTTTTTTGCCCCCGTCCACCGATTGATGCATAGCCTGGAACCACCGCATCGTATTCAGCGCAGCGCCATTCATCTCGAATGTGCATCGGTCCAAATTGCACCGTCTCATGCGGACAGGTTTGGAGCCGTCAAAGGTGATTCTACACTCCTCAAAATGACACTCGTCGTATTGCGCCCCACTCAATTCGACCCGTTCGCGGTGAAATTTTCTTCCTTTTATGGTTGGGCGGTTGTCCCGAGCCGAGGATGCATTGTTCGATGTTGCTGTGGGTAGCAGCTTACCTAGGGCGTGGAGAATCCATACTAGCAGGGGTGGCCTTGCCGAGCGTTTCTGCGTCTGCCTTGGGGCTTCGGCCATCGGCGGCGTCCTGTTTATCGCGCTGCGAATTGGTTCCAGCGAGCTGATGGTCGCAAAAATGATTTGCGCTAGCGCAAAGGTAAGCGGCGTCTCATACCCGCCGCCAGCGAGTTGCACGCCATCTTGCTCCCAAGTCCGGTTCAGCAGCGTTTGCTCCCGTGCGTCGAGGCGGCGGTCGAAATGAGCTCCGCCTTCCTTGTTCGCACAAATGTCAATGACGTCACGCACGGTGTACCTGTAACCATGAAGCCAGATGCACGGCTGCGCGATAAACTGGTCTTGGCTTCCTGGGTTGGAGTTTCTGTTGAAGCCCCGAACATTGAAGGAGTGTTCATCAGGTTCTTCTGCTGGCGGGTTAACGGGAAACCGCACCTTTACCCGATGCGACCTATTCACCTGCTGCAGTACGCCGTTGGGATCGAGCAAGAGATGTCGTAGGGTGACCGACGACCGTGTGATCCCATACGTGGACGGATTCTTAGCGATGTGCTCCAAGTCTGCGAGCATCTCAGAGAAGAGGCGCTCCGGTGTCGTTGGTTTATGCGACATCACACCACAATGATTTGGCGCGGAAATTATCGCAAGGTCGGTGAATTTCCGGGCCCAATAGCCGGCCGATTACATCTGTGATCGGCCCGCAGCCTTCAAGCAACTAGCCGTAAATTATTTTGGTTGGAATCGAAGACTAGGTGGCCCGCACCCGACCCGGCCGAAAACAGCCCACGCACCACGGCATCCTGCAATTGTCGCTCAATCGTGTGCCGGAGCGGACGGGCTCCAAGTTGCGGATGAAATCCCTCCCTGATCAAAAACTCCAGCGCCTCGCGCGAAACCGTCAGATCGAAGCCGACCGACTTTAGCCGCGCGATTTCGCCGGCCAGATGAAGCCCGGCAATTTCGCGCTGCACCTCGGGCGTCAGCCGGGCGAACACCAGCTTGTCCGGCACGCGCGCCAGAATCTCCGGCCGCAAGGCCTCGCCGACCCTGCGGAGCACGGCGTGCTCGATGCTCGCCACGCTTGAGCGGGCCATCCGCATGGCCTCGGACGCGCCGATATTCGAGGTGAACGCAAGGTAGTCATCCTTCAATGGCACGACCTCGCCGGTTGCCAGGGTGATGTGCCCGGGCTCGAGCATCTGGATGAATAGGTCCAACACCTTCGGGTGCGCCTTTTCCAGTTCGTCGAAGAGCCAGATCCGGGGCGAAGTGCCGGCGGCCGCACGTCCCATCGCGCCCGAGTCCGACGCATCGGCTCCGAGGAGTCGCTCCACCGCGTCGGTCCGCTGATACTCGGAGAGATCAAATCTCCGCACGCGCTCCTCGCCGAAAAGATAGCGGGCGGCCAGGAGCACGAGTTCGGTCTTGCCGGTGCCCGTGGGGCCAACCGCCAGAAACACTCCGCGCGGGCGGTCGGGACGGGCCAAGCCCAATTCGCCACGGGTGAAAACCGCCGCGGCACGCCCAATGACGTGATCCTGTCCGCGCAGATTTGCACGGAGGTGGGCCTCGAGGCCCTGCAGGTGGGCAATCCGCGCCGCGTCAGCCATTTTCCTTGGCCAGCCGGGCCAGCCTGATCTTCGAGAGCCCGCGCGGCTTGTTCGGAAAGTCGGCGAGAAATTTTTCAACGGCGGGCGCCAGCTTCTTGTCGTCCGGTGCCGCCCGCAGAATGGCCCGGACCACGTAGGCGCGGGTGGCGATGATCTTCGCCTTGGCGAGGTGCAACACCACGCCGTCGAGTTTCTTCACGTCGTCTTTGGGCAAATCGACCGTCGGATGCCCGCTGACATTGTCGTTATTCGGCACGGTCGCACCGAGCGCGTTTTCTCCGGCCAGCCGGACCGTGTAAGCGATCATTTCACTGGGAGGGGTAAGGTGGATCAACGCCCGCAGCACGGTGGCGCTGCGCACCATCACGCCGGCTTTCTTGAGACCGGCCACGCGGTTGGCCAGTGCGGTCATGTCGGTCGGATAAAACGAGAAGCTGACCTTGATGGGCCGAGATTCGCTCATGCGTTATCTAAATCCCATACGATAATATTTGACAAGCGTCAAATAACGTATGGGTTTTAGAACCATGACGCCTTTGTCTCTCCTCACCGACCTCCGCCTTAACGTCGCGGTGCGCCCCTTCAGCTCCCCGTTTCTCGCCCAGCTTCAGACCGTGAAGGATGGGTTTGGGTCCGCCCTCGTCCTAGTGTTCATGGTCGGGTTTTTCTGGGGCATCATCAAGATTTGGGGCGGGGCCAACGCCATTTCCAAAGGAGATAGCGAAGGAAAGGGCGGCATTTTGGCGGGGATAATCATCGCCGCCGCCGGTGCCATCATGGCGGCGCTGTTTACGATCTTCGGGATGCAGGACGCCGTCCTGACACCTCGGTTTTAGTTTTGATAAAAGCCATGAACGAGCTGCGCTTCACTGACACCAATGCGGCGGACGATTCCGCCGGCCGGGTCTTCGGACTCGACGGCAATCTCTATCTTCCCGTGGTCGGAGGATTGATTGCCGGAGTCGTGCTGTTCGCCGGACTCGGGTTTGCTGGCATGGCCTATCCGCTGGCCGGAGCGGTGGCGGCATTTCCTGCGATTGGGTCGCTAGTATGGGTTTTAGGTTTTCGCCAGGGCAAGCCGGCCGGCTATGATCGAGACAAGCTGGACGAGCTGCTCGGCGGCGCGAATTTCACGCGAGAAGGCGAACCCATAACCCATACGAAGACCCACTCGGCGGCCCCGGACGGCCAGATGGTCGATGGAATGCTGGTCTTCGGTTCACCGGAACGCGGCGGATTGGTCGCGAAAGGCTTCCGGCTGGAGCCGCCGGATCTGAGGGGTGCAAGTTTCGAGCAGCTCAATGCCTTCCAAGACCGGGTCCGGGCGCTTCTCGCCCTGGCCTCACCCAGCAGGAGGCTGCAGATTCAGTGGTGGCCGGATTCCGACTACCGGCAGGCGCTCCTCGCCTACCATGCACGGACCCAGGAGGTGTCCAACCCCACCCTTCGCGCCGTCCGCAATGAGCGCTTCACCCGCTACTGGCCGCGAACCCTGGACGGCACCCTGCGGCGCGAGCATCTCGCCGTCTTTCTCTCGATCGAAATCGAGGCCTATGCCGGCAACGTCCGCGGCAAGGAGGGACTTCGCGAACACTACACGGCTGTGTTGCAGGAACTCGGCAGCCAGTTCGAAGAGTTCGCGGGCACGCTGCGAACGGTGTTCGGTCCGGAGACGCCGGTGCATCCGATGGCGGACGCCGAGCACTGCGCCTGCCTGCGGCGGTTTCTCAACCCGAGCCACGCGCGACGCACCGCGGACGCACCCGCCGAGCTGTTCGACCCGGAGTTGACGATCCAGGAAAACTGCTGGCACAGCGAGGGTGTCGGCCAGCGCGGAGGCGGATTCTTCCTCGACGGGCATTACCATGCCGTGCTCGCCCTGAGTCGCTGGCCGCAGCGGACTCGACCGGGCATCGTCACGCACCTGACCGGGCTGCCGTTTCTCGACTACGCCATCACGGTAAATGTGACGCCGGTCGCGGGCCGGCAGGAAATCCGCCGGGAGGAGAAAGCCACCGAGCGCCTCCGCGGCGAATACGCCGAAAAGCCTAGGGCGTCGCTGCTCGTCGCGCTCCGCAAAAAGGAGCGCAAGGTGGAGGCCCTCGCGGGTGGATTTGCCCGGCCGTTCCACGTGAGCTATTTGCTGCGCATGTGGGCGCCGACGCCCGAGGCACTTCGCGAGAAGGTCGCAGCGGTGCAGGCGGCCGTAAACGCGATGGACGGCGCGCAGTGCTTCGAGTGCGCGTTGCCGACCACGGCCAAGAAACTCTTCTTCGCGTCATGGCCCGGCTGGACGCATTCGTCCTACCACCACCGCGAGCTGTATGCCGAGGACACCTATCTCGCAGACCTGCTCCCCTTCTCCGCGACTTTCGTCGGAGCCTTGGATCAGGCCGAAGCGATCTACGACGGCAGTCATGGCAATCTGGTTGGCGTGAGTGCGGCAGTGGGCGGGTCGCCGCAGCACGCGGTGCTAATCGGCATGACCGGTGCCGGTAAATCGGCTTTTATCGAGGACCTACTGTTTCAGACCGCAGATTTCTTTAGCCACTCCCTGCTGATTGAGGAGGGGTTTTCCTATAAAAACTTCACCGTGGCGATGGGCGAAACCCCCATCGTAATCCACCCGGACGCAGCGCTGACCCTCAACTACCTCGACACCCAGCGGCTCCCGCTCACCCAACTGCACCTCGCCACCGCCGTGGCGCTCCTCGCGCGAATGGTGGGGCAGCCTGACAACGCGCAGGAACTTGCACTGCGACAGGCCCAGCTAACGCAATACCTGCACCAGCTCTACCGGGATGCATTTACCGATTGGTCGCGGCGCCATCCGGCTGAGGCGGAGGACGTGCGCCGGCTCGCCTGCGCGGTCCACGGCTGGCGCCTCAAGCTCGATGGTGCGACGCCGCTGGAGGCGTTTGTAGATTTGCGCGACCGTCGAGCGAGCCGCGAGGACGAGGCGCTCGCGTTTGTCGCCGGGCTGACGGAAGAGGCGATCACGAGGTTCGCCCAAGATCCCGCGACCGAGCGGCTAGTTGCGCAGACGGCGTGCGCGTTCTACACCCCGGAGGAATTCCCGACGCACGGGGCGCTGGTTGAGCTGCTCGCCTACGCGCGGCTGCCCGAACACAACCGCGACGAGATCGACCGGCTCGCCACGCTGCTGCGGGCGTGGACGGCCGACGGCCAGTATGGCCGCCTGTTTGACGGCGTGACCAACGTTTCGCTCCAACGGAAGATCGCGCACTTCGAGCTGGGTTTCATTCCCGAGCAGGCGGTCGAGCTAAAGACTGCCGCTGGACTGCTCATCAACGGACTCGGCCGCCAGCACATCCTCGCACTGCCCCGGGCGCAAAGGAAACGGATCCTGTTCGAGGAGCTGGCCCGGTTTCTCGACACTCCGGGCGGAGAGCAGATTGTCGCGGAGAGCTACGCGCAGCTCCGCAAGCACAACTGCTGGGCCGTGTCCGTGATCCAGCAGTATGCGCGCTTCAAGGGCTCGCGTGTCCGCGCCGCCGTAATCGGCAATGCGAAGCAGTTTTTCCTCATGCGCCAGAATGACCGCGGCGATCTGGCCGACCTCGCGCGCGATCTACCGCTGCCTGAGACGGCCCTCGACGCCATCCAGCGCTACCCGCTGCCCGAGCAACTCGCCGCCGACCAGCGACACTCGTCCCTCTGTTACTTCACCCCCGCCGCGCAGCCGCCGCAATGCGGCACCCTGCGCCATTTCCAGGAGGAGCCATGCGCCCGTACTGCCTGATCCCATTGCTCTGCCTTGCGCTTTCCGGCTGCGCCACTCCGACCCGCCTGGCCGAACACGAGGCCGCCGCCGAGGCACGCGGCTACGAGCGCGGCTACCGGCAGGCCGTAAAGGAGCAGTACTGGCTCATCCAAAACCAACAACGCCGGCAGACGCCGGTGGAACCCAACCCCGCCACGCCATGAAACTGAAACACGTCCTCCTCTTCATTTCCTTCGCCGCGTCAGCCAGTGCGCAATGGATCGTCAACGATCCGGTCAACACCGCGGTCAATTCTGCCGTGCAGGTCGGTCAGGCCGCCAACCACCTCGAGATCTTGCGGCAATGGGCGGCGCAACTTGAGCAGCTCAACCGGCAGCTCCGCGAACTCGAGTCCCAGCTCGCCGTGCAACAGCGCATTCGCGATGTGATGGGAGACCCCACGGCGGCCGGGGCCGGCATGGCGCTGCGCGACCTTGGCGCGACCGACCTCGCACGCACCTATGGCGACACCCTTTCGGCAACCCGCCGGCTCGCGAACGCCATCGACTCGCTGCGGCGGACCTCTGAAGGCATCTACCAAAAGCTCGACGATCGCACGGCGTTGGGTCGGGATTTTATGCGGCAGGAACCGCTCTACCGGCGTTACGCCGCCGTCGAAAGGCAGGCGGACAATCTGGCTGCCGTTCACGCGGAGACCGGAGCGCGATCGGTCGCCATGCAGGGCGAACTCGCCTCGACCCTCGAACAACTTCGCAGCGCCTCGACGCAAGCCGAAGTAGACAAGCACAACGCCAAACTCGCCGTCCTCGCGGGTCAGCTCGCCCATCTCGACGCGCAGCGGCGCGACGAGGCGGACAAACTCCAGACGCAGCAGATTCTCAACGAGAATCAGGCGGCGAAGGAGCGGCAGGATTTTTTGGAGAAGCAGATCGCCGAGGAGCGCCAGACCCTGGCCGTCGTCGGAGCGTGGCAGCAGTCCGTGAAGGTGACGCCGACCAATTACGCGCGGCCATGAAGCGAATGCACCTCATCATCGCGGCGTTCGTCATCGGTCTCGCGGGGTGCGGATGGCTTGCGCTCCGCTACGCCGTTCGGACGGCAGTCACGGTGCCGCCGGTCTCCGATCTGCCCGCACCGCCGCCGACGGCGTCAAAGCCGATGGATGTGTGGCAGGCCGGAATTAAGCCCGACAGCCGGACCGATTACACGTCCGACCCGGCGACGACGAAACGCCTGATGGAAAAACTCCGGCAGGAAGAATTGCGGCAGCGCCCGCAGGAGGGTCGCAACTGATGGAAAACTTCGCTCCAGGACTGAGGGAGAGCATTCTCTCGCTGACCGATACGCTCCGCGTGATCGTGTTCTTCGTCTGCGTGGTCGGGTTTTTGGTGCAAATCCAGCAGGCCCGTGCGGACGTCGAGGGCATCACCCGGCCGCTCATTCGTGCGACCGTGATCGTGGGCTTGGTCGCCACGCTGCCGTATTGGTTCGGCTTCACCGAGCGGGTTTTCCTGACCGTGGCCGACACGGTGCAGGAAGGCTACACGGAGCACCCGATGCGGACCGCAGCGCGCCTGCGCGAGACGGTCAGCGGCAGCAGCACCGAGTTTAGCCTGCGGCGGATCGGCGAGACGGTTTACCAGGCAGTTCTTTACGGCGCGACCAAGCTCGTGGTGCTGATCGGGAGTCTGCTCCAACTGCCGTTTCTCGTCCTGCAGTTCGTCCTGAAACTCCTGTGCTACCTGTTTCTGCCGATCGCGCTCGGGCTCTTTATGATACCCTCGCAGGCGCAGCTCGCGACGCGCTACGTGCAGCAGACGCTCGCGGTCCTCGCCTGGCCGGTCGGCTTCGCAGTCACCGAGTTGGTCGCCTACCACCTGCTCACGGCCTATGCGGATAATCTCGCCACGGCCTACGACCTAACGCCCGGCCAGATTGACGCGGCCTCGTTCGGCAGCCTGCTCGGCGGACTCCTCGCGGCGCTCTGGATCATCATCGGCACGGTCGCGACGCCGTTCCTGATGCAGGGACTCATCTGCTCCGGGTCGCCCATCTCTGGCGGCGGAGGCACCGCGCTCCAACAGCTCTTTGCCCTCCAGCAAATCGCCGCAGTGATGAAGACCATCAAGACGGGAGGCGCATCCGCCCCCGCCGTTGCGGCCCAAGCGGCGGCCAAGACGGGCGGCGGGAACGCCGGAAGTGGCGGATCCGGAATGCCCCCGCCGCCTCCACCGATCGCACCACCGCCACCACCGGTGGCCGCTCCGGCGGCCGCCGATCCCAGCGGCGACGCCCGAGCCGCCGCGACCCTCGGCATGGCTAAGCTACCCGCTCCGCAAACCTCCATCTGAACCATCATGACGAATCTTCGTGAAACGGCCGCGCCCCATGTGCGACCCGACCCGGCCAGCCGGCCGCGCCGGGCGTGGCGCCCGCTTGAACTCTTCGCCGATCACGCGATGGCGGCGCGCTTGTGGTGTCTCGTCGCGTTGATCGCCGTGACGCTCTGCGCGTTGCAGCCTTTCCTTGTCATCCGCGCCTACCGCGAACGCGAGCGGGTGATTGTGCTCGATCCCAGCGGCACGTTTCACGTGAGCCCGCTGCTCGGCTTCGAGGAAGCGACAAAATTGCACGAGCAGCACGCGCTGCTGGCGTGTCTCGCGTTGTTCCAGCGCAATCCGGCGGGTTTGGATTTCCCGGAGCTGCTCGACAAACTCTTCCTGCCCGACGCCGCGCGAAAAGCGCGGGCCGAGTTGAGCGTGAGTGCCGAGGAGTTTACCGCGAAGGCGCTCCATCAAAAACCGGAGGTGCTGAAGCTCACCGTCCTCGAAACCCGGGAGAACGTCGTGATCGTGCAGGCCGAGGGCCAGTTGGTCCGCACCGGCCTCGTCGGCGGACAGGTTTTCGGCGAAGCGGCGCCGTTCACCGTGCGATTCCAGTTCGCGCGCAACCCTAACCTAGCGGCCAACGGCCGCTATCCCCTTGCCGTATGGACCTACGACGTTTCGTCCTGATCCTGCTTCAGACTGTCGCGGCGATCCACGTCGCCGCCGCGCCCAAAAGGATCTACCCGCTCGACGAGCGCTCGCTTTACACCGTGCGCCTGTCCCGAGAGGAACCAACCACGTGCGTATTCCCGGGCGCACTGAAGGCCATCGTCGGCGCGAACGTCTCCACCCGGATCGAGGACAACCCAGCGGTGCTCCTATCGCACGAGGCGGGCGCGGAGTATTTTTCATTGCGCGCGCTCAAGGAAAACGCCGCAGGCGCGCTCAACATCCTCTTTCGCGGACGAGTCTATGCGCTCAGTCTTGCCACCGCCGCCGAAGCCGACCGCGCTGTCGTGTTCTTGGACGAACCGCTCAACGGCGGCCCACCGCGGAAACTCTCATTGGAGATTCTGCGGGCGCTAAGCGAACGCGCCCGGCAGCAGGACCGCCCGGCGGCTCAGTCTTCGGGGATGCAAGTTTTCACGGATCGCGCACAGCCGGGCAGCGTCACCACCTACCGGAATTTTACCGCGACGATTGGATCCATCACCCGGTTCGAGGCGGAGGACGCGCTGGTTTTCCGAGTGCGACTGGAAAACACGCTCGGTGTAGCTGTGCCCTACGATCCGCAGGGGCTCGCCATCCGGCTTGACCGCGAATTCTTCCCTGCCGCGTTCGCCGAGGCTACGGGCGCGATTCCGGCCCGCGGGATCTCCTACGCCTATCTGGTAATCGCCGGCGGTCCGGCCGGCCGGGCCAATCTTTCCGTCCGGGAAACATTCTCGGTCATCGTCCCCAGCTCATGAAATTCGACCGCGACTTTCTTAGCTCGGGCACCGGCCAGGTTCTGCTCGTCGGCGCCGTGCTCCTGCTGGGCGTGCTCGCCGTGCGGTGGCAGAACCGGCAAACCCCCGCGCCAGCCTTGCCGACGGCAAAACCCGCGCCGTCGCCGGCCTTGCCGAAGACACTCACCCGGGAAGGGGTGCGGTTCGTGAAGCCACCCGCGCCGCCGGTGACTCCGGCTACGGGCGCAACCGCGCCGGTCGCGAAGACGGATGCGCCGCACGTACTGCCGCTGTTAATTGTGTCGGCTCCGCTCGAAATCCCGCCGACACCGGCGGCGCCGTCGGCTCCCTACGGTCGGCTCATTCCCTGCGAAACCGTCGTCGCGCTCGAATCCAACCGACTTGAGACCCCGGTCATCGGTCTTGTCACCGAAGATGTGTGGCACGACGGGCAGCTCGTCATCCCGGCCGGCGCCGAAGTCCACGGTCACGCCTCCCTCGATCGCGCCCGCGAACGGTTGGCCGTCCAGGGCGATTGGAAGATTGTGTGGCGCACGCCGGACCGGGACAACGGCACCGAGTTGGCGGTGCAGGGCCTCGCGCTGGATCGCGAGTGGAACGCCGATACGCGGGAATGGGGCGAGCACGACGGTTCCGCCGGACTGCGCGGCCAGATCGTCAAGACCGACAACGACCGCGAACTGAAACTCTTCGCCACCACTTTCCTCGCGACCGCCACGGCGGCGTTGCAGGAGACAAGGCCGACGGCCGGGTTGCTCGGCGAGTCGTCGATTCCGACCACGACCGCGCGCAATGCCGTTCTCGCGGGCACCGGTGCGGTACTGCGCGAGCAGGCCCAGGCGATCCGCGAGTCAATCGCCCGCGACGGCTTCTACCTCCGCGTGCCGGCGGGCAAGCCCTTCTACCTTTATCTCACCCAAACCCTCGACCGGAGCCAGGCCCGGCGCAGCCCGGTGCTTGCGCACGCAACCGCTCCCTCCCGCCCATGAAATACCTCCTCGTATCAATCGTCATCGGACTTGCCGGCTGCCAGTCCAAGCCGGCTCCGAGCGTGCTGCCCGCACCAGCCAAGCCCGCGGCCGCCATCGCTCCACCGCCAAGCCCAGCGGCGGCGCCACCCGTGTCCGCTTCCGGCGGGCTCGAACAGAAGATTCGCCAACAGGCGCAATACATCGAGGCGCTCATCAGTCAGAACGACGCACTGACGGCAAAGCTTGCCGGCACGAACGGCGCCGCGCCACCCCCGGCCGTCATCCCGCCCCCGCCTGAGCCGTCGCCGCAGCCGCGTCCGGCCCCGGTGTCACCGGCACCGCCGCCGGAACCGACTCTGGCTCCGAACGCCGACAACGTCATCGACCTCGTGGCCGTTATCGTCGCCGAGAAACCCGGCGAGCCCGTGAACCCTTTTACGGTGCGCACGGTGCCGCCCGACGCCATGCGTGAAGTGACCCTGCACGTCGGCGGCATTGTTGCGGGACCAATCGCCTGTGCGGTGATCAATGACCGCCTCGTGCAGGTCGGCGAGATTGTCGAGTCCCTCGCGGTCGAGCGCATCGAGGCGGACGCGGTGCTCCTGCGGCACAGCGGGCTGCTGTTGCGGCTGCCCGTCGCCGAGAAGCCGATCCGCGTGCGGCTCCCGCTCTGACATGCCCGCTTTTGCCATCAACGCCATCGACCGCGCGGGCATCCGTCGGTTTCTCCGAGAGGAGTCGCCCAACGAGGCGATCTTGCGGGTCCACCTTCGCGCCAAATCGCTTTGGCCCGTGCGGATCAGGGAACTCCCGACAGACCGGAAGCTGTCGCGCCTGGTTCTACTCACGCCGGAGTTCATCGGGCTCCTGCATCAGTTGGAGCTTCAGCTCCGCGCCGGCGTAAACGCCGACAGTGCTCTTGGGCAACTCGCCGCCGACGCACCGCCGGGTGCGATGCGCCTCATGCTGGAGAAGATCCACGGCGAGGTCGCCCAGGGCACACCGATCCACGTCGCCTGCCGTTTTTTCGAAAAACAATTTCCGCCACACCTCGCCGCCGTCGTCGCCGCGGGCGAAGCGTCCGCCCAACTCCCCGAGGCGATTCGCGCGCTGGCCGCGCATTTGAGCGCCAACGCGGAACTGCGTCGCACCGCGCGACGGGCGCTCATCTATCCGGTCGTAGTCCTGATCGCCACCACCGCGCTGGTCGGGTTCCTGCTCGGCGGCGTGGTGCCACAGTTCGCCGAGATTTTCGCGTCGCTGCACCTCGCCTTGCCGGCCGTCACGGTCGCGCTCATCGCCGCGAGCGAACTCGTCCGGCACGGATGGCCGGTGATCTTGGCGCTGTTGGGTGGCGCTGGAGCAATCGCGGGAGCCGTGGCACGTTCGCCGCGGGTCCGTTACGCGCGGGACGTCGCGCTGCTTCATCTGCCCGTGCTCGGCGAGGTCGTCCGGCATCTCGCCACCGCGCGATTCGCCGCCCATTGCCGGCTGCTGCATGAGGCGGGAATTCCGCTCCTTGAAGCACTGCGGACCGGGGCGGAGCTGACCGGCAACGCCGTGATGGCGCGCCAGCTTCTCTCCGCGCGGGAGCGTGTCGCCGTGGGCCAGCCGCTTTACGCCGCGTTGCCGAAGAAACACGCGTTCCCCGGATTTATCGTACCCGCCCTCAAGTCCGGGGAAACCACCGGGCAACTCGGGGCGGCGCTACGGCACATCGAGGACTACGCGGCGAGCCGTGCCCGCGAACGGCTCGCGACCGCGCTCGCGCTGCTGGAGCCCGCACTCCTCGCGACCCTCACCGGCATCGTCGGCCTGATCGCACTCTCGTTCTTCCTCCCGCTGTTCTCGCTCCTTGGCGGAGTGAACGCCCGCTAACCATGGCGTTCCTCGTTCCAGCCCATCACTACCGGCGCCGGCGCGCCTTCTCGCTGCTCGAAGTCGTGCTCGTCCTTTTCGTGCTAGCCCTCCTCGCCACCGCGCTCACGCCGTCGGTGCAGGACATCATTCTCCGGGGCCAGCGGGAAGCGGAGACGCGCGCCATGGACGAACTGGCCCGCACGGTCACGGCCTCGTTCCAGGCGACCGACCTGACCAACCTGAATATCGCGGCGCTGCCGGGCACGATTGGCGCGGGCGATTCGCCGACGGCATTCTCCACGTCTACGAGTGCGTCTTACACGACCACGTCCGCGACAGATTGGTTCGCCAAGCTCGCCCGGCTGCGCGGGGTGACTCCGCAGATCGGAAGCCCGCCGACCGCTTCCGTCCAACCCGCGCTCGCGCTGATTGCGTTTAACGCCGCCGGCAACCCGCGGCTGCTCTTCGCGGCGCCCAGCGAAACCGGCCAGCAGCGATTCCTGCTCGTGAGCCTCACGGCGCGCAGCGCGCAGCTCGCGCTGCCGGCCTACGACCCGAGCGCCGCCTGGTTCGACGCGATCTGGAACAACGATTGGGAAAGCCGCAGCGCCACGCTGCCTGCGTATTGGTCGGGCCGGCTGACGCCGACACAGGCAGCCGCCTGGACTCAAGGCAGCGGCGGACTCACTCAGGTTTACCGGCTCTGCGTGCGGCGCATCTCGCTGCCGAAATTCCGATTCACCGTGAACAACAACCACGCGACGGAAAATGCGTGGCTGTCGTTCAACAACACCCCGCAGGCGTTCGCCGCTCCGGCCAACTCCGGAGCCAACGTCACGCCGGAAATTCTCGGCGGCCGGCTCATCATCCTTAACCGCGGCACGACGTGGCCCGGAGTGGAGGCGCTGCGCTTCCAGCTCTCGGCCAACGATGCCGTCACCCTCCAATGAAAAACACTTTTCCTCTCCTCCTAACCATCCTTATTTGCCTTGCCACAAGGACTCTTGCTGGGAACGCCATAATCTACACCGACAGTGTGTCCGCCGGCGGAGCGCAAGGCTCGGGCACGGTTAATTTCAACGGCTACAACGCATCTTCGATCACAATCAGTGTCTACGCGGGTGCGTATGGCGCGTCGCAGCAAGGCGGAGGCCGAGCCTATCGTGGGCACGCCGAAGCTGTGATCGGCCCGTGGCGCGACGAGCAGACAGTCGATCCCGGGGCCGACCCGATGTCGATCGGTGCGTCGATCTCGATCACCGTGACGAAGGGTGCCGGCGATAACTGGTATTATGGTTCAACAAATGTTGGCTCAAGCATCGGCGTCAGCTCGTCCGCTTATGTGGACGGTGAAAACGCGGTCGGCGGAGCCGACGCGCAGGCCACGATCAGTTGGGTCGATGCTCCCGCCAACACCGCGCCGACAATTTCGTGGACAAGCACACCGAGCAGTGTGGCGAACGGACAGGGCTACACAATTACCGCGCACGGACACGATCAGGACGGAAATCTCGCACAGGTTAATGTGTGGAAGAACGGTCAACCCTTCGCATTCGCTGGCGGTGGCAATGGCACCGATGGCGATTCGGGAAACCCGTCAAGCGACGCCGGCCCGCAATCGGTGACGTTCACGGCACAGGCCGTCGATTCCGCCGGCGCCACCTCGGCGACGATTTCCCAGACAGTTACGATCTCCGCGCCGCCACCGGTGAATCGCGCACCGGTGATTTCCTGGAATACCGCGCCCGGCACGGTGGCGGACGGACAGAGCTACACGATCTCGGCGCACGGGCATGACGATGACGGCAACCTCACCCAGGTTAATGTCTGGAAAAACGGTCAGCCTTTTGCGTTTGCGGGCGGGGGCAACGGCACCGACGGGGACTCCGGCAATCCCTCCACTGACTCCGGCCCGCAGACCATCACCTACACTGCACAGGCTGTAGACTCCAATGGCGCGACCTCCGGGACAATTTCGCAAACGGTGGCGGTGAGCGCGCCGCCCCCAGTGAACCATGCACCGACCATTTCCTGGAACACGGCGCCCGGCACCGTTGCGAGTGGACAAAGCTACACTATCTCCGCGCACGGGCACGACCAGGATGGAAATCTCACGCAAGTGAACGTCTGGCGGAACGGATCGCCCTACGCGTTCGCAGGCGGCGGCAACGGCACCGACAGCGACTCCGCTAATTCCTCCACGGACACCGGCCCGCAGACTGTCACCTACACCGCACAATCCGTTGATTCGAACGGCGAAACTTCCGCGGCCATCTCACAGACGGTGACGGTGAGCGCGCCGCCGCCGGTCAATCACGCCCCAACCATCTCCTGGAATTCGGCCCCGGGCACGGTAGCGAGCGGGCAGAACTACACGGTCTCGGCCCACGGCCACGATCAGGACGGAAATCTCACGCAGGTGAACGTCTGGCGGAACGGATCGCCGTATGCGTTTGCGGGCGGCGGCAACGGCACCGACGGCGACGCTAGCAATCCCTCCATGGACACCGGTCCGCAAACTATCACCTACACCGCACAGTCCGTTGACTCGAGCGGCGCGACTTCCACGACCATCTCACAGACGGTGACGGTGAGCGCACCGCCGCCGGTCAATCACGCCCCAACCATCTCCTGGAATTCGGCCCCGGGCACGGTGGCGAGCGGGCAGAGCTACACGGTCTCGGCCCACGGCCACGATCAGGACGGAAATCTCACGCAGGTGAACGTCTGGCGCAATGGCCAGCCCTATGCGTTCGCAGGCGGCGGCAATGGGACCGACGGTGACTCAGGCAATCCCGCCGCAGATGCCGGACCGCTCAACATCACCTACACGGCCCAGGCGGTGGATTCCAACGGCGCGACCTCGCCGGTCATTTCTCAGACCGTAACGGTGAACCCGCCGCCGCCGGTGCAATACACGCTTACCACCAGTGCGGGCGCGGGCGGCGCCCTCTCGCCCGGCGGCACCTACAATTCGGGCACTGTCGTCGTAATCTCCGCCACGGCAGATGCGATTCACGATTTTTCCGGATGGAGTGGCGATGCTGCGGGGCTGGGCAATCCGGCGAGCGTAACGCTCGACCGCAACAAGTCGGTGCAGGCGAATTTCTCGCTGAAATTCTTCGCACTTACGACCAGCGCCGCGGGCGGTGGGAGCGTGACGGCCGGCGGCAGCTATCCCTACGGCACGGTCGTAACGCTCTCGGCGGCGCCGGACCCTGTGTCCAGATTCGTCGGCTGGGCGGGCGACGCGACCGGCAGCGTTCCATCTATCGCGATCACGATGACCGCTGCGCGCACGGTGCAGGCACAGTTCATCGGTAAGACGGCGCAAACGATTTCGTTCCCCACGCTCGCCAATCGCAGCCTGGACTCGACCGCGTTCCCGCCGGGGGCGACGGCGACCTCAGGGCTGGCCGTGAGCTATGCGGTCCTGAGCGGTCCGGCGACCATGAACGGCGGCCAACTGCAACTCACCGGTTCCGGCGCCGTGACGATTCAGGCGAGCCAACCCGGCGACGCCACCTATCTGCCGGCTTCCGCGGTCACCCGCACGTTCAACGCCGTCGCGCCCGCTGTCCTCAAATACCGCGCCGCAGCGCGCACGCTGCTCCAGCGCGAGGCGGCTGATGGCCCAACTTCGCTCGTGCTCGAAAAACCCTGACCCCGCCAACTCATGAGAACTTTCCTCGCCTTCCTCCTAACGGTCGCCTGCGCACTCGCAAATGACGATCCGACACTCGACCGGCCCGTTGCCCAGCTGCACTTCGAGAAGACGCCGCTGCCCGCCGCGCTGCGGGCACTCGGCCGCACCTCCCACACCACCATCCTCACTGAGCCCGACGTGACCGGCGACATCACCGCAGAAATCCCCGCGGGCACGCTACGCACCGCGCTCACGGCGCTGACTGCCCCGGGCGGCTATTATTTTGAGGAGGCACCGGGCGGGTTCCTAGTGCGGCGACTCAAGACCGTGCTCTACGCGATCGACTATCCGCAGCTCACCCGCAGCGGCTCGGGGAGCGCATCGATCACGCTGGGCGGCGCCACCGGCGGCAGCGGAGGGAATTTCAACGGGATTCAGAATGGAGCGCATCAGCAGAACCTCGCCAACGGCAACACCGCGTCCGACGCGACCCAGGTTTCGATCTCCCAGGAAAACCAGAACACCTTTTGGACGACCTTGGAGACGGAGCTGCGGACCATGCTGAAGGATGGCGACAGTCTGGTGCTGAACCGGTTTAGCGGGGTCGCGCAGATCACCGCGCCGGTCAAACGGCACGAGTCCATCCGCGCGTTCATTGAATTGGTGAACCGCCGGATCACGCAACAGGTCGAAATCGAGGCGCGCTTGGTCGAGGTGACACTGCGCGACGAACAGAAGCTCGGCGTCGATTGGGAACTCGCGGCGACCACGCTCGGCGGCGTGCGGGTGCAGGCGAATTCCCCACTCGATGTGACCGGAGTCGGCGGCACCGTTCTCAGCGCCAACAATTTCGCCGCCACCCTTGGCCTCGGGCGGGCCTCCGCCGTCATTCAGGCCCTCAAGCAACAAGGCGAAGTAAAAACGGTCGCCCAGCCGCGCCTGCGGGCGCTCAACAATCAGACGGCCTTCATCAAAGTCGGAGAGGACCGCCCGTTTTTTCGCCTGCAACAAACGACGACGTTGCAGCAGCCAGGCGCCACGACCGCGTTCAATCAGACGCAGGAAAACTTTTCCGTTTCGACCATCACCATCGGGACGATCCTCGCGGTTACTCCCCAGATCGACGGCGACCGGATGATCACGCTCGACGTGCTGCCCGCGATTACGCGCTTGCAGGCCATCGTGACCAGTCCGGATGGGCGGCAGACCGCTCCCGTCACCGAGGTGAAACAGGCCTCGACCATCGTGCGGCTCCGCGACGGCGAAACCGCGATCATCGGCGGCCTTATCTCGGAGGAAACCGGTGAAACCGAACGACGGATTCCGGTGCTCGGCAAACTGCCCCTCATCGGTGCGGCGTTCCGCAGCAAGGCAAACCTCCGCGCACGCACGGAGCTCGTGATCTTCCTGACGCCCCGACTCGTCCGCTAACCATGCTCGATCTTCTCCAGAGTTTCCGCAGCCGGTCCGTTCCGACCAAAGCGGTCGCTGAAATCAGCGGCGATCCGACACGCACGTTTGAAGCGATCCTGCGGGCCGCCGCCACCGAAGGCGCAAGCGACGTTCATTTCGAACCCAAGGAGGACGGTCTCGTCGTGCGTTTCCGGCTGGACGGCGAAATGCATGGGCACGTTCGGCTGCCGGTCGCCCAGCGCGAGGCACTGCTCGCCCGAGGCAAGATTTTCGGCGGGATGGACATCACGGAAAAACGCCTGCCCCAGGATGGACGCGCCGTGCTCCGGGAGCGGGGCCGTCGGTTTCACCTGCGCCTAAGCACGCTGCCCACCGTTCACGGCGAGAGTCTCGTGATTCGGCTCCTCGACCAGACAATGCCGAGCCAGGATTTTGCCCAACTCGGGCTCGCACCGTCGCAAGCTGAGGCGCTCCGCGCCTCACTGGCCGGCCCGGCCGGTTTGGTGTATCTGACCGGGCCGACCGGTTCCGGGAAGACCACCACGTTGCACGCGGCGCTCCATGCGCTCGATCACGAGGGTCGCGTCATTCACACGCTCGAAGATCCCGTGGAATACGAATTCCCCGGCATCCGGCAGACGGAGATACGCGAAAAAATCGGGCTGACGTTCGCCACGTCGCTCCGCGCGCTGCTGCGGCAAAATCCCGATGTTTTGCTGGTCGGTGAGACCCGCGATGCGGAAACAGCGCAGCTCGCGATTCGCGCGGCGCTGACCGGGCACCTCGTCCTCTCGACCCTCCACACCAACGACGCGCTGGCGGCCATTCCGCGGCTGCGCGACCTAGGCGTGGAAAGCTTTCTATTGGCCGCGTCGCTGCGATTGGTCGCGGCCCAGCGGCTCGTGCGCCGGCTCTGCACCGAATGCAAGGAGCCGCATCCCGCTAACATCCGACTGAGCGAACTGCACCGGATTCCCGATGCCCAATTTTGCCGGCCCGTGGGCTGTCCCGCGTGCCGGTCACGGGGGTTTCAAGGCCGTCTCGCGATTCACGAGGTGATCCCGGCCGAGAAGTTTCTGCCCCTGATCGCAGCGAACGCGCCGCTCGCCGATCTGGCGGCGCTCCGCGAACGCGAAGGTGGCGCGACCCTCTGGCAGCACGGCCTCGCCGCCGCGGCGCAGGGGCTCACCACCATCGAACAGGTCGCCCGCGTTCTCTGATTTTTTCACCGGGCCATCCGGCCCATAACCCAAAACCATATGAAAAATGCCAAAAATAAACGTTTCTACACGCAGGGCTACTCCCTGCTCGAACTCGTGCTCGTGCTTGCGATCGTCAGCGTGCTGGTCGGTCTGCTCTTGCCGAAGGGCTTCGATGCGCTGCGCAACGCTCGCATTCAGCAGGTCGAAAAAACCGTCGATACGCTCAAGACCGCGCTGACCGACTATCTCTCGATGCCCGGCGGCAACGGCAGCCTGCCGCGTACCGAGGGCACCGGCATTCCAACCTCCGGCGCCGCTCTGACCGGTGCCACTGACGTCGCGAAAGGCAATGCGGCCCGGCTCGACACCGTGCTGCTGGCCACCGGCAAGATCGAGAAGCCGCTGGCGGTGCGCATGGGCACGCAGTCCTACACGTCCACCGGCACCGGCAATGAAGTTGCCTGGAGCCAGGCCGCGCTCGGCTTCGTGATGACGCCGGACGCCGCGCCGCAGCGCAACTGGTCAACCGTCACCCGCGTCGAAGCGCGTACGGCCAATTCGGCGCTCGCGCCGTCGGCCGCGCTCGGGGCGAATTTCCGGCTGGATGGCGTGACGAACATCAATGCGAACTACGTTGTCGCGTATCTGGTGATTCCCGCGTGTCCCGCCAAGGACGCGTTTGAACTGGCCCTCTCGATGAACGGCGCGCAGCTCGCGCCCGTGGAAGGCGCCGCGTCCGACAGCGGCGTCGTCGCGTATGCCGCCCCCGCCAACGGAGTCACCGACGTTTATGTATATCTCACGTCCATCTGAGCCGCGCACCGTGCTGCTGTGGGGCGATCGCTGGTGGTTCGCCGGCACTGGGGCGTCGTTGCAATTCTCCAACCTTGAGCAGGCGGTCGAGGTGCTCGTCGCGCATTACGCGGAAGAGCCGAAGCCCGTCCGCCTCCGGCTGATTTTCCAGCCGGATGCGCTCGAAACGGTCGCCGTGGCGTGTCCCCAAGGCGACCGGGCGACGCTGGCCGCGGCCCTGGCCGGGGAATTCCCTTCGCTGCGCAATCCGGGTTGTGCGTGGAGTCATGAGTCCGTGCTGCCGACACCCGGCGACTTCACGACCCTCCTGCATTTCGAAACCCAGCCCGGACTGCTGGCGCTCGCCACCCAGCTTGCCCAACGCGGGCTGGCCGTCGACTCGGCATGGCCGCTGGCGACATTCCTGCACATGCTGCCCAGCGAGTGGAGTGAATCGGGAGCGATCACCGTGGTGGCGCTGCAAGCCCAACGGGCCTTTGCCTATCGTCATCCTGCCGATGGTGTCCGCGCGGCTTTGCGATGGCACGGCGAGTCGGCGATCGCCGAAGTGGGCCAATGGCTCGGTGAGGTGCTCACGCGCAACGCCGAGGAACCAGCGCTGCTTGTCTGCGCGGACGAGGAAACCGCCACCGCACTCGGAGCTTTTGTGGGAGTCGAGCGCCACCCTGGAGTTGAACAGGTGACATTGGCCGAGGCACTCGCCCGACCGGTGACAATGCCCCGCTATCATCCCGCCCAACTGTTACCGCGGACACCGATCGTCACCGCGCAGCGTGTGTTGATCGCGGCGAGTGTCGCCTTTTTGATCGCGGCCGGGTGGTCGGGTGTGGCCTACACTCGCGACCACCGTACGGCGCAGGTTGCCGTCAAAGACCATCAGGTCCGGCTGACCGCGCTGCGTGGCGAGGTCGCGCATCTGCGCGAGAACGCCGCCGAAATCGCGGCACTGCGCCGCTCGCTCGACGGTGGCGCGGCGGGGCCGCCCTGCGGCGCTTTTCTGGAGAAGATTTCCACCACCCTACCGGCCCAGGTCACGCTCTCGTCACTGCGCATCACCGGTCGGAGTCTGGCGCTCGCCGGCTGGGTCGCGCCGGGCGCGGGGCAGAGCGCATTGGATCAATGGCGAACACGGCTGGCGCCGGCGGGCGCGCCGTGGACGGCGGATGCCAAACCCGGCCCGTCCGGGTCCTTCAGCCTGATCGGAGGATTTCGGCCGTGACCAACCGGTTCTCCATCTCGCGTGGCGCTTGGTTCGCCTTCGGCGGAACTGTTCTGCTGTTCGGCATCTCGTGGTGGATGGCGCATCACGCACCGCACGCCCCACCCGTCCGAGCAGAATTCGCCGCGTTGACCAACGAGCGCACGCTGCTTCAGGGCAACAACGACGACATGCGCGATGGTCTTCGCGAGCAACAACGCGGACTTACCCGAATCGCGTGGACTCCCGAAAGGTTGGCTGCGTTGCAGCAAAGGCAGGGCGCTAGCTGGCGTTGGACTTGGGAGCCGGGCGATCCGCGCAGCCGCGTCACGCTTCAGCGGGTCGCACCGCGGATCGAGGAATGGCCCGCCTACGGAGCCCTCGTTGCCGAATTAGCTGCGCAACCAGGGGTCATCATCGAGTCCGTCGAGATCCTCGCCGATGGGGCGGCACGGGACCGGAGATTCACGCGGGTCGCGATTGGTCTCCGGTTCATCGTCGCGGTCGCACCGTCCCGCGCCGGACAGCGGGCCGCCCCGAGCCGCGTCCCGCCGACCGTCGCCCCGGCGGAAGGTCCGGCCACGACCCGAAAGATCGGGGCCTTCACTTCGCACCGCCGCCCGTCCGCCTCCGCCGAACCTCCGGCTCCCGGGACGAGCGGCGCTTCATTCCGGTCCCGATCCTCCGGGTTTCAGGGCCGGCGCAGTCACAAACAAAAAAACAACCAGCCAAAACCAATATGATCACCCTGACCCTCCAACTCCCCGAAACAGTCGCAGCCGAGTTTTTCTCCGCGGCTGACCAGTTGAACGGACGCTTCACTGCAGCAAACCCGAAGATCGAAGCGAAGAGCCTGATGGCATTCGCCTTGGCCCGTCACGAATGCGCCGACATCTGCGCGCAATTCGACCTCGCGTTGCGCCTCGTCCAAGGCCCAGCCGAGCCGCCGTTCAACCCCGTGCTCACCGAACCCTTTGGGCGGAACTTCCGCCCGGTGCCGACACCGCCCGCACACCAAGAGGCGGCCTAAACCAACACGCATATGGCCATCGACCAAAAAGAAAAAACCGACGCAACGAAACCAAAGCCGCTCGTCTTCCGGGACAATCCCGAGGTGAAGAAGAAGATTGAGGCGCACAAGAAAGCGAACCCCGACGACGTCACGTATTACACGCGGCTCGTGAAGGAAAATCCCGAGCGCGCGATCGAGACGTTTCTCTATCGCGACCAGCAGAAGCACGAAAACGAGATGCGGCTCATCCAGAAGCAACTGCCACAGGCGCGCGCGTTCTACAACGAACAGACCGTGGAGGCGAAGGCCCGCATCGATCGCGATCTGGAGGGCGTAAATCCCTACATGAAGGACAAGGCGTTCGTGAGCGCCGCACTCCGCGAAAAGGACCGGCAGGCTCGGAGGGAATTCGCCAATCCCGTACAGACGCCAACGCCACCGACCGCCGGGGCCAAAGTCGCGGCCTAAAGCGATGATCGTCGCTCCGTCCACGCGGTCGCACCTCGACGACCACCTCGGCCAGGCGGAGTTCGCGCTGAAAGTTTCCGCGAACTTCGATTGTCTCAAAAACACGCCCGCGCACGAAGCCGTGCGCGCGGCGCTGGCCCGGGTGTCGGAGGCGCGGCGCTGGGTGCGCGAGCGGCTCGCCGTCGAACAGGCCGCGATGAAGCCCTCTCAGGCTCCACTCGGAGAGGGTCTGCCGCTTACCCGCAAGGAACGGCTGGGGTATCGCTGGCCATGAATGCGCGAGCGTTCGGCGTCATCGTGACCGGCGGCGGCTTGGGTTTGCCGGCCAAGGCGGAGGCGGTAGTAGCGCGAGCGATTGGCTTCTCGGGTGCCGCTGAAAGATTTCGCTTCAAGCAACGCGTCGATTGCCCATGCTGCCACTGCACGTGGACACGCCCCTTCCTTCCGATCTGCCGGACCGATTAAAGCCTTTGGAGCATTTCCGCGCCAAGACCCGGCGGCTCAAGATCCACCCGATGGAGGTGCTGCTACTTTCCATCATCGGACTGCACGTAGTCTTTCTCCCTTTGGCCATCGGAGGCATGCGCCCGTGGAGCCAGGTCATCAGCCTGATTCTCGCGATTATCAGCCTAGCAGTGGCGCTCCTCCCGCGGCGCTACACGCCCGAGGAATCTGGATCCAATTCGTTTCGGCTTTTCCCCTGGCCCCGGCTTCGGGGCTTCCCGATCTTCTGGATCGGGCTTCTGCTCTTGGGCTATATCACGATCCAGGCGTGTAACCCATCCTGGGCGTATTTTCAGAGTGACCGGGGATGGTGGATGCAGGGTATCCCTCACCAAAATTGGCTGCCGTCTGGCGTGAGCGTACCTTGGGCCCTAGGCGGGCCTTGGCGAAAAATGATCATCTACGCCGCAACGTGGCTGACGGTCTGCGCCATTTGGACCGGGTTCACCCGGCGGCGTACGGTGCAGATTTTCTTCATCACCGTGGCCCTGAACGGCCTCGCTCTCGCCGGTTTCGGACTCGTGCAAAAGCTGATGTGGAACGGAAAGATGTTCTGGTTCGTCGATTTTCCCTACGGCTCGGTTTTCGCGAGTTTCGTCTACAAGAACCACGCCGCCGCTTACCTTGATCTCACGCTCTTCGTCACCTGCGGATTGGCCGCCTGGCACTATCTCCGAGGCCTGCGGCGCCTCGAAAAATCCAACCCCGCCGGAGTCTTCGCGTTTCTTGCGACCTGCGTCGCAAGCACCATTCTCGTGAGCTACGCCCGCGGCGCCACAATCGTGATGCTCGTCTTCCTTGCCGGAGCCGTCAGCGCGTTTCTCATCCACCAACTCGCGGTCCCCAATACGACGCGAAAGCCGATCGTCGCCGTGGCACTCATGCTGATCTTCGGCTACTTCCTCAAGACGGGACTCCAGACAGTGGGTTCACATGAAGCTTGGACGCGGCTTCGGCAAGGAATCACAAACCAAGATCTCTCGCTAACCTCTCGTGGAATCGCGACGACCGCATCAATTGAAATGCTGAAGGACAATTGGGGCACGGGGACCGGCGCAGGCGCCTATGAATTCCTTTTCACTCTCTACCAGCAGCGCTATCCTGAAATCTACTACTTCCCCGACGGGCGGCGCATGTTCTGGGAGCACGCCCACAACGACCTGGTGGAAATCCCGATCGAACTTGGGCTGCCCGGCACGGTTCTCATCTTCGCAGCCGCCAGCTATTGGCTCGTTGCTCTGAGCCGCCAATATTTTTGGCGCAATCCGATGAGCGTCTGCGCGGTGTTCGGCATCCTGCTCCTCGTCGGCTATTCGTGGTGGGATTTCCCATTCCAGAATCCCGCCGTGCTCATGCTCTGGTGCTCGCTCGCCATCGCCACCTTACTTTGGACGACGTTCGAGGAGCAGAACCTCAAGGGTTGAAGTCCACCACCCGCCTAGTCGAGGTGCGGCGTGTACTCCGGAATCAGACAGCGGAGTCGCTCCTTCACCGCATTATTCTCCGTCGCATAGAGGTTTTTCTCCAGATCCTCCACTTCGGCCTTCACGTTTAGGTTCGCGCTCGACCGCGTGACAAACCGGATCACGTACGGATGGGAAGTGGCGGTGTGCTCTTCATCGACGTGCTGCAATTCCTCGAAGAGTTTTTCACCGGGCTTCAAGCCGGTGAATCGGATTTCGATATCGTCGCCCACCCGCAGCCCGCTTAGTACGATCATCTGCCGTGCCAGTTCCACGATCTTCACCGGCTTCCCCATGTTGAGAACGAATATCTCCCCGCCCTTCCCGAGCACGGCACTTTGCAGCACCAGCGCGACGGCCTCGGGTATCGTCATGAAGTAACGGGTCACGTCGGGATGAGTCACCGTCACCGGACCGCCATTCGCAATCTGCCGCTTGAAGATCGGCACTACGCTGCCGGAAGAACCCAGGACGTTTCCAAAGCGCACGGCCATGAATTTCGTTCCCTTTCCGCCATCGGCATGGAGCGCCTGAAGTTGAATTTCCGCGAGCCGCTTGGTGGCACCCATCACACTCGTCGGATTGATCGCCTTGTCGGTCGAAATCAGGATGAATGCCTCGGCTCCGTGCTTGGCGGCAAGTTCCGCGACAACCCGTGTGCCCATCACATTGTTGCGAATCGCCTCGCGAGGTTGCCGCTCCATCATGAACACGTGTTTGTGCGCGGCGGCGTGAAAGATTATCGCCGGGTGGAAGCGGGAGTAGACGAACTCCATCCGCTCGGTGTTCAGGATGTCGGCCACAATCGGCATGGCCGTCGAACCAAGTCCGGTCTCCGCAAGTTCCTGTTCGATCAGAAATAATGAGCCTTCCGACTGATCCACCATGACTAGACGCTTCGGATTGAGCGCCGCGATTTGCCGACACAGTTCCGAACCGATGCTCCCCCCGGCACCCGTGACCATGACCACTTTGCCTGCCACCAGTTGACGAATTGCCTCCTTGTCGAGGGTCACGGGGTCCCGCCCGAGAAGATCCTGGATTTCCACCGGGCGAATGCGCGTGGCCGTCACTCGACCCGATGCCAATTCCTCCAGCGAAGGCAGCGTTTCCACTTTGTAGCCTCGCTCGGTCATAAGCTGCACCACCTCACGAATGCGCTTCGCTGTCGCCGACGGCATGGCGATGACCACCTTTGTTATGTCGGGTGGCGGATTCAGCCGGGAGATCATCTCTGGCGCACCCAAAACGGGAACGCCGTGCACTTGCTTGCCGTGCTTTTCCGCATCGTCGTCAAAAAACAGCACCGGCTTGAAGCCCCGCGCCGGTGAATTCGCAAATTCGTGCGCAATTGATGCGCCAGCATCGCCTGCCCCAACGATCGCAATCCGCTGTTGCGGAACATGCTCAGCCTTTCGCCCGACCGTAATGCGCTCACGATACAGCCGTGTTCCGAGTCGCATCGCGCAAATACCTGCCACCGAAATCAGATAGTCGGTCAGCAGAGCGCCACGGGGAGAGGCAAACCCCTCGCCGAAAAAGCGAAGCAGAAACAAAAGGACACTCGAGCCCGTCATCGCTGATACGACCCGGATCAAATCCGGTATGCTGAAATAGGTCAGCATGCTGCCGAGTTGCCCCACCAAAATGAGCGCGACCAACTTGAGACCAACCGACAAGCCAATCAGCCGCAAACGGTCGTGCTGATACTGCTCCGGCACGACAAAATCGAAGCGCACTTCATAGGCCAGGTAGAAACTGGCCACCAGAATCGCCGCGTAGATTGCCGCGATGGCAAAAGCCCGGCGATTTAGCGGAAGTACAGATGGTGAAAAAGGCACGTTTGCGGAAATCAGTTGTGCGCTACCGATGGATCGGCCGGGCGCGGAATGCTGGAAGACGGGAGAAACTCAGGCATCGTGGCGTCGCCTGCGGCGTTGATACCCTCGCGGATGAAAACGACCCCTAACGTGCGCAGGAGGATTTTCAGGTCGAGCCAGAAACTCTGGGTTTCGACGTAATGCACATCCCGCTCGAACTTCTCCTCCCAAGTGAGGGCATTGCGTCCACTCACCTGGGTGAGTCCCGTGATTCCTGGACGCACCTCATGCCGACGGGCTTGCCGGAGATTATAGCGCGGCAAATACGCAACCAGCAGCGGGCGCGGACCAACCAGGCTCATCTCGCCGCGGATGACATTCCATAGTTCCGGCAATTCATCGAGGGACGTCGCCCGCAGCCACCGGCCAAAGGATGTGAGCCGTTCTGAATCGGGCAGGAGCAAGCCGGACGAATTTCGGGCGTCGCGCATGGTACGAAACTTGATCAGTTCGAACACCTCGGCCCGAAGTCCCGGGCGCTTTTGCCGGAAAAAAACCGGCGAACCAAGTTTGAGGCGTACGAAGAGCGCCACAACGCCGAGAATCGGGACCCAGAGTGGGGCCACCAGTATCACCACCAATAAATCGAAAGCGCGCTTGAGCATTGAAACACCCTCGCTCCTCAGGCCGCTCGTGCGCAGCGCCGAACCGCATTCGCCACCCGCTCGAGTTCTTCCGTTGTCAGATTTGAGCCCGACGGAAGGCAGAGACCTCGGTTAAATAGGTCTTCCGCCACTTCACCGCCAAATGTGTCGCAGCCCGCAAAGACCGGCTGCAAATGCATCGGTTTCCAAACCGGTCGGGCCTCGATATTTTCTGCGGCCAGTGCAAGCCGCACGGCCTCGCGGTCGACCCCGAACTTTTTCGGTTCGATGATGACACACGTCAGCCAACGCGTGCTGCGCCCCCAAGGGGCCTCGGGCATGAACTCGATGCCCGGTAGATCTGAAAACGCCCTTTGGTAGAATTCGCAATTGGCGCGCCGGGCGTTGACCCTGTCCGCAAGGACGCGCAACTGACCCCGACCAATGGCCGCAAGCACGTTGCTCATCCGGTAGTTGAAACCTATCTCAGAATGCTGGTAGTGCGGCGCTGGATCACGCGACTGGGTGGCGAGGAACCGCGCCTTTTCAATCAAAGCGCTTTCGGCGGACACGAGCATCCCGCCACCGGACGTCGTGATGATTTTGTTTCCATTGAACGAATAGATCCCCATCCGCCCACGGGTGCCTGGAGAAATGCCCTTATAGGTAGCTCCGAGCGCCTCCGCTGCATCTTCAATCAAAGTAACCCCATACTTCGTGCAAAGAGCCGCAATCGCATCGATGTCCGCACTCTGCCCATAAAGGTGCACAAGAATCACGGCCTTCGGAAGCCGGTCCTTCTTTTCACGATCGGCAAGCGCCTCAGCGAGCCGCGCCGGATCCATGTTCCAACTCGCGCGGTCGCAATCGATGAAAACCGGTTTACCACCCTCATAGACAATCGGGTTGGCGCTGGCACTGAACGTCAGCGAGGAACAAAAAACTTCCTCGCCTGACTTTAGCCCAAGGAGCCGCAGCGAAAGATGCACCGCCGCCGTTCCGGACGAAAGGGCCGCGGCATGCCGACTCCCGACGAGAGTCTCAAACTCACGCTCGAAAGCATCTACGTGTGGTCCCAGCGGCGCAATCCAGTTGGTCGCGAACGCTTCGCGCACCAACTCGAATTCATCCGCCCCCAAGTGAGGAGATGAAAGGTAGATTCGACGTTTGGTCATTCAACTAGTGTTGATTATTCGCCGCCGAATCGAAAGCGCAAACACGGTTCATTCTTTCGCCCGTGCCGTCTTTCGAGATTCGATTTGCGGTCGCGAGATCACGCGACAGGGTCAGAACATGCGCCGATCCCCGATGCTTCTCCTAGCGGGGCTGCTCGCCTGTGGAGTGATGCTACAGGTCGTGATCCCGTGGATTTATCCGACCCGCCACACACTCACCATCAGGCTGGCGGTGGCGATACCGGAGGAGCTTGCCGGTTGGAACGTCCGGACCCTGCCGATCGCCGAAACCGAAGCGCTGCAGAACCAGGTGAATAAGGTGCTCCGCTACGACGAGGCGGTTTTCCGAAACTACCAACACGGTTCTCTGCAGGTGGGCGTATATGCGGCGTACTGGAATCCCGGAAAGGCCAGCTATAGCGAGGCCGGCGCGCATACACCCGATACCTGCTGGGTGGTCGCAGGCTGGAATCGCTCCCAGCGGGAACACGCCGTTGCTTTGCGCGCGGGCGACCGGCCGATGATTCCGGCCGAATTGGGCACGTTCGAGAAAAGCGGTAACGTCCAGCATGTCATGTTCTGGCACCTCGTGGGTGGGCGACCGATTTCGTTCGACCAATTCGGTTGGGACGAACGGTGGCCGGCCAGAATCAAGCGCGGGCTTTCGTTGGCCTCCGACCTCTGGCGCTTTGGCTTCAACCAGCGAAGCGACCAGTGCTTCGTGCGCGTCAGCACCAATCTGCCGATTCCCGATGCGCTGCGCGACCGTGATTTTCAGGCACTGCTGCTCCGGCTCGAACCCTTGGGAATCTTCGTAGGGGCGAAAGTCGATTCTGGCTGAGCCGCCCGAGCCCCCCGGCTTATCGTGCGTCAGCAAACTCAATTCGACAGCGTTTGTTTTTCGCTGAATTGGTCTGCAGCCGAAGGAGCCGACCGCGCGGATCCCATTCGACCTTTTCGTGGTTCAGGTCGGACTGCGCGACAGCGGGCATGAATCCGTTCGGGACGAGAAAAGTAAGCCGGACGCTACGTTTGATCCGGCCCGAAAACTCCACGTCCAATGTTTTCTCAACCTCGTCCCAAGTTATCCCCGCCAATTCCGTCGCGCCTTGCGTGAAATGGGCATCGGTTCCCACAAGCGCCGGCCGCGCATGCGCTCGCCTTATCGCAAAAAGCTCAACCGAACGGCCGGGCAGCGTGGCCCGAAATTCCCCAGCGTGAGTCCCGCGGAATTCCTGGCCCCAGAATTCAAACACTTCGAACTTGGCATCGGCTGGTTCCCCCAGTCTCGTCCACGCTACCACGCGCTCACGGGGATGCATTTCCCAATTGAAAAATGCCACGAGATGCCAGGTGTCTGCAGCAGCATTGACCGGCCGGTGCCACAGCACAGGTGGATCACTCTCGAACAGATCAAGCGGCCGCGCAGCCACCCCGGTCGGGGGGATAATTTTCCGGAGCACATCTTCCTGCCATGGGACCAGCCGAGGGAGATTCGCCGAGAGCACCGTGTCACCGCCGCTTAGCGCTACGATCGTAGCCCACACGCGAACCTCGTTTGGCTCACCATCGACCAGCACGAAATCGGGATCGTTGTGCCAGACCGCCCCCGTCCAGAAGTAGTTCGCGGCTACATTCCGCGCGCTCGCCACGATTCCATTAAGGTCGCCGCCCCAGAACGGGCTGATGTCGTGACCCACCCGGCGCGAGTCTGTGAGCCCAATGCTCGGCCCGAGCGGATCACCACAAGTCATTATATGTGTGTCGCGCGCTGCCGCGCGCCGGATGACTTCGAGCCCAACGCGATAGGCCTCGACACTCGTCGCACCGGAAAAAAACCGACGGCGGCAGCCGACCCCATGCTCGGGGTGGTCGGGTTCGGGGCTCACGACGCAACGGAGGAAATCCAGCTTCAGATAACGCACTCCCCATTCGACTGTGAGCCGGTGGATCGTCTCGGTCAGGTGGACCTGCGCGCCGGGATGCGAGGGATCGAGCGCGAACACGCCCTTCCCGATCGCGTAGCGCTTTGGCGCGCCGTGTTCGTCCTTAACCAGCCAGTCGGGATGCTCGATGGCCAACTTGGCGCCTTCATTGACGACGAACGGCGCGAGCCACACGCCGGCACGCCGGCCTGTCGCATGGATCGCCCCGATCACATCACCTATGGAGCCGAAGTTCGAGTCGGCCGTCCAGGTCGTGTTGGGTCGCCGCCCACCGAGCTTCTGCTCCCAGCCCTCGTCGATGGAAACCACTTCCACCGGGCCGAAGCTGGTCGGCCGAGACGAAAGCAATTCAACGTTCACGTCGATTGTTGCGGCGTCAATCGCTTCGAGATAGTGCCCCCACGAACTCCAGGCGCACACCGGCTCCCGGCGCGGCCCCCCCTTCACCTGCATCGCCTCCGCCACACGGCTCCCGTATCGAAGCAAGGCCGCATGGGGGTCCGGGTCGACTTGCACGCAAAGTTCCTCCGACGAAAGCGACTTCCCTGAATCCAAGGACGAATCTTCGCAATAGTTGACGGCGCACAGCCGCTCGCTCACCGCCCCTTCGAATCGGCAGACAAAGCGGCGAAACGTCGCGAAGCCGAGCACCATGAGAAGCTGGACGGAGTCGGACCAGGCCGCGGTCATCCACCAACTGTCGATCGTATCGCCCATCGCCATCGACTCCATGACACCGCTCCTGCTGACTGGGCTGTGGGAGTTGGCACTGCAATACGCCATCTTGATCCAGCGCAGGTCAGGGTTGCCGGTGAGGGCGGATCGGCCTTGCGCCACCAACGGTTCGAGCCGGCGCACGCGAACGGTTTTCCCACTGCTATTCCGAAGTTCGACATACACGTGCAGAGCTGCTTCAACTGCGGCGTATCGAAAAACCTGCCGCAACCCGAGTCCCGGCACGGTAGAGGCATACTCCACGACGAGTTCCTGCACGGATTTGTCGTTGTGGACCGCTAAACGTGCTTCGAACGTCGTCCGTCCCGCCGCCGTGACCAACGTGCCGTCGTCCAACACTGCCCCGGCACTCACGTCCGCCAGCACCAGCGGCAATTGCCCAGCCCGCGCAAATGACAGCCTCACGCGTTGCCTTTGCGGGCAACTCTCGGCGCGCAAAGTCTGCTGAGCGACTGCCGGATTCGTTATTGCGTCTGATGTCACGGTCATTGGGAAATCACCTGCCCCGAGGAGTTAATCGACGCGACGCGCTCGAATCGATAATCCTTGGGCTTGTAGGTAAGTGTGTAAATCGGCCCCCCCAACTCCGGAAACAGCTCCGCGACACCCAGTTCGTGTTCGATTAAGACTTTCCGTCCGCGAGCGTCGGCGCGGATATGGATCGTCACTGGCATGCCGCAAATCGAACCGCCGAGTCAGGAATTGGGAATCGCAACCTTCATTACCCGCAACGGGGACGCAAGCTGCGGCCGGAAATCCATCTGAGCGAGAATATCACGCTCCACGTCGATGCCATCCGCGACCTCGGTCAGGATCAGTCCGCGCTCGCCGAGTTCGAACACGCAGCGTTCGGTGACGTAGGTCACCTTCTGGCCGTGGCGCCACGCGTAAGGACCACTAAACGTCTTCTGTTGGATCTGCCCCACGAATTTGGGCGACTGCCCAGAATGTTGCAGTGTCACACGGTTGCCCGCGACGCGCGCATCTAGCTTGCCGGCGCGAAATCCGCCGCAAAACACGAGTCGCTTCGCCGGCTGCGCGATATCCATAAAGCCGCCGCAGCCGATGAAGCGACCGCCGAATTTGCTCACATTGACATTACCTTCAGCATCGACCTCGGCGAAGCCGAGAAACGCGACGTCAAGTCCACCGCCGTCATAGAACATAAACTGGTCGTCCATCCGGACCATCGCCGTCGGATGGCTTGCGACACCGAAATCTGGCACGGGATGCGGAATGCCCCCGATTACCCCACTTTCAAGCGTAAAACAGATCGAGGTCGCAAGCGGGTGACCGGCTAACGCCTGGGGAATGCTGCTGGGAATTCCCTGCCCGAGATTCACGACGTCGCCCGGTTTCAGCTCTAGCGCCGCGCGCGAGGCGATGATCAGGCGTTCACCCGCCAGCTCTGACGGCGTGATCACCTCAGCAGGATCACCCTGCCCGACGAGCGAACGGTCGAACGAGCTGCGAACCGTCTGCCGGTGATCAGTTTCTACGTCTCCCGCAACCACGACGTAGTCGACGAGATGTCCAGGGATTTCCACGCGTTGCGGACTGATCTGGCCATCAGGCACGAGGCGCTTAACCTGCACGAAGACCTTGCCGCCGGAGTTGTGCGCCGCGCATGCAAGCGGCAGCGACTCTACCAGCGCAGCCTCCTCCTCTACGCTAACATTCCCACTGCAATCGGCAACAGTGCCACGAATAAACGCAGCATGGATAGGATGCGATTGGTAGAGGAGATAGTCGCGTCCTCGCAGTTGCACGACCTCGATTAGATCGGCGGGCGTACGCCGGTTGATGCGCCCGCCTTCGAGGCGGGGGTCGATGTAAGTCTCGAGTCCGATCTCCGTCACCAGCCCTGGCTGACCGGCGGCGATCGCTCCGTAGAGCCGGGCAATCTGGCCCTGCGGCAGATTGTAGGCCTCGATCTCCTCGTCGACCGCGAGCTTCATCAATTGCGGCGTCACCCCCCAAAAGCCGCCAATCACGCGCTTGAGCAGACCGCGCTGCGCGATCCACGCGAGCCCGGTGCTAACGTTGTCGCCCGGCGCGCTTGAAAACATTAGCGTTAGATCGCGCGGCTGCTGCGTCGCGCGAAACTCGTCGTGAAGTCCCTTGAACAGCGCCTCGCTGCAACCCGCCCAGCGGAATCCGCTCACGCCTAGCGTGCTGCCCGACTTGATCTCCCGCACCGCTTCCCTCGCCGAAACGACCTTCATGAAATAGAAGCCGGCGGCTGCTCGCGGATCACCTTCGCTGGCACACCCACAGCCACCACGTTATCCGGCAGGTTCTTCGTGACCGCCGCGCCGACCCCAACGATGACGTTGTTGCCTATCACGAGCTGCGGGCCGATTGAGACGCCTACGCCAACCAAGGAGTAGCGACCCACCGCGACATGGCCTCCAAAGATCACCCCGCCGCCCAGCAGCGAGAATTCGCCCACTTTGCTATGATGCGCGACGAGTGCGTGGCCGCCGATGAAGACGCCATCGCCTATTACCGCTTCGGGATGAATCGCCGCGCCCATCTCGACAATGATGCCTTCGCCAAGCCGCGCCGGAGAGTCGATGAGCGCCTTCGGATGGATCGCGCTCACAATCCGCAAACCCGTAGCTCGCATCCGGCGATCGAGCCGCGCTCGCGCGGCATTGTTGCCTATGGCTACGATGCCACCGGTCACCCCGTGGCTCTTCATCAGTTGAGGCACGAGGTCGAGGTCGCCGAAAACCGGCAACCCCAAGTAAACCTGACCATGGCTCTCCTTCGCGCCGTCGAGGAAACCGACAATCACGATTTCCGGCGAGTGCTTCAGAATGTAGAAGACCTGCGCCCCGTTCTGCCCGCAGCCGTAGATGAGAATCCTCATGTAGGGTTAGAACGGGATAATCACCACGTCGATACCGAGTGTCGCCAGCTGCTTACGCAGCTGCTCCTGAAACACGCATGTCGCGAGTATCACGCCATCGATCCGGGCGCCTTTGAGATCCGCGGTTGGCCGCACGGAGAGACCATGGAATTTCCGGTCCCATGCCGACGGCGAATCGTCCACCGCCATCGCAAGGCTCATCCCTGCGGCAGGAAGCGCCGCAGCAACGACCTCAGCCGTCTCGCCCACAGGATAGACCGCAACCGACCGAATACCCTCCTGCGCCAGCTTGCTGAGACGAGCAACAAGACTCTCGGTCAGACACGACTCCATCTTCCTCAATTCGTGAAAATAGTCGACGAACATGTAGCGCGAGCGGGCGGTGCCGCGTTCTGTCACGCGGTAGTACGTCTCGTCCCCCAGCTTCTCGATCTTAATGTCGCCATCCGCTTCGAGTTTTTTCAACGCTGCGGTGATCTGCGGCCGGCTGAGCAGCGAGAGAGTTTGAAGCTGGTCTAGCACGAGCGGCATGTTCTCCTCGATCACGACGAGCAGGAGTAGCTCAATGGTTGCCGATGAATCAGAGAGGAAACGGGCCTTCGCGAATTCAGTGGAGATGCGGTGCGGTAGTATGCGGGACATATGTTCACTCCATATTAACAATGATCTTGGGGCGGGCAAGATTCCCTCGCCCAACGGCCTTTATGGCGCGCGCGGTTTCCTCGAACGGAACTTCTCGGTCGATCAGCGGCGCACCCCTAATTTTCCCCTGACTTATCAGTTCCGCCGCCGTGCGGAACGCCTTGCTCGTATAACTGAAGACGCCGAATACCTGTAGGCCGTTCAGGACGAAAATATCGCTCGCCACCTCGCACATGCGGTTCTGCCCAGCGATGCCCAGCAGCACAACTCGACCGCCCTTGCGCGCGAGCGCAAAGCTGCATTCTACGGCGCGCGGACTCCCAGCGGCCTCGATGACCACATCGAACATGCCAGCATACGCGGCAGCCGACTCGGCGCTCGCCGACTCGGTCGCGCCGAGTTCTTTGGCGAGGAAGAGCCGGCTTGGATCCTTATCGAACATCACGAGCCGGCCCGGCCGATGCAGCGCGGCGTATTGGAGCACCAGCAGACCCACAGTCCCACCGCCAACCACAGCGACAGTCTGCCCCGCCTCGATCGCCGCCAGCATGCCAGCGTTCACCGCGCATGCGCTTGGCTCGACCAGAGGTAGTTCACGCAGCTGGACGCCAGACGCTAGCGTGACGGCGTGCACCAGCCGCCGCGGCGCCACGACAAATTCGCTGAAGGCGCCGTTGCGGGTGAAACCGATCTCATCGTAGGAACTCAGACACAGATTGGTAGCACCCTTTAGGCAGTTCGCACATTGGCCGCAATGAATGATGCCTTCAACGACCACCAACTGCTCGACGCGTAGGTCTTGAATGTCTCGACCCACCCTGACCACCCGGCCGACCCATTCGTGACCTGGTACAATTGGATAATGCACATGCGTCCTCGGCCGATCACCGTTCATGATTTCGACATCGCTGCCACAAATTCCGACAGTGAGAACCCGAATGAGAACCTCGCTCGCGCCACATGCAGGAACCGGAATCTCACAAAACTCGAAGTCCTGCGGGTTATTTATGATGAACGCTTTCATACCACTGCGGCTTAGGTAAGACAGTTCTTGATTCCCGATTCAGGCACCAATGTTTGAATGCACAAACATTTTGCGCGCAAGGCTTGATGCATGTTAATCAAAGTGCGTCGCCCGATGCGACTGCAATTGAGTTCTATTGCTAATGCAGGCTCCGGTCGATCCATTCTCTTTTCCAAGCTAGAAACATCAGCACCGACCAGAGTGAATGTTGCAGATTGCGCCGCCCCGAAAGGTGCTCAGCCCAATGCTGGCGCACTACCTTGGGTTTAAAATAACCGCCTTCTACTAAATTTTTCTCGCTCAACATTTCTTCCGCCCAGTCGCGTAGAGGCCCACGCAACCAATCTCCGATGGGAATACCAAATCCCGCCTTGGGCCGCTCAAATAGATTCGCCGGCAAATAGCGATTCAGCACTTGTCGCAAAGGCCATTTACTGATGCCGCGGTGCAACTTGGTCGAGGTGGGTAAAGACCAGGCAAAGCGTACCACATCATTGTCTAGAAATGGAACCCGCGCCTCGAGACTGGTAGACATGCTCGCCCGATCCACTTTGCACAGAATATCTGACGGTAGGTAGGTCATCTGGTCCAGATACATCATCTTCTCCACATAATCGATGCCGACAGGACAGGCTTGGGGGTCATCAAGCAGCGAAAATGCTTCTTGTGATTCGAAAATAGTTTCCCCGGGATTCTGCCACTGGGATACAAAGCTTAGGTAAAGAGCATCCGTATCTCTCGCACCGGCTGCATTCGCCAGTTTGTGCATTTTTTCGCCTGCACCACGAACCTGAAACTTGTTGGGTACGATGGGGTTGAAAGCGGAGAAAATCCGGTCCCATTGCGCTGGACTTAGGCTATGTGCCATATCGCGGCCCAATCCACGTAGCCCGACCGGGAGTGAATTGAGCAGGGGCCAGAGACGTTTGCTCCAGATGTAGCGATTGTATCCGCCAAACATCTCGTCCCCGGCATCTCCCGAAAGCGCCACAGTCACATGCTTCTGGGTGAATTGGGAAACAAGCGTCGTAGGAATCTGAGAAGAATCGGCAAAAGGCTCGTCGTAGATCCGTGGCATTCGTGCAATGACATCAACGCACTCCTGACTCGAGATATAGTATTCATGATGCTCCGTGCCCAAGTGTTTCGCCACTTTGGCTGCATCACCAGCCTCGTTGTAGCTGTCTTCCCAAAACCCAATGGTGAACGTTTTCACCGGGCGGGAGCTTTGCTTCTGCATCAAAGCCACGACGGTTGACGAATCGATGCCACCTGAGAGAAAAGCCCCCAACGGCACATCTGATAGCATCCGTTGCCTGACGGCCTTCGACAAGAGTTGGTCGAGTTCATCAATCGTCGACGGATCATCTATTGCCCGGCGATCAAGCTCTCTGTCTTTTACCAATCCGTGCAGTTGCCAATAGGGTTTGGACGCTCGGACCTCACCGCTCAAATCAACCTCCAAATAATGACCCGGTGTCAGCTTTGAGACATTCTTAAGGATGCAATGCGGCCAAGGCACATAGTTGAAACGCAGGTAGGAGGGCAGCACGTTCGGGTCAATCTCCCGGACAAAAGCCGGGTGCTCGACCAGTGCCTTCAATTCGGAGCCGAAAACGAACACCCCATTCTGCCAAGAATAATAAAGCGGTTTCTCGCCAAACCTGTCGCGCGCCAGCCAGAGTTTGCGCTCGTGTTGATCCCAATATGCAAAAGCAAACATCCCGTTCAGTCGCTTCAGGGTTGGCTCAACTCCCCAGCATGCCAATGCTTCTAACAGCACTTCCGTATCTGAGCTCCCACGAAAACTTACTCCTTTTTTGACCAAATCGTCTCTCAGCTCAGGAAAGTTATAGATTTCCCCGTTGTATATGATCACTCGACCTCCATCAGGCGTGAGCATTGGTTGGTGTCCGGAGGGAGTGAGGTCAATGATCGCCAAACGCCGATGCCCGAAATTCACCCGGCCATCCGCACTCTGCCAGTAACCCTCACTATCAGGCCCACGATGCCTGATCGCATTAGTCATTCGTTCCAGCACGGCGCGGGCGCCGTCCCGTCGCAGGGCTCCGTCATTCAAAAATCCGGCGATACCGCACATAGGGTCAGGTGAAGTTCACTGTCAGCATTTCAAGTTTCAAGCTTCCTCTCCAACCAAGTCCATAGCGTAAAGCATCAGACCGTTTATCAAGCGAACGTCAAACTGTTGCTCGGCGATCTCCCGCCCCCTTCTTCCCATCTGCACACGTAAGCCGGAATCCTTCGCTAGCCTTAACATGGCCGCAGCCAAAGGAGCGACGCTACGCACCGGAACCAGCAAACCGTTCTCGCCGGTGCGAATTCCATCACGGTCCACAGCGCCACTGTTGCAGATCGTCTCCTTGCAGCCGATGGTATCGGTAGTGATGATGGGGCGACCCGTGGCCATCGCCTCCAGCACGGAACGCGGCATGCCCTCGTGGTAAGAAGGTAGGACATAGACAGTGCAGTCGGACAGCAGAGGGCGGACGTCGGACACACCTGAAAGATGCTCGACCACCCCTTCCTCTTTCCACTGGTTCAATTGTTGCGCGGAAATCGCCGCCGGATTCGGATCGATGTCTCCGACCATCAGAAATCTTGCCTCTGGCAGTTCTACCCTGACCAAGCGGGCGGCGGCGACATATTCGGCAATGCCTTTATCGTGTAGCATTCTAGCAAGGAGGAGAAAAACCGGCGCCCCGGACGGCATAGGTACGGCAGGAAAATGATTCGTATCCACCCCCGAACCCGACACGACAACTACTTTCTCAGCCGCCACGATTTTCTCCCTTACAAACAAATCAGCGATTTCCCCGTTTTGCACGAGAACCTTCGTGCAACGCGCAAGTGCCACTCGATACATCGTGACAGCCATGAGTCGCAGCAACCAACCCTTTAAGCCAGTTGTATGAAAAGCTGCTCCCAGTCCTGTGATGAGCGCATATATGCGAGGAACTCTCGCCCAACTAGCCGCTAGTGATCCAAAAATTACCGGCTTAATGGTATAGCTGAGCACGACATCCGGACGGCCCTCTTGAACGAGCCCTTTGAGCCGAAGCAGACTAAGCCCGTCGGCTAGAGGATTGAGCCCAGCCCGGGCCAAAGCCAAAGGCACAAAACGCACCCCCATTTCTGCAAGTGCCTGCGGCACCCCGGGTGTTTCCGCTGGCGCTACCCCAACCACTGTATGTCCGGCCTGCCCCATCGCTCGCAGCAACGATCCGCGGAAGTTCAACAGCGATAGATCCAAACCCGCTACGACCATCACCACTCTTCGTCGCTCCTCCGTTAACGCTTTTCCTCGAGGCACTCCCAACTGCGCGCTCATCGCTGCTTTTCCATTTGATATAAATCGCGATGATATGGGATTAGACTTCCAGGACAGAGAGATATCGTTGAGTCACAATCTTCTCGTCGAACGCTTTTTCGGCCCATTCCCGTGTGGCCATCCTGGTATCAATCGCTGAACCACGTCGCAAAATTCCGGCATACTCGACAATGGCCTGTGCAAGTTGGCGGAAATCGCCAGGCTGAACGATGCGTCCAAACCCATTGATTATGCTCCGGCAGTCACCCACATCCGTGGTTACGCAGGGGACACCACAGGAAAGCGCCTCACAAAGCACCAATGGAAAGGCTTCTCGCCGCGAACACAGGCAAAGAAAATCAAACGCAGGGATCATCTGGCTGGTGTCAGACACTTCGCCAAGGCTGATACACCGAAGCGACTTAGAAGCCGCGGCTACCGCGTCCGCAAAATCGCGATTCTGGAGTTCAAGTCCCTTCCCACAAAAAATTACAACCAAGTCAGGAATATCTGCCCCGAGAATCGTCAGAGCACGACAGAGTGCGCCCACATCCTTGTCTGGATGCCAGCGCCCGACATAACCCAAGATAAGTGAACGTTCGGGAATCCCAAACTCCCGTCTGACTTCCGCTTTAATCCGATCGGATGGTACAAATTTGGTGATATCGATTCCATTTGTAAGAACTTCCGCATTTCTCGTTGGCCAATGCCATTTTCCCAAATGCACTTTGCGAGAATCTTCTCCGCAATACAATACTTTGGCACCAGTTACCCGACATATGGCACCCAGTACCAATAACTCAGCCGAGTGGAGCAATCTGCGTTCTCCTGCAACAATGCCGGAACTATGTATCGCCCAAAACATGGCGTTCCCCGATGCCGTTAGCCACCAAAACATCGTCGCTAACACGCATCCGTGATACATCCATCCGTGGAACATTGCCGCTCGCTCACGCCAACAGACGCTCAACGCCCTCCATACCTGCCTTCCAAAGCCACGTTCAGGATCACCGGCTAATTCAATTATCGGACACACTCTTTGAAGTCTATCCTTGAGCCGACGATCAGACGTCCACACCAAACATATTACCGCCTGCACCTGAAGCCTCTCCGCCGCGTTTTCGATGTAACTGCAAAGCACGCGTTCCGCACCACCAGCATTGAGGCTGGTTACAAAATATATACTCTTCGCGCTGTTCTTGCTCATGGGGTGCGTCGCCCCGGATTCCCCCTTATCAATATCTTAGGAAGCAGAAAGGCCATTGCTATATAACCGGAATACATCTTAAATGCCGTACTCATATCGATGCGATTCCAATTCACAAGCATCGGCAAAGCAAACGCCATCAGCATGATACCCCTAATGTCACTAAGTTGCCGGCGATCCTCCAAGATTGTGACGATGCCGAAGAACATCGCGAACATCACAATAATACCAAACTGCCCGAAGTTAAGATAAGCCTCAAGCACCGGTGTAAACCCCAGTCCTTCGGTAAGAAGATCGGTGTTAAAGTAACGTTTGGAAAACGCAACAGCTAGGTTATCGGGACGATTCGGCCACCACGAGCGCGGAACCATGTTGAGCGCCAGGTCAACGGTATAGCTTTTTCCTAGCAAAAGATTCTCCGAATCCGAAAAGCCCAGCGCATGATCCAAAACACCGTAGCTGGTTCCAAATTCGCCGTTCATCGGATCAATCATTTTCACCGCTTCAACGAAATCCCCACGGGACGCATTTGAAAGTCCGATATTGCGGACTCCCGCAAGCATGTAGAATAGAATACTGATAGCAAATCCGACAGCGATGGTCTTAATTACGGATAGCCTTTTGTTGTTATAAATCGCGGCGATTACTGGCAGCCCGAGGATCGTGACCATATTACGGGACCCCCGTAATATCCAAAATGTCATAAGAATGATAACAAGCATATAGATCGCCACACTGAGTGACTTCGGCAGTTGACGGATATGCCTATCCCAAGTCACCCCAAACACCAGAGCACTGTACAGTCCGAAGTATACAAAAATATTTGAGAGGTCAGTCGTCCCGCCTCCCTCCAACCCCTCAAATCCATAGGGTTGGAGGACGTTAGCGATTGAAAAATTCAAGCTTTCCATTGCCATCCAAAAATATCTCCCAGCCAACAATAACAGAAGCGCACCAAACAATCCTGTTCGTAATGATATCGAACCGGAGAATTGCGGCGCGGTGATGCTTTTCCCGCCAATACTATTTTTTTCCATTCGTCGAGTAACGACAACTGAGGCAATCGCCCCGAGCGCAATTCCCAAGAATCCGAATAGGTGCAACTTTAACGAAACCAGATCAAACTCACTGCTACTACTTCCGAAGAATAGTCGCGATACCGGCAAGGAGGTCGAATAAAGAAAATAGCTGCCTATTAGGATCGTCGGAGGGTTCAGTTGAAGCCCGGTACCTCGATGGGTTACTAGATTGCGGAAGAGCAGGCTGAAGCCCCCAATAATCACGAAGAGAGCGAGAAACCCAATATACCAAAGAATACTCACTTTATTGCCCTTGGTCGTTTTCTTACGATTGTCGCTCCAAGCAGGTCTAATAGGCTGCGCGTTCGTTTCGCCCAAGTATAATATCTCTCGACGTGCGCTCTACCAGCTACACCTCTGTCGAGCCTGAATTGATCAGACTGCAGCAGCTGGTCGATTTTTGCCGCATATTCCGCAGCACTGCGGCAGACAAACAACCCCGGCACTTGCGGACCTATCCCACCGGCGACTAGTGGCGATGTCACAACGGGTACTCCTGAAGCCAGTGCATCCAGCACCTTAAATTGCATCCCAGCCCCGCGCTCAAGGGGCGCGACAAGCAGATCGGCATTCCGATACTCCTCGCTGATATCTTCAACCCTCCCTGTGACCACGATACTAGTGCCATCCCCGCGATTTGCCAGAACTTGAACTTCTTTTGGCGGGCTGTGGCCCACAATGCGCACAAGTGGGCTGCATTGGACAAGTGGCAAAATCTCAAGGACCAAGCGCCTAGCGGCGTCAATATTCGGGGCGTAGCACATTGAGCCTGCGAACAAGATTGTCTTTCGCTTAGCCGGTCTTCCAGCGCGTGGACGGAAATAATCTGTATCAACTCCCAATGGAATGCGCGACACAGCAGTGATTGTTTCCGCGCCCTGAAGAATAGTCTGGGCCTTTTCCGCATCAACTGCGCCGACATAAACTATCGCCGCAAACCCGGCATTCCGCAGCATTTCCCCTTCCACCCTTGCGGCAATTACCCGCCGTAAAATTGCTCCTCGCCCTTCGCGACGCTCCTCGTGCAGAGAAATCGAATCGTTTACGTGGCAAAGGACCGGGCACTCTATCTCATGGGCAATTCGGTGCGTTACCGGATCGTAAGGGGAGCCAAACCACAACACGATATCGTATTTCTTGGCGATATCAGCAATTCGTGAAACATAGTCACGCTCCGAGCGTGTCAATGGTAGGTTTAACAAATCACGGATCAATGAAAGCCTGTTCAAACTAGGCGCGGGCTGATACTGCTCCTTGCGTATATTAGTAAAATGCGTAACCATTTCGTTCTTGGGTCTGCGGGCGCCATCGCGAAACAACGATAAACCGATCTCGATCCCTTCGCTCGGATGGCCTGCCATTCCGGCATTTAGCGTATGCTTAATAATAACGCCTTGCCCTTGCGTTTGGTTCAAGGGATCGTACGCACTGGCTAGAAGGATGCGCATGTAGGAAACAGCCTCTGAATGACTTAGCGGAGCGTGCTTTTCAGTACAGTTAATGCTCGAACCTAGAAAGGAACTTCCTCCTTATCACGCTGGCTGAATAATGCTCCTGCGCAAAGGTCCTGCAGGCGGCGACTCGCGCAGTGTAGTTTTCCCAAATTGCAAGGATCCCCTGCGCAAGGTCGTTCGGGGACTGGCTCTCTACGATGAGGCCCAACAATGGATCCTCGCGCACCAGATCGCCCACAGTCGAATCATACGGGCCATGGTAAACAAATGGCAAGCCGGCGCAAAGGCTGGTCACCACTTTAGTCGACAAGGACATCGCGGCGAAGCGCCGGCCCTCTTCCGTAAACGGGTCCGGCGCGTAGCTGATATCCATTTCCGCGAGCAGTGCATCAAACTCGATCTCTGGCATGTGCTCATGGAAAAATACCCATCCGCACCCTTGATACTTCAGAAACTTGGGATCAAAGACATGAAAATTCACCTTGAGTTGGTTTCTGACGAACCGCAGGGCCTCCATAAGGTTGTCTGGCCAGGGGGGCGGGCAATCGCCCCAACCACACAGGATCATGTTGATTTCATCGCTTTTCGGACGAACTGCTTTTAATTTAAGCTGTGCAAGGTATGAATCCTCCGCGCATCGCGTGATTATCTGTGACTGAATACCATATTCAGTCTTATATTTCAGGGCCATCCTGGCCGAAACACAGTCGACGGTCACTGCTCGCCGGCAAAGCGCAGCAAATGCCTCCTCTAGCTTCTGTAAATTGACGCCCGATCCAATCATCCGCGCCGTAATCAACGGGTCATCGTGCACCGTGAGGTGAAACCTGCGCGCCGGGAATTTATTGATAATGATACTCGCCGAGCGAATCGTGAAGAAATCCGCGACTACCAAGATGTCACTCGGCTTGTGTTTTCTGACGGCAAATTGCGCAAAAACAACCGCCACCCTTTCGAGCAGTGCCTCGATTCTTCCCGCCGCCGCGAGCCCAATCAGCCTCCCGACTTTAGCCGGCACATAGAAGGGCATAATCCAGCGGGAAACTTCCGGGCGATACCATTTCTTGCGCTTCGACCGATCTGGGCGCAGGGCCAGCCACATAATGCTTTCATCTGGATATTCCTTTAACAGTGAGCGCATGATCACCCCTCCTCCGCCCCCGCCTTCCGGGGGATAACACGCAATGACCAGCAGCCGCGGAAGACCGGGCATCTGCTCAGGCATCGGAGCCTCCGGGATTGTCCGCTCCCGGTCTGAATACCACATGGCCGTAGCCCGAATATCGCATGTTTTCGCGCGTCAAGGGGTGCCTCGCATCGAGGGCTGTATCCGTATTGAAGGCAGCAGCGTTCGTTACTTCCGATGTCACGGCATTGATCGCCACGTAGCCGAGCCCACTCATCAGGTCGAAAAGTTGACCGACGCTGTGGCCGAAAGCGCCAAGAAACGGGCCGTGCACTTCAACTTGAACCACCGGGCGCAGTCGGATGAGGGTCGCCTGCGCACCCGTCAGGACCAAAATCTCGGCTCCTTCGACATCAATTTTGATATAATCCAATCTGTCCCACTGCCGACACAGTGCATCAATGGTCATGCAGGGCACTTCCACCTCGGACGCCAGGGGATCGTTGCGCCTCAGAGAAGACATAACCCCCAAAGAGTCCCTTTGGGAAACTTGGAACTTGGTAGTGCCACAGTAATCTGAGATGGCGAGGGCCCAAGTGCCGGCCGGGTTCATCCGGTTCAAGCGTAAGACCCCACCCAGCAGTTCAAACGCATGGGGATTTGGTTCCACCGCATAAATCCGGGCTGCAGTTCCGGCCCACTCCCGCATGGCCAGAGTTAGCAGGCCGACATTCGCTCCAATATCAAGGTACACGCCATCCTTTGCCCCATATTTCCTGATCGCGTCCAGTTCGTAGGGCTCCAGAATATGCTTCTTCCAGGGCGCGAAAGCCCGGGACACGCCGAACGGGAGTCGATACCAGTGATCGTTGATACACTTGTAAGGCACGATTCCGCTAGTCCATTTGGCGATGAATATTTTCAATTGTAATATCATAATATCAGACCGCCGTGCGGGGCTCGGATTTCCGAGTAAAAGATAATAATGAGGAAAGCGAAAACCCCTCAGGCTTCGCGAATACTTGAAAAACGGCTACCAGTGATGCCGGAAGAATAAGGACGCCCGCCGCGGCGGCCACCAGTGGGGATGCCTGCGCCATGGCTAGCACAATAATCACGGCCGCCATGGCCGCGCCAAATATTCTCCATCCGATCTGGGCAGAGATTTCTTTGCGCCAGGTTAACACCGTCACGCAAAGGGACAAATTGAGGGTATAGCCGATCATCGTACCGATCCCCACCGCCACCGCCCCGCGCTGGTGACTGATCAGCAGCACACAAACCACTAGGCTAAGACCGGTTAACAAATTACCCGCTATGCCCAACCAGAGTAAGCCCCGCGCCAGGATCAGGCTACCAAGCGAATTCCCGGCAAATCCGACCATGGTTCCACCGAGTACCAGCGTGAAGGCTACACGGCCGGATTGAAACCCCTCGCCATAGAACGAGAGCAAAACGCCGGAAAGGCAAAGCAGCACGATTCCGCCGCCCCAAACGACAAACTGATTCACGAGATTGCTGATCGCAAAGGCCTGGCCAGCATGGGATACGCTGGCCGTATCGCTCGAACTCAGCAATGGCAGGACTACCCTAGAAACGCTGACTGGTAAATAGGTGAATACGCCGCGCCATTGGTAGACTACGGTTAACAGTGCCATTTGCTCATACCCACCGGGATTCCTTACAATAATCGTGTTGGCGAACCAAACGAAGGGGGCAGAGGCTAGGCCGCTGATCAATGTGGGCAACGCGTAGCCAAGCACGGATCGCACGTCCTCTGCCGATTTTATGTAGCTGATACGAATTCCGTGCCGGGCGCATTCCCGCCAGAGGACTCGCAGCAAGACAAGGCCGCTGGCGGCCAGGCCAAACGACCAACCGACAAGGGCCCCCTCCAGTCCCCACCTAAGTCCAGCGACTGTTCCCACAAAAACCAAGCTTCCCCTGATGAAACTTTGCGCCGCAACCGCCCGAAATGACTCGAGACCGGCCAGCGCCGCCATGATCAACTCTCCTGCAGCAAGGGCAAATACCCAGGCCGCACAAATTCTCACCGGGGTTTCCAACCCCGGACTTTGCAGCCAGTTGGCAGCGACGACTCGGGCGCCCAGCAGTAACAGCAGCGAGCCGGCAAATATTGTCGAGGCAGCCATGAGCAGTATGCCGCCGAGCAAACGGCCGCATCTGGCGGGATCAGAAAGAAGATACCGAGATACAAATCGCGTCGCAGTGGTGCCCAAGCCGAGACCCGCCAGCAGGCCGACAAATCCGACCGTGCTCTGCAGCACACCCATTTGGCCAAATACTTCCTTCCCTAGGGTCCGAGCACAAATCACCCCTGCCAGCAGATTGAAAACCGAGGATAACCCAGTGGCCGCCACCGACCAAAACGTGCCTTTCAAGAGGCGTTTGAGGATATTATCCATCATTTGCCGCCAACTAACTTTGCCGCCATTCTCATTCTGGGCGACCGGTTGCCATTGCTTCCATTTTTGCCACATAGGCCGCGGGGCCGTGCATTTGGAGATAGGCGGCCGACTTCAGCGCTGCTTTGCCGGAAAAGTCATCTAGGTTGTCCACGAGATGGCACAGGGCATCCATGAACGATGCGGGCGATCCATATTCAAAACTTATTCCCGAACCGTGAAGTTGCATCTCTTTTTCCAAATTACTGTCCGCGGAGACAATCAGTGGCTTCCCGGCCGCAATGGCCTGCGTAATGATTCCAGATTGGATATATCGATAACACCTCGGATCATAGGGCAATATCATAACGTCAGCCATAACAAGTTGTGTCTCATAGGCATCCTTCGCCAAGGGCCCTCTGAGAACAGTAATCATGTGGCAACTCTCGGCAGCCGCCGACAGGCGCTCACCAGCTTGCTTGGCCAACTCATCCCCCTTAACTGGGTTATACTGAATGGTGAATTTCAAAGCACCCCCCAAGGCGTCAATGGCTCTGCACGAAGTGAGAGTATCGACCAAGAAACCAAAGCCTTTCGCGGAAGAAGCGAGGCCAAGATAAAGCACGTTTATTTTCTCCTTGCGAATTTGGCCGGCTCCCTCCGCCGAAGGCTTCCTGCGCGAATGATCCACCATCGGCATCGGCATTATGCAGATGGGTTCATGGAATCTAATCCGGAATTGTTCAGCTATTGAGGGAGACTGTGCGGCAAAATCTATTTTCTGCCGGAATCCAGCCATCCGCAACAGCCTCAACTCAAGACCGGCAAAACCTGGTGCCTGATCATGAAGCAATATCGCTATGTTGGTTCGCATTCCAATCAGTGACAAATAGGCGAACCAAACTAAATACGCCAAAGTTACCCGGGGCGATATGCCCGCAATTAGCACCAACGAGCAATCCTTGCCAATATTGACCTTCCTGAGCAGATCCAAACCATGGGAGATATTGCTATAGGCTAGGCGCATCGCTTGACCCAACCGCCCCAGTCCGCGCCCAAGGCCGATCTGATGCAGCGTTGAGGTCTTGATGCTAAAAACGGGGATAATGCCGCTGAAACTGAGAAACGAGGAATCTAGGCGCCTGTTTGCGTAAATGGCGCATGAGTGCTCGCGCTTTTCGCACGCACTTAGAATGCCGAGTGCGTAGTCGGCATTATGCCCCCCTGCATCGCTAAAGTTTTCATCTATGTATACGAATCGCATTTATCAGTTATTGAAAATATGGGCGGTAATCCAATGTGTAGCTCAGGTCTTTGCTCCTCCACCCGATGATTTTCGCCGGATTTCCGGCAACGATCGAAAAGGGAGGAATATCGGCCGTCACCAGGGAAGACGCGGCAACGACTGCCCCGGTACCAATTGTCACCCCGGGGAGGATCGTTGCACGAATTCCGACATACACGAAATCCCCGATGCTTACGGACCTGAGGCTCGGTTCGAAGGCGCTATCCTGCACGTTATGGTCCGCGGTAATCACGGCGACTTCGGAGGAAAGCGAAACGCTATTCCCAATGGTTATGCCGGCGCGATTATCAAGGCGGCATCCATCATTTATTACGCTGCCTTTGCCCAGGCTGAACCGTTTCGAGCCGTAGAATTTGACGCCGAGCAGGATGGTCGACCCGTGATCCAAGTCAAAACCGTAGATCTTCTGGTAAATGTGAATCCGCCATGAATGTAGGGGAATTCGATTAACCACATGATTGCAGGCATACATTAATGCCCCCGAGGCAACCCGGCGGAGATTCGTCTTGAAAGTGTTCATATCACCGCCGCCGTGTGATGGCGCTCGCAATTGCGTAGAGGGAACTATGGCTGATCGAAACAATGACAGCAAAGCGGTCCCGCAATCTCTGGTGAGCGATTTGAACCTCGGGGCGACCATTGGGGTCCTGCGAAATGGCAATATCGGAGAACTCAAGCGCCGCCAATTCGGGGTCAGACTTCTTAACCGCCTCCTTTGCGCTCCAAATTCCGGCAAGATGGGCGCGCACATCCGGTTTCCCCCGCGCCGCCGCCATCTCGTCGGCGGAGAAGTGACCCGCGTAAAATGGGTATTCCTCCCATTTATCCGCCGTCTCCGGAAGCGCGGATATCTCCTGAATATCTACACCGTGCCCAAGTTCGAACCCTTCCGCTCTTGGTTCTTTCGCCAGCCTGGCAGCGAAGCCCGGATGCTGGCCTTCACCAGTAACACCATGCGCGACGGGCAGAGCCGGCCGCGCCTCACCCGCTCCATCTGTCGCGTCCAGTAGTTCTTGAATTGTCGTCTTCCACGTGATCACCGGCAGCTTGCGCTGAAAACGGCGCTCGAGTGCGCTGCGCAGCAAGCCAAGCCCGAGTGACTTGTTTATTTTCAGGCTATTGAGCGTATGCTCCGGGCGCAACGATGCGGCGTCCGTGCGACCGATTTGTGCGATGACTGACAGGGCGGGATGCATGGATTATAAATAGCCCGCCTGGCAGCGGTGGCAAATTAGCCCGCTGCTGCCGTCACGCCGCATGTATTGCAGCATATGCGCATACGTTTGCTGGCCAAATTCCTCGTAGTAGCTCGCAAGGTCCGTCAAGCAGACATCACAGCAAGGCAGGTTTGCCTTGTCCTGTTCGGTCCCTGCCGCCGAGGGCGCAATCGCATGAGCCAGCAATCGACCACGAAGTGCCTGCAGCAATTCACCCACTTCGCGGCCCGTGAGTACGCGATGATCAAACGTAATCGTCAACGTCATCGGATGACCGGCTTGCGCCGAATCAGCTCCTATTCCGAGGATCGCTGACTGCCGCCCATTGATAAGCGGCTTAAAGTGGAGTATGTCCAGCCCCGTGAGATCGGTAACGGTAAAGGTCGCGCCCTGCACCGAACCGGCCGTTAACACTTTTCCCATGTAGTCGAGGGTGAGATCCGCCAGGCGCTCGCTGATTGCAGCTGCATCCAGCTGGTCGGCGTCGCGGATCGTCACTACCCGAAGTCCGTCGCCGAGATCGATCGCCACCCCCAGGTGAACAGCATTGTGGAATCCGATTTCGTTACCTTCGGCAAAAGCAGTGAATTTCGGATTCCCTTTCAGCAGTGGAGAGAGTTCCGCGATCACCAGGGGAAGCAGTCCGTAACCAGACTCCTCGGCGCGAGCGCGGATCTCCCGCGAATTGAGGTAGATCGTAAGTGAACTGTTCAGGTGCTCTCCCGCTCCTTGACGCAGCGCGTCAATCTCCGCGCGCTTGCCCGCCGGAATTCGCTCGCGCCGGATGCCGTCTGCCGCCGCGGCGGGCGGCGAGGCTGGGTCTGCTAGAGCCCCGCTTTGCCCGACCCAAGCCCGCACCATTGCACTGGTGATGAGGCCGAGATTCTCTTTCTTCAGCGCGTCAAGATCCACAAGCATCCGGGTCGCCAACTCCTCGGCCAATGGGGAGAATCTTGTCGTCGAGAATGCCGGTGGAACTTCGCTAGGCGTTAAGTCAGCCATAGGCGTTGTCGGAAGTCCGTTAGGCCGTGGAGCCTCCCGCGTCGGCAGGGCCTTGGGGCTGTCGGCGGGTTTCGCCTCAGCTTTGTCAACCACGGGCGGAAGCTCATCCTCTTTGCTGAAAACCCATGCGAGGTCTGCCCCGACCGGGAGTTCGTCACCTTCGATGCAACAGCGCCTGACCCATCCAGAATGGTCCGCCTGCACGGTGGCGACGGCCTTAGTGGTTTCCACGTCAACAAGCGGCACCCCTGCCTCGATTTGCATACCGTCTGCCACATGCCATCGCACAATTACAACCACCTCGTCATTGGCGTTGATCGTCGGGACTGAAATGACTGTTTTCATGCACAGAATTCAACCGAGCGGGTGATTATTTCCTCAAGCGAAGGCAGCATGCTTTTCTCCATTCGACCGCTGGACGGAATAATGTCCGCAGGCGGTGCTATGCGATGTAACCGGTTTCGGAAGGAGGGGGCAGTCTCGGCAATTTGTGCGACAACCTCGGCCCCAAAACTGGCAAAGCCCTGCCCTTCTTCTACCACGATCAAGCGCTGGGAATTCAGGATCACGGGCAATATCGGTCTTACATCAAAAGGATATAACTGCATCGGGCAAAGAACTTGGGCAATCAGGTCATGCTCCTCGAATAGGCGTTCCGCCGCAGACACAAGGGTGTCGCTCATCCCGCCATAGCCTAGCAATGTAACATCGATCACCCGTGCCTCGGGCTTCAACCATACCGTGGCAAAGCGCTCCTGCGACGAATAGGCCGCGAATCCCGGTGTAAATTCCGCGCGGAGCTCGCTTCCATATGCAATTTTGTTTTCGATCACCAATGTAGGTCCATTATGTTCTGTGAATAGTGGGCCATAAAGCGCAATGGGATCCAGAAGGTTATTGAGCGCAAGTACCCTAAGTCCCGGCACACCGAGGAAATGACGTTCTAAACTCTGGCTGTGTGTAGGCCCATATCCACGCCGCCCCCCCATGGGTGTGCGAACCACCATATCCACAGTCACCTTCCCGTTATACATCCGGCCGAATTTCGCGGCGCCGTTGATCAACTGGTCAAACGCCAGTCCCAGAAAGTCGCCAAACATGATTTCGATGACCGGGCGCCTCCCCATCAATGCGAGGCCCGTGCCGATGCCGACAATTGCGGATTCCGAGATCGCGGTATTGCGAACCCGTCCCTTAAAACTATCGGAAAGGCCCATAGTGATCTTGAATGCGCCGCCGTATGGCGACTCAATATCTTCACCGATCATAATTATCTCTTCATGCTGCGTCATAACGTCGCCAAAACAACGGTTGAGGGCGCGACCGAGCCGTTCTTTTTTAACCGCCGTCTTATTCCAAAACGCAGGGCCCATTGGCTCCGATTTGGGTGGATGATAGACAGCAAACTCTGAGTTTTCGGCCGCAACAACCGCGGCGGCTACGCGATCCCGGACCCGCGCAACGATGGGAACGCTTGTCGCATCATTGATAAACAGGTTGACCGGATCCCGGGCCTCAAATGTCTCAATTTCGCTGCGCGGCCGGGTATCGTCCCCCTTGGAATGCGCCTTCAGCCGATAGGTGCGGACGTGTAACAGGGAGGGACGTCGCCTGTTCCTTACATCGCTGACAATGCGACCCGCTTTTTCGAGCAAGCCCCGCCAATCCCAAGTGTCTGCCTGGACGTAACCAAGGCCAAAACCTTCCGCCCGTGCTGCGATCGAACCCGCAAACGTTTCGTGCTGGAGAGTGGATTGCGCTATGCCGTTATCCTCCATGACCACGAGAAGTGGGAGACCCCATTTGGCCGCCACATTGAAAGCTTCATAAATTGCGCCTTCCCCTAGGGTCCCATCGCCGATGAAGACAGTCGAGATGCCATTTTTGGACTCAAGTTTCTTGGCGAAGGCAATCCCGGTTGCTACCGGGACAATCCCTCCCTGAATTCCATTGGAAAAAAAACCATGACTGCACAGGTGCTGGCTGCCTCCGAGGCCACCACATACGCCCGTTTCGCGACCCATCAATTCAGCGATCAGTCCCTCCGGGTCATCAACCGTGGAAAGAAAATGTCCATGTCCCCGATGATTCGAGAAAACACAGTCACCGGGCTGGAGAAATTCGGCCAGCACCGCCCCCACAAGTTCTTGGCCAATGCACGTATGCAAAGTGCCGGAAAGTTTCCCCTCCGAAAAGAGCGCCAACAAACGCTCTTCCACAAATCTCGTCAACAGCGCCTTACCGAAGACCTTCTCTTCAATTTCCCTGCTCTTAATATCCATAATGCTTGGCACTTTCCAATTTGCTGCGGTCACTAAATGCGATTTCTTTCAAATGATATCCCCGCGCCACCAAATCGCGGGCCTAGCAATCGCCGCTGATCGCGGGATGGCCACGAGATTTTACCGGGAAGCCAGTTTTCGCAGGAAAACGTTGCGATGCGAGTCCGGCACAAGTTCCAAGTCAAATTTCACGAGAGGCACCTCAGTAAATCGGAAACGCGTTGAGGTATCGGCCGCATTAAAGCAGACTCCTTCAAACCCATATGGTTTGATTAATTTTACAACTTCGCCTGGCGAAGAATCATAGCGCTCCAGACCGGCACCACCGCCATGGATTTCTAGCGCTAGGGCGGAAATACTGCAGAGCGTCTGCTGCGCGCCACGCAGAATACAGGCTTCATAACCCTCGACATCTATTTTCAATAGGTCGAAGGGGCCATACTTCGCGCTTAATTCATCAATACTGATCGACTCCGAGCCTTCTGTGTCACCCATCCCCGGAGTGGAGACGACAAAGCCGTTGGCGCCTGAATCCACCTGAACTTTCCCCTCTGCCCACTCAGTCACCGCATATTGAAGCACCGTCAGATTGCTAAGTCGATTAGCATAGGCGTTGGCCGATGAAATCATTACATTTTCTGCGACACAATCCACAGCCACAACCGACCCCGCGGGACCGGTTGCTTTGGCCATCAAACACGAGAACAAGCCGTGATTGCAGCCGATCTCCAGCACCCGCATGCCGGGTCGAATCAGCTTCAGCAATTCAATCGACTCAACGTGATCGAAGTATTTTCCGCCGGAATACCACTTATGCCCGGTCAGGTTGGCGATCCAGAATACAATTTCTATCTCACCGACTCGGACCTCCTGCCTGTGTCTTATAAAGGCAGGATCGTATCGTATCAAATCAAAACCCCGTGAGCGAACGATACTCTTTACCGTGTTCTTAAGATTCATTGGCTTTTATCAATCTGATCCTCAAGTCACAGGTCGGCCGCAAGTAACTCGAAATCCGCTTTCGCCATCAGGCGGGCCAATCCAGACCCCGTAATCTTCGGCGTCCAACCAAGCGTCTGCCGCACGAGCGAAGCATCGCCGACAAGTTCCAAGGATTCCGCAGGCCTGAAGTACCGCGCAGCCACCCTCACCACAACTTCACCCGTGTCGGTGCGGCGGCCGATTTCGTCCACGCCTCTGCCCTCAAAACGCAAGCCTAGGCGAAGCTCATCGAAGGCCGCGATGGCAAAATCACGAATCGAGCAGGTGCCACCGGTGGCGAGCACATAGTCACGCGGTGTTTCCGCCTGCAACATTAGCCACATGGCATTTACATATTCTGGCGCATAGCCCCAATCGCGACGGGCATCGAGATTGCCGAGTTCCAACACGGTCTGCTGTCCCAACTTGATTCGGGCGGCGCCGAGCGAAATCTTGCGAGTAACAAAATTTTCCCCGCGGCGGGGGGACTCGTGATTATAAGCGATTCCGTTGCACACAAAGAGCCCGTAGGACTGCCGGTAAACCCGGCAGAGCTGCGTGCCGAAAGCCTTTGCACAGCCGTAGGGATTAACGGGATTCATGGAAGTTTCTTCGTTCTGCGGAGAAGCCGGGGGGGCACCGAATATTTCCGAACTGGATGCATTATATAGACGCACGGGCGAATCAAGATCGCGTAGTATTTCAATCAGGCCAAGCGTGGCCATGCCGTTTTCCTGACAGGTGACCTCCGGTATTTCGAAACTAAGTCCGACGTGGCTCTGTCCGGCCAAGTGATAAACCTCGTGGGGGGCAATCTTCTTTAAAGTGCGCCGGAGTGATGTGACGTCAACCAGATCGCCATAGTGCAAAAAAAGGCGATCTTGGTGCTCAGCGGTCGCGAGCCGCAAATGGTCGATGCGCGAGCGATTAAACATGCTCGCCCGCCGCACCAAGCCATGAACGGCATAGCCCGCCTCTAGTAGATACTCGGCGAGATAGGAGCCATCCTGTCCGCTGATCCCAATTATTAGTGCAGTCTTCATCGAAGAAATTTCGATTCGCCAAGATTGACGCAGGGGCCGTCAAATCTTCCGAATAGTCGACATTCTGGACTCTAGCGCCGCAACCTTGCAGTCCGCGTCGAACATGAGCTTAACCAATTCCTTAAATTTGACACGCGGTTCCCAACCCAGCTTAGCCTTCGCCATTGTAGCGTCGCCAACTAAAAGCTCTACTTCGCTAGGACGCAAGTAGGAGTCATCAACGACGACGTGTTTGCGCCAATCCAACCCGGCAAGCGAAAAAGCCTCTTCGACAAACTCCCGAACGGTGTGGGTCTCACCTGTGGCGATTACTAGATCCTCCGGAGTCTCGGTTTGCAGCATGCGCCACATAGCTTCGACATATTCCGGTGCATAGCCCCAATCTCGCTTGGCATCCAAATTGCCTAATATAATTTTTTGCTGGAGACCGTGCAGAATACGCGCAACCCCAAGTGTAATCTTGCGCGTGACGAAAGATTCTCCACGGCGTGGAGATTCATGGTTAAACAGAATGCCATTACAGGCGTAAAGACCGTAAGCTTCGCGGTAATTCTTGACGATCCAGAATCCGTAAAGCTTGGCCACACCATAGGGACTACGTGGATAGAACGGCGTTGTCTCGGTTTGGGGAATGGCCTGCACCTTGCCGTAGAGTTCGCTGGTTGAAGCCTGATAGAACCGGGTTTTTAGCTTCTTCTGCCGGATGGCTTCCAAAATATTCAGCGTGCCAAGGGCATCGACCGAAGCGGTGTAATGGGGCACCTCAAATGACACCTTTACGTGGCTCTGCGCCGCCAGGTTGTAGATCTCGTCCGGCTGCACAATCTCCATTATGTTGGTCACCGAGGTCGTATCCGTAATATCACCATAGTGCAATAAAAGACGTTTGTTCTGGAATTCGGGATTGGGGCCATGAAGATGGTCGATGCGACCGGTGTTAAAGGAACTACTCCGCCGAACCATGCCGTGAACTTCATAGCCCTTGTCCAGAAGCAACTCGGCGAGATAGGACCCATCTTGGCCTGTGATGCCGGTGATAATTGCGCGTTTCATTGGAGATTTGAGTGAACTTAGTAAATTAGATATGTTGAAACGGGAACCGTTAGAATTCGACTTCGGTCTTGAAAATGAGGCTATAGGAATCGACCAAAGGCCAAGAGCAGGTGTTATGTACTATCGATTTCAAGCTGCACCAGGCGGCGGTATGTGCAGGCGACATTTTCTCCGGTGTGCGGCGCTGTCGCTCCCAGCGCTTCGCGCCTCCGTTATTCGATAATCATCGCGGTCTGGGCCACATCTGGCCGGAACGCCAACGAGCTTGCGGCCGGCCTGTTCGTGGGACCCTGCCCTCCTCCACTCCGAAGAGAAGCGTGCCGCGCCAAGCAGACCACCGACTAGGCAGACGGTCCACATCGCCCGTGATAGGATGGATCTCATCATAACTGCCAGACAACTGCCTCGACGTGATACTGCTGCTTCGAGAAAAACCCTTTCACATCAATGACGACCGGCGGGCGCAGGCCACCCAACGATTCGATTTTCTCCCAAGAATAGGCCTCCAGCAATGCGCTATGCTTCACGGCAAGAATAACGGCATCGTACGGGCCACATTGCGGGGCCGCCTCGAGTAGTTCGATGCCACATTCGTGAATTACCTCAGCGGGATCGACTTGCGGGTCGTAGCAACTGACATCAATGCCGTAGCTCTCCAGTTCCCGATAGATATCAATGACACGAGTGTTGCGGATATCGGGCACGTCTTCCTTGAAGGTCCAGCCTAGGATCAATGCTTTTGCAGATCTCACCGGACGGTCATTCGCGATGAGCAACTTGACGGTTTTTTCAGCAATGAACTTGCCCATGCTATCGTTGATCCGCCGGCCGGCGAGAATCACTTGCGGGTGATAGCCGAGACTCTCCGCCTTGAAAGTGAGATAATAGGGATCTACGCCGATGCAATGTCCGCCGACGAGACCGGGCTTGAATGGTAAGAAATTCCACTTGGTGCCGGCAGCTTCAAGCACGTCGCTGGTGCTTATACCCATCCGGTCGAAGATCAACGCGAGTTCGTTCATCAATGCGATGTTCAGATCGCGTTGGGTGTTCTCGATGACCTTGGCAGCCTCGGCGGTTTTGATGGTCGCAGCGACGAAAATACCGGCGGTGATAACGGCGCCGTAAACCTGTCGCAGTAGTTCCGCCGTCTCAGCAGAATCACCCGACACGACTTTTTTGATCCGATCGACGGTATGCTCTTTATCTCCTGGATTGATTCGCTCAGGGGAATAGCCAGCGAAGAAGCTCTCCTTCCACTTCAGCCCACTTTCATCTTCGATAAGCGGCAAACAATCCTCTTCAGTGCAGCCTGGATAGACCGTTGATTCATATACCACTGTCGTGCCGCCCTTGATATGTTTCCCAATCATCGTCGAGGCCTTAACCAACGGCGTCAGGTCAGGATTCTTATGGTCATCGATCGGCGTAGGTACGGTAACAATGATCAGACGTGCTGAAGCCAAGCATATCGGGTCTGAGCTATAGGATAGCGATGACAACTTCAATTGCTCTTCAGTAAGTTCGCGGGTGCGGTCAACTCCCGCCTTCAACTCGCAAATCCGCTGCTGATTAATATCGAAACCTACGACCTTAAACTTTCGGGAAAAGAGATTAGCAAGCGGCAGTCCCACATAGCCAAGGCCAATCACTACAATCGATTCCTTACCCGAAGCAAAATCCTCGAATATTGGGCGAGTTGAGTTCACAAAATTGGCGAAATTATGCTATTGGGCAGATGGCTGAAGATACCAATTGGCGCCTAAATCCAATCCCTGATCAATATCATGGGTAGGCGAATAGCCAAGTTTGGATTGAATGAGGCCGATGTCGGCTAGCGAATGTCGCACATCCCCCGCACGCTCAGAATGGTACTTCGGTTCTACAATGACGGCCGATGGTTTCACTTTCACCACACGATCACGGATCTTTCCAAAGAGCTCATTGAGCGTCGTCTGCCGTCCAACCGCAACATTGTAAACTTGATCAACCGCTTCCGGCGATGTCGTCATTGCCGCGAGCAGATTTGCCTGAACGGCATTGGCGACATAGCAAAAATCCCGGCTCGTTTCACCGTCACCATTGATGATCACTGGGGCGCCATGTGCTGCGGCCGAAAACCATTTAGGAATCACCGCCGCGTATGCTCCGTTCGGATCCTGCCGGGGTCCGAATACATTGAAGTAACGCAACCCAATCACTGGAAGCCCATAACTTCGGGAAAACACATTGGCGTACACCTCATTGATAAACTTCGTCGCCGCATAGGGTGAAAGCGGTCGGCCAATGTTGGCTTCAACTTTCGGAAGCACCGGATGATCTCCATAGACCGAACTGCTGGAGGCATAAACAAACCGGCTCACGCCGACATCGCGAGCGGCCACCAGCATGTTTATGAACCCGTCGACATTGCTAGCGTGTGACCGGAGCGGATCTTCCAAGGAACGAGGCACGGAGCCGAGAGCAGCCTGATGCAGCACCCGACTTACGCCCGCACAGGCCCTGTGGCAGTCAGCCAGACGTGTAACATCCCCCTGTTCAAAACGAAACCGATTCCACTGGGCAGGTGTTACCAGTGATTCCACTTCAGCTAAGTTGGTCCGGTGTCCCGTCGAGAGGTTGTCCAAACCCACGACCTGCTGGTCCAAACTAAGCAGGCTTTCGACCAAGTGAGAACCAATGAAACCAGCAGCACCGGTCACGAGCCATTTCTGTGGCTCGCGGCGGAGTTCAAGCTTAACCTGTTCAAAAACTGGGTTCATAGCTGAGGTTACAAAATCAACTCTGTATGAGGGCCAAGCTTCGCCCCATCGCTTCCCGTTGGAAGAGCGAGTTCAAGCGACTGGCTATGTACTTTGGATCGGGTCACGATTCCCGATAACTGACAAAACTAAGGGACGAAACGAAACACGGATTTCACGAAGTAAGTTTCAACAGGGCCTTTACCATAGGGAGCACACGTCGGCTTTTGTCGTGCCAACCTTGCAACGACTTCAGGCGGGTGCGCAGCACCTTACTCGAACCATCCGCCCCATCGGGAATCGCCTTAGCGATCGCCTGCAAACGCCCCCGGCCCGAATCGAGCTGCTTTTCGACCCGCTGCTCGAGGTAATGCGCGATCAACTTTCGAAGTTCGAGGTCAGGTTCGAACAACTCCCGCTTGGAGTCCGAGTTCGGGACTACTTTCAGCGCATTCACTTCTCGGAGGACCCTCAGTCCTTGGCTAATTGACCCGGCACTGATATCCAACCGCTCCTGCACCTCGGAAAAACTCAAGGGCTCGGGACTCGCAAAAATGACCCCGTAGATCGCCGCGAGCGACTTCGGGACTCCCAAAATTTCCGCCGCCTCGAGAAAGAATGCCACCACCGACTCCTCGAACGCCACCACGTTCGCCGGACGTCCATCGGCGCGAATCATCCGCCAGGAGAGCGCCGGGGCGGTCGGAATCGGGGCTCGTTTGGGCAGTGGACTGGAGGTGAGGAATGCCACGTAATGGGAGAGAGGCAGAAATATTCTCTAGGTTCAATCTGAATTGAAACATTGTTTTGAGGGTGGGACGAAGGGCGGCGAGCGGTGACGGAACGTGGGGTCCGCGGCGGAGTGGTCGCCCGGCCTCAGATGGTTTCGAGCGCCGCGAGGGCCTCGAATTCCTCCAGCAGCTCCGCGTAGCGGTTCGCGAGGAACCGCTTGATCTTGGAGTTTTCCAGGAGCCGCTTCACGTAGCGCTGGCCGGCGTTGAGGCGGAGGGAGTTCTCGCCGAAGGTATCCTGGTGGGAGCGCACGTCCGATTCGAGGTGCTCCATCTCGGTTTCGAGGCGGGTGACTTCGGCGGGAGAAAGGCCGCGGGTCAGGCGGGTGGGTTTGCGGCCGGCGTGCAGAGGGGCGGGCGTGCCGACGAGGAGGGCGCGGGCGTAGGCGTTGGAGTAGTTGTCGCTCGCGACCATCAGCTGGGCCATCTCGATCTGGCGGGAGGGTTTGACCCGGCGGAGGAGCCGGAGGGCGGTGGCGGCGATGGGGCGGTCCTGGAGGAGGCGGACGGCTTCGGGGTGGGTGCCGTCGAGGAGGTTGACCTTGCCCAGGATGAGTTTGGGATCGACGGCGAGGGCCCGGGCGATCGCGTCAGGGGTGACGCCTTGTTCGATGGCGCGGCGGATCATCGCGTGTTCCTGGATGACGGAGAGGCGGTTGACCTTGTCGTTGTAGGTGAAGGCGTCGTTGTCGCGGGCGAGGAGGCAGAAGGCTTCGGTGCGGTTGAGCTCCTGGAGGGCTTTGAGGCGGAGGTGGCCGTCGAGGAGGAAATAGGTGTCCGGGCTATTGGGCTCGGGGATCACCATCAGGGGCTCAATGACGCCGACTTCGCGGATGGAGGCGAGGATGGAGCGGTATTTGCCGAAGGCGCCGTCGCAGGGTTTGAACTGCCGGATGGGCCGGAGGGCGGTGAGCGGCAGGGTCAGGCCTTGGAACGCGAAGGCGGGGGACACGGCGCTCATGGGTGGGGCTCCCGGGGAGCGAGGAGGAACTTCGGCATGGTTTCCATCTGCTCGGCGCGGAGGAGCGTCACGTAGTCCTCGTCGGCGAGGAGTTTTTTGAACGCGGCGGCGAGGGCGAAGAGGCGGGTTTCGCAGAGCTTGGCTTTTTTCACGAGGAGCGTCTGGCGCTGGGCTTCGCGCTTGTAGGCGTCGATGAGGGAATCGGCGGTGGCGCGGGGCGTGGCGGGGGCGTTGTCCCGGCTTTCGCGGCGGAGGCCGAAGTGACGCCGGCGGTCGAGGATGCGGCGGAAGGCGGCGACGGACTTTTGGGTGAGTTCCTGGCGTTCGAAGGCCTCGACCAGGAGGCGCTGGGCGTCGTCGTCGGTGGCGGCGGCGATCTGGATCGCGATCGAGATGGGGATCTCGCCGTGGAGCACGCCTTCCAGTAGGCGTTCCTCGCCGCGGTCCAAGAGGGTGAAGAGGTGGCGGACGTAGTCGGCGGAGAGGCCGGTCTTGCGGGCGATGGCGGGGGCGTCGTCACCCTGGGTTTTCATCCACTGGATCAACTTGATTTGGTCCAGGGGGCGCACGCGGCGGCGGGCGATGTTTTCGATCAGGCTGGCGAGCAGGCCGTCCGAGCGGGAGAAATCGCAGACGAGGGCGGGGATTTCATGGGCGCCGAGGGAGAGGTAGGCTTCGAGGCGGCCTTGACCGCACACCAGGTCGTATTCGGCGGGTTCGTTGGCGACGGGGGCGCGGCGGGTGACGGTGATCGGTTTCTTCAGGCCGAGGCCGGCGATGCTGTCGACGACCGCTTGAAAGGCCACGGGGTCGCGGACACGGGGGTTCACGATCCGGATGCGGTCGATGGGCAGGAGTTGAACTTGCGCGGCGTTCATGCGGCGCCCTCCACGTGGATGCGTTCGGTCACGGCGAACAGCGGTTCGAGGTTGTCGCTGCGGTAGGCATCGAGCTGGAGGTGGTTCTTCGGGCGGAGGATCACGGCGGGCGTCGGGTCGAGCCGGGAAAACAGATAGTAGTCCATGATCACTGCGGTGGATTCCTGCAGCCGCGCTATAAGCGTGAGGTCGGCCGTCAGGACCGTCCGCGCGGGCCAGCGCAGCGTCCGGTCGCGGGTGCGGCGGCCGCGGCTGAAAACGACGGCTAGCGTCAGCTCCCCGGCAATGGTCACGGTGTCCCGCGCGGCGTCGTGCGCCACGGGCACGCCGCGGGCCGCGAACGAGGCGAGCAGCGCCTGGAAGAACTCGGCGCGGCAGGTCCGCAGCTGGCGGCGGACGGTGATGAAGCACACGTTGCGGCGAAACGCATAGCCGATCCGGCGGTAGGCGGGGACCAGGCCGCCGAACCGGAGGACATAGGTCGAGCTGTGGGGCATCCCGGGATCGGCGTCGATGCCGGGTGCGGACAGGCGGCCCCGCCGGTGCCAGAGATCGCGCAGGGCGTCGAGCAGTTCGCCTTCGGTGTGGCCGGCGGCCCGTTTCTGCCGGAGTTGCTGCGCGCGGGCGAACAGCCCGGCATCGATGATGGCGGGCAGCACGCCGTCGGCGCGGATCCACCGGTCCGGCGGATTGGGCACCGGGCGTTGATGGAGGGTGCACAGCGTGCGGCGGTAGACCAGGTTCCCGATGTAGTTTTCGTTGCGGAGGACGGTGCGCACGCGCACCCCGGTCCACGGGCCGCCGCGAAGGCGCGGGATCTGCCGGCTGTTCAGATCGGCGGCGATGCGGTCGCACCCCACCCCGCGATCCGCGTAGGCCTCGAAGATCTCACGGACAATCCGCAGTTCTTCCTCGGGCCCCAGCTCCAGCACGACGCGATCCATGGCGAGGAACTTCTGTTCGCCGTCCTCGAGCACACCCTTCGGGCGGCCGTCGGTGCCGATCACCCGGCGGCGCAGGCCGTAGCCGGCGGAGCCGCCCTGCTTGAATCCGCGCTGTGCCAGCCGGCACATCCCCTGCGAGACCTTAACCGAGAGTTCGCGGCTGTATTCGCCGGCCATCGAGCGTTTCACGCTCTTCATGATGTTCGCGGTGGGGCTGCCGTCGTTTTCGAATTGTTCGGCGCAGTAGTGGACAGCGAGGCCGGCGCGGCGGCAGAGGTATTCGTAGTAGCCGCTCTCGTCGGCATCCTGGAAGCGGCCCCACCGGCTCACATCGTAGACGAGGATGGCCGAGAAGGGCGCGGCGCCGGACGCGACGACCGCGAGCAGACGCTGGAGGTTCTCGCGCCCGCGGACGCTGAGGCCGCTCCGGCCCTCGTCGGCGAACACCTCGGTGACCGTCAGGCCGCGACGGGCCGCGTATTCCTTGATCCGCTCGAGCTGGTGCTCGGTGGAGTATTGCTGGTGGTCGGTCGACATGCGGACGTAGGCGGCGGCCGGGAGCAGGGTCGGCCCCGTCGAGGGCGAAGCCGGAAGGAGATCAGGGGCGGCGGCGTTCATAGTGAATCACACGGTGAAGCGAGATTTGCCATCGCGCTCGATGTGTCAACATAAATGGGCGACATGTCGCCCCTCTTCTCATAAGCATTCGGCTATAGTTTTGGGCTACTTGTTGCCCATGTCTCGTCCCCGTCACGTCGCCCGCCAACGCACCGATCGCAACTCGATCGGGACCACCGTGAAGCGCTTGCGCCAGCAGCAGGATTTGACGCAGGAAGATTTGGCGGGGCGCGCCGCGGCCGTGGGCTGGAGCATCAGTCGCGACGCCGTCAAGCGCATCGAGCGCGGCGAGCGTGAAATCACCGACATTGAGCTGCGGCTCCTTGCCGCGGCGCTGCGCGTGCCACCAGCGATCGTTTTGGGGTGAGTGACGGGGGGACCGCAGCCCTTCGGGCTACGGCGCCATTTGCGCTGAGCCGCGAGCCGGCTCGCGTGAGCACACCCAGGCCGGGCGCAATAGCGCTGCTCCGACCCCACACGGGGGTCCACGGCAAATGCCCGTCCGCAGTGGAGGCAAAGGCGTGGTGAACGACGAGGCATGGCTCGGATTTGCCGGCCCGGGCAAATCCGCGCAAGACAAAATGCACTGTCTTGTGTGTGTTGTCTTGTGTGTAGCCGGCGCGGGGGCCTTTGCGGTATGATATCAGGGTGTCAAACCGACTACCCCACGCCTTTGGGCAAACCCTCACCAGACTCCGTGAGGCTAGGGGCTGGAGCCAGATGACTCTGGCGACGAAAGCCGGCCTGCACCTGAACGCGGTCGGCCACCTAGAACGTGGCCAGCGCAGCCCCACCCTGCCCACTGTGTTCGCCCTGTGCCGTGCATTGGAGATCCCGGTAGCCAAGTTTTTCGCCGCGCTGGAAAAGCAGCATCCCGAGCTTTAGCGCGGTTTCCCCAGGACGTGAGCGCCGGTCGATAACTTCACGGGACACTCGACCGCTCAACGCCATTTCCGCGGCAGGGCAGGCTGCGCTCCGTGGTTCGCAGAGCGGCGATCTGCCCCTAGAGACGCGGCTCTGAAAGGTGCTCCAGCTATTGACGGGCTGCGCGGGCATGAAATCCAGCGGCTGAACGCCCTGCCGCACCCGTGGGACATCGTTCAGCTCAAGCGCGGGGTGATCGATCTGAGCGGAACGCCGGTCTACTGGTTTCATTCGTCACCGTGTGGCCGATGCGCCGCTCCGTGAGAAGCGACATCGTTCGGGACAGGTTCGTCCCGGCATTCTAAGCAGAACTTATCACGAAAATGCCAAATCCAAGTATCATCGCATAGATCAACGACCAGAATAGTCCCACCGGAACAGACGACACATAACAGTATCGGCGCTCGTTAATTCGGTCTTCATCTGCCCTCATAATTTCGAGCTTGTCGGCCACGATAGCAGGATCCGCTGCAATTAGCTCTCGGTGGCGAATGGCGACTATTCGGTGGTAATTAATCTTCTCATTCTGCTTCCAGCTTAGAAAAAAGCCGAAGGCGCCGATGCCGGCAAGAAGGATGCCGGGATAAAACTCTGGGTGGAGTTTTCCTTCTGCGAGTCCGAACGCCACCACGCCGCCTGAGATGGCGACTAACACTGATGCAAATTGAGAACGCTGTTCCTCAAGATGACGAACATGCTCCATCGCCTCTTCATAAAGTCGGAACAGCATTTCAGTGCGGTCATTCATGGCATTTGTTGGCAATTCAAGGTTTTACCGCGCCCCCGCGTGATTCAGTTTTCCACGACAGCGGGGATAAGTCGAGCAGCCCCAGAACGGAGTAAAGTCGCCTTCCCGCCAGATCATTGGAGACTCGCATTTCGGGCAATGGTGCTCGCGTGACTTGAGTAGTTGGTCGAGTTGGTCGGCCGAAAGCCGGGCGAGCGCCCGCCGCACCAGCTCTGCCTCGTCAACGAGTGCGATCTGGTGTTGCCTCGCGAAATCACCCGCCGGCGATGTCCATCCTTTGAGCGTGTAAATCGCTCCGCGGGTGACACCGAAATGGGTCATGCTGCCTAGCATCTCCCGGATGACCTTCTCCTGAACCATCCACGTGCGCCAATGTTTACACTGCACCAGCAGGCGTTCCTCACCTTTTGTCGCTATGAGATCGACACCCCCATCCGGCTGGGCCCCACCTTTGCGCTCAACGTCGAAGCCTTCGGTTCGGAGCAAGGCCGCGCAAAACTTCTCAAACTGAAACCAGTCGATTTCGCCCAACGCCTTCGCGACGCTGACCGCCGACGATGTGGGCTTGATTAAGGGCGGCAGCAAGTGGTTCGCGGAAACCGCAACACTTGTTTCCGTGATGTCCGTTTTCGGCCATCCGTCGGTGGCGCTTCTAGGCCACCGCTTCACCGCGAGGTAGACGACCAAGCCCACAACGCCGATAGCCAGAGCTACTCCTATCAACATCAGCACTAGGCTTGAGAGGGCTCCAAGTACTTTGGGGAACCCGGTGACTCCGCCTATTGCCAGCGAGAGCAGAATAATTCCAAACCCGACGAACTTCGCGATGAGTTCAGGTAAGTCGGACCCCTGATTCCGTCTGCGTCGCGCCATCGTTATTTAAAGAACTCATTACGGTCCTTTGTCATAAACGTTTTCGGCGTGGCTGCGTGCAGTAATACGAAGCCATCGAGTAGTGTGACCGTCGAAAGAATGGTCGCGCCCGCGGTAGCAGATTCTCTGATCTTCATTTAAGTTTATTCGCTTCTTTCACGCATGTCTAAAGCGTAGGTAAGAGTGCGCTTAAACCCTATCTCAGGCCGCGCACTTCTTGTGGGATTGGCCGCACATTCTGTCTTTGGTCAGGACGCAGCGCTCGCGTTGTTGCGCGGTTTGCCCTTGTCCGCTGTATTATGGATGCCCGATTCTAACCATGTCCGCTCAGATAAAATGCATCTCGTTTTACACTTTAGAGGATCGACCGGAAAAAAAGCCGGTTGCCTCTGGCGGAATGGTCTCTGCTTGAGTTAATTCTCGTTAGTCGGTTTTTGCGTTAATGACACGCTGCGACCGTACTCCCGTCAACTTATGGACAAACCTACCTATGAGGATGGTGGCCGATTGGGGTTTGAGCGGTCGAGCCGACAGCCGGGTTATATGATAGTGAAACGGAATTTCCCGTTCGTCTGGATCAAATTTCGGCGCGCAACATTTGCCGGAGAGGGGAACCGGATTGGCCGGCGTTGGCCGGGACGAGACGATTCACCTGCCCGCCGCCCAATTGTGACTTCGGCCGTCAAGGTCGTGCTCCTGCGTCGCCTCCACCTTGACCGCCGAGTCGGAGGGCGGCTGTTCTGGGCAGGTGGAACTCTGGCTGTTTCCTCGGAGGGCTAACCCTGCGGAGGCGGAAGCGGGAAGGACAAAGGGAGAATCTTTTCCCGCAGCAGGAATTCGACGATGGCGGCGAGCATGGCCTCGACTTCGGCGAAGGTGACGTCCTTGGGCAGGGTCGGATCGGAGGTGAAGGCTTGCTGGGTGGCGGGCCAGTTCTGGCGGAAGGTGTCGAGGCCGTCGCAGTCGATGTAGCGGGAGGCGCAGGCGAGTCGGAAATCCTCGGCGGCCTTGCGCCAGAATTCTTGATCGGAGAGCGGGCGCGAGCGGTGGATACGGACGAGATCGTAGAGATCTTTGACGCGGATCGCTTCTCCCGGCTTCTTCACTTTCTGGCGGTAGGCGGGCAGCGTACTCAGGAAGGCGCGGAGTTTCTCGCCGGCGATGCGTTCGAGGGTGTAGGCGCGAACGGTGTGCTCGCCGATGGGGAGATCGCTGACGGCGTGGGCCGAGAGCTGTTCAGGCGCGCTGATGTCGATTTCGAGGACGGGGAGGCCAAGCACTCCGGCAAACTGCCCGTCGCGGAGTCGGATGGAGGCGGCGTGACTGTCCCAGTCGAGCGGGTGCTCGCGGGATTTGAGGGTGACACGCTCGACGGTGTAGCGAACGACGCGCTGACCGGAGAAGTAACGGTCGAGGGCCGTGCCGAGGGCGGACTGGAGAAAATCGGCCTGCGCCTTGAGGTCGGCGGTTTCGAGTGCGAATTCCGTCGCGAGGCTGCTGTCGAGATCGAGCGACTGGCGTTCGAGATCGAGGCGGAGATTGAGGACGCGGGCGCCTTTGAAGATCAGGGCGGCGCGGAGGGGTTCGGAGGCGGCGATCGCGGCGAAGACCTCGCCGAGGGCGTCGGATTTCCACCGCTCGAATTGTTCAGGTCGCATGGGTCAGGCGGGCGTAAGGACGTTCCACTCGGGATCGAGGCGAGTGCCGGACTGGCCGCGGAAGAGCGGCACCTGCGGGGTGGAGTCGACCACGAGGAGACGCCGGGTCTGCTCCAGGACGGAGCGAAGGGGCGCGGGAGCGACGGCTCCGGTAAGGTTGAGCAGCGCACCAAGGCGGCGGGTCAGCACGGGGAGCGCGATGGACTCGACGTAGCCGGCCATGCGCTCGGGGCGGGCGCGGCCAAGGCCTTGCGCCCAAGTCTCGAAGATTACGCTCTGACCACCGCTAGCCTCGGGATGCATGAGGGTATCGAGCAGGGTCTGCTCAATGTCGGTCACGCGAAGATTGATCCGGGGATCGAGGATCTGGGTTTGCACGCCGGGCACGAGATCGCGGAAGCGCTTCGTGGAAAAATAGCGGGTACCGCCGTAGGTGAAGGCGTGGCTACCGAGCGAGTCGCGGCGGGCGGCGCTGGCGGAAGGCACGGAGGCCGTTTCAATTTCCGGGGCGGCGCGCTCGCGGGGGACGGCGGGCGGACGGGGCGTGAGCGCGACGCTGTGATGGAACGGTGGCGTCTGTGTCGTGAGGGCGTGGAAGGAAAGCGCGCTGAAAAAGCTCACGATGCCTTGGGGCTGGAAGGCTTGGAGCAACTCGAAGGGGCTGACGGTGGACTGCGGGCCGGAGCCGACTTCGACCAAGTAGAAGGTGTCTTCCGCTTTGGCGGAGACGCCAGGCTCAACCAGCAGGGGATGAACCAGGCCGGCGTCGATCAACCACGCGAGCAGGCCGTCGGTGCGGGGAAACGAGGAAGTCACGACCCGTTGGTCGAGGAGGGATGACCGCAGGCTGCCGAGGAGGCTGCGGAGTTTGTGGGAGGACCAGCAGCGAACCGTGGGAAAGTCTTCAGTGGCGGCCGATACGCGGCGCAAGAGTTCGGACTGGAACGCGTTTTTTTGGCGTTCTAAGCTAGGTGGTTTCGGACTCATGTCACTCATGCTCGTTAACGAGCATAAGTGACATGAGTCCGAGTGTCAAATCTTGAAGAAGATTTCTGAATCTTAATATTAGGAAGCTCGCAGCACGGGCTTG
>CAIMFY010000065.1 GCA_903840415.1 uncultured Opitutia bacterium | reverse complement strand
GTATTCCGCTTCGCTACCATCGCAAGCGAGACGGCACGGTGTTCCCCGTCGATATCAACATGCGAGCCTTCCGGCGCGGCAACCAAACGCTGACCGTGTCGGCGATCCGCGACATCACCGAGCAGGAGAAAACCCGCGAAACGCTCAAACGCTTTAACGAGGAACTGGAGGCGAAGGTGGTCCTGCGGACGGAGGAAATCGCCGTTCGCAACCTCGAGATGGAGGCGCTGCTGCAGTCGATCCCCGACATGGTGGTGAAGCTGCACGCCGACGGCACGCTCCTTAAAGTGCAACCGGCCAAAGGCGAGACGCCGCTGGCCATCGCGACGGGGAAGCCGGATCAGTCGCCCGTGGCGCGCCTCATTGAACCCCTGATCAAGACGGTGCTGCCTATCGGCCGCCGTGCGATTGATGAAAGAAACACCGTCGCCATCGAGACGGAACTGGTGCTCGGCGACCGTCTGCTGGTGACCGAGCTCCGCGTCGCGCCGATCGGGCGGTCGGAGTTCGTCGTCTTCGCGCGCGACATCACGGAGCGCAAGCAGTTGGAAAATGAACTCAAGGACTCAAGGGACCGTCTTGATGTGGCGGTGCAGGCGGGGCGGGTGGGCATATGGGATTACGAACTGAAATCAAACAGGTTGGTTTGGGACGGAGAGATGTTGAGCCTCTACGGAATCACGCCGGATCAGTTTGGCGGGGCCTACGAGGCCTGGCAAAAGGGGCTTCACCCGGACGACAAGCAACGGGGTGACGAAGAGATCCAACTCGCGCTGCGGGGCGAAAAGGATTTCGACACCGAATTCCGAGTGGTCTGGCCCGACGGAAGCATCCACTTCATCCGCGCCCTCGCCCACGTGCAGCGTGATGCCGACGGGCGGCCCGTGCGCATGATGGGCACGAACTGGGACATCACCGCGCAAAAACGGCTGGAGGTCGAAATCGCCGCCAATCTGGAGAAGGAGCGGGAGGTTTCCGAGATGAAGACGCGCTTCATTTCGGTCACTTCGCACGAATTCCGCACGCCGATGGCCGCCGCGATGGTTTCGGCCGACATGTTGTTGAATCACTTTGATCGCATCGCCCCGGCCAAACGCATGGAAATGCTCGGGCGCATCATGACCTCGCTGCACCGCATGACGGCGATGCTCGAGGATGTGCTGACGCTCAACCGCATGGACGCGAACCGCACCGAAGTCCGGCCCGCCCCGATCGACCTGCGCAGCTTCGCGCAGAGCATCATCGATGAAATCCGGCTCGGCGACCACGATGCGCATCGCTTCGAACTGCACTCCGCCGGCGACACCGCGCACGTCGTCAGCGATATCAACCTGCTCCATCACATCTTCGCCAACCTGCTGAGCAATGCCGCGCGGTATTCCCCCGCCGGCACGGACATCGTCGTGCGGATCAAGGCCGAAGCCGGGTTTGTATCCGTCATGGTGGAAGACCACGGCATCGGCATCCCGGAGGCGGATCGCGAGAGGATCTTCGAGTCCTTCGAGCGCGGCTCCAATGTCGGCACCATCAAGGGCACGGGGCTCGGGTTGAACATCGTGAAACGCGTGGCCGAGCTGCTGGGCGGCACAATCGGCGTTGATGCCGTCGAGGGCGGCGGCAGCCGCTTTACGGTCACTTTTCCGCTCATTGACGAAACCTCCCTTCCGTCATGAACCCTCTCCTCGCCGTCAAAATCCTGATCATCGAGGACGACGATCTCCTCCGGCAGTCC
>CAIMFY010000064.1 GCA_903840415.1 uncultured Opitutia bacterium | reverse complement strand
TCGCCGCGTCAGTTCGCGGCATCACCCCGCCAGCGCGACCAGCACGAGCCCGGTCGTTGGGTGGCGAGGGATCGAAGGTAGCCCTTCGGTCACTGGATGGCTTGGAGCCATGACTTCCTTTCGGTGTGAGAGCGCTCTTGCGGCGAGGTTTTTGGGCTTTCGCCCATTTACCCCAGTTGTGCCAGACGTGCCGCACGCGATTTCTTACAGATAGCGTGAGGGCGTATCCAGCAGAACGAGTCTGCAACTGCTCTCCGAAATTGAGCGCGCGTCGGGCGAGGACGCACGCGGCCGCGCGATGAACCGACATTCCGTAGCCGGGCGCGAACTTCCCCTTGCCGATGATTGACGTGAACGCGGGATTGACCTCGATCAGTTCGACCCCTTCGCGGGCGCAGGCGCCCGCGGACCATCTGAGCAAAGGCGGCGTAGGCGAACGCCGACAGCAGCTCGTTGGCCTTGGCTCCGCGATCCTGCTTTTTCTTTTCCGCAAAGGCTAGCCGCTCCGTGGCCATCGGGACTCCTTGCTCGCGGGCAGAGAGCACGACACCGCGGACGGTATCGCCGATCTCAGCCTTGTTCTGGTCCTCTGAACGGCCAGTCAAAGTCCACGGAATGTCGCAGTGGTCGACCGGGTTTCCGCTGGCGTCGACGCGCGTCACGGCCAGGCCCCACGGGTTCAAGTCGATGCCGACGCAGCCCTTGCGGCGGGAAGTGGTGACTGGGGCCGCAGCGACATCGAACATCGCTTGGACATACCAGCGGTCTTCACGGCGGATAAAACGGTAACTGACGGCGGAGACACGATCCACGGACTGGCCGGCGCGCGGCCCGCGCGTCACGGTTTGCTTCGTGGGCATGAGCGCCGCAAGCAAGTCCGTCTCGCGGTAGCGGAACTTGACCGGGATCGCGACGGTCGTGCCGCCGAGCGCATCCGGCAGTCGCAGGTGCAGCGCGCCGTCTTCGCGATACTGGCAGTTCTGGTTGCCGCTGGTTTCGTCGGCTGAGCCGAGCAGAAAGAACGAGGACGCTCGCGCGGCTTCCCAATCCTTTTTCCACGCCGCGTGGTCGGCGTAGCCGTTGGCCTTCAGCGCAAATTGCCGCCGGAACCGGGCGCGCGATCCGAAGCAGATCGACGGCACTGGCGCGGCGAGTTCGCGCTCAATGCGCGCTTTTCGACCAAGGAGGATCCGGTGACGTCGCTTCTTCTGGTGGATGACGCGGGGAGATTGCGCCCGGTCGATTGCGTTCTGGATTTTCGCGTTCTGCGCTTCGACCGTCGCCAGATTGAGCTTCCGCATCTCGCGCCAGGAATCGACCTTTGCCGACAGTTGTTTGTGGATCGAATTGAACTGACGAGCCGTGATGCGGTGCTCGGTGAGGAACCGATGCTTGGCCGACTTGAGCGTTTCGCCTCGGGCGTAGAGCGCGGTGAAGAGCAGGCGTTCGAGTCGCGAGAACAGCGCGGCGCATTGCTCCAACGCCGGGTAATTATCCGGCGTCGTCAGCTTTGCTTCCACGGTGATCGCCATAGTGTTCATTTGAACACTCGTAGACTTAAACGCCAGCTGTTTCCTCCGCGCTCAAGAGCGAATATTCACATTAAACGCCTACAAAAGCCCATAAAATCGGCAACTGTTGGCAACCCTTGCATGAGGCCGCGCAATCAGGCGGTTTAGCGGCGGCCGATCGCCTTGCCTACTGATCGCCAGACGCCAAGCGGATACGTCCGTTTATTGCAACGCTTGCAGCTTTGCGGGACTGACTGCGCCTGCTCTGAACTCATTCTCGATTCTCAACCGATAGGGTCCTGGTTGTGCTTTCCGGGATAAACTGCGGCGTCCCACCCCTTCCCATGCAAAGAAAGCTCGTTTACCCAATTTGTCCCCGTTGTCTTTGTTCCATGAGCATGGCCGCGTTTCTCGTTCCCGCTCTTGGCCTGCTAATGCGGACCTATCATAAGCCGGCTGAACCCGAGGAACCGGTCGTGCGCTCATCCTTCCAAGTCGGTCCAGTATTCGAGACGGGTGACCAAACCCTCAACACACTCGGTCGGTCAGTCGGTCTGAGTTATCGTGCCTAAGACTAAACTCGCTGTCCTAGCGTTCGCGATCGTGGGCCTACTTGCTGCGGGCTCGGTTGTTCGCGACGTAATCAGGCATCGCCGGGTCGTCGTGGTGCCGTCGACGCCCCAAGGGCTTAGCATTAAAGTTTACGACAATCTCCACGACGCTCACCACGGACTTCCAGTTGAATGGTCGAATCTGAAAGACACTCTGGCCTATTTGGATGACTTCTGGATGGCCGCGTTGCTGCGCATTGTTTATCGCTACGACGAAACCATCGACGCCACGAACGCCGCAAAGATTCACCAGGCAATTCTCGATTTTCGCTACTGGATGGATCAGCCGGGAGAAGACAGTCGGTGCTACTGGAGCGAGAACCATCAAATTCTCTACGCGTCCGCCGAATATCTCGCCGGACAAAAATACCCCGAAGAAATATTCACGATCGATGGTCGCACCGGTCGGGAACACCTGGCCGCCGCCCGCCGCCGCGTGCTGACTTGGCTCGAACAGCGCTGGCTCTACGGATTTGCCGAGTGGTATTCCAACGTCTATTATGTCGAGGACGTCGCACCGCTCTGCAACCTGATCGACTTCGCCGCTGATGATGATATCGTGACCAAGAGCCGGATAGTGCTCGACCTGCTGCTCTACGATGTCGCTACGCAGTCGCGCGAGGGCGTGTTTGTTTCGACCATGGGCCGCGCTTACGACCGGAACCGCAAGAGCGGCGAGGCGGGGAACTCGATGCGGGGCATCATCCAAAATATCTGGGGCTTCGGCCTGCCCGTGCCCGATGGCCGGCGGATGGACGGCTGCTTCCTTTTTCGTGAACGCTATCAGGTTCCCAAGGTGATCGAGGCGATCGGCCGCGATGGGCATTCAGTCGTCATCAAGGCATCCCAAGGCCTCGATCTACCTGAGTTACTCAACGAACAGCGCACCGGCGACGAGGACGCGCGGATTATGCTTCAGTGGGGCATGGAGGCGTTCGCGAATCCGGAGGTCATCGACTCCACGCTGAGCTACGTCGATCGGCACCGGATGTTTTCCAATAATTTCCTCGAAGGGCTGCGCACGGTCGATTTCACGCTGCTGCGCAAGGCCGGCCTGTTGCCCGCGGTGAGTCGGTGGACTGATACCGTCGCCAACGGCACTCCGCTGCAGCGGGCGAACACCTATACTTACAGGACGCCGGATTACCTGCTGGCCAGCGTGCAGCGCTATCATGCTGGCATGCTTAACGACCAGCACCACGTCTGGAGCGCCACGCTATCCAACCGGATGAGTATCTTCACTGCGCAACCGCCCGTGCCGCGAAAAGGGAAGACCCCCGATGACGATCCAAATTATTGGATCGGGCCGGGCCGCCTGCCGGATGCCGCGCAATGCGAAAATGTCTGTCTGCAAATCTACCGCGTGCCTGAACGCCCGACGCTTGGTGAGAAAGCCGTGAATCATTTCACGCATGCTTACTTTCCACAGGATCGCTTCGATCGCGTCGAGTTGCGCGGCCAGCGCGCTTATGGCAAGCACGGGAATGTATACGTCGCATTGCTTGGCTCGGGACCGCTGGCCTATCGCAGCGGCTCGACGGAGGACTTGATCCAAGATGGACGCGAGACGGCGTGGGTTTGCGAACTAGGCTCAGCCAGCGGCGACGGGGACTTCGACGCTTTTGTCAGACGGATTGACAACAACCTCCTGAGTTACCGAGACGGCGTCCTTGCGTATCAAAGCGGTGCGCGACGATTGGAGCTTGGCTACCAAAAGGAATTTCGCGTGAACGGAGTCGTGCAGGACTCAAACTACACGCGCCACGACTCCCCTTATGCCCGGACGGCTCGGAAACCCCAAAGCATCACGATCGAATTTGGCGGTCGACGCTTGCTGCTGAATTTCGAACAACGCATCCGCCGCGAAGAGTGAGTCTTTGGACACCGACCACCCTATGAACCGCAGAAATTTCCTCAAGGCCTCCGCGAGTGCGGCGGGACTCACCGTCATCGGGCTTAAGGCGTTTGGCGCCAGTGCTGCATCCCCACGTGCATCGGCCGAATCAGACTCGGTGTTGCGCGAACTTATCCGCTCCAACGACGAGTCGATTCCTGACCAGCTCGCCCAGCAGGAGCGCCGCGGAGGCCATCGTTGGTTGGGCGGCATGCCGGACAGAAACGGAATTTTCAGTGCGCGGGGCACGGCTGGCCTCGTGTCATCCCTTGCCTGCGCGGCCTGCAGCCCGGAATCGAAATTTTTTCGCTCGGCTGATTTTGTCGACTCCCTCCAACTCGCCATGCGCTACCTCCTCGTGGCGCAGCACGACGACGGCACGACCGATCTCCCGGAAACAAATTTTCACTCACCGCCCGACACGGCGTTTTGTCTCGAGGCGCTTTTTCCCGCTTACCTTTTGTTGCACGCGAGTCCGCAGCGCGACCTCAGCGCTGTCACCGCCGAACTCGCCAAGTTCTTCATCAAGGCGGGTGACGGTCTCGCGACTGGCGGCGTGCATACGCCCAATCACCGCTGGGTCGTCTGTGGCGGCCTCGCGTCGATTAACTCGCTATTTCCAAATCCCAAGTATGTCGCGCGCATCGAGGAATGGTTGGCCGAAACGGTCGACATCGATCCTGACGGGCAATTCACGGAGAAGAGCACATCCGTTTACTCACCGGTGGTCGATCGCGCGCTGCTCACTGTGGCCCGCCTACTCGATCGTCCGGACTTGTTCGAGGCGGTGCGCCGCAACTTGGAGATGACCCTCTACTATGTGCATCCTGACGGCGAAGTTGTGACCGAGGCCTCGCGCCGTCAGGATCGCTACCAGCGCGGAAGCATGGCGCGCTACTATTATTCCTATCGCTATCTGGCGCTGCGCGACGGCAACGGTCGGTTCGCGGCGATGACGCGCCAGATCGAGCGCACGGCGCGCCAGCAACTCGGCGGTGAACTTGCGGCGTTGCTCACTCAACCGGAGATGCTGCGGGAGTTGCCAACCGACGCGCCGCTGCCCACCGACTATGCGAAGGTTTTCAGTTACTCCAACCTTGCCCGCATCCGCCGCGGAAAGGTGAGCGGCACGGTGCTCGCCGCCAACACGACGCTGTTTTCATTTCGCAACGGCGCCGCCGCGCTCGAGGCGTTGCGTCTCGCCGGCGCCTTCTTCGGCAAGGGTCAGTTCATGAGCGACGTCCTTGAAGTCCGCGACGACCGCTTCCTCCTGCGCCAGCAGCTCGAAGGGCCGTATTTCCAGCCGCTAACCAAAGAGCTAATCGCCAGTGGCGAACACGTGCGCATGGCGCCCAACGGCACGCTCGCCGTCGACAGTCGTGCGGCGCGGGCCCGCAGTAACATCCAGAAATACGAAGCCGTGGTCGAAGTCACTGAAGTCGCTGGTAAATTCACGCTCGAAATATCGATCAGCGGCACGGACGACGTCCCGGTGGCGATCGAGCTGGCGTTTCGTTACGGCGGAAAACTCGAGGGCGTCGAGCCGGTCGCCGGTGTGAAAGACGCTTTTCTGCTGAGGAGTGGACTCGGCCGCTATGTCCTTGGCGAAGAGGCCATCGAGTTTGGCCCCGGCTACGCGGAGAATTCGTATACGCAGGTCCGCGGCGCGTTGCCAAAGTGGGACGGACTCAGTGTCTATCTTACCGGGGTTACACCGTTTCACACCGCTATCCACATTTCGTGACGGCGACCGCTTCGCTCCCATGCATTATGCGACTAACTAAACTGATTTTGATTTGCTCATTCCTTGGTGCAAGGGCTGTGGCGATCAGCAACGACGCTTCGCGCGCCATTCCCACCGAATATGAAATCCTGCGGGCCATTCCGCGCGAACGCTTGATTGCGCTCATGGGCGACAAGCCCGACGAAAAAGGATTTATGGGCAGCAACCATCAAGGTGGTTATTGGATCGAAGCCGGCACGCAGCGCGGATGTTGTCGCGGCGTCATCGCCGGTGTCGTCACCGATGATCTCGCCCGCGCCGACGATGCTTGGCGTGGCATCGAGTTGACGTTCTCGCATCAGCGCGCTGACGGCGGTTTCGAAGCAAATGACCGACCCAACGGGAAGAGCGCGAAGCCGTTTGGCGCGGCGGTCGAGACGGCATTTTTCTTTCTGCAGGAATTCGGCCGCATGATCCTCGTGATTCGCGAGTCGCCGTATGAGGCGCATTTTCACGATCGCATCGCCGCCTTGGAGCCGAAACTCCGCCGCGCGACGGCTTTCATCTCATCAGGCTACGACGCCATTATCCATGACAGCAGCCATGCGGTGAACCGCATTGTTATCGCCGCGAAAGCATTCGGCACTTGCGGCATCGCGCTGCACGACGAGCAACTCATCGCCATATCCCGCAAGCTCATCGCGCACGCGCTCACGCTGCGTGACAAGGATGGTGTCTTCATCGAGAATGGCGGCCGCGACTCGAGCTACAATGTCGTCTCGATTCTCTTCGGCCAGGTGCTGGCTTTTCATGTATCGGTCCCGGAATTTGAGACGGCGTTGCCCGCGGCGATGGCGTGGGAGCTCACGCGGATCAAGCCCACCGGCGAAGTTGACGTCACCGACAACACGCGCACTGGCGTGGGTAAGGAAGCTTCGTATTTCGGTGAGCCGAAGAGTGTGAACTACGGCGAGGTCGTTCAGGCGCTCACGCTTTACGGTATGGTGCATCATGACCAAGCCGCACTCGCCGCCGCAGATCGTGTTTTCGCTTTCATGCAGCAGAAACCGAAGGCAAAGGTGAAGTCATGATATCACTGCGCCGAGCCGTTTTAGCATTCGCTGTTTTGCTCGCTGCCTCGTCGGCAAACGCGACTTGGAAGCCGGCAGAGAATCCAATGCTCACGGATTGGGGTTCCCGAGTTTCTCCCGCCAACGCTTGGACCGAGCATCCGCGCCCGTCCCTCGTGCGCGATTCATGGCAGAACCTGAATGGCCTCTGGAATTATTCCGTTTCCAAAACGGAGAGCGAGGAAGGGATCGCACAAGGCCAAATCCTCGTTCCGTTCTGCATCGAGTCTGCGCTGTCGGGGGTGGGTCGCCCGCTTGAGCCTGACGAGGTGCTCTGGTATCGTCGAACATTCGGGGCGACGGCTGGCCCACGCCACCGCACGCTGCTTCATTTCGAGGCGGCGGACTACGAGACTACCGTTTGGGTTAACGAGGTGCAGGTCGGCGCGCATCGGGGTGGCAACACGCCATTCTCGTTCGACATCACGAGCGCGCTTAAGCCCGATGCCAACGAACTGAAAGTGCGCATAACCGATGCCACGGACTCAGTGGGCTCCTACCAGTTGCGCGGCAAGCAGACGCTCAAGCCAAGGGGAATTCGCTACACACGGGTTTCCGGTCTCTGGCAAACCGTCTGGCTGGAGGAAGTCCCGGAGCGATATCTCTCGGATTTGCGCGTGGCCACTCGCGTCAAGCCCGCGGTCATCATTGTTGACCCCGTTCTCTCCGGCGTCGTCGTGCCGGGCGAGAAACTGCAGGTAGTTGCGACGCTGAACGGCCAAACTGTCGCGCAGGCGACCGGCGCGGGCCGACTCGAACTCGCCATTCCCGAGGCGCAGCTATGGTCGCCGGCGCATCCGCATCTCTACGATCTCGAAGTCAGCCTGCTCGGCGCTGACGGCCGGCCGCTCGATCGCGTGAAATCCTACGCCGGTATTCGCGAGGTCGGCACCAAGCGCGATCAGGACGGCAATCTGCGTTTCACGCTGAACGGCGAGGTAATTTTCCATTGGGGCCCGCTCGATCAAGGTTGGTGGCCGGACGGATTGCTCACACCGCCGTCCGACGAAGCGATGGCCTGGGACATCCACTTTCTAAAAGACGCCGGCTTCAATATGTTGCGCAAGCACGTGAAGATTGAGCCACGCCGCTATTATTATCACTGCGATCGCATCGGCATGCTCGTATGGCAGGATCAGCCGAGCGGCGGCCCCGATCCAAAGTGGACGCGGTTTGCGCCCAATCCCACCGACGCCATCTGGCCCGACGCAGATCACGAACAGTGGATGCGCGAATTCCGCGAGATGGTGGACGCGCTTCGCCACTACCCGTCGATTGTCGTCTGGGTGCCCTTCAACGAGCGCTGGGGCCAGCACCGCAGTCTCGAGATTGGCCGGGCGGCCGCTGCTTATGATCCGACCCGCCATGTCAACATCGCATCGGGCGGAAACTTCTGGCCGGTTGGAGACATCGCCGACTCTCACAACTATCCCGATCCCGCGTTTCCGCTCGAAGACGAGCGGTTCAAGGACTTCGTCAAGGTTGTTGGCGAATTCGGTGGCCACGGCTGGCCGGAGCCAGGGCATCTTTGGAGCGGCGACGAATCCAAATTCAAGCTCTACGGCAACATGCCGAAATCCCGCGAGGAATGGCTCGCCCGCTACACGCGCACGCTCGGCCAGCTTGTGGACTTGAAGGGCAAGGGAGTTGCCGCCGGCGTCTACACTCAGACCACTGATGTCGAAAACGAAATCAACGGCCTCGCCACCTATGATCGCAAGGTAACCAAGGCCACGGCCCAAACGCTCAGTGAACTTCACCGCCAACTCGGCGAAGAAATCCGCCGCTAAGATGTTTAGCATGTCTTGGCGAAAAATCGTAAATCCTTACCTCGGCTTCACGGCGGTGTGTCTCATTGTGGGCGCCGGTGTCTTGGGCGCCACGCCGCCGCCCAACATTCTCTACATTCTCACGGACGACCTTGGCTATGGGGACGTGTCGAGCTTCAATCCGAAGAGCGCGTGGCGAACGCCGAATATCGACCGCCTCGCCCGCGAAGGCGTCGTGTTCACCGATGCGCACGCCGCATCCTCGCTCTGCACGCCCAGCCGTTACGCCTTGCTCACGGGACGCTACGCGTGGCGCGGCGAGCTCAAACAGGGTGTACTACAAGGCTACGGCGCGCCGCTCATCGAGCCGGGTCGGCTCACGGTGGCGGATTTTCTTCGCGCGCACGGTTACGCAAGTGCGATGTTCGGGAAATGGCATCTGGGTCTTGATTGGGTGCGAACGGGCGCAAAGCCCGACGACGTTGACTTCGCCAAGCCGGTCGGCGGCGGCCCGACTGCGCACGGCTTCGACAAGTTTTTCGGTCTCAGCGCATCGCTCGACATGCCACCTTACGTTTGGATCGCCAACGACCGTGCCACGATGGTGCCGACTGGCACGGTCGTCGACAGTCCACCGCCGAAACTCTGGCGCGCCGGCCCGATCAGTGCCGATTTTCGGATGGAGGAAGTGCAGCCGCGTCTCACCGAAAAAGCCGTGGACTATTTCGCCGAGCGGGCCGCCACGCACGACGGCCGGCCGTTCTTCCTTTATTTGGCGTTCGCTTCACCCCACACGCCGATTTTGCCAACCGGCGAATTTGAAGGCAAAACGCACGCGACCGCCTACGGCGATTTTGTCACGCAGCTTGACGCCGACGTCGGCCGGATTCTCGCGGCGCTGGAGGCCAGAGGATTCGCGAAAAACACACTCGTGATTTTTACATCGGATAACGGCTTTGCGCCCGCCGCGGGCCTGCCGGAACACGCGGCGGTGCACCACGATCCCAGCGGCGGTTGGCGCGGCTACAAATCCGACCTGTTCGAGGGCGGACACCGCATGCCGTTTGTTGCGCGCTGGCCCGGCGTTACTGCGCCGGGGACCACCTGTTCCGAACTGGTTGGACTGCAGGATTTTTTCGCCACGTGCGCTGAAGTGCTCGGCGCGCCGCTTTCAGATAACGTCGCCGAGGATAGCGTCAGCATGCTCCCGCTCCTGCGCGGTGATAAGCTGCGGGCGTCCGCTCGCACGAATATCGTCAATCACTCCGGTGAAGGGCGGTTCTCAATTCGCGAAGGCAGCTGGAAGCTCCTGCTTTGGCCCGGTTCGGGCGGTTGGAGTCCCCCGACGCCAAATCCGAGCCAGTGGCTTAAGACTGAAGCCGCCGACCTGACCAAACTTCCGCCGTTTCAACTCTACGATCTCATGGCCGATCCCGGGGAGCGAAACAACCTTGCCGCTGCGCACCCCGAAATCGTGCAACGTCTCGGCCAGCTCATGCGCAAGACAATCGAGCGCGGTCGCAGCACGCCGGGTGCACCGCAACCTTACGCCGGACAGGAGAAGTGGGAGCAACTGGCGTGGCTGAAGGAATTTCCAGACTGACTCCGCCGCGGGGCTAGAAACCAAAATGTTATGATCCGAAAATTGCTCCTAGGTTCTGCGGCGGTTGCTGTGCTGATCATTATCGCGGCAACCTGCACGCCGCTGCGGGCGTTGCTGTTGCCTCGGACAAAATACTCCGGGCCGATACTGCCGCCGAGCACGTTCGTAGTTCCCCACGAACGGATGCTCGCATGGAAAAATAATTCGGCGCTGGCGATTCGAGTGTATGAGTCTTGGGCCGCCAAACCACTCGATAGTTTTCAGAAAGGCGGCAAGGGTGACGCCCCGCGCATTCTTCTCGGACGACTGCTCACCCGGCGGCAGTTGTCCGAATCCAACCAATATATTATCGCGGCGAAACCGTGGGGTGTGGCCGGCACGTCAGGCTGGCAGAACCCGAAGGGGGATTACGATTTCGCCGAGTCGGTGCTGACGACTATCTTATGGCTGTTCGGTGAGGACTCCACCGCCCTCATCCCAGCGGCTCGTGATCATTTGTTAAACGTGTTACTCACCGAGGACGGCAATGCCTTTCGCGCGACTGCGCCACACACGCTGGGTTTGTTTGAAGAAACCGAAAACCATCTGCTCATGACCGAGGGCTCGCGTTATTTGAAGAACCGCTGGCTGCGAATGCACGGCAACACTTCGCCCCGGTTCGACAATGAGGCGAACGGCATGGAAAGCAGATTACTCAGCCTCCTTGAGAAGATGCGAACGGCGGGATTTCACGAATTCAATTCCCAGCCCTATATCGGCTACACGATTCTCGGCTTGCTAAACTTGGAAGCGTTCGCCTCCGACCGCCTGCGCACGTCCGCGCGCGACCTACTCGACGAGATGAACTGGAACTACGCGCTCGGGAGTTATCGGTTGCGGCACTTCCCGCCGTTCCGTCGGCGCTACGAATATGCGGGCATGACTTCGCTTACGACGGGCTATCAGACCGCCTATATGACATCGTGGCTCAGCTACGCTCCGACTCCACTAGAACTGACCGGACTTCAAAGAGGTGGAGAAACCCACGCGATTATCGGCGCATGCCTACCTTACCGTCCGCCCGATGCCGTGGTCCGGTTCCTCTTCGAGAAAGGCGACGGCTATTTTGTGAAAATCGGCCATGGAATCGAGGCGAGCCCCGAGATCTATTCGGCTGGTCCGGGGTTTCTGCTCAGCGCCGGTGGTGTCAACCGCGGCGAGCGTTCCGTCATTGTGGCCCGTCCGATTACTTTGTTGCTCGATGATGCGGCCGATGATCTTTCCAACGTAGTCCATCTTGCCGGCCCGGGTGAGAATTTTCGGCAGTGGAACAACACTGGCGTAGCCGAAAATTTCGCATGCGCTGCGGGTCCTGTGCACGTGCCAGCGCGGTTCGCCGCAGCCCAGGAAACAGGACGCTGGCACGCGTATGCCGCGGGCACAGAGCTTGTGATAGCAGTCTATTCCACCCCGAATGTTGGCCTTATTGCGATCGTCCGCAGCCCAGACCCGGCTGACGTGCTGAGTGCGATCGTAGCCGCCAACCCTGACGAGCCGGCTCTTGCGCGTGAATTCGTATTTCCAAATGGTCGGCGTCTCACATACGACCTGCACAGTCCTCGCGATCGGTGGGTGATGATCTCTAGTTCCGGGGTAAGCTACGACCGCGAGTTCGATCGCTGGCCGCTGCGTCAGGGCAGGCTCTGAATTCTGGTCGCGCCGCTCGCGTTAGTCACGCCAATGAATCGAGTGGCGCGATGGCGAGTGGCTGCGTTTCGCCGAAGAGAGGAAACGGACGGACACACCCGACGTCGCGGCTTGTTTCAGACCAACGCCACTTATCGCCTGAATGGAACACCTCATGACGCGGTAGCAGTAGCTGCGCACGGGTGGTTAGGCCTGCCAGGCAGCACGCTTGGATCTTTAGTTAACCGTCGGTCCGTCGATCCATCGGCCGCTCAACATCACAGTATGCGGATCTACCGGAAGCCCGCGTTCGTTGCGATGGATCTGCGCAACCACCGACTCGACGGCCACGCTGCCCTGCAGTTCCGGTCGAAGATCCAATCCCGCGCAAAGGCGGGAGCGCTCGTTCCAATTCAGGTTGAAAAATCCGGTTTTGCCCGGGACGGGGACGCCTGCCGCGCGCAGCCACGTAACCGCCTTGTCGACGTGTCCAATCACGAGATCCAGTCGGTGCGCCCGATGCCATGCGAGAAACGCCGCCGGTTCTATTTCATCGGCAACCAATACGGGTGCGCTGCCAATACCGCCTTGGGTTTCTTGAAAGGAGCGGAATGCCGCCGACCATTTGAACATCAGGCGTTCGTCCTTATGGCGTTCGATGAAAAGACCGGCCCGGCTATAACTGAGTGACTTCAGGCGGCTAAGCGCGGCGGTGAGGGTCAGATGGTGATCGATCGCCACCGTGTGCAGCAACAGGCGCGAGGAGCCATAGTCCATCTCTACCGAAGCGAAATTTTCCCAAGGAAAACCTTGGACTGCATCGGTCGGCCTGGAAAACAGAAAGATGACACCCTGCACGCCGCGCGCACGCAGAATGCGCCCGAGGCTCTCCGCACCCAACCGCGGCGGATCGAGCTGAAACACGCCGAGTTGAAAACCTAATTCACGTGACCGTTTTTCGGCGGCGGCGATCATGCCCTCCTGCATGGGCCGCGGCCGAGGCTGTTCGGGCGAGGGCACGTGAACGATTGCCAGGTTGCCACGAAAGCGTTGGGTGCGGGCGGCCCGCACATGCGCCATGACTGTGCCGACGAGCTGATTGCGCTTGTAGCCTTGTTGCTGCGCGAGGGCCATAACGCGTTCGCGCACCGCAGCTCGCACATTCGGGTGACCAGACAATGCGCGGGACACGGTGGCCGCGGAAATACCGCAGCTTTCAGCAATCGCACGAAGAGTAGATTTTGGCATGGCCTTGCAACGCATCCATACGAACCGGCCTGACTTTGGCGCGGCAAGACCATTCCTATTGTCTCTGCGTTATTGTGGCCTCCCCAAGACGCGTTTCCCATGAGTCATCTTGCCATCAAACACCCCATTGCGAATACCGGTCAGCGGGTGTGCGGCCGGTTCTTTACCTATGTCCGATATGCGGGTGGTATAGTTGCAACCCCCCAATGACTCGCGCTGCGATTGTTGGAGTGTCAGGTTACGGCCGCTGGCATCTGCTGATGGCGATGGAGCAGTCGCTCGTTGGTCGGCTCCAGTTAGTGGGTGCCACCGTTATCAACCAAGCCGAGGAAGCGTCGATTTGCGCGCGAATGCGGCGGCAGGGTGTGCAGGTATTCGATCGCTTCGAAGATATGATTACCGCGTTGGCGGGACGCATCGATCTCGTGCTATTGCCCACGGGCATTCAATGGCACGCGTCGATGACCATCGCCGCGCTTCGCGCTGGTGCGCATGTGCTCGTCGAGAAACCAATCGCGGCCACGCTGCAGGATGTTGACAGCATTATCGCAGCCCAGTCGACAACGGACCGGTTGGTGGCGGTCGGCTTCCAAGACCTTTATGTGCCTGCCACACATGACATTAAGCGCCGCGTCTTGACCGGTGAGATTGGACGGCTGCGAAGGGTGACGGTGCGCGCACAGTGGCCGCGAACGGAGGATTATTACTCGCGCAACGCTTGGGCGGGTCGCCTGCGGGCGGATGGAGCGTGGGTGCTGGACTCGCCAGTGAACAATGCCTTCGCGCACTTCCTGATGCTTGCCTTGTTTTGGGCGGGCAATCAACCGGAGGCAGCTGCGGAGGTGGTTAGTCTTGAGGCTGAGCTCTATCGAACCCACGGCATTGAGAGCTTCGATACATTCAGCATGAGGGCGCGCACGGCAGGTGCAGTGGAGATTCTTGTTCAGGGCTCCCATGCGGGAAGGGAAGAACTGCCGCCGGAAATCAAGATCACAGGAGAGGGAGGCGAAATCACGTGGGTCTACGAGAAAGAATACACGCTTTCGCGAGTCGGCGCGTGCGCCAAGACCTTTGCCGTCCCCAACCAACTCGAAACTCGGCTATCGGTCCTCGAGTCGCTTGTCGCTCGGTTGCGCGGTGAACACGCTTTCATCGTTGGACCTGAACTCGCCCGTGCCCACACCAGATTGACGAACGCGCTCCACGAATTCTTTCCGATTCACATTATCGGGCCAGAGCACATCGACGTCGCCCAAGAAACTGACGGGTGTTTTCGGCGCATTCGCCAATTTGACAGAACCCTGGCTGACGCCGCGAGGCGCAATACTCTTTTCAGCGAAACGGACGCGCCGTGGGCGATCGCAGGCCACGCACAATCGATGGAGGCCTACGCATCATTCGCGGGTTGCTGGCCTACGCGGAATGATTGTCCTACTACGGCGCAATCTTTGGCGTGAGCAATTTTCCGTCTTCAGAGCACTCGCATCACGGCGCATGGCTCGCGTCCTCAGCCGAATTATAGGACAAACCCGATTTGACGAATCAGGGACCAAACTAGTTTGGGTCAGCTCGTTTCACGCATTCCATTGACTACTACGACGCAAGTCCCGCAACCGGTCTAACCCCCGCCACGGCAATGGAAACGTTCGCTGGCGCCGGCCAACCCTTCTGTCGCAAAATGACTCCGAGCGCCATCGGGCGGGCTTTTCTTGCGCCGCGGTTTCGTTTGTGTTTCCTCAGGCTAGGCTCGAAAATATCAGCCATCCGGCAATGACTACGGCGGCCACAATCACTAGAAGCACTAGGGAATTTTTCACCGTTTCCGCTTGCTCAAGGTCGCGTTGAATTTCGCGATTGATGCGCGCGCTTTTGCTTCGCGGTAGTTTTTCGAAAGTCTGAGTCTGCGGAATAGTCATACGCTGCTTGGGTTATGCTATTCCTACCATATTCCAGAACCTGTGGTTCGGCGTTTTTTGGCAATTGCTGGGCATCGCGCTAGTTCTCACATTGGCACGCCGCTATGGCAGTGGCATAGACCCTTGGCTGCGCATCGGTGTGACCATAGAGGCTGCGATTCGACCGCCGCTCGAATTGCCTCTGCCCGGGTGCGTTCGGTGCCTTCGTCGAGCACTTCACCCTGCGCCGTGAAGACAGTCCAATTCCATGCAATTTCATTCAAACGCTTTATGGCGGTGAAGTTAGTTGTGCCGGGAGAGCAAGTAACCTCACACGAGGGAAAGTCCGTGCCGCCGCAGCAATCAGCCACAAACGACGCTTCGTTTCGGCCTAACAACACGAATGGTCGCCAAACGGAATCCATCGAAAGGTTGCGTGAATGCTGTTGCACGAGTTTGGAACTCTAAATCGTGACTGCATAGCGTTGCATACTGGGCTTGCCTCGAAAGAATGGACACCAATTCAGGCGGCTTTGATGTCTTTCGGTTGTTGTTGTATTTCGTAGGCCACAGGTGAGATCTGACCGAGCGAGCTGTGGCGTCTCGTCGGGTTGTAAAACGTCTCGATATA